>JAJXZX010000017.1 GCA_021779835.1 Pseudomonadota bacterium | reverse complement strand
CACGACTCTGTGCCGACGGCAGAAGGGTTACAGCTTTACCGAGATCATCTGGGATACCTCGGAAGGGGAGTGGCAGCCGGCGCGCCTGGAACTGCGCGATCCACGCTGGTTCCGTTTTGAAATGCATGATCGGGCAACGCCCCTGCAGATTGGCGAAAACGGCGAACGCATTCCGCTCGCGCCTTTCAAGTTCATCTTCGCCCGCATCAAAGCCAAGTCGGGTATCTCACTGCGCTCCGGCATCGCCCGGATTGCCGCCTGGGCGTGGATGTTCAAGGCCTATAGCAGCGCAGCCCTTCACGTGATCCAATCGGACGATATGCCCCCGTTCATGATCAACGGAATGTATCTCTCCGGAAACCACGGCATCATCTCACGTCAGATCGGCGCTACCGCGCACGGGAAGACGATTCCGGATTTGGGCTCCTGGTGGCAAAACTCGGTGGGCGCCCTCTATCAGCTGACGGCTATTGTTGGCGTAAATGCCGTGTTGGTGACGGCGAAAAATACGGCCGCCAGTGATGACCTTTGGTCGATTGCGACCGGGGCCGTCGGTGGCGCGACGCTGACCCATGTTTCCGGTGCCCTTCACACCGGCGCAATCACCATTGCGTCAGACGTACAGGCTCAGATCAAGCCCGCAAAACAATCGCTGACGCGCAAGATTTTTATCGACGGCAGCGAGATCTCCGCCCCTGGGATCTACTCTTTCACCGAGCTTGAGATCGCGGAAACTCATGTTGTGCCGAATCCAGTCAGTCTTATGAACTTTCTGGCGGCACACGTTGGTGCCTCGGCGGTTAACTACATCGATCCAGGGATTGCCGGTCAGGTCGAGATTTCGCTTCACTACAGGATCAATCCCGAAGGCGTCTGGGGCTTCGTCTATGGTCTGCGCATGCTGCAGGATGGGTATTTGAACCTGGTCGGCGGCCAGCAGTCTCAGGTGCGCTATTTTAACCCGGCGACCGAAACGATGCATGCCTTCGTCAATCGCCTTTCCGGGCCCATTCCAGAAGACGGCGGATCTACAACACCGCTCGATTTTGGCACTCTTCCCGATATCTCGACAAATACCCTGCAATATTCCTTTGACGCCGCGCATTGGGCTGATCCTTCCCTGCCGCCGGACCTCTTCGCACAAATTGTTATGGTCGGTGGCAGCGCGGTACGGGGTTGGGCAATGGGATACGATCCGGCGGCCGACACGTCCGACGCCGCCCGCGCGGCAAACTCTTCCGTCAAAGCTGGCTTCATCTCGGGCGCCAATAAAATGTACCCCGAGTTCATTGTTAACAGGGCCGCGTCGGCCGGGGATTACTTTGAGGGAAGCGGCTGGTTTGGCCCGTTTAATCCCAATGATGATCCATCAGCGCGCGTGAAGGTGGTTTATCCGAATGGTGGCGGCGACACGTTAATCTGGAACACCGGAGCCGCGCTGTCAAACCACTGGATTCCGCTTGCACCGCGCCTTCGCGGCAAACCGTTTACCGTCGTCGCGGCCGATGCCGGTGTGACTGTGCAGTCAAAAGGGACAGTAAGCGAGCGCGGCCTCTTGGTCACCACAACGGGTGCCGGCAGCCTGCGCGTGAAGATCGGTTAAATGGTATAAACTTGCGGAACTCCTGTCGCGACAGGAAGGGATGAGAGGGATACCGATGAAACGCGGTTCAAAAATCGTCGATTGTGCCAAGGTCACGGCGAACCCTGCCGAAGCGGATGCCGGACCCCGCGTCACGATCGGCGCTGGCATAGCGAGCGCCGCACATCGAGCACCACATAAAATTACCGCCATCCGGGTTTGGTTGCAGGATCGACTTATGTCTTTTTGCATGGCAGGCGGGGCAAATGCAGTGATCTGGCTCACCCGAGCGATCGTCCTTCTTGAGCTTGTAGACCGCCGCGCCGCGCCCCGTATCTGCAAGCTCGTAGCGCGCAGTCTCTGTGGCAAACTCATCCCGCTCACGCTGCTCGCGCTGCAGATCACGCAAGAGATCTTCGAGCGCCGCCTGACCTCGCTTGGCATCGATCAGATGATTGTAGAGATCCAAGACCAGCGCCTGAACCTCAATGGCCGGCCCTTTCTTGCTCCCCATAATGTCCTTGAGCTTCTGCGCGATCGAGGTTGCGCTGGACAGCCCCGATGCGGCCGTCGCGGCGAGGCCAATGGCTTGAGCGATGTCGACCATGCGGCCTCCGGACAAAGGTTCGGATCGAACGATACCACGAAATCAGGACGGGAATGAAGTTGCATGTCAGCCGCCGACGCCCAAGCCATGAACATTGCGATAAATCCGAACGTGGACCTCAGGAGTTTTTCATGGACTTCGTGAGCGAGAAGCGACTCGATACTGGAGCCGTTGATTAAGTCGCTTATGAATACTGCGAGATAAGAGAAGGAACCACTATGACCGACATCCAGGCGCTGCTCACCTTGCCATTGGGTACTCTGACCGTCTTGGTCGCGGGTTATCTTGGCTATCGGGTTGCTTACGTAGGCAAGGATCGCCCCCACGGACCAATGGACATAGTGTTTCTCACTTTGGTTTTTGCACTGGTCGCTCAGGCGTGGATCGTTCTCGCTAGCGCGGGATTTGCACATTTCGTTCACAACAAGACTGCAAGCCTAACCTTCGGCTTTCTCGGAATTCCGATTTCAATGGCTGTGGCTGCATGTTGGCGCAAATGGGGGGAGCAATGCTGGTTTGATTTCATGCGCTACGCGAGAGTGTCCGGGTCAGATCGCTATCTCAGCGCTTGGGACACGGTACGTCACAAAAGCAAATTCTCTCCCACACAGCTTGTCTTGCGACTGACCGATGGGCGCAGCCTGATGTGCGACGACTTGGATCGCTTCAGACAGTATCAAGCCGGTCCCTGCGTGCTCGGCGAAGATGGTTCAGTGGCCATGTTTGTCACAGACTATACAAACAAAGCAGGCGAAGACTGGACCGAGCGTGACTTCCACGACGAAATTTTTGGGACAGAAATGACGTACGTGCCAGCAAGTATGATTGCTGAGATCAAGATACGCACGACAACCTAGGGTTTGGTCTTTGGTGGCTTGGATGTGGATGGGGTTGGTTGCGCCGATGGGCCTAGGGGTTTAGCAGCCGGTTGTGATGCGCGGACCAAAGGTTGAGAAGAGTCCAATCCGAGGATGGGCTGCTGCGCGTTCAGCGAAATACCCCCCTCCCCTGGTGGCTTACTTTTTTGACCGGTCATATGTTTCTCCGAATCTCTGCGTTCAACTCAGGAGCATGTCGCAAGGTTGGTCCATCGCAAAGTGTTCAATGCTGACCCTTCAACCAACAGTTAAACACCCCTTTACCTATCCATGCTGATCGCCACTTCTGATCATTCAGATTGGGGCCGAGCGAGGTGTCAGAGGCAAAATCCGTCTGCTGCAGGTTCTGGTGTCAAACCGTGCAGACTCTGCTGTCGTGCTACAACAAGCGCTACATTGTCCACAGAAGATTTAGCAAGAAATTGCTTTACAGGCTTCCTCTTTGCGCACACCATATTTAGTAAGGATCAAGGTATAAACCTGCCGATCCTTGTAAAGGCACCCAGCGTCTTGTGGGTCTCGGCCCATCAGAAGCTAAATTGGAAGAGGCCGGGCATGTCACTTGCAGAAGAATTCCTTCACACCGACGACCTCCACCCCATAGATATTGTCGAAACGCTCGCCGAACACCATGCGTGGAATTTCGACCGCATCACCGAGGATCAAATCGCCATGGCTGTCGAGGGGCAATGGCGCACCTATTCGATCACGCTCGCCTGGTCCGCGCAGGACGAAACCCTGCGTCTGATCTGCACCTTCGAGATGGAACCACCCGAAAAACGCATGGGCGAGCTTTACGAAACACTTAACAAAGCCAATGACATGTGCTGGGCCGGGGCCTTTACTTACTGGGCAGAGCAACGCCTGATGGTTTGGCGTTACGGCCTTGTGCTTGCCGGTGGACAAGTTGCGGGCCCCGAGCAGATCGACCGCCTGATAACCGCCGCCGTCTCAAGCGCCGAACGGTTCTATCCAGCCTTCCAACTCGTCGCCTGGGCCGATCAAACCCCGGCACAAGCCATGAATGTCGCCATTGCAGAGGCTTACGGCCGCGCCTAGTCTTCGCCCGAACGCGAAGGACGAGGAGTTGCGATGACGATGGATACGGTTAGCCGCCAAGGGCTGGTGCTTTTGGGGTGCGGCAAGATGGGGTCGGCCATGCTGGAAGGCTGGCTGAAGCAAGGGCTTCCGGCGGACTCGGTCTGGGTTCTCGATCCACATCCGTCAGAGTGGCTGTCCGCGCTGACCGCCAAGGGCCTGCATCTTAACGCCGACCTTCCCGCCGCCCCGGCAATCGTCCTGATCGCGGTGAAGCCGCAGATGATGGCAGAGGCCCTGCCCCGGCTGAAGGCGATGGGCAACGGCAAAACGCTGTTTCTGTCGATCGCGGCTGGCACGCCGATTTCGCATTATGAACAGGTACTTGGCGCCCAGACGCCGATCATCCGCGCCATGCCGAACACCCCGGCCGCCGTCGCGCGTGGCATCACGGCCTTGACCGGCAACGCGCGTGCGACCGAGGCCGACATGGCGCTGGCAGAGGTGCTGCTTTCGGCGGTAGGCGAAACGCTGCGGCTGGACGGCGAACATCAGATGGACGCTGTGACGGCGGTGTCCGGCTCTGGCCCCGCCTATGTCTTTCACCTGATCGAGACGCTGGCGGCGGCTGGCGTAACCGAGGGATTGCCCGCCGACCTCGCCATGCGGCTTGCCAAGGCGACGGTGGCCGGCGCGGGGCACCTTGCGATGCTGTCCACCGATGACCCGGCGCAACTGCGCGTCAACGTCACCTCTCCCGGCGGCACCACGGCGGCGGCGCTCAAGGTTCTGATGGACCCCGACACCGGATTTCCGGCGCTGATGACGCGGGCGGTAAAAGCCGCCGCAGATCGCGGACGGGAGTTGGGCAAATGACCATCGCATTTGACGACTTCCTGAAGGTCGATATCCGCGTCGGGCGCATCACCCGCGCCGAACCCTTCCCCGAAGCACGCAAGCCCGCCATCAAGCTCTGGGTCGATTTCGGGCCCGACATCGGGGAAAAGCGCAGCTCGGCGCAGATCACCAAACACTATACACCAGAAGGGCTTATCGGGCGGCAGGTCATGGCCGTCGTGAACTTCCCGCCGCGCCAAATTGGCAAGGTGATGTCAGAGGTGCTGGTGCTGGGCGTGCCCGACGAAGAGGGCGAGGTCGTGCTGCTGTCACCGGGACATGACGTGCCGCTGGGCGGCAGGCTCTATTGATGCAGACGCTTCTGATCACCCGCCATCTGCCTGATACCGTGCTGGCCCGCGCAGCAGAGCATTTCGCCGTCACCCTGCGCGATGATACGCAACCCCTGACGCCGGAAGAAATCACGGCAGCGCTGCGCGGCTATGATCTCGTGCTGCCCACCCTCGGCGATATGTTCAACGCCGCGGCCTTTGCCACCGTGCCACAACCGCGCTGCAAACTGCTCGCCAATTTCGGCGTGGGGTATAACCACATCGACGTGGCCGCTGCCAAGGCGGCTGGTGTTGCGGTGACGAACACCCCCGGTGCGGTCACCGACGCCACCGCCGACATCGCGCTGACGCTGATGCTGATGAGCGCGCGCCGCGCGGGCGAAGGCGAACGTCTGGTGCGCAGCGGCGCGTGGCGCGGTTGGCATCCGACGCAGATGCTGGGCCTGCACCTGACTGGCAAAACGGTGGGCATCGTCGGAATGGGGCGCATCGGCAAGGCCATCGCGCGGCGCAGCCACCACGGTTTTGGGATGGCGGTGGTGTTTTTCAATCGCTCGCCCGTCGAAGATGCGGGGGTTCCGGCGCGGCAACTCGGCTCACTGACCGAGGTGATGGCGGCGGCTGATGTGGTCGTGGTCGCCGTCCCCGGCGCACCCGCAACGCGGCATCTGATTGACGCAAATGCGCTTGCCGCGATGAAACCAACCGGCCACCTGATCAACATCGCGCGCGGTGACATCGTTGATGAGGCGGCACTGATCGCCGCGTTGACAGCGCGCCAGATCGCGGGGGCCGGGCTTGACGTCTATGAGCTCGAGCCGAAGGTGCCCGAAGCCCTGCGCGCGCTGGAAAATGTGGTGCTGTTGCCTCACCTTGGCACGGCCGCGCTGGAGGTGCGTGAAGCGATGGGGATGATGGCGGTCGATAACCTGATCGCCTTCGTCGAGGGACGCAGCTTGCCGAACGCGGTCTGACCCCTGCCTAACCACCTGAACCGTATCACAAATAGCGCGGCTTAGCCCTTTGTCAGGTCGCCCGTCGCTTCGCGCCAATGGCGGCGGCACAGCGACACATAGGTTTCGTTGCCGCCGATCTGCACCTGCGCGCCGTCCTTCAGCACGGCGCCATCCGGCCCCTTGCGCACCACCATCGTCGCCTTCTTCCCGCAATGACAGATCGTGCGCACTTCGCGCATCTCATCCGCCAGCGCGAGTAGGGCCGCGGACCCCGGAAACAACTCGCCCCGGAAATCGACGCGCAAACCATAAGCCATGATCGGCACACCAAGATCATCGACGGCGCGGGCCAGTTGCCAGACCTGATCTTTCGCCAGAAACTGCGCCTCATCCAGGAAAATGCAGTCCACCCGGCGGCGTGACAGTTCCGCCTTTATCTTGGCAAAAAGGTCCTCGCCCGGCTCGAACGTATCAGCAGTCTCGCCGATGCCAATGCGCGACGCGATGCGACCATCGCCCGCGCGATTATCGAAACGCGCGGTAATCAAGTAGGTCGCCATACCCCGTTCACGGTAATTGTGCGACGCCTGCAACAGCAGCGTCGATTTGCCCGCGTTCATGGTCGAATAGTTGAAATAGAGCTTTGCCATGCCCGCAATTAGCCCAAGCCGCCGGGGGGATTCAAGCCGGGCGAAAAAGGCAGGCTCCGGTTGGGTTTGCACCCGGGGAAAACCGGAACCTGCCAGCACTCTTCAACACAACTGATCCGCCACACGACTGTCGCACTACACCGACCCCACCATCCCCGGTTAGGCAGGAATACAACGGACCCCAGCAAACCGGCACCGGGATTCCGGCCACTCGATACTGTTCCGAACATCCGGAACATCTTTGTAAATGACAAACTCCTGCCATCAGATTAATGGGAAAAAGCCGTGTGATTTCCCCACAGTCGGGTCAGCGGAATGGAGTAGCGATGTCGATCAGTGGTTATTTGAAGAAACATTCCGAAGCCTTGGTCAAGGATGTCGGAATCGAGGCGGCCTGTGCGCTCACCGGGCGCTCAAAGGCCACTCTTGGGCGGTATTACTCTGACAACGACGAACATGCCGATCGTTTCATGCCGATTGACGTTGTGGCCGCGCTGGAAGCGGCGGCGAAGTTTCCACATGTGACGGCAGCGCTGGCCGATTTACGCGGGATCACGATGTCTTATGGACATGAGCATCCCAATGTCACCAAAGGCGGCGTCAATGCCGATGTGGTGAAGCTGTCGCAGCGCTTTGCGATGCTGATGGCTGAGTATAACCAAGCCATCGAGGACGGCGTGATCTCGGTGAACGAGACCAAGAGGCTTTTGCAAGAAACCTTGGCAATTCAACAGGTTCTGCTGGAAATGAAGCTGAACCTGGAAGAAGGGACAGGCTGATCCGGCACCCGGATCAGCCAATGTTTTGCACGCTCAGGCGGCGCGGGTGCGGCGCTGCGGGCGGCCCTGCTGGGGGCGACGCGCGCCGCCAGTTCCGGGCTTCCCAGCCGGTTTTTGCCCGGCATAACCACCGCCACTGCGACCGCGCGGCTGCTGCTTCGGCGCGGGGCCGGTGTCGATATGGGGCGAGCCGCCCGCCACGTCGATCGTGATTTTCATCGTCTTTTCAATGGCGCGCAACTCGCCCATCTCGGCGGGAGAGCAGAAGGCCACGGCGCGGCCCTCGGCACCGGCGCGGGCGGTGCGGCCGATGCGGTGAACGTAGTTTTCCGGCACGTTCGGCAAATCGAAGTTATAGACGTGGCGCACACCGGGAATATCGATGCCGCGCGCGGCGACGTCGGTGGCAACCAGCACCTTCAACTCGCCTTCACGGAACGATTTCAGCGTGCGTTCGCGCTGGCTTTGGCTTTTGTTGCCGTGGATCGAGCCTGCGGAGAAACCCCAGGTCACCAGCAATTTCATAAGCTTTTCAGAGCCATGCTTGGTGCGGCCAAACACCAGCGCCATTTCTTCGGGGTGCTGGGCAAGGTATTCGCGCAACAGCGTCGCCTTGTCGCCCTGCGTGGTGAAATGCACGGTCTGGGTGATCTTGTCGGCAACTTTGCCCGGCGGGGCGACTTGCACTCGGACGGGTTCGGTCAGGTAGGACTGCGCCAACTCCTCCATCAGTTTCGGCATGGTGGCCGAAAACAGCATGGTCTGACGGCGCGGCGACAGCAATTTCGCGATCTTGCGCAGCGCGTGGATGAAGCCGAGGTCAAGCATCTGGTCAGCCTCGTCCAGCACCAAATACTTAGTGTATTCAAGGGTTAAGGCGCGACGCTCCAACAGATCCAGCAGGCGGCCGGGGGTGGCTACCAGGAAATCCGTGCCGCGGGCGAGGCGGGTGGTTTGAATGTGGATCGAGGAGCCGCCGACCACGGTTGCGACCTTCAGATGGGTGCCGCGGGTGAAGCCGATCAGGTTGTCAGCAATCTGGTTGACCAGTTCGCGGGTCGGCGCAAGGATCAGGGCGCGCACGGTTTTCGGCTCGGGCGACTTGCCGATTTCCATCAGGCGGTGGCAGAGCGGCAGGCCAAACGCGGCGGTTTTGCCGGTGCCGGTCTGCGCCAGACCCATGATGTCACGGCCCTCCATGACATGCGGGATCGCCTCGATCTGGATCGGGGTCGGGGTGGTATACTCTTGTTTTTCAAGAGCTTTCAAAAGGGTTGCGTTCAACCCGAGGGATTCAAAAGTCGTCAAAATATGGCCTTTCAAGGCACTATGGCCCGGCGTCCCGCAGGGGGCCAGACAGGTTGCATGGGTGCGGCATGGCCGGGCTTTGCCTGGCAGCCGCGGAACCCCTGCGTGAGGTGGGAACCGGTGGAATTTTTCGCCGGACGGGGACCAGAGTGGTCCGGCTGCTCACGCGGCAGCGGTCTCGACTGCGGGTCAAATGGGCGCGTTTGACCTGTAAGTCAAGGCATATGTTTTTCATGCAGCAATCGTATGTATTTCATGCGCACGCCGTATGCAGCGCAAATTAACGAAAATTGGCGACAGTTTTCCGGTGCAGATCGGGGAGAACATCATGGAACTGTTCCGCAAATTCAATCAGGCCGAGGGCGCGGCCTTTTACGCCTTTGCCGATGTAATGCGGCGGCTGGAGTGGGATATTCACAACATCCTGTGGCGCGACGGCATCGGCCTGCCGAGCGCATGGCGCGAAATGTCGGAAGACCTGAGCGGGCGCGACGGGCCGAAGGAACGGGTGACGCTGCTGGTGGACAAGCGG
Source organism: Pseudomonadota bacterium (assembly GCA_021779835.1). GTDB lineage: Bacteria > Pseudomonadota > Alphaproteobacteria > Rhodobacterales > Rhodobacteraceae > Solirhodobacter. The sequence goes on along the minus strand of JAJXZX010000017.1, from coordinate 69,726 downwards.
GTGACGAAATTCTTTCGCGCCACCGGGTCGGGGTTTCAGGCGCGCATGAACGAGGTGATGCTGGCGTTTGTGTTGGCCAAGATGGCGCATATCCTGAAAGGCGCGCAGACCTACAATCTGGCGAAGTCAGCCGAGGAGAACGAGGTGAAGGGCGGCTACCCGCCCAAGCCCGGCGCGACGTGGATGGAAGATACCTCGCGCGAGGCGGCGTTGGCGGCTTTCTTCGCCCAGCGGGATGCGGAGAAGGCCGAGGCGGAGGCGCGGGAGCGGGCTGAGGCGGGGGAAGTGCCGAAACCCGCGCTAAGCCTCGTGCCGCGCCCTGACGATGCGGGGTGAGGGTGGGGCCCTGCCCCGTCAGATGCTCGACATGCCCAGATCGTCGCGGCGCTGGCGTTCCAACTCGTTGGTGTAGCGCTTGAGGCAATAAGCCTCGGACAAGGTGCCCAGAATGCGCAGGTCGGTGGGCGAGCGCACCACCGGCAGCGTCTCTGACTGCGCCTCGGAGAATTTCTTCAGCACGGTGCGGATGTCGTCGCCGGGCAGCATGTAGCAGCCCTTGCAGGTGGTCAGGTCGGCCGCGACCAGATGCTGCGCAAGCTCGGTAATCTCGGGGTCATGCACGGTCGAGACGTCGATCACGCCGGCATAGGAACCATCGGCGGCGGTGGCGAACAGCCATTTCTTCGAGCCCAGCGGGATCGCCTCGCGCATATCCTCGACATGCATGCTGGCAGGCACCATGCGCACGTCAGAGCGCATCATGCGTTGCGCCGTCAGATCGGCGATCCAGCCGATGTCATGGCCACCCCGCAGCGGCAGGCCGCGCAGGTGGAAGCGCCAGGTCGAGAACGAGTAGCCGAAGGTCAGCCGCACCATGGTGCCCGCGACCAAAACGCCGATCAGCACGCCTGCGGTGACGGCGAAGTCGCCGGTCGCCTCCAGCACAAGGAAGATCATGGTGAAGGGGGCGCCGATGATCGCGGTGCCGACCGCCCCCATGCCGACCAGCATGAAGGCCGAACGCTCGCCCAGAATGCCGGGATCGAGATAGCCCAGCAGCTTGACGCAGACCGCCCCCAACAGCGCGCCAAGGAACAACGAGGAACTGAACAGGCCGCCGCGAAACCCGGCACCCAGCGAGGCGGCAGAGGCCATCACCTTGCCGAACAGCAACAGCACCAGAGGCAGCAGCGCCCATTGCGTTTCCAGATGCACCTCGATCGCGCCATGGCCGCTGCCCAGCACCTGCGGCGAGCCGAGGGCAAACAGGCTGAGGATGATGCCGCCGATGGCAGGACGCGCCCAGACCGGGATCTTGGCGGCGCGGATGGCGCGTTCAACCCAGGTGGCCGATTTCATCGTCAGAATGCCAAGCCCGGCGGCCAACACCCCCATCACGATGAACAGAAGGTAGTGCGACTGCGGGATCTTGAAGCCGCTGTAGATCGCGAACAGCGGCACGTCGGGGCCAAGCAGACCCACCATCAGCACGCTGCCCAGCGAGGCGGCAATGACCGGGGCCAGAAGGCGGGGGGTATAGCTGCCGTGCACCAGCTCGAAGCCATAAAATGCGCCGGCAAGGGGCGCGTTGAAGGCGGCAGCAATCGCGGCGGCGGCGCCGGCGGTGACCATGGTGCGCTGATCTTCACGCCGCAGGTGCAAGTAGCTTCCGACCCAGGCGAAGATGCCGGAGCCAAGCTGGCTATAGCCTGCCTCCATCCCGACCGAGGCACCGCAGGCGTTCGAGATCACTGTGTAGCCGGTCATCCGCACCGAGTCGGACAGCGAAAGGTTGCCACCGTAAAGCGCGTTGGCCTCGATGGGGTCAACCATCTCGGTGGGGCGGTATTTTTGGATGACAAGGGTGACGACGCCGAGGATCAGCCCGCCCAGCGCCGGCACGATCATGATGCGCAAAAAATCAACATGGTCCTGCGCGCTGAGATACGCGCCATAGACCAGATTGAAGTCGATGCGATGCAACAGCGAGACGAGATCGCGCAGGCCCACCGTCGCCAAACCGACAACGACGCCAACCACGGCGCAGATGGCGATTTGCATCAGCTCGGTGTTGCGAACCGTGCGGCGCGCACTGGCGTAGCGCAACCACACCGCGCGGGCAAACGGACGAAAACGGGATGCGTGGGATAACCTGAAATTGGAGGACATGGCGGTGATCCCAAGCACATATGCGGTTCGCGGTATCTGACCCATAGAAATAAGGGCAGCAACCTGCAAGCCCGGCAGCGGCGCAAATCTGCTTTTTAGCGCCAGCTCTGCAATTTATGACGTGGGGTTATGCCTTGGCGGCGGCTTCAAGCGCGGCAAGACGCGCTTTCAGAGCCTCATTTTCCTCGCGGGCTTTCTGGGCCATGGCGCGCACGGCGTCGAATTCCTCGCGGGTCACAAAATTGCGATCAGCCAGCCAGCGGTCCATCCAGCTTTTCATCGCGGTCTCCGCCTCGGTCTTGGCCCCTTGTGCCACGCCCATCGCGTTGGTCATCAGCTTCGAGATATCGTCGAACATCTTGTTGCGGGTCTGCATTGGGGCCTCCGTGGGGTCACGTTCGCCTTATATGGTGCGTGAGGGGCAGATCACAAGGTTGACTTCGCCGCAGGCTGCAATGCAGGTATCGGGCAACAGGAGACCCCATGACCGGCTACATCCCCTTCCCCCCCGTTTCACCCGAAATTTTCTCGGTCACGCTTGCGGGCTACACCTTCTCGCTGCGCTGGTATGCGCTGGCCTATATCTCTGGCCTGCTGATCGGCTGGCAGATCGTGCTGCGCCTGATCCGCGCGCCGCGGTTGTGGCCGCAGGGGGCCGCGCCAATGACCGCGCGGCAGGTCGAGGATTTGCTGACCTGGGTGATCCTTGGCGTCGTGCTGGGCGGGCGCATCGGTTTTGTGCTGTTTTACGAGCCGGGCTATTACTTCGCTCACCCCGCGCAAATCTTGCAGGTCTGGCATGGTGGCATGTCGTTCCACGGCGGGTTTCTGGGCGTGATGGTCGCGGGCATCCTGTTCTGTCGCGCGCAAAAGATCCCGATGCTGTCAGTGGCGGATGTGATGGCGGTGGCGACGCCGCCGGGGCTGATGCTGGGCCGCTTTGCCAATTTCGTGAACGCCGAATTGTGGGGACGGCCAAGCCATATGCCGTGGGCGGTGGCGTTTCCGGGTGCGGCTGCGCAGGATTGCGGGCCGGATTGGCTGACCATCTGCACGCGCCACCCCTCGCAAATCTATGAGGCGGGGATGGAGGGGCTGATTCTGGGCGCTATCCTGTTGTTCCTCGCGTGGCGGCGCGACTGGCTGCGCGCGCCGGGCAGTCTTTTGGGTGTGTTTGTGGCGGGTTACGGCCTGTCTCGCTTCATCGTGGAGTTCTTCCGGCAGGCGGATGCAGAGTTCATCACGCCGACCAATCCCTTTGGCAACGTGGTGTCTTTCGGCTCGCTCGGCGGGTTTTCCATGGGGCAGGTTCTGTCGATTCCCATGATCTTTCTGGGCATCGGCATCGTGATCTGGGCGCGCAAGCGGCGCGCACGTCCCGCATGACCGCGCTGGCCGAGCTTTTGGCGCGGCGCATCGCGGCAACCGGCCCGATCACCGTGGCCGAGTATATGGTGGAGTGCCTTTTGCACCCGGCGCATGGCTATTATTCGACCCGCGATCCGTTCGGCGTGCAGGGCGATTTCACCACCGCACCGGAGATCAGCCAGATGTTTGGCGAGCTGGCAGGGCTGTGCCTTGCTGGCGCATGGCTGGATCAGGGCCGCCCCGATGGCATTACGCTGGCAGAGATCGGCCCCGGTCGCGGCACGCTGATGGCCGACATTTTGCGCGCCACGCGCGGGGTGCCGGGGTTTCATGCCGCGCTATCGGTGCATCTGATCGAGGCCTCGCCGCTGTTGCGCGCGCGGCAACAGGAAACGCTGGCGCGGTTTGACGTGCACTGGGCGGAAAGCGTCACGGCCCTGCCAGAGGCGCCGCTTTACCTGATTGCCAACGAGTTTTTTGACGCGCTGCCGATCCGCCAATTCCTGCGCGATGCCAATGGCTGGCGCGAGCGGGTGGTGGGGCTGGATGGCGCGGCGCTGGCCTTTGGGCTGTCCGCCCCTGCCCCGCTCGCCGCGCTGGCGCATCGGCTGGCCGATACCAAACCCGGCGATCTGGTCGAGACCTGCACCGCCGCGCAACCGATCATGGCAGAGATTGCGGGTCGCATCGCGCGGCACGGCGGCGCGGCGCTGGTGATCGATTATGGCGACTGGCATTCGCTGGGCGACACGTTGCAGGCGCTTAGCCAGCACGGGCACATCGCCCCGCTCGCCCGCCCCGGCGAGTCTGACCTGACCGCGCATGTCGATTTCGAGGCGCTGGCGCTGGCCGCGCCCGAGGTTGCGCATAGCCGACTGACGCCGCAGGGGATCTGGCTGGAGCGGCTGGGGATTGCGGCACGCGCCGAGACTTTGGCCCAAAATCTGACCGGTGCGGCGCTGACCTCGCATCTGGCAGCACATCGCCGCTTGACCCACCCCTCGGAAATGGGTTCGGTGTTCAAAGCGATGGCTTTTCACCCTAAGGGCACTCTGCCGCCTCCCGGATTTGCAGCATGACACTTGAAATCCTGACCGCCGACAGTCTTGCGCCGCTGCGCCACGGGTTCTTTACCCGCAAGGGCGGGGCCTCGTCCGGGATATTTCTGGGGCTGAACTGCGGAGTGGGCTCGTCCGATCAATCCGACACGGTGGCGATCAACCGCGAACGGGCGGCGCAGGCAATGGGCCTGCCGGTGACGCAACTGGCCACCGTCAATCAGGTGCATTCCGCGACGGTGGTGACGCTGGACACCATGCCGACCCAGCGCACCGATGCGGATGCGATGGTGACGGCGGTGCCCGGCCTCGCGCTGGGGATTCTGACGGCGGATTGCGAGCCGGTGCTGTTCGCCGACCACAAGGCGGGCGTGATTGGTGCGGCCCACGCCGGTTGGCGCGGTGCGCTGGATGGCGTGCTGGAGGCGACGCTGGACGCGATGGAGGCCCTGGGCGCGCACCGCGGCGATATCGCGGCGGTGATCGGGCCAACCATCAGTCAGGCCGCCTATGAGGTGGGGCCGGAGTTTCTGGAAACCTTCCTGGCCGAAGACCCGGAATATGGCCGCTTTTTTGCGGGCGGCACCGGCGACCGCGTGCAGTTCGACCTGCCCGCCTTTGGTCTGCACCGCTTGCGTAGCGCCGGGATCGGGCGCGCCGAGTGGACGCGGCACTGCACTTATGCCTGCCCGGATCAGTTCTACAGCTACCGCCGCTCGGTCCACGCGCACGAGGCGGATTACGGGCGGCTGATCTCGATCATCCGGCTCTAGGCTGGGGTGATTCGCGCCGCTGAGGGCCAAATCTGGCACGATCGCGGCAGCCCGCGCCCCATTCCCGCCGGAATTATGCCGGGTTAGGCGAGCACCCCCATAAAACGCAGCGCGCGCTTTGCCTTATTTGCGCGCGGGCCAGCCGCAAAAAATAGCCCGTTTTGCCATCATCGGGCCGCATTGCGCGGCGATCTTGATTGCAACGGGGCACAAGCGCCCCCGCAGTCAAAGGCATCGGGCGTGGGGTCCGGCCAAGGCACAAGCGAAGGAGCAGGACGATGAAAAAGGAACGCCGCTGGATGAAGTCGGTTCTTGCCGCCAGCACCGAAACCCAAGTCGCGATGCCTTGGGCGCGCGGCAATCGCCGTATGCCCACCGCGCTGAAGCCAGTCGCGCAACCGCCGAAAACGGCGATCGCCGCGCGCTGAACCCGCCGCCCTTGGCGCTGAATTTTCACGGCCGACCGGAGAAATCCCGGCGGCCGTTTTGTTGTTTGTCCCCCGGTTTTGCCGGTGATTCGCGCCCGATTTTGCAGCGTCACAGCGCTGGAAACAGTGACCGCCAAACACCCAAGATTATGTCTGATTTCAGGTAAATAATTGAAATAATTTGACTTCGCAGCAGCATATCCCGCATTAAGAACGGGTAAACTGTCTTTCTGCGCCTTCGGTGGGGACCGGGCAGATGTGACCTAGCCCGAAAGGCTGATCGCATGAGCTATCCCTACCGTGCCAACACCGCGTTGGCGGCCTCATCGTGCGAGGCGTCAAAGGCCACGACACTGGATGATCGCTCGGAAGGGCGGCCTCGCGCAAAACCTCTGTTGCGCAGATACGAGGCCGCCTGCCTGAACGCCACGGGCGAGACGACGCAGTTCAGCCGCCTTGCCCCTGCCATTCCGGTGTTTGAAAGCGCGTTCAACGCCATCGCCCGCGGCACCTTGATTGCCACCGCCAACGGTCCGGTTGCCGTCGAAGACCTGCTGCCCGGCGACCAGATTGAGACCGCCGAAAACGGGCCGGAACCGCTGCTGTGGATCGGCAATCTGATGCTTTACCCGCACCGCGACGATCAGCCCCTGCGCAAAGAGCCGCTGGTGCGGCTGACCACCGATGCGATGGGCTTCGGCCGCCCGATGCAGGATCTGCTGTTGGGCACCGGCGCGCGCGTTTGGTCGCGACGGGACAACGATTTCGTCGAGCCCGGCAGCTTGACCGATGGCGAGTCGATCATTGAGCTGACGCCGGTCGCGCCGATCACCGCCTATCACCTGTGTCTGTCGGGGCCGCGCACCGTTCTGGCCAATGGCCTGGCGCTGCAAAGCTACCGGCCCGACCCGTCGCAGCTGCTGCGCATGACGCCAGAGCTGCGGTCGCTGTTCCTGTCGCTGTTCCCCAACGCTAACGTTCTGCACGGGTTCGGCATCACGCGGGGCAACCCGTCGCCCCTGCGCGTGCGCGCCGCCTGAATGGCCCGCCGCCGTCAGGCGTTGCGGGCGAGACGCTCTTCCAGCACCTCGAACGGCACGCCGGGCTGATCCTTGGCGCAGCGGATCACCAGCGATGTCTTGACCGAGGCGACATTCGCCGCCGAGGTCAGCCCTTCGGTCAGGAAGGTCTGAAAGGTCGAAAGATCGGGGGCCACGCATTTCACGATGAAATCAATCTCGCCGTTCAGCATGTGACACTCGCGCACCAGCGGCCATTCGCGGCAGCGCTGCTCGAACGCCGACAGATCGACCTCGGCTTGGCTGTGCAGACGCACCATGGCGAAAACCTGCACCTCAAACCCCAACTCGCGCGGGTTGATGTCGGCGTGGTAGCCGCGGATATAGCCCGCCTCTTCCAGCGTGCGCACCCGGCGCAGGCAGGGCGGTGCGGAAATGCCAACGCGGCTCGCCAGTTCCACGTTCGTCATGCGCCCGTCGGCCTGCAATTCGGCCAGTATCATCCGGTCGATCGGATCGAGTTTGGCTCCAGCCATGTCATTCCCTCTGGTTTGGCCGGAACTTACGAAATAGCCCCGCCATACGCAATAATATTTCACACTTGCGCAACTTCTTGACGCAAGGCCCCTGCGATGTCGCATCCCCGCACTGCTGCCCCACTGGGGGGTTTCCCCGTCCTCCGCGCCACCCTATATCGGGGGCTGACACGAAATTGCGAGGGTAAGCCATGGGCGAGACGCGCCACACGAAGCTTCTGATCATCGGTTCGGGACCGGCGGGATATACCGCCGCCGTCTATGCTTCAAGAGCGATGCTGTCGCCGCTTTTGGTGCAGGGCATCCAGCCCGGCGGCCAGTTGACCATCACCACCGAAGTGGAAAACTGGCCCGGCGACACCGAGGTGCAGGGTCCCGACCTGATGGTGCGCATGGAAGCGCACGCGGTTGCGATGGGGGCAGAGGTGATCTCGGACATCATCCTGACGCTCGACCTTGGCAAGCGCCCGTTTACCGCCGTTGGCGACTCTGGCACAACCTACACCGCCGACGCGGTGATCCTTGCCACCGGCGCGCAGGCGAAGTGGCTTGGCCTGCCGTCGGAAGAGAAATTCAAGGGCTTCGGCGTTTCGGCCTGCGCCACTTGCGACGGCTTCTTTTATCGCGGCCGCGAGGTCGTGGTGACCGGCGGCGGCAATACGGCGGTGGAAGAGGCGCTGTTCCTCACCAACTTCGCCTCCAAGGTCACGCTGATCCACCGCCGCGACAGCTTGCGTGCGGAAAAGATCCTGCAAGACCGGCTGTTCAAGAACCCCAAGGTGACGGTGCTGTGGAATCACGCCATCGACTCGGTGGTGGGGGATGACACGCCGCTGGGCGTGACCGGCGTGCGCGCCAAGGATGTGACCACGGGGGCGATCACCGAGGTGCCCTGTGCAGGCTTCTTCGTTGCCATCGGCCACGCGCCGGCCTCGGAGTTGGTGAAGGATCAGTTGGAGCTGCACAACGGCGGCTATGTCAAGGTCACGCCCGGTTCCACCCACACCTCGATCCCCGGCGTCTTTGCGGCGGGTGATCTGACCGACCACGTTTATCGGCAAGCGGTGACCTCGGCGGGCATGGGCTGCATGGCGGCGCTGGATGCCGAACGCTGGCTGGCCGAACACGCCTAAGCGCCAAAAGCCCTCGCCCGATCGCCAAAGGCCCCGCGTTTCCGACGCGGGGCCTTTGCATTGCCGCCACAGCCGCTGCATCATCGACAACCCTACGCAAATTTTTCTTTTCTGCGCGGACCAGATGTGACATGTGTTCACGCGTGAACACATTATGAGCCGCCGATGCCCACGCCCGATCAAACACCCGAGTTGCCAGAGGAAAACCAGCTTTTCCGCCTGCTGCGCCAACTCGATCTGGCGCCGGATGCCTCCCAACGCTCCACCGCCGCCGCTTTGGGCATCAGCCTTGGCCACCTCAACGCGCAGCTGCGCGCGGCGAGCGAGGCCGGCCTGGTGCATATCGCCGACCGCCCCGGCCCTGATCGCCGCCAACGCTTCGCCTATGCGGTCACCGCGCGCGGCGCTGCCGAAAAGGCCCGCCTTGCCGACCGCTTTCTTGCCACCAAACTGAACGATTACCTCGCGCTTTTTGCCGAACTGACCGGCACCGATAGCCCCTACATCCTCCCGAAACACAGGAACCAAGTGATGCTGAACAACCTCGCCCCAATCCCGGAACTCTACGTCTCCTACGACTCGGCCCAGAAACTGAAGGTCGAGGCGGGCAATCTGCCGTCGTGGGATCTTACCCTGCGTCAGGTCTGCGACCTTGAGCTTTTGATGAACGGTGGCTTCAACCCGCTGAAGGGTTTCCTGACCGAGGCGGACTACGACTCTGTCGTCGATAACATGCACCTCACCACGGGCGAGATCTGGCCAATGCCGATCACCCTTGATGTGACCGAGGCATTCGCCGAAGGCATCGAGCCGGGTCAGGACATCGCGCTGCGCGATGCCGAAGGCGTCATCCTTGCCATCCTGTCGGTCAGCGACAAATGGGTGCCCAACAAGGATCTTGAGGCGGAAAAAGTGTTTGGTGCCAATGACATCGCCCATCCGTCGGTGAACTACCTGCACAACACCGCAGGCAAGGTTTACCTTGGCGGCCCGGTCACCGGCATCCAGCAACCCGTGCACTATGACTTCAAAGGCCGCCGCGACACGCCCAACGAGTTGCGCGCCTATTTCCGCAAGCTCGGCTGGCGTCGCATCGTCGCGTTCCAAACGCGCAACCCGCTGCACCGCGCCCACCAGGAACTGACGTTCCGCGCCGCGCGTGAGGCGCAGGCCAACCTGCTGATCCACCCGGTGGTCGGCATGACCAAACCCGGCGACATCGACCACTTCACCCGCGTGCGCTGCTACGAGGCGGTGCTGGATCAATACCCCGCCGCCACTACCACCATGAGCCTCTTGAACCTCGCCATGCGCATGGCCGGCCCGCGCGAGGCGGTGTGGCACGGCATCATCCGCCGCAACCACGGCTGCACCCATATGATCGTCGGGCGCGACCACGCCGGCCCCGGCAAGAACTCGGCCGGCCAAGACTTCTACGGCCCCTACGAGGCGCAGGAGCTGTTCGCCAAGCATCAGGCGGAAATCGGCATCGAAATGGTCGATTTCAAACAGATGGTCTATGTGCAGGAACGCGCGCAATACGAGCCGCGCGACGAGGTCGAAGCGGGCGTCACCATCCTCGACATCTCGGGCACCGAACTGCGCCGCCGTCTGGCCGAAGGGCTGGAAATCCCCGAATGGTTCTCGTTCCCGAACGTCGTGCAAGAACTGCGCCGCTCGCGCCCGCAGCGCTCCAAACAAGGCTTCACGGTATTTTTCACCGGCCTCTCCGGCTCGGGCAAATCCACCGTGGCCAACGCGCTGATGGTGAAACTGATGGAAATGGGCGGCCGCCCGGTGACGCTCTTGGATGGCGACGTGGTGCGCAAACACCTGTCATCAGAACTCGGCTTCTCCAAGGAACACCGCGACATCAACATCAAGCGCATCGGCTATGTTGCCTCGGAAATCAGCAAGAACGGTGGCATCGCCATCTGCGCCCCGATCGCGCCCTACACCGCCACCCGCCGCGCGGTGCGTGAAATGATCGAGGCCTACGGCGCCTTCGTCGAAGTGCACGTTGCGACCTCGCTGGAAGAATGCGAACGCCGCGACCGCAAAGGGCTCTACAAACTGGCGCGCGAAGGCAAGATCAAGGAATTCACCGGCATCTCCGACCCCTATGAAGCGCCGACCAAGGCCGAACTGGTCCTCGACACCGAAAATATCGACGTCGACAACTGCGCCCATCAGGTGCTGCTGAAACTGGAACAGATGGGCCTGATCCGCGGCTGATCGCGCCCACGACCGAAACACCGCCAAGGCCTCCCACCCGGGGCCTTGGCTTCTTCTTGGCCGAAATACTCACCTTACCCGAGCCGCAACAGCGGCGAGATAAAAGCAACGACGCCGCAGGCGTCTCCGCTGGACCCGCCCTTAGTGCGCGTTCACCGGCGCCATGTCGTTCTGACGCGCCAGCGCAAAGGCCAGCTTGCGGTCGCGCACCAGCGCCAACTGCTCGCCATCCGCGTCACAGACCGCATAAAGCGTCGCGATCCCAACCGCCTCGGCCTGCACCTCTGGCGAAAGCGAGGCGACAGCTACCGGGCGCACATAAACGATCCGCGCACCCGCGTCCGGTCCGAAATCATATTTTACGTCCATCGAAACCTCCTCAGGCTTTCGTTATCTTGATTGACTGCACCACCGCCTCGGGCACCGACCGTTTCAGATCGACGTGCAACAGACCATTTTCCATCGTGGCACCCGCCACTTCGACCCCTTCGGCCAGCACAAAGCTGCGCTGGAACGCGCGCGCCGCGATGCCGCGATGCAGGAACACCCGGCCTTCGCCTTCATCCTCCTGCCGACCGCGGATCACCAACTGGCGGTCCTCGACCGTGATCGCCATATCCGCCTCGCGGAACCCCGCGACGGCCAGCGTGATGCGATAGGTATTGTCCGAGGCTTGCTCGATATTGAAGGGCGGATACCCCTCGCCCGCCGATTTCGCGGTGCGTTCCACCAAACGGTCCAGCTGCTCAAACCCCAGCAGGAACGGGTAGGATCCAAAGGTCAGTTTCGTCATGTGGCCATGTCCTTGCGTCAAGCGACAGTGCAGAATGGCCCCGACAGCGGCAGCCATGCGTTGAATATGGGAAACCCGCGCGCCCTTCGCAAGAGGGCACGCCCGGCGCAGATTTCTTCCCGCAACCCCCGGTAAATCGCTATATTTCCGGAACCTGTAACCGCCGACTCACCTGTAAAGACCGCCATGAACGCGCCGATGGAACTGAACTCTGAAGAGATGCTGCGCATCAAACTCGAAGTCCTGCGTCGCGAGCATCGCGATCTGGACGAGGCTATTCATGTGCTGGAAACCTCGGGGCGCGGCGATCAGTTGACCCTCCGCCGCTTTAAAAAGCAGAAACTGGGCCTGAAAGACCAGATTGCGCGGCTGGAGGACGTTCTGACGCCGGACATCATTGCCTGACCGGACGCGATGGCTATAGTGCGCGCTCTCTAGCCCACGCCCGGGGAGTCGGCATGACAGACGTGAAGATAGGCATCATCATGGGCAGCCAGTCCGACTGGCCCACGATGCGCGAAGCGGCCACCATCCTTGATGAGCTTGGCGTGGCCTATGAGACGAAAATCGTCTCGGCCCACCGCACACCAGACCGGCTTTGGGCCTATGGCAAGGCCGCCGCCGGGCGCGGCTTGCAGGTCATTATCGCAGGCGCCGGCGGTGCCGCGCACCTGCCCGGCATGATGGCGTCCAAAACCCGTGTGCCGGTGATCGGCGTGCCGATCCAGACCAAGGCGCTTTCCGGCGTCGACAGCCTCTATTCCATCGTGCAGATGCCCAAGGGCTATCCCGTCGCCACCATGGCGATCGGCGCCGCGGGCGCAGCAAATGCGGGCCTGATGGCCGCCGCAATCCTCGCGCTGAACGACACGGGCCTTGCCCAACGTCTCGACGCCTGGCGCGCCGCCCTGTCCGCCTCGATCCCGGAGGAACCCCAAGATGACTGACACCACCGTCCCCCCCGAGGCTGAACCCGCCCTCGCCTCTGGCGCCACCATCGGCATTCTCGGCGGCGGCCAGCTTGGCCGGATGCTCGCGGTTGCGGCCTCACGCCTTGGCTTTCGCGCCCATATCTTTGATCCCGCCGAAAATCCCCCCGCCGCCGATGTCGCCCACGCGCTGACCACCGCCAGCTACGAGGACCGCGAGGCGCTGAAAGCCTTCGCAGATGCCGTCGACGTCATCACCTATGAGTTCGAAAATATCCCGACCTCGGCGCTGGACCTGCTGGAGGAAACCCGCCCGATCCGCCCCGGTCGCCATGCCCTTGCCATCAGTCAGGACCGCATCGCCGAAAAGGACTTTCTGACCTCGATCGGCCTGCACACCGCCGCCTATGCCACCGTCGACTCGAAGGAAGAGATGTCGGACGCGATCGACTGGGTTGGCACGCCGTCGATCCTGAAGACCACCCGTTTCGGCTATGACGGCAAGGGGCAGGCCCGCCTGATGACCCCCGCCGACGGCCCCTCTGCGCTGGCCGCAATGGCCGGCGCCCCCGCCGTGCTGGAAGGCTTCATCGACTTCAGCAGCGAAATCTCGGTGATCGCGGCGCGCGGCCTGAACGGCGAGGTTGCGGCCTATGATCCCGGCGAAAACGTCCATGTCAGGGGCATCCTGCACACCACCACGGTGCCCGCCCGCCTCTCTCCCGGTCAACGCAGCGACGCGGTGCTGATCGCCGCCCAGATCCTCAACGCGCTCCACTATGTCGGCGTGCTGGGGGTGGAGCTGTTCGTCACCGAAAAGGGCCTTATCGTCAACGAGATCGCGCCGCGCGTGCACAACTCTGGCCACTGGACGCAGAACGGCTGCGCGGTCGATCAGTTCGAACAGCACATCCGCGCCATCGCAGGCTGGCCGTTGGGCGACGGCAGCCGCTATGCCGACGTGACGATGGAGAATCTGATCGGCGACGACATCGCCCGCGTGCCGGAACTGGCCCGCGAACCCGCCACCGCGCTGCACCTCTACGGCAAGACCGAGGCGCGCCCCGGCCGCAAGATGGGCCATGTCAACCGCATCACCGGCGCGCCGAAACGCTGAACCGGCAGCTTTCCGCGTGGTCCTGATCGCCAAGCCATAGACAAGCCGCCCGCACCGCGTCACGCTGCGGGCATGAAACCACGCTCGCCCCGCCTTGCCACCCGTGCGCTGATCCTTGACGAGGGTCGGCTGCTGATCGTCAACGCCTTTCGCGGCGGCGTCTCCGACCTCTGGTGTGCGCCGGGTGGGGGCGTCCATGCCGGAACCTCGCTGCCCGATAACCTCGAGCGCGAGATCCATGAGGAATGTGGCCTGTCGATTTCGGTCGGCGCGCCGTGCCTCGTCAATGAATTCCACGATCCCGCCACCGGCTTCCATCAGGTCGATGTCTATTTCCATTGCACCGCACTGGGCCCCCTGCCCGCGCTGTGGCGCGACCCCGAAGGCGTGGTGACCAATCGCCGCTTCGTCACGCGGCAGGAACTGTCCCGCCTGCGCTACAAACCCGACAGCCTGCCAGACGCCGCATGGGGCACCCCCGGCACCGGCCGCATCCTCTACGACGCGCTGGAAGTCATCGTGCGATGAGCCGCGCGTTCGTCAAAGAGGACTCGGGCGGGCTGGACCCCCTGCCCGACCTGCCGATCAGCCCGCATCCGAATTACGTCACCCCCTCGGGGCTCGCCGATCTGCGCGCCCGACTTGCCGCCACGCAAGCCACCCTCGCCGCCCTGCGCGCGCGCCCCGAACGGCTGGACAAACTGCCCGAGGCCGCCGCCGAACGCGACATCCGCTATCTGGAGGCGCGGCTGCGCTCTGCCCTCCAGGTCGATCCCGCCGATCAGCCGGGCGACGAGGTCAGCTTTGGCGCTACCGTCACCGTGCAGGACGACGACGGCCACACCACCACCTACCGCATCACCGGCGAGGACGAGGCCGACGCCGCCCGCGGCTGGATCGCGCCGCACTCCCCGCTCGCCCGCGCCCTCCTCGGCGCAAGGGTCGGTGACGAGGTCGAGTGGCGCCGACCAAATGGCAGCCTCTCGCTCCAGATCGTCGCGATCCGCGCGTGGCCTGAAACCCCCTGACCCTTTGCTTTGGTCCAAATATCCCCGCGCGGAGCGCGCCTGAGCGCCCAGCGGGCGCGCGGCAAAGGGCTTGGCCCGGGCACCGGGCCTCCGCCGGATCCGCTCATAGCCCAAAAGAAAAGGGCCCCCAACCGGAGGCCCTTTCCCAATCTCATCAGCGGGGCGCTGATTACATCATGCCGCCCATGCCGCCCATGCCGCCCATGTCGCCACCGCCCATGCCGCCGCCCGAGGATTTATCCTGCGGTTTGTCGGCGATCATCGCTTCGGTGGTGATCAGCAGGCCAGCGATCGACGCCGCGTCTTCCAGAGCGGTGCGAACCACTTTGGCCGGGTCGATGACGCCGAACTTGAACATGTCGCCATATTCTTCGGTCTGCGCGTTAAAGCCGAACTTCGGATCGTTGGACTCGCGCACTTTGCCTGCCACAACCGAACCGTCCATGCCCGCGTTCTGGGCAATCTGACGCAGCGGCGCTTCCAGTGCTTTGCGCACGATGGTGATGCCGGCGTCCTGGTCAGAGTTTGCACCCTTCAGGCCGTCCAGCGCTTTGCCCGCTTGGATCAGGGCCACACCGCCGCCAACGACGATGCCTTCCTGAACCGCAGCGCGGGTCGCGTTCAGCGCGTCATCAACGCGGTCTTTACGCTCTTTCACTTCGATCTCGGTCATGCCGCCAACTTTGATAACGGCAACGCCGCCAGCCAGTTTTGCCACACGCTCTTGCAGTTTTTCCTTGTCGTAGTCCGAGGTGGTTTCCTCGATCTGCGCGCGGATCTGTGCAACGCGAGCCGCAATCTCCGCCTTGTCGCCGTGACCGTCGATGATCGTGGTCGCGTCTTTGGTGATCGTGATTTTCTTGGCTTTGCCCAGCATGTCGATGCCGACATTTTCCAGCTTCATGCCCAGATCGTCAGAGATCACCTGACCACCGGTCAGAATGGCGATGTCTTGCAGCATCGCCTTGCGACGATCCCCGAAGCCCGGCGCCTTGACGGCGGCGATTTTCAGGCCGCCACGCAGCTTGTTGACCACCAAGGTCGCCAGCGCCTCGCCTTCAACGTCTTCCGAGATGATCAGCAGCGGCTTTTGCGACTGGATGACAGCCTCCAGCAGCGGCACCATCGGTTGCAGCGACGAGAGTTTTTTCTCGTGCAGCAGGATCAGGCAGTCTTCCAGATCCGCAACCATCTTGTCGGCGTTGGTCACGAAGTAGGGCGACAGGTAGCCGCGGTCGAACTGCATCCCCTCGACCACTTCGGTCTCGGTCTCCAGGCCTTTGTTTTCTTCGACGGTGATGACACCCTCGTTGCCGACTTTCTGCATCGCATCCGCGATCTGACGGCCGATTTCCGACTCGCCGTTCGCCGAGATGGTGCCGACCTGCGCGACTTCGGCGCTGTCGGAAACCGGACGCGAAGCCGCTTTGATCGCCGCGACAACCTTGATGGTCGCCATGTCGATGCCGCGCTTCAGGTCCATCGGGTTCATGCCAGCGGCAACCGCTTTCACGCCCTCACGAACGATGGCTTGCGCCAGAACGGTCGCGGTGGTGGTGCCGTCGCCGGCCTCATCATTGGTGCGGGAAGCGACTTCCTTCACCATTTGCGCGCCCATGTTCTCGAACTTGTCTTCCAGTTCGATTTCCTTGGCGACGGTAACGCCGTCCTTGGTGATGCGCGGTGCGCCGAACGATTTGTCGATCACGACGTTACGGCCTTTCGGGCCCAGCGTCACTTTGACAGCGTCGGCAAGAATGTTGACGCCGCGCAGCATACGGTTGCGGGCATCGGTGTCGAATTTGACGTCCTTGGCAGACATATTGATATGCTCCAGTTGTCTTGAATTTCGGTTGGGAAAGTCAGCGTGGGCAGGCGCCGGGCGCCCGACCGGTCAGCCTCAGGCGATAATGCCGAGGATGTCGCTTTCTTTCATGATCAGCAGCTCTTTGCCGTCGATGGTGACTTCGGTGCCCGACCATTTGCCGAACAGAACCTTGTCGCCCGCTTTGACGGCCGGTGCGATCAGCTCGCCCGAGTCCTTGCGTGCGCCTTCGCCGACCGAGATGATCTCGCCTTCAGCGGGCTTTTCTTTCGCGGTATCGGGGATGATCAGACCACCCTTGGTCTTTTCTTCGCCTTCGAGGCGGCGAACGAGCACGCGATCGTGCAGCGGTTTGAATGCCATCTGAGAACTCCCTTGGGATCCAGGTTGAATTTCCGTTAGCACTCACCTCTATCGAGTGCCAACGCAACGCATCTATGCAGGCGGAGCAGCTCTGTCAACCACATCTGCACCTAAAATTCGCGCGGATCGGGGGATCGGCTGGCCTTGGCCCACCCCCTGTGACAGGCTTCGCCAACCAAAGGAACCGCCCCGATGTTCGCACGCCTTCTGCTCGCCCTCTGCCTCGCGCTGACCGCCCCCTTCGCGCGCGCCGCGCCGCCCGCGAGCTGCGGCGGGCGCGACCTGATCGCCACCCTCTCGCCGGCTGAACGCGCAGCACTGATCGGCAGCGATCCCTTCGCGCAGGGTAACTTCTGGACCGCCACGCGCGGCACCACGCACCTGACCCTCATCGGCACCTATCACCTTAACGACCCCCGCTTCGCCGCCATCCTCGCGCGCCTCACCCCGATCCTCACCCAGGCCTCGCTTCTGATGGTCGAGGCTGGCCCGGCTGAGGAAGAACACCTGAAAGCCGACATGGCCGCCCACCCCGAGCGTCTTATCAACACCACGGGCCCCACCCTGCCAGAGGTGCTGACCGCCCCCGAATGGCGCACGCTGTCCACCGCGCTCAAGGCGCGCGGTATCCCGCCCTTCATGGCCGCCAAATTTCAGCCGTGGTATATCTCGGTGCTGCTCGACATCCCGCCTTGCAACCTTGCCGCCAACGCCAAAGGCCCGCTTGGCCTTGATGGCCAACTCATCGCGCTGGCTGCGGCCCACGCCATCCCGATCACCGCACTGGAACCCTACGACACCGCCTTCCGCATCTTCGCCACCATGTCCGAGGCGCGCCAACTCGACATGCTCCGCCTCTCGCTGGTGGGCGACAGCCCCAGCGCGATGGCCGACATGGCCACCACCACCGCCAACGCCTATTTCGCGGGCGAACACCGCCTGCTGTGGGAATTCGGCAAGGCCGAGGCGCTGAAAACCCCCGGTGCCGACCCCACCAAAACCCGCGCCAATTTCGACCTGATCGAGGCCGCCCTGCTGACCGACCGCAACCGCGCGTGGCTGCCCCGGATGATCGCCGCGACCACAGGGAAAACCGCCGTCATAGCCTTTGGCGCCGCGCATCTGGGCGGCCCGAATGGCGTGCTGAACCTGCTGCAACAGGCAGGCTTCACCCTCACCCCGCTTACCCCCTGACCCACGCCAAAACCGCTTCAAGCGGATTTTTCGCCATGGCGACCGCGCAATGCCGCTGCGCAGCAACCGCCCGTGACAAACCGTGCCGCACCGCCTATAAAGCGCGCAAATTATGAACCCTTCTCGTAACGGATACGCACATGATCAAGGTTTTTGGCCACAAGTCCCCCGACACCGACTCCACCGGCTCGCCCATCGTCTGGGCCTGGTATCTGACCGAGGTGAAAGGCACCCCCGCCGAAGCGAAACTGCTGGGCGAGCCGAACACCGAGGCGCTGTTCGTGTTGCAACACTGGGATCTGCCCAAGCCCGAGATCATCGCAGATGTCAGCGCCGCCGACACCTGCGTCATCGTTGACACCAACAACCCCGCCGAACTGCCGCCCTCGATCAATGACGCCAAAGTCATCGAGATCATCGACCACCACATGCTGGTTGGCGGCATCAGGACAAACGCGCCGATCGCCATCACCATGCGCCCGCTGGCCTGCACTGCCACCATCCTGCACGACCTGATCGGCGCCGATCTGAAAAAGGCCCCGCGCGGCGTCCTTGGCGCCATGCTGTCGTGCATCCTGTCCGACACGCTGGAATTCCGCTCGCCCACCACCACGCCGCATGACCGCGCCGTCGCCGAACAACTCGCCAAAGCGCTTGGCGTGTCGATCCCCGACCTCGCCGCCGCGCAATTCGCCGCGAAATCCGACGTCTCGGCCTTCTCCGACGCCGAATTGCTGCGCATGGACAGCAAGGAATACAACGTCGCGGGCAAAGAGCTGCGCATCTCGGTGCTGGAAACCACCGCGCCGAAGGTCGTGCTGGACCGCAAGGCCTCGCTGATGGCCTCCATGCCCGCCGTCGCCACCGAAGACGGCGCGGATCAGGTGCTGCTGTTCGTGATCGACATCCTGCGCGAAGAAGCGACGCTGCTGGTGCCGAACGATCTGGTCAAGCAACTGGCCGAGAAAAGCTTTGGCGTCACCGTCACCGGCGACACCGTGGTCCTGCCCGGCATCATGAGCCGCAAAAAGCAGATCATCCCGTCGCTGAAGCTCTGACACGGGGCCGTTTTGGCCAACCTCAACGATGCAGCAATCGTATGCATGAAAAACATACGATTGCTGCATGAAAAACATATCCCGCAAAAGGCCTCCCATGACCCAGATCATCGCCTCCCTCGCCGAGATTTCTTCGCGGTATGACGCGGTGTTTTGTGATCTTTGGGGCTGTCTGCACAACGGCCACACCGCCTTCCCCGAGGCCGTCGCCGCCCTGCAAGCCTTCCGCGCCAAGGGGGGAAAGGTCGTGCTGCTGACCAACGCGCCGCGCCCGAATGTCAGCGTTATCAGGCACTTGGACCGGATGTCGGTGCCGCACGATGCCTATGATCTGGTGGTCTCGTCCGGCGATGCGACGCAAGAGGCGATGCTGGCGGGCATGGTGGGCGACAAAATCTACCACATCGGTGCGCCGAAAGATGAGAGTTTCTTTACCGAATACGCCGATGATCCCGCAGCCCTCGCCCGCATCACCCGCGTGCCGATGGATCAAGCGACCGGCGTGATCTGCACCGGCCTCGCCGACGACCTGACAGAGACGCCCGCCGACTACCACACCGTTCTGCTGGAGGCGAAAACAAGGGGGCTGAAAATGCTCAGCGCCAACCCGGATATCGTCGTGGATTACGGTGACAAACGGCTGTGGTGCGCAGGCGCTTTAGCTAATGATTACAATGAGATGGGCGGCGAAAGCCTGTCGTTCGGCAAGCCCTTCTCGCCCATCTACGCCCTCGCCCGCCGCCGCCTTGCCGCCCTTGGCCACGAGATTTCCGGCGACAGTATCCTCGCCATCGGCGACGGTATCGACACCGACATTCGCGGCGGTCTGGCCGAGGGGATCGACACGCTTTTCGTCACCGGCGGCATCGCTGCCACCGAGTTCGGCCCCAACCCCGACGCCCCCGATTCGACCCTGCTGCAAGCCTGGCTCGACGCCCGCCAACTCAGCGCAACCGCCGCTATCGGAAAATTGCGCTAGCATCAAAATTACGACTTTAGCGCCACATGGGCAACATTGTTGCGCAGTCATATTGCGCGACCCCGTTTGCACGGTTATGCTGCACTGCAACATGACCGATGGAATCACACCAATGCTTGATACCGCCCACGACAATCTGCCTCGGGGAACGATCTGCATCGAGGATCTCGAAATTGGTATGATGCGCTACCTGCAAAAGCAGGTAACCGACCGGGATATAGCGCTTTTTGCCGAGGTTTCGACCGACCGCAACCCGGTTCACATGGACGACGACTATGCCCGCGACACCATCTTCGAGGGGCGCATCGCGCATGGGATGCTGACCGCCGGCCTCGTTTCTGCGGTGATCGGTGAACAACTTCCCGGTCACGGCACCGTCTATCTTGGCCAATCCCTGAAATTCATGGCGCCCGTGCGCCCCGGCGACGTGGTCCGCGCCGAGGTGACGGTGCTGACCATCGACCATTCCCGTCGCCGCGTTACCCTTGATTGTCGCTGCCTTGTGGGCGATACGGTCGTGTTGAAAGGCGAAGCGCTGGTTCTTGCGCCAAGCAATAAATTCGACTGACCGCGGGATATTCCGCGCCGGGGGACGATGCGGATTCTGACGACATGGCAAGGGCTTGAGCCTTCCGACAAGGGCGCATCGGTGGCGATGGGCAACTTCGACGGCGTGCATCGCGGCCACCAGTCGGTGATCGGTCTGGCCCGCGTTGAGGGCTTGCGCCTGAACGCGCCCCTGGGCGTCATCACGTTCGAGCCCCACCCCCGCCAGGTCTTTGCCCCCGACGCCCCGCCCTTTCGCCTGATGAACGCCGAAGCGCGCGCACATCGCATGGAAAAACTAGGCGTGGAAAGGCTTTACGAGGTACCGTTCAACGCCGCCCTCGCCGCGATGTCACCGCGTGAGTTCGCGGCCGAGGTGCTGGCAAAGGGGCTTGGCGTCGCTCACGTCGTGGTTGGCGCCGATTTCTGCTTTGGCAACCGCCGCTCTGGCACCGCCACCGACCTTGCCGCCTTTGGCGCAGAGTTTGGCTTTGGCGTCACCATCGCCACCCTTGTTGCCGACGCGGGCGAGGAAATCTCCTCCACATCGATCCGCACCGCGCTCAGCGAAGGCCGCGCCCGCGACGCCGCCCGGATGCTGGGCCACTGGCACCGCATCGAAGGCGAGGTGATCCACGGCGAAAAGCGCGGGCGAGAGTTGGGATTCCCCACCGCAAACATGAATGTCGCAGGCCTGCATCTGCCGCGTTTTGGCGTCTATGCGGTCAAGATTGACGTGCTGTCAGGCGCGCACAAAGGCACCTATGACGGCGCGGCCTCGCTGGGAATTCGCCCGATGTTTGGCGACAACGTGCCCAATCTGGAAACCTATCTCTTTGATTTCAAAGGCGACCTTTACGGCGCCGACCTGTCCGTCGCCCTGATCGACTACCTGCGGCCAGAGCTGAAATTCGACGGTCTGCCCGCGCTGATCGCCCAGATGGACCAAGACTGCGCCAAGGCGCGCGCCATCCTCGCGGCGCTCTGATCCCCCTTCCCTTCCCCGCCAATTCCCGCCAAGGTCGCCCCCATGAAAGACCCCATCGCCCGCGACCACATGCGCCCGAAATTCTGGGAACGCCCGCTGACCAGCCTGACCCCGCGCGAGTGGGAGGCGCTGTGTGACGGCTGTGGCAAGTGCTGCCTGAACAAGCTGGAAGACCCCGACACCGCCGAAATCGCCTTTACCCGCGTCGCCTGCCGCCTGCTCGACAACGAAACCTGCCGTTGCGCACAATACGAAATCCGCAAGCAATTCGTGCCGGAATGTGTGGTGCTGACGCCGAAAAATATCGGCGAAATCGCCTATTGGATGCCCACCACCTGCGCCTATCGGCTGCGGTATGAGGGCAAGCCGCTGTATGACTGGCACCCGCTGATCTCTGGCGACCCCGAAACCGTCCACTCTGCCGGCATCTCGGTCAAAGGCTGGACGGTGCCCGAATTCGAGGTCGATGAGGACGAGTGGGAGGACTACATCATCGAAGGAGAGCTGTGATGTTTTTCGCGTCCGACAACGCGGCCCCAGTCGCGCCGGAGATCATGGCGGCACTGGCAGCGGCAAATCAGGGCTTTGCCATGCCTTATGGCAATGACGCGATCATGGCCCGCGTGCGCACCCGTCTGCGCGAAGTGTTTGAGGCGCCCGAGGCGGCGATATACCTCGTCGCCACCGGCACCACCGCGAACGCCCTGTCGCTTGCCGTCTGCTGCCCGCCTTGGGCCACGGTCTTTTGCCACCGTAACGCCCATATCGCCGAGGATGAGTGTGGCGCGCCGGAGTTCTTCACCAACGGCGCCAAGCTGACGCTGGTCGATGGCGTCGCGGGCAAGATGACGCCAGCGGCTTTGCGCGAAAGCATCGCCAACACCGCGCGCGGTGGCGTTCACAACGTGCAGCGCGGCATGGTGTCGATTACCAATATCACTGAGGCTGGAACGGCTTACACCGCCGTCGAGGTTGCGGCGCTGACCGCCGTCGCGCGCGAGGCGGGTCTGCCCTGCCATCTGGATGGCGCGCGTTTTGCCAATGCGCTGGTCGCCACCGGTGCCACGCCCGCGGAAATGACGTGGAAGGCGGGCATTGATGTCCTGTCCTTTGGCGGCACCAAGAACGGGCTGATGGGGGTCGAGGCGGTGATCTTGTTTGACCCGGCGAAGGCGTGGGAGTTTGAGCTGCGCCGCAAACGGGCGGGCCATCTGTTTTCCAAGCATCGCTACCTGTCCGCGCAGATGGAGGCCTATCTGCACGACGACCTCTGGCTGCGCCTTGCGGGCCAAGCGAACCGGGCGGGCGCGCGTTTGGCCGCTGGTCTGAAAGCCACGCCGGGTGCCAGCCTCGCCAACCCGGTGCCTGCCAACCTGATGTTCGCCACCCTGCCCCGCGCCGCGCATCGCCGCGCGCAAGGTGCGGGCGCGGCCTATTACATCATGTCACCCGATGCAGCGCTTGAAGGCCCCGATGACACGCCGCAACTCGCGCGGTTTGTCACCTCGTGGAACACCATCGACGCAGAGGTTGACCAGTTCCTAAGCCTCATTCGCGGCTAGGAAATCACCAATAACCGCCGCCACTTGCGCGGTGTGGGTCAGGGGCAGCATGTGCCGCGCACCGGGGATAGTGGCGCGTGTGGCATGAGGCAGGCGCGCGGCCAGCGCCGTGGCAATGGCACCGATGATGGCGGGCGAATCCCCGCCTTCGACCAGCAGCACGGGCCGGTCAAACCCCTCCAGCCGACCCGGCGCCAGTAGATGCCCCGAATCCTCGCCCAGTACCGGAAGCGCGGCGGGGATCAGGTGGATGCGCGCCGCGATATAGCTCGATTGCCGCGCCGGAAGCTGCGCCCAATCCTCGCCCGCGCCCCAAATTACGGTAAATAGCTGCGCCGCAGTTTCGCGGTCGTCCGCGGCGATCGCGCGGTCAAAGGGTTGGTGGAGCGCCAAATACCCCGCCGTAGCAGCCTTGTCCCCAGCCGCCGCCACAAAAAGCGTGGGCTCGATCAGCGTCAGGCTGCGCACCCGTTCCGGATGCTCCAGCGCCAGCCGCAGGGCCACCACCGCGCCAAAGGAATGGCCGATCACATCGACCGCCCCCTCTGGCATCGCGGCCAAAGCCATGGCCACAGCGGTTTCCGACATGTCCGTCCCCGGCTGCCAGTCAGCCGCGCTGCCATGGCCGGGAAGGTCAATCGCAGTCAGCGTCACGCGGTCGGCCAGCGCCAGCCCCAACCCCGCCCATTCGCCCGCATGGGCCAGCGAGCAATGCAGCGCCAAGGCTTGGCGCGGGCCGTGGCCAAAGTGCCGCGCGACGCTCATAGCTTGCCCGCCAGATGCAGGTCCAGATCGTCAAGCCGGTCCTGCCCCCAGAACCGCTCGTCATCATCGCAGATGTAGAAGGGCGCGCCGAAAACGCCGCGGCTTACCGCTTCCTCAAGGTTCGCCATATAGGTATCCGCCGCCATCATCATACCGTGATCGGCAATGGCGGGGTCAAACCCCGCGCGCGTCATCACATCGCGGATCACCTCATCCTCGGCAATATTGCGCTCCTCTGCCCAGACAGCGCGGGTAAAGCCATGCACCAACGCCGAAACGTCGCCGCCCCCCGCCTTTTGCGCCGCAATAATGGCGTAGGATGAGGGCGCGGTGTTGACCGGAAAGAACATCGGCGCGAAATTCATCGCAAGGCCCGCCTTGACCGATTGCCGCTTCAACTCTTGCATCCGGTACGCTTTGCGGTTGTCGTGCCGGTCCTTTGGTGCGGTGCCACCGGTGCGGGTGAAAAGTGCAAGGATATCCAGTGGTTTGTAGCTAAGCGTTGCGCCATGACGCGCCGCGATCTCTTCAAGCCGTGTGCCGGCAAGATAGGTGAAGGGCGACATCGTGGAAAAAAAGTAATCGATATGGGCCATTTGAGCCACTCCCTGTTCGCCATGCGGTTTGCAAGACCGTAACCGGGTGGTAAGCGGTGTCAACGATACGAATCCGTCATAATCGCCCCTATCAAGGACCGCTTCCATGGCTGCAATGAGCGAACCCAAGCTGATCTCTGGCAATGCCAACCGCAGCCTCGCGACAGCGATCGCGCGCCGGATGTCGATGCACCGTGGCATGTCGGTCGGGTTGGTCGACGCGCGGGTCGAACGCTTCAACGATCAGGAAATCTTCGTTGAGGTTTACGAGAACGTGCGCGGCGAGGATATGTTCATCATTCAGCCGACCTCGAACCCGGCCAACGACAACCTGATGGAGCTGTTGATTATCGCCGACGCGCTGCGCCGCTCGTCTGCCGCACGCATTACCGCCGTTATCCCCTACTTCGGCTACGCCCGCCAAGATCGCCGCTCAAAGGCGCGCACGCCGATCAGCGCAAAGCTGGTGGCCAATCTGCTGACCGAGGCAGGGATCGAACGCGTCCTCACGCTTGATCTTCATGCCACGCAAATTCAGGGCTTTTTCGACATTCCGGTCGATAACCTTTATTCCGCGCCGATCTTCGCACTCGACATTCAGCACAACTTCAAAGGCGGGCTGGAGGACGTGATGGTGGTCTCGCCAGACGTCGGTGGCGTCGGCCGCGCGCGCGAGCTGGCAAAGCGTATCGGCGCCCCGCTGTCGATCGTGGACAAGCGCCGCGAAAAGGCGGGCGAAGTCGCCGAAATGACGGTGATCGGCGACGTGACCGGCAAGAAGTGCATCATCATCGACGACATTTGCGACACTGCGGGCACACTGTGCAAAGCTGCGGAAGTGCTGATGGAAAACGGTGCGACCGAGGTTCATTCCTACATCACCCACGGCGTGTTGTCGGGCCCGGCGGTCGAGCGCATCAAGGCGTCCAAAATGAAAAGCCTGGTCATCACCGACTCGATCGAGCCCACGGAAGCGGTAAAAGCGGCGGGGAACATCCGCATCGTGCCGACCGCGCCGATGTTCGCGCAGGCGATCCTGAACATATGGAACGGCACCTCTGTGTCGTCACTGTTCGAGGTGGATACGCTTATGCCGATCTACGAAGGCATGTACACGCGCAGCTGATCCACGCGAAAAGGGGCTTAGCTGACGTCCCAGACGTCGTCGTCATGCAACTCGCCCACCGCGGTCCAATTGGCGCGGATACGGGCTATGCGCGTGTCGCCCCAGGTCTTGAACACGATGTCAAAGCCGCTTGGCGTGATGTTGGCCGCCGAAATGTCGGCGCGCTGGTTGGTCTTTTGATCGGTATCCCACATCGAGATGCTGACGGTGACCACGGGGTCACTCAGAAAAACCCCATCGAACGTCACATGGACCCGCTTTTCTCGCGGTCCGGTGCCCGACCACATCACGCCGTCATCGGCGAAATCCGAAAATAGCACCGCCGAGCCCTGATCGATCCCAAGCGTCTGGCTGCGTATTTTTCTCATTTTCACCTCATCGCTCCGCAAGGGCTACCGTTCGATTGTGGTAAAACTTGGGTTCCAATGCAAAAGGCCCCGATCACCGGGGCCTTTCGTTATGTCTTGCATGTGAAATGCGGCACGTCAGATCGCAACCGTGCCTCGCAGAGCCATGATGTCATGGACCAGCTTGTCGGCGGCGTCCTTATCCTCTGGCAGAGCGGCGGCAGCAAGGCTGCGCGCCTCTTCCAGCATGGAGTCGACGATCGTTCCGGTCGCTTCCTCGATTGGCACCGCACGTTCGGCCAGAACCGAGACACTTTCGGCGGTAATCTCGGCAAAGCCGCCGCTTACGACGAAGGCAACCATGCCCTCGGCACCAGCAACGCGCAGCACGCCGGGGCGTAGCGTGGTGATCAACGGCGCATGCCCGGGCATAGCGGTCAGGTCGCCGTCTGCGCCTGCGATCTGCACCTCGGTGGTCTGAAACGAAGCAAGCTTCGCTTCAGGCGTAACCAGGTCGAATTGCATCGTGTTGGCCATCTTTGCCTCCTTAGGCCGCAGCCGCGAGACGCTCGGCTTTCGCGATCACTTCTTCGATGCCGCCAACCATGTAGAAGGCCGCTTCCGGCAGGTGATCGTATTCACCGGCCACAACTGCCTTGAACGACTTGATCGTTTCTTCCAGCGGAACCTGCTTGCCGTCAGCGCCGGTAAAGACCTTTGCCACGTCGAACGGCTGCGACAGGAATCGCTGGATCTTACGGGCGCGCGCCACGGTCAGTTTGTCCTCTTCCGACAGCTCGTCCATCCCGAGGATGGCGATGATGTCCTGCAGCGACTTGTAACGCTGAAGGATACCCTGCACGGCGCGGGCGGTGTCATAGTGGTCCTGCCCCACGACGACCGGATCGAGGATCCGCGAGGTCGAGTCGAGCGGGTCCACCGCCGGGTAGATGCCAAGCTCGGAGATCGCACGCGACAGAACCGTCGTGGCGTCGAGGTGGGCAAACGAGGTTGCCGGCGCCGGGTCAGTAAGGTCGTCGGCCGGAACATAGATGGCCTGCACCGAGGTAATCGAGCCCGCTTTGGTCGAGGTGATGCGTTCCTGCAGCGCGCCCATGTCGGTGGCCAGCGTCGGCTGATAGCCCACGGCGGACGGGATACGGCCCAACAGTGCCGACACTTCCGAACCCGCTTGGGTAAAGCGGAAGATGTTGTCGACGAAGAACAAAACGTCAGTACCCGACTGGTCGCGGAACTGCTCGGCCAGCGTCAGACCCGACAGGGCGACGCGCAGACGCGCACCAGGCGGCTCGTTCATCTGACCGTAAACAAGGGCCACTTTCGACTCCGACAGGTTGTCGATCTTGATAACGCCGGATTCGATCATCTCGTGGTAAAGGTCGTTGCCTTCACGGGTCCGCTCGCCCACACCGGCGAAAACCGAGTAGCCAGAGTGCACTTTGGCGATGTTGTTGATCAGTTCCATGATCAGAACCGTCTTGCCCACGCCTGCGCCGCCGAAGAGGCCGATCTTGCCACCTTTGGAGTAGGGTGCCAGCAGGTCGATAACCTTGATGCCGGTCACGAGGATTTCCGAGCTGGTCGCCTGTTCAGCGAACGTCGGGGCCGCGCGGTGGATCGGGCGGGTTTCGGTCGCGTTGACCGGGCCCTTTTCGTCAACCGGCTCGCCGATGACGTTCAGAATACGGCCTAGCGTAGCGTCGCCGACCGGAACCGAGATCGGTGCGCCGGTGTCCCTCACCGGTTCGCCGCGCACGAGGCCTTCGGTTGCGTCCATAGCAATGGCGCGCACAGTGCTTTCGCCAAGGTGCTGGGCAACTTCCAGAACCAGACGCTTGCCGTTGTTGTCGGTTTCAAGGGCGTTCAGAATTGCGGGCAGAGCGCCCTCGAACTGAACGTCCACGACGGCGCCGATCACCTGGGTAATCTTGCCGGTGGCTTTCGCTTTTGCCATGTCGTTTCTCCGGTTCCTCAGAGCGCCTCAGCGCCCGAAATGATTTCAATCAGCTCTTTGGTGATCGCAGCCTGACGCGAGCGGTTGTAGATGGTCGTATACTTGGTGATCATCTCGCCCGCATTGCGCGTCGCATTATCCATCGCGCTCATCCGTGCGCCTTGTTCCGAGGCGCCGTTCTCCAGCAGAGCGGTGAAGATCTGCGTCGCCACGCCACGCGGCAAGAGGTCGGCAAGGATACCTTCCTCAGACGGTTCGTAATCGTAAAGCGAGGAAGCTTTCGCCTCGCCTTCGAACACCGCAGGGATGATCTGCTTGGCGGTCGGGATCTGGCTGATCACCGACTGGAAGCGGTTGAAGAAGATCGTCGCAACGTCGAACTCACCCGCGTCGAACCGCGCAACCACGTCTTTCGCGATGCCCTGCGCATCGACATAACCCACGCGTTTCACCGCGCCCATGTCGACATGCGCAATCATGTACTGGCTGAAGTCACGGCGCAATTGCTCGCGCCCCTTCTTGCCGACGGTGATGATCTTCACCGTCTTGCCCTTGCTGAGCAGCGATTGCGCGTGTGCGCGCGCCAAACGCACGATGGTCGAGTTAAAACCACCGCACAGACCGCGCTCTGAGGTCATGACGACCAGCAGATGCACCTTGTCCGCTCCGGTCCCGGCCAAAAGCCGCGGCGCGGTATCGGACTTGCCCACCGAAGCAGCCAAGCCCGACATGACAGCGATCATCCGCTCGGCATAGGGCCGCGCGGCTTCGGCAGCTTCCTGGGCCCGGCGGAGCTTTGCCGCCGAGACCATCTGCATCGCCTTGGTGATCTTGCGCGTGGATTTCACGCTCGCGATCTTGTTCTTTAGGTCCTTAAGGCTAGGCATCTACCCGCTCCTCTGGCCCGCCCTCAGGCGAAGTCTTTCGCGAATTCGTCCAGCGCCGCACGGATGCTCTTTTCCAGATCACCGGCGACCTTGCGGTCGTTGACGGTGATATCGGCCAGAAGCGCCTTGTGGTTGGTGCGCAGGTGCTTAAGCAGACCGGCCTCAAAACGGCCGACGTCCTTCACCGTGATGGCGTCAAGGTAACCCTTGGTGCCAGCGAAGATGACGCAGACGATTTCAGCGTTGGTCAGCGGCGAATACTGCGGCTGTTTCATCAGCTCGGTCAGACGCGCGCCGCGGTTCAGCAGTTTCTGCGTCGAGGCGTCGAGGTCGGAACCGAACTGCGCGAACGCCGCCATTTCGCGGTACTGCGCCAGTTCCAGTTTGACCGGACCCGCAACCGATTTCATCGCGTTGGTCTGCGCGGACGAGCCCACACGAGACACCGACAGACCAGTGTTCACAGCCGGGCGGATGCCCTGATAGAACAGTTCGGTTTCCAGGAAGATCTGACCGTCGGTGATCGAGATCACGTTGGTCGGGATGAAGGCCGACACGTCGCCGCCTTGCGTTTCGATGATCGGCAGCGCCGTCAGCGAGCCCGAGCCGTTGTCGGCGTTCAGTTTCGACGACCGCTCCAGCAAACGGGAATGGAGGTAGAAAACGTCGCCCGGATAGGCTTCACGCCCCGGCGGACGGCGCAGCAACAGCGACATCTGGCGGTAAGCAACAGCCTGTTTGGAAAGGTCATCATAGATGATCAGGGCGTGGCGGCCGTTGTCGCGGAAGAATTCCGCCATCGCGGTCGCGGCGTAGGGCGCAAGGAACTGCATCGGTGCCGGGTCGGATGCGGTTGCAGCCACCACGATCGTGTAGTCAATCGCACCGGTCTCTTCCAGCTTCTTCACCAACTGCGCCACGGTCGAGCGTTTCTGCCCGATAGCAACGTAGATGCAGTAGAGTTTCTTGCCTTCGTCGTCGCCAGCCGCCTCGTTATAGGACTTCTGGTTCAGAATGGTGTCGAGGGCGATGGCGGTTTTGCCGGTCTGACGGTCACCGATGATCAACTCTCGCTGGCCACGGCCAACCGGGATCATGGCGTCAACCGATTTAAGGCCGGTTGCCATCGGCTCATGCACCGACTGGCGCGGGATAATGCCGGGGGCCTTCACGTCAGCCACGCGACGCTCGGTCGCGGCGATCGGGCCTTTGCCATCGATCGGGTTGCCAAGGCCGTCCACGACCCGCCCCAGCAGAGCGTTGCCTGCCGGAACGTCCACGATCGACTTGGTGCGCTTGACGACATCGCCTTCCTTGATGGTGCGGTCTTCGCCGAAGATAACGATACCGACGTTATCGACTTCGAGGTTCAGCGCCATGCCACGGATGCCACCGGGGAATTCCACCATCTCGCCGGCCTGAACGTTGTCGAGGCCGTGGACGCGGGCAATACCGTCACCGACGGACAGCACACGGCCAACCTCTGCGACTTCTGCTTCCTGTCCGAAGTTCTTGATCTGGTCCTTGAGGATCGCAGAAATCTCAGCTGCTTGGATACCCATTATCCGACCTCTTTCATTGCATTCTGGAGGGCTTCGAGCTTCGAACGGATCGAGGTGTCGATCATCTTCGAGCCCACTTTGACGACGAGACCACCGATGAGGCTCTCATCGACGGCGGTTTTCAGTTTAACGTCTTTGCCGATCTGCGCCTTGAGCGCGGCGATCAGCGCCTTGGACTGCGCGGCGCTCAGCGCGGTGGCGGCGGTCACTTCCGCAGTCACTTCGCCCTTTTCGACGGCGATCATCTCGCGCAGCGCCGTAATAAGCTGCGGCAAAACGAAAAGGCGGCGCTTTGCCGACAGAACGCCCAGCGAATGCGCGACAAGACCGGACAGGCCCATCTTGCTTGCAAGCGCGGCCATCACACCGGATTGTTGTTCGCGCGTGAAGAGCGGCGAGGCAATCATCCGGCTCAGGTCCGGGCTTTCACCCAGCGCGCCGTCGAGAGCGTCAACGTCTTTTTCAAGCGTCGGCAACACCTTGTCTTCGCGGGCCAATTCGAAAATGGCTGTCGCGTAGCGCGCGGCGATGCCGGAAGAGATCGAAGCTGGTTCGGACACGTCCACCCTTCCGCTATTCTGGTTTCTGTAGCCACGCTGACCCGCGCGGCACAGAACATTTCCCGAAGGCCTGCGAACGCATGCCCCCCAAATTCGGCGTGGGTGTAGCAGAGGACATTGCCCCTCGCAACCATCTTGCTCACGAACTGGTGAGCATCCGTTCATGCAATATCAATGACTTGGCCGATCCTCACGAAACTGCGACCGATTCATACCGACGTAGGGTCACAATTTCCGCGGCTGATAGCGCTAAAGCGCGTGAATCACGCGGGCTCCACACCCGGAACCGGCAAACCTTCCAGCACTTTCAGCGGTCGGCGCACGACTTCCCGCAGGCCGGGGCGTTTGGGCGCATAGACTTGCTTTGACGCCTCTACCATCAGCACGCCGCCAGTAAACCAAGGCACCCTGCGACCCACACCTTCCCAAAACGATGCGGTTCGCAGCCAGAACCGGCGATGCGACGGCGGTGCATAAAGGGTCGAGGCGTGCCGTTCGAGCGTAAAGGCGTGTTGGCGCAACTGCGCCTCCAACTGCCCCAGTGAGTAGGGGCGCCCATGGCCAAAGGGTGTGACATCGCGCCGCGCCCACAGGCCCGAACGCGCCGGCACCACGAACACCACACGCCCCCCCGGCCCCAGCACACGCCAGCACTCGTCCAGCACCGCGCCGGGATTGTCAGAGGTTTCCAGCCCGTGCATCACCACCAGCTTGTCCACCATACCGGTCGACAGCGGCCACTCGGTCTCTTCCGCCAGCACCGACATGTTCGCCATTCCCGGCGGCCACGGCATCACCCCCTGCGGCGCGGGCATGATCCCGATCACACGCCGGGCGTCTGCGATGAAGGGGCGCAACAAAGGCACCGCGAAGCCGAAACCGGCAACGGTCTGCCCCTTTGCCTCGGGCCAGAACTTCACCAACTGGTCGCGAACGGCGCGCTGCGCCGCCCGGCCCAGCCGCGTGCGATAGTAGAAGTTGCGCAGGTCCAGCACGTCGAGATGCACGAATTTGGTCCTTGTTCCTGCCGAGCCCCTCGGCCAAAGTTCCCCGATACCTCAGAGTCCTTCGCCACAATACCCAAGACAACCGGAAACGCCATGTCCCTTGAGATCGTCCGCGTCCCCTGCCTGAAAGACAATTACGCGTGGATTGCCCATGAGCCCACCAGCGGCGCCACCGCCGTGATCGACGTGCCGGACGCCGCGCCGATCCTGGCCGCACTCAAGGCGCGCGGCTGGACGCTTGGCGACATCTTCATCACGCATCACCACTGGGACCATATTGACGGGGTCGAGGCCCTGCGCGCGGCCACCGGCGCACGGGTGACCGGTGCCGCAGCGGATGCGCACCGCCTGCCCCCACTTGATCGCGCCGTGGCCGAAGGTGACACCGTCACCATCGGTGCCGAAGCGGGCCACGTGATCGACGTCTCTGGCCACACCATCGGCCACATCGCCTTCCACTTCCCCGGCGCAAAGGCCGCCTTTACCGCCGACAGCCTGATGGGCCTTGGCTGCGGCCGTTTGTTCGAAGGCACGCCTGCGGTGATGTGGCAAAGCCTGTCCAAGCTCGCCGCCCTGCCGCCTGAAACGCTGATCTTCTCTGGCCACGAATATTCGGCAAGCAACGCAAAATTTGCGCTGACCATTGAACCCGACAACGCCGCGCTTATCTCTCGATCTGACCGCACCAACGCGGCACGCGCTCGCGGCGAGGCGACAATCCCGGTGTCGCTTTCAGAGGAACTCGCCACCAACCCCTTTCTGCGCGCCGCTCGTGCAGAGGTTAAACGGGCAATCGGGCAGCCCACAGCCAGCGACGCCGAAAGCTTCGCCGAAATCCGTCGGCGCAAGGATACGTTTTAGGCGTTGTCCAACCCCGGAAGCCCGTCAAACCGCGGGTTTCCGATCACAAATTCGGCGGTTCAGGAATAATCAGCACGCAAGCGGAAAAAACCCTTGAAGCGCGCCAAATAAAACCGAACCTTAAAGGTATGAGGCCATGGTCGGTCCGGGCTCACCCCCTCCGACCCTCAGGATAGGAGCACGAAAAAGTGCCGTCATTTTCGACCACACTCGAGCAAGCCATTCATGGCGCCCTGGCTCTGGCCAACGCGCGCCGCCACGAACTCGCAACGCTGGAGCATCTGCTGCTGGCGTTGATTGACGAACCCGACGCGGCCAAAGTCATGCGCGCCTGCAGCGTCGATCTTGACGCGCTGCGCCGCACCCTTGTCGATTTCATCGACGATGACCTGTCCACGCTGGTCACCGATGTCGAGGGATCAGAGGCGGTGCCGACCGCCGCGTTCCAGCGCGTGATTCAGCGCGCGGCGATCCATGTGCAAAGCTCTGGCAGGACTGAGGTGACAGGCGCCAACGTCCTCGTCGCGATATTTGCGGAACGCGAGTCCAACGCCGCCTATTTCCTGCAAGAACAGGACATGACGCGGTATGACGCGGTCAATTTCATCGCGCATGGCGTGGCGAAAGATCCCTCTTTCGGCGAAACGCGTCCGGTGTCCGGCGCGACGGAGCATCAGGAAACCCCCAAGGCCGAGGCTGGCGACGCGAAGGAATCCGCGCTTTCGAAATACTGTGTTGACCTGAATACCAAAGCGAGAAAGGGCGACGTCGATCCCCTGATCGGCCGCGAGATGGAGGTGGAGCGTTGCATTCAGGTGCTATGCCGCCGCCGCAAGAATAACCCGTTGCTGGTGGGCGACCCCGGCGTCGGCAAAACCGCCATCGCCGAAGGGTTGGCGTGGAAGATCGTGCAGGGTGAAACGCCCGAGATCCTTGCGCATGCCACCATCTATTCGCTCGACATGGGCGCGCTTCTGGCGGGCACGCGCTACCGTGGCGATTTTGAGGAACGCCTGAAAGCGGTGGTGAAAGAGATGGAGGATCACCCCGACGCGATCCTTTTCATCGACGAAATTCACACCGTGATCGGGGCGGGTGCCACCTCTGGCGGTGCCATGGATGCCTCGAACCTGCTGAAGCCCGCGCTTCAGGGCGGTAAACTGCGCTGCATGGGGTCCACGACGTATAAAGAGTTCCGTCAGCACTTTGAGAAAGACCGCGCCCTTGCCCGTCGGTTCCAGAAGATCGACGTCAACGAACCCTCGGTCGAGGATTCGATAAAAATCCTCATGGGCCTGAAACCCTATTTCGAGGAACACCACGACATCCGCTACACGCACGACGCGATCAAAACCGCGGTGGAGCTTGCGGCGCGCTACATCCACGACCGCAAGCTGCCCGACAAGGCGATCGACGTGATCGACGAAGCGGGCGCGGCGCAGCATCTGGTTACCGAAAGCAAACGCCGCAAAACCATCGGTGCCAAAGAGATTGAGGCCGTGGTGGCCAAGATCGCCCGCATCCCGCCGAAAAACGTCTCGAAAGACGACGCGGAAATCCTGCGCGACCTTGAAAAGGGCCTCAAGCGGGTGGTGTTCGGGCAAGACAAGGCGATTGAGGCGCTTTCCTCGGCGATCAAACTCGCACGCGCCGGTCTGCGCGAGCCGGAAAAACCGATTGGCAACTACCTGTTTGCGGGCCCAACCGGCGTCGGCAAAACCGAAGTGGCCAAGCAGCTCGCATCGTCACTCGGGCTGGAACTGCTGCGTTTCGACATGTCCGAATTCATGGAGAAACACTCTGTGTCCCGCCTGATCGGCGCGCCTCCGGGCTATGTCGGCTTTGACCAAGGCGGCATGTTGACAGATGGCGTCGATCAGCACCCTCATTGCGTTCTTCTGTTGGACGAAATGGAAAAGGCGCACCCCGACGTCTATAATATCCTGCTGCAAGTGATGGACCACGGCAAACTCACCGACCACAACGGTCGCACGGTGGATTTCCGCAATGTGATCCTGATCATGACCTCGAACGCGGGCGCGATGGAGATGTCAAAATCCGCCATCGGTTTCGGCCGCGAGCGTCGCACTGGCGAGGATACGGCGGCGGTCGAACGCACCTTTACGCCCGAATTCCGCAACCGTCTGGATGCCGTCATCAATTTCGCGCCGCTGCCGAAAGAGGTGATCATGCAGGTGGTCGAGAAATTCGTGCTGCAGCTTGAGGCGCAGCTGATCGACCGCCACGTCCATATCGAACTGACGCCCGAAGCGGCGGCATGGCTTGGTGAAAAAGGCTATGACGACAAGATGGGCGCCCGTCCGCTTGGCCGCGTCATTCAGGAACACATCAAAAAGCCGCTGGCAGAGGAACTGCTGTTCGGCAAATTGATGAAGGGCGGCGTGGTGCGGGTCGGGGTCAAGAACGATGCCATCGACCTGCAAATCGGCGAGCCCGCGGCCCCGCGCCTGACGCGCAGCAAGCCGCCGCTGTTGACGGCGGAGTAACGGACGGATTTGAAATTGCCCCGCGCCCGAAAGGTCGCGGGGGTTTTTCTTTAGCCAGCACCTCCGATACCCGCGCCGGTCTACTTTTCGGTCAGCTTCAACTCGATCCGGCGGTTCTGCGCACGCGCCTCCGGCGTGTCACCGGTCGCCACCGGCTGGAACTCGCCAAAGCCGGTCGCCGCGAGCCTGTCTGGCGGGAAATGCAGCCCGTTTACCATGTAGTGAACGACCGACAGCGCCCGCGCGGTGCTGAGCTCCCAGTTATCGTGGAACTGCCCGGTTCCCGACAGGGGCTGGTTGTCGGTGAAGCCATTGACCTGAAGGATCCAATTGATGCCCGGAGGAATCTGCGCCGCCACCTCCTGGAGGATTGCCACGACCTTGGCAATTTCCGCCTGTCCCGCCGGGGAAAGATCGGCAGAACCGGGCGGGAACAGCACTTCTGATGAGAAGACAAAGCGGTCACCGACCACCTTGACCCCGCTCACCCCCGCCATCACCGCCGAAACCTTGCCAAAGAATTCTGAGCGGTAGTTCGATAGGTTCTTGTTCTCCGCCTCCAGCTTCAGTCGCGCCGCCGCTTCCAGATCGGCGCGTCGCTTTTGCTCGTCCGCCACTTGGGCCAGCGCTGCGTTCAACTGGCTACCAAGAGCCTGAATTTGCACAGAGTTCTGCTTATCCTTCGCGGCAGAGGCATCCAATATACCCTGCAATGCCTGCAACTGCGTGCGCAGGGCCGCGACTTGTTGGTTCAAAAGCTCAACCTGCCGCGCGCTTTCCGCCGATTTCACCTGCTCTTTCGACAGCGCGTCATTGGCGACAGACAGCAGCGCCGCCTGCTTCTGCGCTTCGGTCATCTGGGTTTGCGTCGCCCGATCCGCCGCCGCCCGCGCCGCAGCGAGCAGGGTCAGCGTGTCCTCCGCCTTCTTGCGCTGCGCCTCCAGCGCCAGCGTCATTGCGGTCAACTCTGCCTGTGAGTCCTTCAGCTTTGCCCGCAAAGCATCGGCTGCCGCCGCATCGGTGATCTGTTGCTTTTCAGCATCCGACAGCGCCGCCGCCGACGTATCTGCCCGATTGTGCAGATCCGCGATCAGCGCCTGCAACGCCTCGGTGCGCGCGGCGGCAAGGCGCGCCGCTTCGGTCTGCGCATCAACCTCGCTCCGCGCTTTCGCGACGGCGAGGTTCAGGGCGTCCTGTTCCGTCTGCAACTTGTCGCGCGCAGCGGTCAGATCGGTGACCTGCGCCCCCAGCGCCGCCACCTGCCCACGCGCGGCATCGCGATCCGCCAGCAGGCTTGCCACCTGCGCCTCAAACGAGGTGATCTTTGCCTGCGCCTGCGTTAATTCACCCTGCCGTGCCGTCAACTGGCTATTCAGCGTCGCGATCAGCGCCGATTGCTGGTCCGCCTTGCCCTTGGCATCGGCAAGTTGGCTGGTCAGTTGGCCGATCTGATCCTTGGCCTTCGCCGCGTCCAGCTTGGCCAGCCCCAGCGCATCGGCAAGGCTCGCAACCTGTTCGCTGAGCGAGCCCAGCTCGGTGTTCTGCGTGCTGATCGTATCGCGCAGAACGAACTGCACGATCATGAAGATCGTCAGCACGAACATCAGGACCAGCAACAGCGAACTCAGCGCGTCGACAAAACCGGGCCAAGTCGGTGCCTCTGCGCGGCTGCCCCGGCGCGACAGTCCCATCGCTTAGCCCCGCCCCGTTGGCGTCACGCCCCCGCGCGACAATTGTCGGATCGCAGCGGTCAGCGCGGCCAGATCGCCACGCAGATCTGTGATGCTTTCCTGCCGTCCGGCCGAAATCTCTTCCAGAATCCGCAGCAATTGCACGTCGATCGAGCGAAGCCGCATCCGGCTTTCCGCATCGGTGTGCTCGCCCCCCGCCTCACCGCGGCCATCAAGCGACGCAATCAGCCGTTCCTGCCCATGCACCACGCGGTCTTGCCGGTCAGAGTTACGCTCGATCCCGTCGGCAATGCGTTCCTGCCGCGCGACATTACGATCAAGCGCGTCGATAACCCGTTGCTGGGCATCCGCGACCTTGTCTTGCGCATCGGCAATCCGCTCCAGAGCAGCCGTCGTATCCTCGCCCGTGCGCGCCTCTAGCCGCGTGGTCAGATGCCCGACCGCAGCCACCAACTGCCCAATCTGTCCGTCCGTGCCGGCCCGGCCCGCCTCGGTCTGCACAAACAGCTTTTGCAGCGCGTCCATCTGCTCGGCCATGTGATCGAGCACGCCCATCAGAACGCCCTGATCAAAGCCGCCCTCGCCATCCGCGCCCGCAAAACCGATGCGCGTGATCGAGGACAGCCACTCCTCCAACTCGCGGTAAAAGCGGTTCTGCCCGTGGCTGGCGAACAATTCCAGCAGACCGATCACCAGCGAGCCAGCCAATCCCAGCAGGGATGAGGAGAACGCCATCCCCATACCGCCAAGCTGGGTTTGCAAGCCACCCATCAGTTTTGCGAACACCTGCGCCGCCGTCTCGCCTTCTTTCGGGGCAAGCGAGCGGATGGTTTCCACCACCGCCGGCACCGTGGTCGCCAGCCCCCAGAAGGTGCCAAGCAGGCCAAAGAAGATCAGCAGGTTGGTTAGATACCGCGTGAAATCACGCGCCTCGTCGATCCGCGTCGCCACGGAGTCAAGGATATTAGTCCCCGCCGTGCCGCTGATCTGCGACCGTGCGCCGCGCGAACGCAGCAGCGACGCAAGCGGTGCCAGAAGTTGCGGAACCCGCACCTCGTCATGCCCCGGCACGTTAGAGGTGAAATCGACAATCCAACGCACCGAGGATGAAATCTGGATCGCTTGTGCGAAACACGCGATCACACCGATCGCGAACACCACGATGATCGCCGAGTTGAGATAAGGGTTGGCGTAGAACACCACCGAAAGGCGTGTCCACGCCAGCGTCGCCCCGATCAGCACCAGCGCAACCACGATACACATGGTCACGATCTGCCGGATGGGTTGAGAGAAATTCGGCGCTGCCTCACGCATGGGCTTGTCCATGTGGACCGGTCCTGACCCTTGTCTTTGTTGCAGAAACAATAGGGGGCGGCGCGCGACATGCCAACCCGCAAATCGGTTTGGGCGGGACTAGAGTTGCGCCTTTGCGCGAATCGAGCGCACCCGCGCGGCCAACTGGCTAAGGTCGGGGTCTTCGATGCCCAGATCCGCCAAATGCGCGGCGGTATTATAGAGGTAATCGCAATTCGGCCCGCGCCCACCCACGGCATGCGCAATGCGCTGCGCCTGATCCTCCAGATCAAGGCCACCGCAATATTGCACGTGATCGGGGTCAATCACAAAAGTCAGCGCTTCGACCTTTCGACCATCGCGCAGATCGACCGCCTGATGCGTCTCAAGATAGGCCGACGAGATCAGCTCGCGTTCGCGCAGCAGCGCCAGCGTTTCCGCCTCCAGCCCCGGCTGCACCCGGAACGCGACGCCCTCGCAGGCGGCCTCTGGTGCCGCGTCCAGCGCCAGCACCAGCCCAGGATCGGCCTCGGTGCCGCGATGATGGATCGACAGCATACAAAACGAGCGCCGCCAGCCATCCAACCGCGCGATCTGCCGCTCTGCCACCTCGAACCCGGGATGCCAGATCAGCGACCCATAGCCAAAAACCCACAGGGTCGTGTTGTTCATGCGCTGGTCCTCCGATTGCCCCCCCTGTAAACAACAGCAGTCGCGCGGGGAAAAGGGGCCATGATGCGGTTCATTACTATCATCGTTTTTGTGCTTGCGGCGTTCTGGGGCGGCTGGTGGTTTGTAGGCTCCACTGCAGAACAGCGCGCCGTTACCGCCCTCTTCGCGCGCCAAACAGCCGAAGGTCGAACCGCCACCTATTCCAGCCTCGCCGTCGAGGGCTTCCCCAGCCGCTTTGACCTGACCGTCAACGACATCGCGCTTGGCGATCCGGCGTCTGGCATCACCTGGCGCGCGCCCTTCGCGCAGCTTTTGGCGCTCAGCTACAACCCCTACCACTTCATTGCCGCCCTGCCCCACCAGCAAACGCTGGCCACACCCGACGGCACCCTGAGCGTCACCTCGGACACGATGCGGGCAAGCCTCGCCTTTGTGCCCGGCCTTGCCTTCGCGCTTGATGAAATCGTCGTAGTGGCCGACAAACTCGGGCTGACCTCCACCGCTGGCTGGGGCGGCACGATGGATCAGTTCCGCTTTGCGACCCGCCAGATGCCCGACCGCCGCTTCGCACATGAGATCGGGGTGGAGGCGGACCGCCTCACGCTTTCCCCCGCCTTCAAGGCCCAGCTTGACCCCAACGGCGCCCTTCCTTCCACGATCGAGCAGATCCACCTTGACGCCGAGGCTGGATTCAGCGCGGCGCTTGACCGCCATGCCGCGCGCACCAAGCCACGCCTGACAGACCTTACGATCAAGGAATCGCATCTGACATGGGGCGATATGGTGCTGTCCGCCACCGGCAAGCTGACCTTTACCCCAGACGGAACCCCAGAGGGCCGCATCGACCTGCGGGCAAAAAACTGGCGCGCGATGATTGGCGCTGCGGCGGCCCTTGGCCTGATCCGCCCGGAAATGGCGCCGACTTGGCAAAATATGCTCGACACGCTGGCCAAAAGCGGCGGCGATCCGACCACCGTGGACCTGCCGCTGGAAATCAACAAAGGCTGGATGAGCTTCGGGCCCCTGCCACTTGGCCCGGTGCCGCGCCTGCCGCTATGGCAGTAAGCGTCAGCGTTCGCGTCAGGTTTTTTCCGCGGACCGCCCAAAATCCGGCGCCGCCGTATCCTGACCGGCTTCGATAATACCGCGGCGAATGGCGCGGGTGCGGGTGAAATACTCAAAAAGATGATCGCCGTCGCCGGTGCGAATGGCGCGTTGCAGCGCGAAAAGCTCTTCGGTAAAGCGCCCGAGGATCTCTAGCGTCGCGTCCTTGTTGTTCAGAAACACATCGCGCCACATGGTCGGATCACTGGCCGCAATACGCGTGAAGTCGCGAAACCCGGCGGCGGAATACTTGATGACTTCGCTGTCCGTCACGCGGCGCAGATCGTCAGCCACACCGACCATCGTGTAAGCGATCAGGTGCGGTGTATGGCTGGTCACCGCCAACACCAGATCATGGTGCGGGGCGTCCATCTCATCCACCTTCGCGCCCATCGCCTCCAGCAGCGCACGCAGCCGCGCAACCGCCGCCATGTCGGCTTGCGCCAAGGGGGTCAGCAACCACCAGCGGTTCTGAAACAATGTGGCAAAGCCCGCGCGCGGCCCGGAATATTCGGTCCCCGCGATCGGGTGGCCCGGCACAAAATGCACCGACGGCGGCATATGCGGCGCCACCGCGTCTATCACCGACTGCTTGACCGAGCCAACGTCCGTCACCGTTGCCCCAGGCTTCAGAAACGGCGCAATCTCGGCGGCGATCGCCCCCATCGCACCCACCGGAACCGCAAGCACGACGAGATCAGCGTCCCGCACCGCTTCGGCAGCCGATGCGTGAACAGTGTCGCAGATCGCGATTTCCAGCGCGACTGCCCGCGTGTCTGCGGTGCGTGCATGGCCCGAAATTTCGCGCACCAAACCGCCCGCCCGCATCGCATGTGCCATCGACGAGGCGATCAGCCCCAACCCGAGCAAGGCGACCTTGTCGTAGATCACCGTCATCCGCGCTGGCCTTTGAATTGCCCCACGGCATGGGCAATGCGACGGCACGCAGCCTCGTCGCCCACGGTGATGCGCAGGCAATGCGGCAAGCCGTAGCCCCCGACCCGTCGCACGATAAGCCCTTGAGATTTCAGGTAATCGTCGCAGGCCTCTGCCTCGCCCGTATCGGCGAACCGGGCCAGAATGAAGTTCGCGGTAGAGGTGTCAGAGGGCACGCCATGCTCTGCCAAAGCCTCGGCCAGCCAACGCCGCATCCGCGCATTTTCGGCGCGGCACTTGGCAACATGCTCTTGATCGCGAACGGCGGCCTCGGCGGTCTCCAACTGGGTAGTCGACAGGTTGAACGGCCCGCGCACGCGGCTCAGCACGTCAATGATCTGCTTGGGGCCATAGCCCCAACCAATGCGCAACCCGCCCAGACCGTAGATTTTCGAGAAAGTCCGCGTCATCACGACATTGTCGCGCGCTTCGACGAGACCCGCGC
This sequence comes from Pseudomonadota bacterium, assembly GCA_021779835.1. Classification (GTDB taxonomy): domain Bacteria; phylum Pseudomonadota; class Alphaproteobacteria; order Rhodobacterales; family Rhodobacteraceae; genus Solirhodobacter. The sequence goes on along the minus strand of JAJXZX010000017.1, from coordinate 28,291 downwards.
CGCCATCATAGCCCGGCACATATTCCGCATAGGCGCCGTCCAGCACAAGGATCGCTTGCGGAGGCAACCCAGCCGCCAGCCGCGCCACCTCGCCTGCGCCAATCATGGTGCCGGTCGGGTTGTTCGGGTTGGCCAGAAACACCAGCTTGGTCCGCTTGGTGCAGGCCTTCAGGATCGCATCGACATCCGTGGTGCGATCCCGCTCTGGCACCGCGACGGGCGTGGCACCCACCGCCAAAGCCGAGATCTTGTACATCAGGAAGCCGTGTTCGGTATACACCACCTCATCCTTCGGTCCGGCATAGGCCTGACACAGAAAGGTAATGATCTCATCCGAGCCGACGCCGCAAATGATGCGCTCTGCATCCAGCCCATGCACCTCGGCAATCGCACTGCGCAGGCTGGAATGATCGGTCGAGGGGTAGCGGTGCAGGGTGTGGACCGAGCGCAGAAACGCCTCCTTGGCCTTTTCCGACGGGCCAAAGGGGTTCTCATTCGACGACAGCTTCACCACATTAGACACGCCCGCGACATGCGCCTGCCCGCCCTCGTAAAGTGCAATGTCCAGAATACCGGGCTGCGGGCGGATCGCGTCGTTCATAATCATCTCCGATGTCTCGGGCAGGTTCTAAAGCGATTTCCGAAAAGTGGGAACCAGTTTTCGTAGATAAATCCCGCGAAAACAGGGGCTGAGGCAGGCGTGCAATTCAGAATGAATCGAAATCGCTTTAGCGGCACCGCGCGCGGCATCTACCTTACGAAAACACGCCCCAGTCATAGCAAAAGGGCCGCACCAGATGGTGCAGCCCTTCCGTAGGCAATCCATCCGCGAGAGATCAGTTCTTCGCGTAATATTCGACGACGAGGTTCGGTTCCATCTGGACCGGATAGGGCACATCGCCCAGCGTCGGTTGACGCACGAACTTCGCGGTCATTTTGGAATGATCGACCTCAATGTAATCCGGCACGTCACGCTCTACCAGCGCCACGGCTTCCAGCACGATCGCCAGCTGCTTGGACTTCTGGCGAATCTCGACAACGTCACCTTCCGACACGCGGTAGGACGCGATGTTGACGCGCTTGCCGTTGACCAGAACGTGGCCGTGGTTCACGAACTGACGCGCCGCGAACACGGTCGGCACGAATTTCGCGCGGTAAACGATCGCGTCCAGACGACGCTCCAACAGACCCACGAGGTTCTCGCCGGTGTCGCCTTTGACACGCTCAGCTTCGCCATAGATCTTGCGGAATTGCTTTTCGGTCAGGTCGCCGTAGTAACCCTTCAGTTTCTGCTTGGCACGCAGTTGGGTGCCAAAGTCAGACAGCTTGTTCTTGCGGCGTTGACCATGCTGGCCCGGACCATATTCGCGCTTGTTCAGCGGCGACTTGGCGCGGCCCCAGATGTTTTCGCCCATACGGCGGTCAATTTTATGCTTGGCAGAGGTGCGTTTGGTCACCGCTGATCTCCTTCTAAGGGTGGCCTTGCAGCCGATGAAGGGCGTTGTCCTTTCCCAGACCCGTTTCCGGGCGCGGGCGACAGGCTTCCCCTTGCGAGGTCCACCAACACCAAATGAAAGCCCGGCCATTTCGGGCCGGGATGAAGTGCGGCTTATACAGCCGATCCAAGGGGTGTCAATGGCGAACCGACGCCTAAGCCGCCGTATCGTGGCGCAGGATTGCCGCCTCGGTCGCCGTCAGATTTCGGCGCGCAAACCCGCCATAACGGTTGGGGTCGGTATCGATCCCCGGAAAGATCGACAGCAACTCGCTCCGCTGCACCGGGTTCACCGTCTCGAGCGAGGTGTTGGAGGGGTGGAAACTTTCCGTCTCCAGCCCGTTCGCCCACACCACCTGATGCCGCTCCAGCAGGATATGGACGTAGGTGACCTCTTTCAGCGCACTATCGATCAGGATCGAGCGGTCGTTAACCAGATCGCAGGCCGCGACCAGCACTTCCGGCACGTTGAACAACGCCTGCGCCGACGGACCCTTCACCAAAAGCCGGTGCTGAGGCGAAATAACCAGATCTCCGTCAGGCCGCCCTGCCCCCAGCGCGCCCATCCGCACACGCACCGGGCGCAGGTGCGGCATCGCGAACAGCCGCGCGCCCGTCATCCGCCGACTGCCCGCCCACAGGATCGGCTGCGGGCCATCATCCTTGGTCTGGATCACATCGCCCGGCCGCAAGGTTTCGATCAGCTTTGGCCCGTCCGGCGTGGTGATCCGCGTGCCCGGCGTGAAACAAATAACGCCGCCAGCCAAAGGGTTATCCGCCACCGGGGGCTCCAGTCCCACACTCGTGCGCACCACCCACAGGTCCGCGCTCTCCTGAGGAACCTCGCCGACAAACATCAACAACCGCGCCCCTTGACCCTTCGCCTCGATCAGCGTCGCGAAAAAACTGCGGCGGCCATCGGTCAGAACAAAGCCACGGTCGGGAACATCGTCATCTTCGGCTTGCTCATGCACCTGCGGTCGTTCCGCCAATGCCGTGCCGACCAGCCGGCGCACCATATGCGCGGCTCGCCGACGTACGTCTGCCGCCTCCGGGTCGCCCGACAGAACCAGAAGCCCCTGCGGCCCATCCACCCGAACCGCTTCACCCGTCCAACGCCAAGTTGCGCCGACGACCAGCAAATCCAGAGGAGCGGCCACGATGCCGTCCAGTTCCGTTTGCGTCCAAGAAATGACAAACGTGCCACGATAGCCCGTTCTCATGTCGGTAGCCTGCCCAATAATCGTTTCTTGCCGTTTTTTGTTTCGATTAGGTTAACATTCCCAACGAGGAATGCAATTCCTATCCTAAACACATGGGCTTGGCGGCAAATGCCGGCTGGCGACGTTGCCGTAGCGCCAAATCCCAACCATGGGCAGCGCGGCACACACCTACACAACGAAAAGGCCCGCAGGTTACCCCACAGGCCAATAGTTCAATCTCGCGCTGGCGGCTTTACCCAGCTGCGCGACTTAGTGCGTCCACACGGTCCGGCGATCCGTCGCGAAGTTGTCACCGTAGCCGCGCGGGCGGATGTTCACCTTGCGCGGCTGAGGAAGTAGCAGATCATAATCGATGTCATGCTCGCGCGCGTAGACTTCGGCTTCGGCCTGCGTCTCAAACCGCAGCCGCACCTGCCCTTGCATATCGCTGGAGCTGGTCCACCCCATCAACGGGTCGATTTCCCGCGACGTTTCGGGCGCGAAGTCCAGCACCCATTGATGCGTCTTGGCGGTGCCGGACTGCATCGCGGTTTTCGCTGGCTGGTAAATACGGGCGCGCATGGGCGTTTCTCCAAAAGACGCGAGCCCCGTATGGCCAATGGCCAGACAGACCCGCAACGTCGATCCTAAGCGCCCCCGTTATCCAGAAACACCAGCCCCGGCGCAAGAGGCAAGGCGCGCCTCGGCCACGATCCCGCGCGTTTTGGCGTCAACGCCATGCTCCCATTTCACCGGGGGAAAGGCGCAAGCGCAGAAGGTCGGTTGCCGACCAGGTGCTGGGGAGCGAGGGGTGGGGTGGGTAAACTCCCGGCCGGCAACCTTCTGCTGCTTGCATAGCCAGATTACGGGCACAAACCTTGCCGAACCATTAACGAAAACAAGAAATTCATCCTGAGAGCGAGGAAATTTGCGCCCTTACCACAGCGGCTCTTTGCCCCGCTCTGCATGCCAAGCCTCAATCGCGCCCATCCATGGCGCCAGCCGCTCCTCGTGCCGCAACACGGCGACCACCGAACCAAACGCCACCACAAATCCGCCAAGGAAATCGAGCGGGTAATGCACGCCCAGATAGACCCTCGCCCAAGCCACCAGCAGCCCCAGCCACATCACCCCACGCCCAAACCGCGCCTGCCCGGTCGCAATCAAGCATAGCCCAATCGACCAGACCACAGTGCCATGATCGCTGGGAAACGACGCATCCGCGCTATGCACCAGAAACTGATGCCCGATCCCCGCCGCAAACGGCCGCGGCGTGCCAAGGACGGCGCCGATCACCACGTTGACCACGACGCCCACCGCTACCGCGCCCACCGCCAGCATCAACGACCGCCGCGCCGCCGCCGCGCCGGTGAACCACACCACCATCATCGCCAGCATCAGCGCATAAAGCGCATCCACCGCGAACAGATGCGCCAATGCCCGCAGCACCGTGTTCGGCGCCGCTGAGGCGTTCAATAGATTAAAAAGGGCAAGATTGCCCGGGAACCATGCTTCCATTACTGCCGCCTCAATTTTATTGCCGGATTTGCCCGGATTGCTTTGGCGCAATATCCACTGTCACGAATCCTTCACAAGCCCCCGTCTGCAGGTTTTGCGCAACTTTCGCACCGGCGCCGGTCTGCCAAGCCTTGAACCAGAACAAAAACAGATCAAATCTAGGGCTTACTCAGGAATCGCCCCATGCCGCACAACAACACCAACGCGCCGACCCTTCGTCCGGAGGTGCTGACCCGCCCCAAGCTGGAAGGCGGCCGTCGTTTCGTGATGCAAACGCCGTTCCAAGCGGCTGGCGACCAACCTGCCGCGATCAAGGAACTTACCGCAGGGGTGCTGGCGGGCGAACACGATCAGGTGCTGCTGGGCGCCACGGGCACCGGCAAGACCTTCACCATGGCCAGGATCATCGAGGAAACCCAGCGCCCGGCAATCATCCTTGCCCCCAACAAGACCCTCGCCGCCCAGCTTTACGCCGAGTTCAAGGGCTTTTTCCCCGACAATGCCGTCGAGTATTTTGTCAGCTACTACGACTACTACCAGCCAGAGGCCTACGTCGCGCGCTCTGACACCTACATCGAGAAAGAAAGCCAGATCAACGAACAGATCGACCGGATGCGCCACTCCGCCACCCGGGCGCTTCTGGAACGCGATGACGTCATCATCGTGGCCTCGGTTTCCTGCATCTACGGTATCGGGTCGGTTGAAACCTATTCGGCGATGACGCAGGACATGGTGGTGGGAAACTCCTACGACCAGCGCGGCTTTCTGTCGGAACTCGTCGCCCAAGCCTACCGCCGCAACGATGCCGCCTTCACGCGTGGCTCGTTCCGGGTGCGCGGCGATTCAGTCGAGGTCTGGCCCGCCCACCTTGAAGACCGCGCCTGGCGGTTCTCTTTCTTCGGGAATGAGCTGGAGGCGATCACCGAATTCGACCCCCTCACCGGCACCAAAACCGACACGTTCAAGCAAATTCGCATCTATGCGAATTCCCACTACGTCACGCCGCGCCCCACCATGCAGCAAGCGATCAAGGGCATCAAAGCCGAGCTTTTTCAGCGCCTGAAGCAACTCACCGACGACGCGAAACTGCTCGAAGCGCAACGCCTCGAACAACGCACCAACTTTGATCTTGAGATGCTGGAGGCTACAGGCGTGTGCAACGGGATCGAGAACTACTCCCGCTACCTCACCGGCCGCGCGCCGGGCGAGCCGCCGCCGACCCTTTTCGAATTCATCCCCGACAATGCCATCGTCTTTGCCGACGAATCCCACGTCTCGGTTCCCCAGATCGGCGGCATGTATCGCGGCGACTACCGGCGCAAATTCACGCTGGCCGAACACGGCTTCCGCCTGCCCTCCTGCATGGACAACCGCCCGCTGAAATTCGAGGAATGGGACGCGATGCGCCCGCAATCGGTCTTCGTCTCTGCCACCCCCGCCGCCTGGGAGATGGAGCAGACCGGCGGCGTCTTTACCGAGCAGGTGATCCGCCCCACCGGCCTCGTCGATCCTCAGATTGAAATCCGCCCCGTTACTTCGCAGGTCGATGACCTGCTTGACGAACTGCGCCGCGTCGCCGCAGCAGGCCTGCGCACCCTTGTTACCACGCTGACCAAGCGCATGGCCGAAGACCTCACCGAATACCTGCACGAACAAGGCATCCGCGTGCGCTACATGCACTCTGACATCGACACGATCGAGCGGATCGAGATCCTGCGCGACCTCCGCCTCGGCGCCTTCGACGTGCTGATCGGCATCAACCTTCTGCGTGAGGGGTTGGACATCCCCGAATGCGGCCTCGTCGCCATCCTCGACGCGGATAAGGAAGGCTTCCTGCGTTCGGAAACCTCGCTGATCCAGACCATTGGCCGCGCCGCCCGTAACGTCGATGGCCGCGTCATCATGTATGCCGACCGCATCACCGGAAGCATGGAGCGCGCCATCCGCGAGACCGATCGCCGGCGCGAAAAGCAGGTGGCCTACAACCTTGAACACGGCATCACGCCGACAACCATCAAGAAGAACGTCGACGATGTGTTGCATGGCATGTTCAACGCCGACACCGACATGTCCCGTGTCACCGCCAGCTTGGAAAAGCCTCTGTATGGCGCCAACCTTGCCACGCACCTCGACGGGTTGCGCACGCAGATGCGTAAAGCGGCCGAGAATCTCGAATTCGAAGAGGCCGCCCGCCTGCGGGACGAGGTCAAGCGGCTGGAAACCGTCGAACTCGCCATCTCTGACGACCCGCTGGCGCGTCAGTCGGCGGTAGAGGAAGCGGTCGAGGATGCGGTGAAGGCTCGGGGCAGATCGACCGGCGGCAGGGGCGGGATGCACGGCGGCAAGGCAAGGCGGCGACGGTGAACGGTGGATAAGTCCGCTGTTGCCGCCCCCGGCCTTGGCGTCTGCACCGCCAAACCGCGAGACACATTCCCATCGCAGCATGAATGCGCTAGGTTTCCAACAACCACCCGCGAACAAGGAACGGACTATGCCCAAAACCGTGCAATCCATGATGGCAGAGGCCAACGCCGCCGTCGCCAAACTCTCCTACACCGAGGCGCGCGATCTGATCGCCAAGGGTGCGCTCGTGCTTGACGTGCGTGACGGTCCAGAGGTGGAAAAGACCGGCAAGGTCGCAGGCGCGCTGCACATTTCGCGCGGCATGCTTGAATTTCGCGCCGACTCCGCGACGCCCTACCACGACAAGACCCTGCAAAAAGATCGCCCCGTGCTGATCTATTGCGCATCGGGTGGCCGGGCGGCCCTTTCCGCCAAGCTGCTCAAGGACATGGGCTATGCCGAGGTCTACAATATGGGCGGCTTCAAGGATTGGGCCGACGCCGGTGGCGCCACCGAACGCGCGCTCGACCCCGGCATGTAAAGGGCGCAAAGCGGCTATTCCCTGCGCGCACGCGTGCCGACCCGCACCCGGCGCGGTGGAATCACCTTGCTATTCCGCCCTTTTAGCGCCATACATGTCCCGCAAACGTTATTCTTTTTCGACCCGCTGTTCTCCGTCATCGGCTACAGTCCATCGATCTTGCACTGACTAAGCCGGGCTGCCGCACGTCGCGGGCAGCGTAATGACAGGAGTTATCACGATGGCCAATGGCACCGTGAAATGGTTCAACGCCACCAAGGGTTTCGGTTTCATCGAGCCCGAAGGCGGCCGCAAGGACGTTTTCGTTCACATCTCGGCGCTTGAGCGCTCGGGCATGACCAGCCTCAACGACGGCGCGAAAGTCAGCTTCGACATCGAAGCAGGCCGCGACGGTCGTGAGAGCGCGGTTAACCTGAAACTGCTCTGATCTCAAGACGCCGCGCGTTATGCGCGCGGCGTTCCCCCTCCGGTCGCGCCCGCCGCTTCGAAACGAGACGCACCCAATCCCTTGAAAATTCAGCCGTAAGTCACCGCCAGTGTGCGGCGAAGGGCATGTTCCACGCCCATACGCAGCGACAGCCGCGAGATCGGCGCACGCAAGACGATCGGCCCTTCAGCCGGGAAGCTCTGCTCCGCCACCGCTTTGGCGCTCAGGATCACCGGCAACGTCGCGCCCAGCCCAGCGACCCGCGCAATCGCCCGCGTCACCTCGTCAAGCCCGCCAAACCCATCACAATCAACCATCACCAGCGACCAACTCGCCGGGTCCACCTCCACCGCTTCCAGCGCGGTATAAAGCTCGGTCATAATCTCGACCCGCGTCCCGAACGCGCGGGCGGTCCAATCAGAATCCTGAGTTGCCTGCGCGGCCGAAACCATCAATACGCTGCGGGCGCGACGGGCACCCCCGACCAGATCTTCCAAAGAGCCATACCCCATAACCACTCGTTCCACGTACATCGCGACCACCTAAAACTCGTCACCGGCGCAACTTCACCGCGCTTTCGCCGCTTCTAACGTCCCGCGCCGGCCCGTGCTAGGGGAGAACCGATCCCCCCTTCCCCTGCGCGCCCGCATCGACGGATTTTCGCCGACACCTCGGCAGGCCCGCCAAGCCCGCACCAGATCTACATCGAATCGCCTTGATTTTATGGCCCAATGTGGCACTTTTCTTGACGCGACGTTAATTTCTACTCGACCCACTGTTCTCCGTCATCGGCCACAGTCCTCGATGTTGACACTGACTGAGCCGGGCCGCCGCACCCCCGCGGGCGGCAAACAAAGGAGAACTAACGATGGCCAGCGGCACCGTGAAATGGTTCAACGCCACCAAAGGCTTCGGCTTCATTCAACCCGATGGCGGGTCTAAAGACGTGTTCGTGCATATTTCGGCGCTGGAACGTGCCGGTCTGCGCGGTCTCAATGACGGTCAGAAAGTGACCTTCGATCTGGAAACCAGCCGCGACGGGCGCCAATCGGCAACGAACCTCGCGCTGGTAAACTAAGTCCAGCCCGACGCCTGCCGACCCAAAGGGGCGGACCTCCGCCCCTTTTTGCTGCGCCTAGCCCGCCGCATCCTCCAGAATAATCTGCGCGCCGCGCCAACCCATCATCATCGCAGGCGCATTGGTATTCCCCGCAATCAGGTTCGGAAAAGCCGAGGCATCGCAAACCCTTAGCCCCTGCACCCCATGCACCCGCAAACGGGCATCGACCACCGACGTCGCGGCTTCCGGCCCCATCCGGCAGGTGCAGGAGGGGTGATAAACCGTGCCGCTCCGCTGACGAAAATCCGCGATCAGCTCGTCATCCGTGCGGCACTCCGGCCCCGGCCGCAGCTCCTCCGCGATGACGCCGCGCAGCGGCTCCTGCGCCGCAAGTTGGCGCAGAAACTTCACCGCCGCCAGCATTTCGGCCACATCCGTCTCAGTCGAAAACGCATTCGCCACGATCGCAGGGTGCTCCGCCGGATCGGCCGAGCGAATACGAATATGCCCCCTGCTGGTCGGCCTGCAATTCGACAACCCCAGCGACATGCCCGGAAATGGGTCGGGCGTCAGGATCGGCCTTTCGCCCTCTTTCGGCATCAGGGTCGAAAACGCCTGCATATACAGCTGCATGTTGGGTCGCGCTTGCCCCCCATCGGTGCGGAAAAACCCGCCGCCGTGGTTGATCGACAGACTAAGCGGCCCGCGCCCGGTCAGCAGATAGCGCATGCCCACCGCGAGCTTGCCCCACCATGGCCGCAGCACATCGTTCAGCGTCGGCACCGTCATGCGATAGGTATAATTGATGCCCTGATGGTCCGACAGGTTCGCGCCGACATTGGGATTCTCAACTCTGACGGCAACCTCCTTGTCGCGCAGCAGATCCGCAGGCCCGATCCCCGACAGTTGCAAAAGCTGCGGCGAGTTGATGGCGCCCCCCGACAGGATCACCTCGCGCCCGGCACGCGCCTCAACCGTTGCCCCGCCGCGTTGATATTCGACCCCAGTCGCGCGGGTCCCCTCGAACAACACGCGCGTCACCAGCGCGCCGGTTATCACCGTCACGTTCGCCCGCTTCATCGCCGGGCGCAAAAACGCACGCGCTGCCGAATTGCGCCGCCCGCCCTTCACCGTCAACTGATAGCCGCCCACACCCTCTTGCACGGCACCGTTGAAGTCCGGGTTATACGCAAGCCCGGCACCCTTCGCCGCTGCGATGTAGGTCGCCACCAACGGATGCAAATCGCGCCGATTGGCCGAGACGAACAGCGGCCCGCCCACCCCGCGCCAGGCGTCGCCGCCCGCCTCGGTATCCTCCATCGCCTTATAGGCCGCGAGCACATCATCCCAACCCCAGCCGGGATTGCCCGCCGCCTGCCATTCCTCATAATCGGCACGATGGCCGCGGATATAAACCATCGCGTTGATCGAACTGGAGCCGCCCAGCAGGCGCCCGCGCGGCCAGTGATCGCGCTGCCCCGCCAGCCCCGGATCAGGCTCGGTGCGATACATCCAGTTCACCGCCGGGTCATAGAACAGCTTGCCATAACCCAACGGCATCTGGACGAAAAACCGCCGATCACTGCCGCCTGCCTCCAGCACCAAGACCTGATAACGGCCGTTCGCCGACAGCCGTTCCGCCAAGACGCAGCCAGCCGCCCCCGCGCCGACGATGATATAGTCGTAGTCCACCAAATCGCCCCGCTTCCGCCCCGGTTGAGACTACAGTGCCTCGCCCCAGCCGCTCTGCATCATTCCCGACGCGGACAGGACGTTTTGCGTCGGGAACGCCTCCGGCGGGGATATTTTGACCAAAGCAATCAAGCGAGCGCGCTATGTATGGGGGGCTGCGACTACCGTTTCTTCTTGGCAAAAATACTCAAGCAAGGCCACCCCACGCCCGGGCAAAACCAGTTTCGACTTGGTCAACAAAAGCGCAGTCATTATTATTTACAATGGGATAGGGGAGTGTATCACCGTGCAACTTACCGCCCTTTCCACACTGGCGCGCGTTTTTCGGTGAAGGCTTTTGCCCCCTCAAGCTGATCCTCGCTGGAATAAAGCCGGTCCACCGTCGGCAGCAATCTTTTGGTGATCCGGTTCAGCGCATCCTGAAACCGCATCGCCTCGGCCTCGCGCACCACTTCCTTGATCGCGGCATAGACCAACGGCGGCCCGCTTTCCAAAAGCCGCGCCAGATCCCACGCCTTCGGCAGCAGATCGGCAGGGGTGGTGATCTCTTTCAACAGCCCCCAGCGCAGCGCCTCCTCGGCGTCAAACCAGCGCCCGGTCAGCAGAAGATCCATCGCGACGTGATAGGGAATGCGCTTGGGCAGCTTGATCGAGGCCGCATCCGCGACCGTCCCCGACCGGATCTCTGGCAAGGCAAAGGTCGCGTTATCCGAGGCAAGGATCAGATCGCAGCTCAACGCAAGCTCCAACCCGCCGCCGCAACAGATCCCGTTCACCGCAGCGATCACCGGCTTGTTGAGGTTGGGCAGTTCCTGCAAGCCACCGAAGCCGCCAACGCCATAATCGCCATCGACCGCATCGCCCCCCGCTGCCGCCTTCAAATCCCAACCGGGGCAAAAGAACTTGTCCCCCTCCGCCCGCAGGATGCAAACGCGCAAGCTGTCATCGTCGCGGAATGCGCGGAAGGTCTTGCCCATGATGCGGCTGGTGATCAGGTCGATGGCGTTGGCCTTGGGTCGGTCGAGCGTCACCTCCAAAATAGCGCCCTCGCGCCGGGTGCGGATCGGCCCTTCGCTTTGGTCCCAGTTCATGCCTCGCCCTCCCAAATCACCGCATCCACCGCAACCGCCCCGTTTTCGCGCAGGATCAGCGGGTTAATCTCCACCTCGTCCAACGTCGCATCCGCCAGCAGCATTGCCTGCAAGGCCATCACAGCCGATACCGCCGCGCCCACGTCGGCGCGTTTGCGCCCGCGGTAGCCATCGAGCAGCGGCCACAGCCGCAAACGGCGCAGCGCCGCCCCCACCTCATCGCCGGTTACCGGCAACACCATGGTCACTGTATCGGCCAAAAGCTCTGCCGTCACCCCGCCCATACCGAGCGTCAGGGTCGCGCCATAGACCGGATCGCGGCGCAGGCCGATCAGCAGTTCTGCGACGGCCCCCGTGACCATTTCTTCGGCAAGATACCCGGCAGCGCCGGCCATTTCACCTTGACCCTCCAGCGTGGTCAGCGCCAAACGAACCGCCCCCGCCTCCGTCTTATGTGCGAAACCCAGACCTTTCAGCACCAACGGCGGCGTCAGCCCTTTTGCCAGCGGCAGAAGCCCGGCAAGGGTCGGCGCGGTCACCCCTTTGGGGATCGCAATACCGGCGGCATCAAGGCGCGCCTTGGCCGCGCCCTCGGCAAGCATCCGCCTTGCCTGCCCCCCCCGCGTCGCCGCCAGTGGCCGCCATCCGGCACGACCCGGCCCCGTCGCCGCCGCCGCCAATGCACCAAGTGCACTTTCCAGCCCCATAAGGGGCACCATGCCTGCGTCGATCATCTCAACCGCCCGCGCTTCGCCGAAATTCTCGGGCAGCGAGGCAACCGAAAAGGCAGGCTTGCCCGTGTTCCGCGACGCCGCAACGATGGCGTCAAGCGCAGGCTGGAACGAGGACGCATCGCAACGGTCGCCACGCGGCGGGTCGATCACGAATATCCCCGCGTCGTAGCCCTGCAACATCGTGGTAAAAACCTGCTCTGTGCGTGGCCCGTCACCCCAGATGAAGGTGTGGTAATCAAGCGGATTGGCTATAGCCACGATCGGGCCAAGGATATCCGACAGCCGCTGCCGCTGCGCATCGCTGGGCGGCGGAAAGGCCAGATCGACCTTTGCTGAAAGGTCAGCCACAAGCCCCGCCTCGCCACCAGAACAGGACAGCGAGCAGAAATTGCGCCCCAAAAGCGGCCCATGAACATGAAAAATCTTAAGTGTTTCCAGTAGTTCCGACAGGGTGTTCACCTCGGCCACACCCGCCTGCCGCAGGAAGGCCGACGAGGCCGCCCCGCCGCCCGCCAAAGCGGCGGTATGGGACGCCGCAGCAGAGCGTCCGGCCTCGGTCTTCCCCGCCTTGACCGTTACGATGCCCTTGCCCGCCTGCCGCGCCGCCCCTGCCAGCGCCGCAAACGCCGGGGCGTCGTCAATACCCTCGACGTACAAACCCAGTGCCGTCACCCGCGGGTCAGCCAGCAGTGCGCCCGCAAGCTCGGCCAGACCAACCTGCGCCGCGTTGCCAAGGCAGGCGACGTAGGCCACCGGCAATCCGCGCGCCTGCATGGTCATGTTAATCACGATGTTTGAGGATTGGCTCAGCAACGCCACGCCCTTTTCGACGCGCCGTCCGCCGTGCTGATCAGGCCATAAAAGCGCGCCATCAAGATAGTTGATCACGCCATAGCAGTTGGGCCCAAGAATCGGCATAACCCCCGCTGCCGCAACAAGATTTGACTGCAACTCCGGCTCGCCCGCCTCGGTCCAGCCCGAGGCGAAACAGATGGCGCCGCCCGCGCCCATTGCTGCAAGCTCTGCCACCACCTCAACCGTCGCGTGGCGATTGACGCCGATAAAGGTAGCATCCGGCGCCGCAGGAAGAGCGGCAAGCGAGGGATAGGCTTTCAGGCCGCCGATTTCCGCGCGGCTTGGGTGGACGGGCCAAACCTCGCCCGCAAAGCCCATTTTGCGGCATTGCGCTATGACATTTTCGGCCCAGACCGAGCCGAGAACCGCAATCGAACGGGGGCGCAGCAGGCGTGACAGGTCGTGGGTCATCGCGCCCTCACGCGCCAAGCGGGCGCAGCAGATCGCGCGCAATGATATGGCGTTGGATCTCTGACGTGCCGTCCCAGATCCGCTCTACCCGCGCGTCGCGCCAGAACCGCTCCAGCGGCAGATCGTCCATCAGGCCCATGCCGCCATGCACCTGAATGGCGCGGTCGGTGACGCGCGCCAACATCTCGGTCGCATAGACCTTGGCCGAGGCAATTTCCCGGTTGGCCGACATGCCTTGATCCAGGCGCCACGCGGCTGCAAGGGTCAGCCAGTCCGCCGCGTCAATTTCTGTAATAGAATCCGAAAGTTGGAAGCCAACGCCTTGAAACTTTCCGATCGGCTGGCCGAACTGTTTCCGGCTTGCGGCGTAGTCCAGCATGATGTCAAACACGCGACGTGCGCGCCCGACCGACATGGTAGCAACGGTGATACGCGTCGCGTAAAGCCACTCGTTCATCACCGCAAAACCACCATCGACCTCGCCCAGAACCTGCGTATCCGGCAAGCGGCAATTGTCAAATTCAAGGATCATGTTCTTGTAGCCGCGATGGCTGACCGACTTGTAGCCCTCGCGGATGGTAAAGCCGGGGGTGCCACGATCAACCAGGAAGGTGGTAATCTTTTTCTTGGTCAGACCACCGGCCTCTTCTTCACCCGTAGCGACGAAAACGATCACAAAATCAGCGTGTTCCGCGCCGGAGATGAAGTGCTTTGTGCCATTCAGAACCCAGTCGCCACCGTCGCGCCGCGCCGTGGTTTTCATGCCGCGGATGTCCGATCCCGCATCGGGTTCCGTCATCGCGAGCGCGTCCATCCGTTCGCCGCGCACGGCGGGTTTCAGGTAGCGATCAATCTGCTCGCCCTTGCAGGCCATCAGGATGTTCTGCGGGCGCCCAAAGAAGTGGTTGAGCGCCATGGAGCCGCGGCCAAGTTCCCGTTCTACCAGCGCAAACTCGACGTGGCTCAGCCCCGCGCCGCCGACGCTTTCGGGAAAGTTGCAGGCGTAAAAGCCAAGCTCGATGGTCTTGCGCTTGATCTCTTCTGCGATTTCGCGCGGAACCTCGCGGGTGTCTTCTACAAGCTTTTCATGGGGATAGATCTCGTTCTCGACAAAACTGCGCACTGTCGAGACGATCATCTCCTGCTCTTGCGTCAGCCCGAAATTCATCACGCTTTCCTTTGTCCAACGTGGCGGCCAACGCTTTCCGGGCGCGGCAGCGACTTGTGCGCCTCGGCGATCGGCAGTAGCCGCGCCAGCACGTCCGGCGCCGCAGCGCAGGTCTTTCCCGCCTTCATATCGACATGCAAAAGCATCTGCTCGATGGTGGCGACAGGTTCGGTTCCCTTCAGAATACGGACGAAGATATGCAGACGTTTTTCATCCGCACCAATGACTTGGCAGGTTCCGGTCAGCGCATCGCCAAGCTTTGCCTCACCCAGATGCATGATGTGGCTTTCGGCGGTGTAGTAGCTGTGACCACCCGCAACGTAGTCCATATCGGCGCCGATCAGTCGCAGGAACGCGTCGGAGGTCTCAGACGCAGCGAACAGATAGCGGCTTTCGGTCATGTGGCCGTTATAGTCGATCCAGCCCGGAAGCACCTGCATCCGCGACATGAGGAGTGGCGCGGAACTATCTGGATTTTCAGAGAAAAGATCCGCTCGACGACGCTCGTCATGTTCGCGCAGTACCTTGCCCGCGCCCCAGTTGCGGTCTTTCAGCGCGCGCATGAAGCCGATGAGGTTGGAATCGCGGATACGTTCCAACTCGCGGATCGTGTGCATTCCCGATTGCGCGTCCGATTGTCCGGCGATCAGATCGACCAATTCGTCATTGAATTCAGGCACATCGGTCAACTTTGTCCAAGGCCATTGCAGGCAGGGGCCGAACTGCGCCATGAAATGTTTCATGCCAGCCTCGCCGCCGGCGACGCGGTAGGTCTCGAACAGGCCCATCTGGCCCCAGCGCAGGCCGAAACCCATGCGGATCGCCTCGTCGATTTCCTCGGTGGTGGCAATACCGTCTTTGACCAGCCACAGCGCCTCTCGCCACACAGCCTCAAGGAAGCGGTCGGCGATGTGGGCGTCGATTTCCTTGCGAACGTGAAGAGGAAACATGCCTATCTCGCGCAGAAGTTCCTTAGCGCGTTCAATGGCTTGCGGGTCTGATTTCGGCGATGGCACCACCTCGGCCAGCGGCAGCAGATAGACCGGGTTGAACGGGTGGGCCACGAAGATCACGCCGGGATTGGCGGCGTTTTCCTGAAGCTCCGACGGCTTGAAGCCGGAGGTCGAGGAGCCGAGCAGCGTGTTTGGGGCCGATTGTTGGATTTGTGCAAACACGCGATGTTTGAGGTCCAGACGTTCAGACACGGATTCCTGAATATATTCAGCGCCTTCCACGGCTTCCGTGATAGTTTCGGCAAAGCTGAGCTTGCCCTCCGCAGGCATCGGAACATCGGATAATGCTGGTAGCGAGGCGCGGGCGTTGGCCAGAACCTCGCCGATTTTGCGCTCTGCCTGCGGGTCCGGATCGAACACCGAGACGTTCCAGCCGTTCAGCAAGAACCGCGCCGCCCAGCCGCCGCCGATTACGCCGCCACCGATGATTGCCGCTTTGCGTGCCATGTCTCGATCCGTCCTTTTGGTCTTAAAATCCGATATGTTTTTCATGCAGCAATCGTATGTTTTTCATGCATACGATTGTGCTTACCGCGAAACGGGCGCGCGCTTCACCAACCCGAGCTTTTTGCGCACCTCTTCCGGGCCGATCACGCGCGCGCCCATCCGCTCGATGATGCCCACCGCGCGCTCGACCAGTTGCGCGTTGGTGGCTAACACACCCTTGTCGAGCCAGAGGTTATCCTCAAGCCCGACACGCACGTTGCCGCCCGCCAGAACCGCCGCCGCGACATAGGCCATCTCGTTGCGCCCGATCGAGAAGGCCGACCAGTTCCAGTCGGCGGGCACGTTGTTAACCATGGCAAGGAAGGTGTTGAGGTCATCCGGCGCGCCCCACGGCACGCCCATGCACAGCTGCACCAACGCGTCGGACTTCAGAACGCCCTCGGTGACCAGCTGCTTGGCGAACCACAGGTGGCCGGTGTCGAACGCCTCGATCTCTGGCTTGACGCCAAGCTGGGTCATCATCGCGCCCATCGCGCGCAACATGCCCGGCGTGTTGGTCATCACATAGTCGGCCTCGTTGAAGTTCATCGTGCCGCAATCGAGGGTGCAAATCTCTGGCAGGCATTCGGCGACATGAAGCATACGTTCGGACGCGCCGACCATATCGGTACCAATCGGGTTCACCGGCAGCGGACGCTCGGTCGGGCCAAAAACGATATCGCCGCCCATGCCGGCGGTGAGGTTCAGCACGACGTCAACTTCGGATTCGCGGATACGTTCGGTGACCTCGCGATACAGCTTGGGGTCGCGCGAAGGTTTGCCCGTTTCAGGGTCGCGCACATGACAATGCACGATGGCAGCACCGGCGCGGGCGGCGTCGATGGCGCTTTCCGCGATTTGCGCGGGCGAGCGCGGCACATGCGGGCTTTTGTCCTGCGTGCTGCCAGAGCCGGTGACAGCGCAGGTGATGAAAACTTCACGGTTCATGGAAAGCGGCATGGGATCCTCCTGAGGTTGGCGAAACTATAGCGGGCTTGCGGCGGCGCATTTCACGATTTACGAAAGCAATATGACAAAAAGCGAAACAATCTTTGCCCCCTCGCCGGCCCCGCTCAGCATCGGGGTGCTGGTGTTGCCGCAGGCGTCGATCCTGTCGGTGGCGTCAACGCTGGACCCGCTGCGCAGCGCCAACCGGCATCTGGGGCGCGAGGCGTTCCGCTGGCGCGTGGTGTCGCCCAATGGCGCGGCGGTGCCGCTGACCTGCGGGTTGGAGCTGCCCTCGGCGGGCACCTTGCGCGAGGCGGATGGGGCGGATGCCCTGATCGTCATTGCGGGGTTTCGTCAGGCAGAGGTGGCGACACGGCCGCTGATCGCGGCGCTGCGCCGGATCGCGCCGCGCTTTCGCGCGATTGGTGGCATTGATGCGGGCGCTTGGGTGCTGGCGCGGGCGGGGCTGCTGGATGGCCATCGCGCGACGGTGCATTGGGAGGATCTGGAGGATATCGCGGCAGCGAATCCTCGGGTGGAGGTGGTGCCGGACCGCTATGTGATCTCTGGCGCGCGGATCACGGCGGGGGGGGCGGCACCGGCGAGCGATCTGATGCTGCACCTGATCCGGGCGCGGCATGGCGCGGCGCTGGCGTTGCAGGTGGCGGGGTCGTTCATCACGGTGGCGCGCGACGGGGCAGAGCCGCAGGTCGGCGCACAGTTCGGCGGACGGGAGGCGCGCACCAACCCGCGCCGCGATCCGCGCGTGGCGGCGGCGATTGCACGGATGGAGGCGCGGCTCGACGATCCCGAACCGGCGGCGGCGGTGGCGGCGGCGCTGGGGATAACCGCGCGGCGGCTGGAGGGCTTGTTCAACGCCGATCTGGGCATGGGCCCGGGTGCCTATGCGCGCGATCTGCGCCTGCAAGCGGCGCGGCGCATGGTGACCGACACGCGGCACCCGCTGCAAGAAGTGGCGCTGCGCACCGGCTTTGCCTCGCAGGGGGCGTTTTCACGCGCGTTCAAGGCGCGCTTCGGGCCGAGCCCGTCGCAATTGCGGCGCGCGTCCTGATTTCTTCTTGGCAAAAATACTCACCTTTACCCGGCAAGCCACACGACACGCAGTCGGCTTGCCGGGGACGGGTCATGCCACCTTGGACGGCACGCGATGTTCCAGCCAGCGGAAGATCAGCACGATGACGCCGGTGATCGCCATATAGACCGCCGCGAGCAGCAGTAGCGGTTCATAGATCACATAGGTATCCTGCCGCACCGTCTGGCTGACGTTGTAGAGGTCAACCACGGTGATGGTTGCGACCAGCGGCGTCGCCTTCAGTTGCAGCACCGTCTCGCCACCCAGAGTTGGCAGCACGCGCTGGACCGCTTGCGGCAGCCAGATGCGGCGCAGGATGGTGAAGCGGGTCATGCCGAAAGCGCGGGCGGATTCAAGCTGCCCCTTGGGGACGCCAAGGAAGGCGCCGCGCATCACTTCGCCCTCGTAGCCGGCAAAGCTGAGCGTCAGGGTCATCAGGGCGTAGGGCCACGCCTCGCGCAGATAGGTCCAGGCCCAGGAATGCCGGATCCACGGGAATTGCTGAAAGGTCGAGCCAATGCCGTAGTAGAAGAACCACAGTTGCAGCAGCAGGGGCGTGCCACGGATAAGCGAGCAAAAGCCCTTGGCAGGCAGCGCGAGATACCATGGCCCCGACGCCTGGGCGAGGCCCAGCCAGATCGCGAAGAACAGGCCGATCGTCCAGCTGAACGCCAGCAGGGAAAGTGTGGTCTCCAACCCGGTCAGGATCAGCCCGTTGTTCCAATAGGTTGGGATCCAGTCCCAGCGCAGGGCATAGGCGCACCACGCCACAGCACCAACCGCAAGGCCAAGCATCACCAGCCGGTGGGTTTTCATCATCGGACGCAGGGCGGCAATCATATCCCACCTCCGCGCACAAGGGGTTGGCCGCGACGTGCCCAGCGCTCGATGCGGGCAAAGAACCGCCCCGACACGATGCTGATCACCAGATACATCAGACCTGCCGCGATGAAGAAGACAAAGTAGTTCTTGGTGGTGGCAGCCCCCTGCATGGTGGTCAGGGTCAGTTCGTTAAAGCCGATGACGGCCAGCAGCGCTGTATCCTTGGTGGCGTTCAGCCACAGGTTCGCCATGCCGGGAATCGCGTTAGCCATCATTTGCGGGAAAATAATGCGCCGCGCGAGCAGCAAGGGCGGCATACCATAGGCGCGCGCCGCCTCGATCTGGCCCTGCGGCACCGCGAGGATGGAGCCGCGCAACACCTCGGTCATATAGGCGCCCAGCACGACGCCCAGCACAAGAATGCCCACCGGCATTTGCGGCAGCGACACACGGTCATAGCCAAAGCTGAGAAGGATAGAGTTCACCACCTGCGGAACCAGATAGTAAAGGATCAGGATTTCGACCAGCTCCGGCACGGCCCGCACCACGGTGGTGTAGATGCCGAAGATGTCGCGCGTGACCTCGCCACCGTAGATTTTGCCGAAGGCGCCGAAAATGCCGATGGTCAGGCCAACCGCATAGGCGCCGACCGCGATTTCGATCGAGCGGCCAAGGCCAGCCAGAAGGTTCCCCCCCCAACCGGGGGGGGCATAGGCGAGCAATCCGAGCGCTTGGCCGGGATCGAACAAGTGCGAGATTGCATCAAACACGGCTCAGATCTCAGCCGCCGTAGATGTCGAACGAGAAGTACTTCTTGGTGATCTTGTCATAGGTGCCGTTGGCACGGATGTCTTTGATCCCCTTGTTGAACTTGTCGCGAAGCGCGGTGTCGCTTTTGCGGAAGCCAGCGCCGATGCCGGTGCCAAGCGTTGCCGAATCGTAGGGCAGCGCGCCCATGGATTTGCAGCAATCCTTGCCCGACGCGCTGTCGAGGAACGCTTGCAGCGCGAATTCGTCGCCGACGGTCGCGTCAATGCGGCCAGCCGCGAGATCCTGGTTGGCGAGGTCCTGGGTCTGATAGACTTTCAGGGTCGAGGTCTTGCCAAAGAATTTCTCGGCATAGTCCTTGTTGATCGAGCCGGTTTCGACGCCGATCGTTTTGCCTTTCAGGCCCTCGGCCGTCGGCTTGAAGGTCGCGTCTTTCGTCACCGCAAGCGCGGCGGGCGTTTCGTAGTATTTGTCAGAGAAGTTGATGACTTTCTCACGCTCTTTGGTGATCGACATCGACGAAATGATCATGTCGATCTGGCCAGCGGTGAGCGCGGGAATGATGCCGTCCCACGCAACCGGCGTCACGACGCAGTCGAGTTTCTGGTCGGTGCAGATCGCGTTCATGATGTCAATTTCCCAGCCGGACCAGTGGCCCGACGCGTCGGGCGAGGTGAACGGCGGATAGGGTTCGGCGGCGACGCCAACCTTTACCGGGGCGGCCATTGCGGCGGTGCCAAGGCCAAGCGCAGCAACGGCGGCAAGCGCCATAAGCTTAAGTTTCATCGGGGTCTTCCTCTCTGTTAGTAAGGTTTCCGCTTTAAGCGACGGATTTAAGAAATTGTTTCAGGCGTTCTGACTTGGGATCACCGAACAGTTGTTCTGGCGGCCCCTCTTCCTCGATCACACCATTGTGCAGGTAGATCACATGGCTAGACACCTCACGCGCGAATTTCATTTCGTGCGTGACAAGGATCATGGTGCGGCCCTCATCGGCAAGGCCGCGAATAACGTTGAGAACCTCGCCCACCAGTTCGGGGTCGAGCGCGGAGGTCGGCTCGTCGAACAGCATGGCGCGGGGTTCGATGGCCAGCGCGCGGGCAATCGCCGCGCGTTGCTGCTGACCGCCGGACATGAAGGCCGGGTAAACATGGGCCTTTTCCGCAAGGCCGACGCGGGCCAGCAGCTTTTCGGCCCGCGCGATCGCATCTGCCTTGGGGACGCCCAGCACATGGATCGGCACCTCGATCAGGTTTTCGAGGACTGTCTTGTGGCTCCACAGGTTGAAGGACTGGAACACCATGCCAAGCTGGCGGCGGGCGTGTTCGATCTGTTTGCGGCTGGCGGGGGTGCCATCGTCGCGCAGCACGATTTCCTCGCCGGCGATGACGATCTTGCCGCTGGTTGGGGTTTCAAGAAAGTTGATGCAGCGCAGCATCGTCGATTTGCCCGAGCCGGACCCGCCAATGATCGCGACCACGTCGCCTTCCCGCGCTTTCAGCGAGACGCCCTTCAGCACTTCCAGCGGGCCAAAGGATTTGTGGAGATTGTCGATGACAATTGCATCGCTACGCGAAGCAGATGATGCTGTTTGAGTCGCGGCGTTTGACATGCAGGGGCACTCTCCGTCACATTTCCGTTGTATTAACACCGGGCTGCGGTAATTCTGCAAGCGTATAATTTGAGGATGTCAATGGCGGACGGTGTGCGGCGCAAATTTAGGCGCGAAGGCGAGGCGCAGCGGCAGGGTGACCTGATCGCGGCAGCGCTCGAACTGATCGCCGAGGGCGGACCGCAGGCGGCAACCGTGCGCGCCATTGCCGCGCGGGCGGGTGTAACGCCGGGATTGATCCGCCATTACTTTCATACCAAGGAAGATTTGCTGTGCGCGGCTTACGCCAGCTTTATGCAGCGCATGACCGACGATCACCGCGCCACGGTTGCAGACGGCGTGGCGGACCCGGTCGCCCGTCTGGCGCGGTTCGTCGTGGCCTCGCTGACGCCGCCGATGGTGGATGCGCGCGCGGTCGGTTTGTGGGCGGGGTTCATCCATCTGGTTCAACACGATCCCGTGATGAGGGCGGTGCATCACAAAACCTACCACGCATTTCGCTTCGAATTGGACGTTTTGATCGCCGAGGCGCTGGCGTCGGTGGGGCGCGGTGATTCGCCAGAGGAACTGCGCCGCCACGCGATAAGCTGCAACGCGCTGATCGACGGGTTGTGGATGGAGGGCAGCTCGCTTCCCGATGCGTTTTCCGACGGGGAACTGCCGCGTTTGGGAGTGGCCAATATTGGGCTTCTGCTAGGACTGGATCTGGCAGCGGCGTTGGAGGACTGACATGACCAGCATTGGCGAGGCCCTTGTGCAAGGGCTCAAGGCGCGTGGCGTCGAGGTGGTGTTTGGCATCCCCGGTGTGCATACGATCGAGCTGTATCGCGGCTTGCCGAACTCGGGCATCCGCCATGTGACGCCGCGCCATGAGGGCTCTGCCGTGTTCATGGCGGATGGCTATGCGCGGGTGTCGGGCAAGCCCGGTGTGGCGTTTGTGATTACCGGGCCGGGGGTGACGAATGCGCTGACGCCGATGGGGCAAGCGCGGGCGGATTCAGTGCCAGTGCTGGTGGTGGCGGGGGTCAATGCGGTCGCCACGCAGGGCAAGGGGCTGGGGTTTCTGCATGAGATGCCTGACCAGCTGGGGTTGGTGCGCAAGCTGGCGTTGCTGGCGACCGAGATCCGGGGGGCGGGCGATCTGGCGCCTGCGTTGGATGGGGCCTTTGAGGCGCTGACCGAGGGGCGTGGCGGGCCGGTGCTGGTGCAGGTGCCGACCGATGTGATGCCCCTGCCCTGCCCGGCGCAACCTGCGGCCAAGGCTTTAGCGGCACCTGTGGTGGCAGAGGGTCTGGCCGACGCGGCGGCGCGGCTGAGCGCGGCGCGGCGGGTGGTTATCCTTGCGGGCGGTGGGGCGAAAGCGGCGGGGGCGGCGTTGCAGGCGGTGGCCGAGCGGCTTGATGCGCCGGTGGTGCAGACCACCAATGCGCGCGGGCTGATGCACGCCCATGCGCTGGTGGTGCCGGCGAGCCCGAGCTTGCAAGCGGTGCGCGAGTTGATTGCAGCGGCCGACGTGATTTTTGCGATCGGCACCGAATTTGGCCCGA
The DNA here is from genome assembly GCA_021779835.1 of Pseudomonadota bacterium. Classification (GTDB taxonomy): domain Bacteria; phylum Pseudomonadota; class Alphaproteobacteria; order Rhodobacterales; family Rhodobacteraceae; genus Solirhodobacter. The sequence continues at coordinate 5,465 of JAJXZX010000017.1, read as the reverse complement.
CGGATTACGACATGTATGGCCGCGGCAACTTCCCCGATACACGCGCGATGATCCGGATTGACGTTGACGCGGATCAGTTGGACCGCCACCCGGCGGCGCTGACGCTCTGCGGTGATGCCGGGGCGACTCTGGCGGCTTTGCTGCCGTTTCTGGCGCAGGCCAAGGCAGACGGTGCGGCGCGGGCGGCGGCGGTGCGGACGGCGGCGCAGGCGGAGTTGACCGAGGACATGCGCCACCAGTTGACAATGCTGGAGGCGATCCGGGCCGCCCTGCCCCGCGCGCTGATCGTGGGCGACAGCACGCAGCCGGTCTATGCGGGCAATCTTTACTATGACCACGACCGGCCCGGCGGCTGGTTTAATGCGGCGACCGGGTTCGGGTCGTTGGGCTATGGCCCGCCTGCCGCATTGGGGGCCGCAATTGCCGCGCCGGGCGTGCCGGTGGTGTGCCTGACTGGCGACGGGGGCCTACAGTTCAGCCTTGCCGAGTTGCTGACGGCGGTGGATGAGGCGCTCGATGTCACCTTTGTTGTCTGGAACAACGCGGGCTATCGCGAGATTGCGCAGGCGATGGAGGCGGCGGGCACCGATGTGATCGGATGCGACCCGACGCCACCGCTGTTCGAGCCGCTGGCCGCCGCCTGCCGGATGCCGTTTGCGCGGGTGCACGATACGCCGGAGGCATTGCGTGCAGCACTTGCGGCGTCCCGCACCGGGCCAAGGATGATCGAGGTGACGGTGCGATAGCGGCGGGGGCTTCGCCTGCGGCACCGCTATGGATGGACGCGTTGACGCGGGCGGCTTATGACGGCTGTGGCCCGTATGGCCCTGACAGGTGAGACTATGCAGACCCCCGACCTCATCGCTGGCATTCCGCGTGCGCGGATTGAGGCCTTGGCCAGCCGCGAGGCGGAGCGTTACGCCAAGACGCGCGTGCGCACCGCTGAGGCCTTGGCCAAGGGGGCGGCTGCGTTCCTTGACGGTGTGCCGATGCATTGGATGCGCGATTGGCCGATGCCATTTCCGATGCTGGTGGCACGGGCCGAGGGGGCGCGGATCACCGACATTGACGGGTTCGAGATGGACGATTTCTGTCTGGGCGATACCGGCTCGATGTTTGGCCATTCGCCCGCGCCGGTGGCCCGCGCGATCCGTGCGCAGGCGCGGCGCGGGCTGACCTATATGTTGCCCACGGAGGATGCGCTGGAGGCGGGGCAGCTACTGACGATGCGCTTTGGTGATTTCCGCTGGCAGATCGCCACCACTGCGACCGATGCCAACCGCTTTGCCCTGCGCGTGGCGCGCGCGGTGACCGGGCGGGCCAAGGTTCTGGTGTTCAACGGCTGCTATCACGGCACGGTGGATGACACGATGGTGGCGCTCGATCACGGACGCACGGTGGCGCGGCCCGGTCTGGTGGGTCAGGTCGCGGATCTGACGCAAACGGCGGTGGCGGTGGAGTTCAACGATCTGGCGGGGGTGGAGGCGGCGCTTGCCTCTGGCGAGGTGGCGGCGGTGCTGACCGAGCCGGTGATGACCAATTCCTGCATGGTGCTGCCCGCGCCGGGGTTTCATGCCGGGTTGCGCGCTTTGTGCCGCAAGTATGGCGCGCTGTTGATGATCGACGAGACGCATACGATCTCGTCCGGCTTGGGCGGCTATACCCGCGTGCATGGGCTGGAGCCGGATATTTTCGTGGTGGGCAAATGTGTGGCGGGCGGGATGCCTACGGCCGTTTGGGGGCTCAGCCCGGCGGTCGCGGCGCAGTTTGGCGTCTATGATGCAGCGCGGCCCGCTGGGCATTCCGGCATGGGCACCACGCTGTCAGCCAATCCGATGCAGTTCGCCTGTCTGCGCGCCACGCTGGCCGAGGTGATGACGCGCGAGGCTTACGTTCATATGGAACGCGGGGCGGAGCGTCTGGCGGCGGGGCTGACCCGCGTGATCGAGGACCATGGCGCGCCGTGGCATGTGGCGCGGGTTGGCGCGCGGGTGGAATTCATCTGCGCCCCCGGCCCGTTGACCAATGGCACCGAGGCCGCAGCGGCGCATCAGCCCGCGCTGGAGGCGGCGCTGCATATGGCGCTGGTCAATCGCGGCAGTCTGATCGCGCCGTTCCACAACATGATGCTGATTTCCCCGGCCACCAAAAAGCGGCAGATTGATCGGTTGATCTTTGCCTTCGACGAAATCCTTTCCGACCTGTTTTATCGAGACTGACATGAGCAAAACCACCAGCCCCTCCGGTTCCAACCCTGCCGAGGCCGAGGCCTTTCTGGCCGCCCATCCCGAGATTGAAGCGTTTGATATCGTGCTGCACGACGCCAATGGCATCGGGCGCGGCAAGATCATCCGGCGCCACGAATTGATGCCGTTCTTCACCGGCGGGCGGCATTTGCCGATCTCGATCCTGGGCCTCGATATTTGCGGCGAGGATGTGCATGAAACCGGGCTGATCTGGGATCAGGGCGATGGCGATCTGCGCGCTTGGCCCATTCCGGGCACGCTGGTGCCGCTGCATGGCACCACACCGCCGCGCGGCGAGGTGTTCATGTCGATGTATCATCTGGATGGCGCGCTGATGACCTCTGACCCGCGCCATGCGTTGCAGCGTCAGGTCGATGCCTTGGCCGTCGAGGGCCTGCGCGCGGCGGCAGCGTTCGAGCTGGAGTTCTTCCTGCTCGCCAATGACCGCGACGGCAACGGCAAGGTGCAGCCCGCACGCGATGTGCTGGACGGGCGGGCGAGTTCCAAGACCGAGGTCTATTCGGTCGATCACCTGCATGGCATGGTGCCGCTGTTTTCCGACGTTTATGCGGCGGCTGAAAAGGCCGGGATCAAGGCCGAAACGCTGATTTCCGAATATGCACCGGGGCAGTATGAGCTGACGCTGCACTACCGCGAGGATGTGATGCAGGCCGCTGACGATCTGGTGCGGCTGAAGCGTATCGTGCGGATGCAGGCGCGCAAGCATGGCGTGATCGCCTGCTTCATGGCGAAACCGGTGGAGAATTACGCGGGCTCCGGTATGCATTTCCACGCTTCGTTGTTGGATGCGACGGGCCGCAATATCTTTGCCGAGGCGGTCGAGGGGCAGTGGACCGAGACCATTTTGCACGCGATGGGCGGATTGCAGGCGACGATGGGGGAATCGATGCTGGTGTTCGCGCCGCACGCGAATTCCTGGCGTCGGTTTGCCAATCAATCCTATGCGCCGGTCTCGCCGACCTGGGGGGTCAACAACCGCTCTGTCGCGCTGCGTATTCCGGCGGGGGACATTCGCGCGCGCCGGATCGAGCATCGGCCTGCGGGGGTGGATGCAAACCCCTATCTGGTGGCGGCAACGATTTTGGCTGGTATCCGGCACGGTATCCAGAACCGCATGGATCCGGGGCCGGAGACGACGGGGAACGGCTATGCGGATGCCGCGGGGGCGCTGACGATCCCGCGCGACTGGCGGCAGGCGATCGAGGCGGCGAAGGCCTCGGCGTTTCTGCAAGACGCGTTGGGCGAGGACATGCACCGCACCTTTACCGCGATCAAGGCGGCGGAATATGCGCGGGTGGCCCGCACCATTGCGGATGTGGATTACGATTTATATCTGCATACGGTCTGAGCGCCGGGCCGTTGGCCGGACCTTGCACCGGGATTAATGCGGGCGGGCTTGCTACAGATCAACGCGCGCGCGCTTTGCGGCGGTTTTGATGGCGCTACATGGGGCGGTTCGGCACGACTGGCCGTGCCCCCTTGAAGGAGAGGCTGATGACGACAGATCCCTATGCGGCACTTGGCCTGAAAAAGACGGCGAGCGCCGAGGACATCAAGAAGGCCTACAAGAAGATCGTGCGGGTCAGCCACCCGGACCTGAACCCCGACGACGCGGCGGCTGAGGCCAAGTTCAAGGCGGCGGCGGCGGCTTATGATTTGTTGAAAGACCCCGCACAACGGGCGCGCTTTGATGCGGGCGAGATTGACGCCTCGGGCGCCGAGCGGCAACCAGAGCGGAAGTTCTACCGCGATTATGCCGGGCAGCAGCCGGGCGGGTCTCAAGGTTTCGGCGGGCAGGGCTTTGGCGGGCAGCACGGCGACCCCGCCGACATCTTTGCCGACTTTCTGCGCCATCGCGGCGGTGGGGGTGGGCAAGGCTTTGCCGCGCAGGGGTCCGACTTGCGGTTTTCGATGGAGGTGCCGTTTCTGGATGCCGCGCGCGGGGCAAAGATGCCGATTACCCTGCCCGATGGCGCCAAGCTGGAGGTGCAGATCCCGCCCGGTGCCTCGGATGGGCAGACGCTGCGGCTGCGCGGCAAGGGGGCGGCGGGGATTGGCGGCGCGCCTGCGGGCGACGCGCTGATCACCCTCACCGTGCGCGCGCATCCGACCTTCCGGCGCGAGGGCAACGATATTCTGACCGTGCTGCCGATTGGCATCGACGAGGCGGTGCTGGGCGCCAAGGTCGAGGCGCCGACCATTGACGGGCCGGTAAGCCTGACGATCCCGAAGGGTGCCAGCTCTGGCCGCGTGTTGCGGTTGCGCGGGCGCGGGGTGCAACCGCATGGCGCCAAAGAACGCGGCGATCAGCGGATCGAATTGCGCATCGTGATGCCCGCCAAGATCGACCCGGAGCTGGAGGCGTTCATGGAAGAGTGGCGCAAGACCCACGCCCATGACCCGCGCAAGGGAGGCCGGACATGACCACATTGTATTCCGAGGACGAAACCCTGACCGTGGTGACGCGCCTGACACGGGTGCGGCTGACGCGGTATCTGGAGGCGAACGTGGTGGCCCCGGCCCGATCCGACAGCGGCGAGCGCGTGTTTGTTGACAGCGACATTGCGCGGCTGCGGCTGCTCTGCGACCTCGACGAGGCCTTTGGCCTTGATGAGGATGCGCTGGGGGCAATGATGTCGCTGTTGGATCAGTTGCTGAGCGCGCGGGCCGACCTGCGGGCATTGAGTGCGGCGCTTGCCGCCGAGCCGGAAGACGTGCGGCGGCGGATCGGATCGGTGCTAACCCGCGAGAAGGGCTGAACCCTCAGCCGTCGGAGACGCCGCACCATCCCGGCAGGTGGTCGGCCGCGTGGCTATGGGCCAGCGCGACGGATTTCGCGAGGGCCTTTTCGTAATCGCCCTCAACCAGCTTTGGCTTGACGCGGCGACGCAGGAAATCGGCCCAGAGGAATTCCGCGTAGGGCGTCATGTCCTTGGAGTAACCGCCCGCGCGACGCACGTCACCTGCAAGCGAGCGATAGGGGTCGTCGGCCACAGCGGCGATCGACTTTGGCAAATCCTTGAGCGGGCGCAAGAGCCCCTGCCCGTCGTAAAGATGCAGCCAGTTGCGGTTGGCGATAAAGCTCCAGAATTCGTCAGCCGCCAGCGTTTGCAGGTCGGCGATGGGGCGCACCAGCACCTGTTTGACCCCCTCGTCATGCAGGGCGCGGGCAAGGTGGTGATTGTCGATGATATAGGC
>JAJXZX010000070.1 GCA_021779835.1 Pseudomonadota bacterium | reverse complement strand
GAGCAACTCGACCTCTTTGACGTCCTGAACCTGCCAAAACCCGCCTGACAGGCGCTGTTGTCACATTTTTGGCCATCTGGTCATAACAATATCAATCGCTTACGCGATTAACTGATGAACTTAGGAGCGACAGATCAAACGCCGCAAGCGATTGAAGCGGGACAAACCCGACGCGCTGGCGGTGCCGGAGGCGCCCAAGATGACCCGGTCGATGCGTTGCCCGGCAGGCGTTTGTCTACCGCTCACAGGCGTTTGTCTACCGCTCATATGAACGATGACGGTCGCCGCTCGCGCTGCCCGCTCAAAGGCACGTTCGGCAATTCCATCTTTGCGATTCTCTGCGGCTGCGACCACAATATCTGCAAGATCCTGAACCACGTCAGGGTGCGGCTTGTCGCCATAATTGAGCTCTCGATTGCGGCCATCAGCGTGAGAATCTATCGCTCAAATTCGCGGATCGTCGCTTGAACGCGTTGTTCAGGGGCTGACAATTGAATGAAAATGCCTCCAGATCGTCACACGTTTGCCGTACTTCCGCAAAGCTAAGCATCGATGGGTCCAAGTCTCGCCTCACTTTTGACGCTTGGCAAGACAACTATAGGCAAGGCAGGGTCGCTCATTCATCAGAGGTAACGCCTCGGCGAAAGGCCGATTTGGAACGTCTTGTGCAATAGCTGAGTTTAGAGGGGACATGCTATGAAAATTCTGGTTGTCGACGACGACGAAATGTTTCTGGCGATGATGCCTGTATTTCTTTCAGCTGCAGGATTCAGCGACTTCACTCTGGCTACGTCTGCCAAGGAAACGGTCAGGGCTATTGTGCGGTCACCCGTCGCCTTTGATCTGTGCTTGCTGGACCTTATAATGCCTGAGATTGATGGTATCGAACTCTGCCGCTGGCTGCGAAATGAGCCAGGTTACAAGCATACTCCAATTTTAATGGTGACATCTAAGGCAGACAAAGTACATATAGACCGTGCCTTCGCGGCAGGGGCAACGGACTATGTGACCAAGCCGATTGACGCGTATGACCTCGCCAATACGATCCGGCGATCCGCGGCATTGGTTGGGCCAACGGCAACAGCGAATACACTGCCGTCAAACGGCGTTGACTTTCAGCGCGCCGTGCACTTGCAGGGCGTGCCGCGCCTGCTCGACTACAAGGCGGCGGAGAACTATCTTTTAGTGAGTTCTCGAGTGGGCCTTTTGTCAACTAGAATATTTGCGTTCAAGATCAGGAATATCGGTAAAATATTTGCCCGTTCGAATTCAGAAGACTTTTTGTCGGTGCTCACCGCAGTAGGCATTGCTATCTCCCATAGCCTTAAGGCTTCAGAATACTTCTTTGCCTATGCGGGGGAGGGAGCTTACGTTTGTGTTGCACGTACTCGAACAGATATTAATCTTGGCAGAATTGAGCAGGATGTGAACCGGTTTATCCGGCGGATGCATTTAACGGACAAGGCGGGTATTCCGATCGACGTACATGTCTACGTGGGTACACAGATCCGAGGCGGCCTTGTGCGGTCGGGCCGCGGCGCCGTGGATGCAATGACAATTGCAATTCGCAAGGCGGAAGAAAAAGCCAACACCGAGGATACAGACGAAGAAACGAAAGCCGCACTCTTTGGAGCCTTTGATGTCCGCTGGGCCGAAAGCAGAAGCTCTGCTAAAATTGAACGGTCACAGCGCACTGGAGGCACTGATAAGCCGAAGGTGCACTAGCAGTTCTCCATCATGATATCTTACGAAATGTCCGCCAACGGCATGTGAAAAGCGTAAAAAATTTTCATTAGGGCCTAGGGTCGTCATTGGAGACATGAAGGTGACGAGCAGTCAGAAATAATGTATACATGCAATGTATCTTATATTGTGAGCGGTATTACTTTGAACGTTTTGTAGATGCAGTGTTTCTAACCGGGCAAGAGCAATGCGTCAGGGAGCTATAAATGAAGATTCTCGCGGCTGATGACGATGAATTTACCCTCGAACTTCTGACCATGATGTCAGAACGGTTGGGTTTTTCGGATTTTACTACGGCGCTATCCGGTGAGATGGCGCTGAAGTTATTGTATAATGGAAATGTCCAATTTGATTGCCTACTGATTGATGTCAAAATGCCGGATATGGATGGGATCGAACTTTGCAGTATTGTCCGAACTATCCCGGCTTATCGCAACACCCCGATCATTATGCTGACCACAGTTAAAGAAAGGAGCTTCATTGACCGGGCATTCAAGGCGGGCGCCACGGACTATGCAAACAAGTCATTCGACGTCGTAGAGTTGGGTTCCCACTTACACATGGCAGAAGAGGTGATCGTTGCGCAGCGGGCGGCAAAATCTGCACGAGCAACGTCGAACGGCCCCCGCCTTGGGTTCGGCCACCAGCATCCCTTCGAATTATGCGATATGGTGCCGATTGAAGGCGTCGATGGCCTCATAGCGTATTCTGCCTTGGGAAACTACATGACCCAATTGTCCCACTCTGGGCTAGGCGGTTCGCAAATTATGGCTGTGAAAGTCAAAAACATCGAGGTGATCGATGCCTGCGCCTCGTCAGAAGAACGCCTTTGCGTGCTCACAAACGTAGCGGACGCAATTGGCGACGTCTTTCGAACAAACGGCTATATGATGGCCTATGCTGGCAATGGAGCGTTCGTTATTGTGACGCGCAAGGTAAACAGGGCGCAAACTAACGACTTACAAGACGAACTCCAAAAACGACTGGACGTGAAAACCCCTGTTTCCGACCAGCTCAGTCCAATCGACATCGAGATCTCCCTCGGGAATCCGATCCGGCCGTCCACGAGCAGACCAGAACGCATCCTGAAGATATTCGACCGTGCTATTAAGCGTGTCGAAAGTCAGGTCGAGAAGGGGAATGATCACAGTTCCCAGCTCGGCTAAAGCCGTGATAATGGAATGCAGAATTCGTTGTCGTCACGCTAACTGGTCGGCCATGAACAACGGGTTCAGGCGGTAATCTGAGCGTGTAGCTGGCGGATTTCGGTTCGAAGAGCGCCGAGCAGAGCAGCCAATATCATGGTGATTAGCGCCCTGATGTGGGCGAGGATCTTGCGGATGTTGTGGCCGCAGCCGCACAGGACGGCAAAGATGGCATCGCCGATGGTACCCTTCAGCGGGCAGCGGGAGAGGCGACCGTCGGACTTCATATGGCCGATCTCGGGCTCGATGGCGCTCCGGCGCTTGAGCAGTTTCGCCAGCATCGGTGTGAGGCCGCGTCGGGTGCCGCTGATCAGCACGCGGGTGGCCTCAATGCCGTGGCCGCGGTAGCCGCGGTCCACGACGGCCAGAGTGGGTTTCCGGTCGGTCAGGATCTCGACCTGCTCCAGCGCCTCGGCCAGTGTATGGCCGTCGTAAGGGTTGCCCGGCAGCGCGCGCATGCCGACGACAAAGCCTTCGTCGATGGTGGTGGCGATGCTGACCTTGGTGCCAAATTCGTAGCGCACGCGCGCCTTGCCCTTGGAGATGCAATCGACCTCCGGCTCGTGCAGGGCATAGATCTTGGCCTGGCTTTTCGGGGTCTGCTGTAACAGGCGACCAACCAGCCAGAGCTTGTCGAGAACCCGTTCGCGGAAGGCCCCCTCGGGGATGTCCTGCAACTGGCGTCGAATGTCACGCAGCACACGGCCCGTGTAGCCCTTCAGCTTTTTCAACGCCTTGCGCATGCGACGGAACTGTTTGGCATGCGCGTAGCGGCCAACCTGCATCGCCAGCGGCGGGGCAAGCCGGTTGTAATTCTGCCGCAGATCGATGCCGCCCTCCACGGCCAGAGCGACCAACTGGCGGCGGGCTTTCTCATAGAGCCGGGCGTCGGTCGGATGCGCGATGTTCTTCTCCATCACCGTGGTGTCGACCGCGACGCGCGTCAGGCTGTCACCGTCGACAGCACCGGACTTGCGCCCGGCATCGATGGTTTTGGTCAGCAGCCACTCCACCCCGTCTTCGCCGATCCGCTTGCGCCAGCGCACCAGCGAGGACGGGTCGATCGGCGGGCGGTGTTGAAAGAACGTCTCGCCGGTGAAGTGCTGATAATAGGGATTTTCCACCCACCGCGCGACCACGGCCTCATCCGAAAGTCGATAGGCGTGCTGAAGATACAAGAGCCCCGCCACCAGCCGCGGCGGCGTCGCCGGGCGCCCCGTCGTCGAGGGGAAGAACCCGGCCCATTCCGCCTCGAAGAAGTCCCAGTCGATCAGCTCGGCGAGCTTTGCCAGCTCATGGCGTAGATCGATCATGTCGACCAGGCGTGGCCGCAGCAGGTCATCTTGTTCTTCAGAGCGCGGACGGTGCTTCATACCGGGGTCCCGACTTCGCAAGGTTTCGAGCCAAATCGTACGAAATCCTGCAATCTAAAGCTATCAGTTCCGTGGAATCACCGAACAAAATCATAGGCTTCAGGATTGTTCAGCACCGACTAACTGGGCTGCGGTTGCCTGCCTGCGCGGGTGCCGACGCCCGCCGAACACTGGCGCTCTGGCGATACGATTACAACAATGTCAGACCGCATTCATAGATCGG
>JAJXZX010000044.1 GCA_021779835.1 Pseudomonadota bacterium | reverse complement strand
GGCGCCGAGGCTGGCATAGAACGCGAGCAGCTTGGGGTCGGCGGCATTGGCGGTGAAGTCGATGCGCGCGCAGGCTTCCGTGAGGGCGAGGGCGGCGAGGGCCGCCATCAGGGCGCGGCCGTGGCCGGCGCCGCGCGCGGCTTCGGCGATGAAGATTTCCTTGAGATAGAGCCCGCGCCGTAGGCCGGGGCCGGGCCATTGCAGCGACCATGCGGCGAAGCCGGTGATGTGCGCGGCGGTCTCGGACACCAGAATCCCGTTGCCGGGGGGCAGCGCCGCCAGATCGGCGGCGATGACGTGTTCCGCGGGGCAGGGCACGTGGTAGTGCGCCTGCATCGCTTGCATCAGCGCAATCAGCGCCGGAATGTCTGCCGGAGCGTAAGGTCTGACCGTCACCCCGGCGCCTGACATGGCTTAGAACGGGATCTCGTCATCCATGTCGCTGCGACCGCCGCCGCTGGGGGCGCCGCCGCCGAAGCCACCGCCCGAGCCGCCGCCATAACCGCCGCCCGACGGCCCGCTGTCATAGCCGCCCTGATCGCCGCCGCCGTAGCCGCCACCGGCACCGCCGCCCGAACCGCCGTCGCCGCGTCCGCCGAGCAGCGTCATCTCGCCGCGGAAGGGACGCAGCACGATCTCGGTGGTGTATTTGTCAGCGCCGGATTGGTCCTGCCATTTGCGGGTTTCCAACTGGCCCTCGATATAGACGGTCGAGCCTTTGCGCAGATATTGCTCGGCGATCTTGACCAGACCTTCGTTGAAAATCGCGACCGAGTGCCACTCGGTGCGTTCTTTACGCTCTCCCGTCGCCTTGTCGCGCCAGGTCTCGGAGGTGGCGATGCGCAGGTTGCAGACCTTGCCGCCGTTGGGGAAGTTGCGCACTTCGGGGTCGCGCCCCAGATTGCCGATGATGATGACCTTGTTAACCGAGCCCGCCATGCGTCCCTCCGCAGAATTCCATGTGGCCTTTTCCATACATCAGGGCGCCGGGGTTCCGAAAGGCAAAACGCCGAATTAGGGTCTCGGCAGGGTTTTGCCGCCCCTGTGCGGCAGGTTCTGGCGATCTGTTCATATTTATGTATAGTCACGGGCAATTGAATGGGGACGGTGGACTTGCGGGTCTTTCTTGGGGTTCTGGTGGTTACGCTTGGCGCCGCGCCTTTTGCGGTGGCGGATACGCCATGGCTGAAGATGCCGGTGGGCAAATCGCGCTACAGCCAGTTTTTGGCGCAGACCCGGCTGATTGATTCGCGGCTGAGCCAGGAATATTCCGGCGCGTCGCGGCTGTCGCCCAAGGGCGGCGATGGCGCCCTGCCGCGCTACAATGGGGCCTATCGCGGCGTGTGGCTGGCGATGGCGCGCGAAAGTGCGCGGGCGCATAACGTGCCGGAGGATCTGTTCCTGCGGTTGGTGACGCAGGAATCCGGTTGGAACAGTGCGGCCGTGTCGCCCAAGGGCGCGATCGGGCTGGCGCAGTTGATGCCGGATACCGCGAGCTTGCTGGGCGTCGATGCCACCGATCCGCGCGCCAATCTGAATGGCGGCGCGAAATACCTGCGCATGATGTATGACAAGTTCGGATCGTGGAAGTTGGCGCTGGCGGCCTATAATGCGGGGCCGTTGGCGGTGGACAAGAACGGCGGTGTGCCGCCGTTCAATGAGACGCAGACCTATGTTGCGGCGATCCTCGGCGGCTGATTACTCTGCCGCGATCTTAATCACCGGCTCCATCCCGTTCAGGATCGCCTCTGGCAGGTGGCATTTGATCTGATGACCGCCGTCGAGGGTGCGCATCGGCGGCACCTCGGTATCGCAGCGCCCGCCGGAGACTTGGGACTTCCAGCGGCAGCGCGTCTGGAACGGGCAGCCCGGGGGAGGGTTCATCGCAGAGGGAATGTCGCCCTCTAGCACGATGCGCTTTTTCACCACGCGGGTGTCGGCGATGGGAACCGCGGAAAGCAACGCCTCGGTATAGGGGTGGTAGGGGGGCGAGAACACCTGATCGGTGGTGCCAAGTTCGACCACATGGCCGAGATACATCACCAGCACGCGGTCCGAGAGGTAGCGCACGATCGACAGGTCGTGGCTGATGAACAAAAGCGTGGTGCGGTTCTTGCGCTGAATCTCCATCAACAGGTCGGTGACGGCGGCCTGCACCGAGACGTCGAGCGCCGAGACGGGTTCGTCCGCCACCACGATCTTGGCGTCACCGGCGAAGGCGCGCGCGATGCCGACGCGCTGCTTCTGGCCGCCGGACAGCTGGCGCGGCATCCGGTCGGCAAATTCGCGCGGCAGTTTCACGAGGTCGAGCAGGGTCAACATGCGTTCGTGCCGGTCGGCGTCGGTTTTGCCGATCTGGAAGATCTCCAGCGCGCGGATGATCTGGCGCCCGACCGTCATCGAGGGGTTGAGCGTGTCGAACGGGTTCTGGAACACCATCTGCACCGAGGACACGGTATTGGTGGCGCGGTTTTCGATCGGCGTGTCCTGAATGTCTTGATTAAAGAGGACAATCTTGCCGCTGGTCGCGGTTTCCAGACCCATCAGCAGTTTGGCGAAGGTGGACTTGCCGCAGCCGGATTCGCCGACGATGGCGAGGGTTTCGCCCTCGCGCGCCTCAAAGCTGAGCGTCTCGTTCGCCTTCACCACCTTGGCCGGACCACCGGCGCCGAACAGGGCGTTGGCCGAGACCTCGTAATACTTGCGCAGGTCGTCGATCTTGAGGACCACCTCGCCCACCGGGGTTTTGGGGAAACTTTTGCGCGCCAGGGGGGGCAGATCCCAGTCGATTTCGCTGAAGCGCAGGCAGCGGCTGTCGTGGCGGTCGTCGCCTGCGACGGCGGCCATCGGGACGTCGGCGGCATCACAGCGCCCTGCATGGAAATAATCGCAGCGCGGGCCGAAGTTGCAGCCCTTGGGGCGCTGGTGCGGCAGGGGGAAGTTGCCGGGGATCGCCACCAGGGGCGAGGCGTTCTTGTCGGCGCCGGGCAGCGGAATCGAGCGGAACAGCGCCTGCGTGTAGGGGTGGCGCATCTTGTCGAACACCTGTTCGACCGCGCCGCTTTCCACCGCCTCGCCGGAATACATCACGCAAAGGCGGTCGCAGGTATCGAGGATGAGGCCGAGGTTGTGGCTGATGAACAGCATGGAGGTGCCGTATTTCTCGCCCAGATCCTTGACCAGATCGACGATGCCGGCCTCGACGGTGACGTCCAAAGCGGTGGTGGGTTCGTCAAGGATCAACAGCGCGGGCTTGGACATCAGCGCCATCGCGATGACGATGCGCTGTTGCTGGCCGCCGGAAAGCTGGTGCGGATAAGCCTTGAGGATGCGATCGGGGTCGGGCAGGCGCACGTCGGCGACGATCTGGCGCGCCAGCACCCACGCCTTGTCGCGCGCCATGCCTTGGTGGATCATCGGCACTTCGGCCAGTTGCGCGCCGATCTTCATCGCCGGGTTAAGCGAGGCCATCGGCTCTTGATAGATCATCGCGATTTCCGAGCCGCGCAGCTTGCGCAGCTCTTCCTCGGACATCTTGCACAGGTCGCGGCCCTTGAATTTGATCGCGCCGCCGACGATGCGGCCGTTCTTGCCAAGGTCTTGCATGACGCCCAAGGCGACGGTGGATTTGCCGCAACCGGATTCGCCCACCAGCCCCATCGCCTCGCCCTGCATCACCGAGCAGGAGAAATCCATCACGGCGGGGATTTCGCGCAGGCGGGTGAAGAAGGAGATCGAGAGGTGGTCAATCTCGAGGATCGGTTGGGACGGGTCCCATGGGGTATCGGTCATCTTGCGTCTCCCTTTGGGGAGTGCCGGGGGCGCGGGCCCCAGACCCCCGGGATAGTTATGGACAGAAAATCGCGGATGAGGGGCATGGTCAGTCCCTCAGGCTTTCTTCGCGCAACCCGTCGGCGAGGAGGTTGAGGCCGAGAACGAGGCTCATCAACGCGATGGCGGGCACGAGGGCGGGATGCGGGAAGATCGAGAGAAGCTTGGAGCCCGCGTTGATGGTGGAGCCCCAATCCGGGCTTTCCGGGCTGACGCCGAGGCCAAAGAAACCCAAGGTTCCCAAGAGGATGGTGGTATAGCCGATGCGCAGGCAGAAATCGACGATCAGAGGGCCGCGCGCGTTGGGCAGGATCTCCCACAGCATGATATACCAGCGCCCCTCGCCGCGGGTCTGGGCGGCGGCGACGTAATCGCGCGATTTGATGTCAAACACGATGCCGCGCACGATGCGGAACACGGTGGGCGAGTTGACGAACACCACGGCGACAAAGACGTTAAGGGTGTTGGCCCCCATCGAAAACACGCCAATCGGGTCGGCGTTGAAGGCAAGGCCGGAATAGGCCCAGAAGCCGATCACCAAGGTGAGGCCGACATAAAGGTTCCGCTTCATCGGGTTGGTGAAATAGCGGCTGTTGAACAGGATCGCCACGAAGACGATCGGGAACAGGAACAGCACGGCGGCAAGGATGGTGGTGATGCCGGATTCCTGAATGGCGGGCGTGACGAGCAGGTAGAAGAGCAAGATCACCGGGAAGGCCAGCACGAGGTTGGCGAGGAACGACAGCGCGGTGTCGACGCGTCCTCCGACATAGCCCGCGGGCAGGCCTAGCGTGATGCCGACCATATAGGCGAAACAGGTGGCGGCGGGGGCGATCACCAACACGCGGCGCGCGCCCATCACCATACGGCTGAACACGTCGCGCGCCAGATGGTCGCCACCAAGCAGGTAATACGGGTATTCGCTGGTGCCCGCGGGCAGCGCGGTGCCGGGCAGTTTGTCCTTCATCTGCACGATCTGGCTAAGGGCGTCATGCGTGGCGATATGGATATGAAACAGCAGGTGCGACGGCAGGTTCAAGAACGGAATCGACGGTGTCGCCACGGTCAGATCGGCAAAGATCGCGGTGAAGGTCCAGAACATCACGATGAAAAAGCCGACCATGCCGACCGGGCTGTCGAACAGCTTGCCGTAAAGGCCAAGCCTGCGTTTGAACACGAAGGACACCGAGAACATCAGCGCAAGGCAGATCCAGACCGGCAGGAACTGGATGCCCATCCGCGCGAGGATCTCGCCCCAGGAGAGTGCTTTCATCGCCATTTCCCCTCAGGATATCCGGATGCGTGGGTTGAGATAGACGTAGCCTACGTCCGAGATCAGCTGAGTCAGCAGCACCACGACAACCGCGACAACGGAACAGCCAAGCAGAAGTTCGATGTCATTGCCCTGCGCCGCTTGCACCAGTGTCCAGCCGAAGCCTTTGTAGTTGAACAAAGTCTCGGTGATGACGACGCCGTTCAGAAGCCACGGGATTTGCAGCATGATGACAGTGAAGGGCGCGATCAGTGCGTTTCTCAGCGCGTGCTTCAGCACCACGCTGCGGAAGCTGACGCCCTTTAGCCGCGCGGTGCGGATATATTGCGCGGTCATCACCTCTGTCATCGAGGCGCGCGTCATGCGGGCGATGTAGCCGATGCCGTATAGTGCGATGGTCAGCACTGGCAGGGCAAAGTTGTCGAAGGTGATATGGTCAAGCGCCGAGGTGGCGGAGCCTTTGAACAGGGGCGAGCCAGTGCCTACGCCCCAATGTTTCAGCAAAGGCGGCAGGCCGATCATCGGCGAGGATAAAAGCGCGATCAGGATCACGCCCGAGACATATTCCGGTGTGGCGGTCGAGGCGATCGAGAGGGCAGAGAGGCCGCGATCCATGCGCGAGCCCTCTCGCATCCCGGCCAGAATGCCGATCACCAGCGCAGAGGGCACCATGATGATAAGCACCCACAGCATCAACAGCCCGGTGGCGCCGATGCGGGTGCCGATGATGGAAATCACCGGGGCGCGGAACACGGTCGAGGTGCCCCAGTTGCCCTGCACGATGCCACAATAACGCGGCGCGGGCGCGTTTGGCGCGTTGGGGTTGACGCAGCGGCCCATCGGCTTGCCAGACTCGGCATTGACGCCGGTCCAACCCGGCACGACGCCCAGCCACTCGCCATAGCGGGTGAGCAGCGGGTCGGTATAGCCGTTGTCGTGCAGCCAGCTTTTCACCTGAGCGTCCGACATGCGGGCGCTGGCCTGCGTCTTGGCAAGCTTCACAAGGTTGGGTTGCAGGTTGGTGAGGTAGAACACGATGAAGGTCAGGCACAGCGCCGTTGCAAGCATCGTTCCCAGACGTCGAAGCAGGAATTTAAGCATGGGTTACCTTGTCCCGGCGCGTAAGCAGCCCGTCGGCCATACCGAGGGGGAAGGCGCGCGCCTTTGGCGAAGGGGTGGGGGGCCGGTGTGCCGGCCCCCCTATACTGTGGATCAGGTATCCATCCACCACTTGTAAACGTGGTTCTCGTAGGTCGGGTGCATCTCTACGTTGTGGAGGTTCTTTTTGTAGTGACGATAAAGCGTCTGCCAATAGGCCTGGATCAGGACACCCTGCTCTTGCATGATCTCTTCGATCCGCTTCATCAGCTCTTTGCGCTTGGCGACGTCGGCGACCGACATGGCCTTGGCCAGCAGCGTGTCGAACTCGGCGTTCGAGAACGCGCTTTCGTTCCACGCCACGCCCGATTTATAGGCCAGCGCCAGCACCTGCACGCCCAGCGGGCGCATGGTCCATTGCGTCGCCGAGAACGGATACTTCAGCCAGTCGTTCCAGAAGGTCGAGCCCGGCAGGATGGTCCGTTTGACCTTGATGCCGGCATCGCGCATCTGCGCCGCCACCGCATCACAGGTCGCCGACTGCCAGTCTTCGTCAACCGAGATCAGCTCGAACTCATGGTCGCCAACGCCTGCTTTGTCGAGCATCGCCTTGCCGGCTTTGGGGTCCACCTTCAGCGGCGGCAACTGGTAGTATTCGGGGTGGATCGGCGCGACATGGTGGTTTTCGGCTACCGTGCCACGGCCCGAAAGCCCCAGTTCCAGCACAACCTTGTTGTCGACGGCCATCTGGATGGCGCGGCGCACGTTGACGTCTTTGTATTCCGGCGTCGATTGGTTGAAGCGCACCGCAAGCGTCACCGCGGTATTGGCCTTGGATTCGGTCCAGCCAAGATCCTCGAACACTTTCACAAAATCACCGACCGTCTCGTAGGTCATGTCGATCGTGTCAGAGTTGGCGGCTGCGACGATGGCAGAGGTGTCGGTGCCAAGGTCGATATACTCGATCTTGTCCAGATACGGGCCGCCCCAGCCTTCGGCCTTGGTGCCCCACCAGTCGAGCTTGGTATTCTTGGCCAGCACCTGCTTGATGCCAACCTGGTTGGTCTCGGGCAGGTAGGGCCCGGTGCCGATCGGGTTCACCGAGGGGTCGCCGCCGGTATAGCTTGGGTGGACGATGGCCGCCGGATAGTCGGCCATGCTTGGGATGATGGTGATGTCGGGCACAGAAAGGTGCAGGACGATGGTGTGGTCGTCCTTGACCTCGATCGCGCCGTCTTTGACCTTTTTCGTGGTGGCATCCGACAGCGCGCCCATGCGGCCCGACATCGAGTTGCCCTGAACGTTGCCATCGCACCAGCGGGTGATGTTGAACACCACGTCCTTGGCAGTGAAATCGTCGCCGTTCGACCATTTCACGCCCTTGCGGACGTTGAGGGTGAACTGGGTCGCGTCGTCATTGGCAACCCAGTTGTCCAGCAACATGCCGCGGAAGGTGCCGTCGGCGTTGTATTCAACGAGGTATTCCAGCCAACCACGGGTGAAGTTGGCAATCTGCGACCAGTCGGCCATGCGCGGATCTTTCAGCGCGCGGGTCGCCATGTTCATGCGCAGCGTGCCACCGGCCTTCGGCGTGGCGGTATCGGCCATCGCGGCGGGCGCGTGCAGACCGATCATGCCATAGGCGGCAGCGGCCGAGACGCCAAGCGCGGTGGTGCGGGCAAGGAACTCACGCCGGCTCAGCGCGCCGTCGCGGTGTTCGTCGGCATACATCTGCGCCGCCGGGTGCAGAGGTGCGCCTTTGGTCTTGATATCAAACATCTATCATCTCCCTGTCGGTCTTGTTGTTCTCGGTGAAATTCGCACTGTTGTTCAGCTTGGCCCCGCGCGTCGCGTCCTCACACGGCAGGGCAGTCCCACTCTTGTCCGTGACACTATAGCGCATGACATTTGCCCGTGCGTCAACGCCAACATTCGGCGTTATGTGCGGTGTTTGCGACATTCTCTTATAAAAGGCCAACGCGCCCAAGCGGTCAAGCCGCGTCGCAGCGGTCAATCCGGGCATTCGCGGTGCAAGTCCCCGAAATCGGAGGATTTCAGGTGGACTTGCGGAAGGCGGTCGGGGTTTTTCCAGTGCGATTCTGAAACGCCCGCGTGAAGTAGGCGGGCGAGGTAAAGCCCAGCGTGCGCGACACGTCGGAGACCTGCATTTTCGTCTCGGTCAGCAGCTTGCGCGCCTCGAACAGCACGCGGTCATGCAGCAGCGCCGAGGCAGAATGGCCGTTCGCCTCGCGGCAGACGCGGCTAAGGTGGGTGGGCGTCACGTTCAGCGCCGCAGCATAATGGGCAACGCCCATGCCGGTGCGGAAATCGCGTTCCAGCAGAGCGGTATATTTTTGTACCAGCCTGCGCGCCGCATCGGGGCGTTCGGCATCGGCGGGGGCCAGTGCGATTTGCCGCTCCAGCCAGACGCCAAGCAGGCCAAGGTGGAGCGCCGCTGCGCGGGAATGGCCGGGCTTTTCGCCCTCGGATTCGCGCTGGATCAGGTCGAGAAGCGTGGTCAATTCCGCCTGCGGAATGGCGTCGCGGATGCGCAGGTGATGCGGCGTGGTGGGCAGCTGCACGCCACTGTCGCGACCAAAGAACAGCGCCGAGCCGAACACATGTTGTGTCGCCTCAAACCCATACATGGTGCCTGCGGGGATGAAGATCGCGTTATGTGGGCCATACCCGCGGGTGACACCCGCGACGGTGATGCGGCCCTGACCACGGGTGAACCACAGCAGCAACGGCTCGGAAATCGAGCGCATTGCCTCTACACGCCAACGGCCCCCGACGCTAAGACGCGGTATGGCAATCAAGCGCATGGCGCTTGCGGGGCGCGCGTCATCGACCATCCTGGGCACTGTCCTCTTGTTCTCTTTTCTCTGGATTCTTAAGAGATTGCGCGGCGAAGCCCAAGCGGAAAATGATGAAAATGCACCGGGTCGGCAAAGCGTGGCGCATCTGCCATCATGGTCAGGGCAGCGCGATGCTGTGCCACGCGCGCAGGCGGTTGCGAAACCAGGTGCGCTGGCGCTTGGCATATTGGCGTGTGGCGATACGGGCGAGGCGGACCGCTTCGTCGAGCGTGATCTCGCCACGCAGATGCGCCATCAGTTCCGGCGCACCGATCGCGCGGGCAGAGGGCAAATCAGGCTGCCAATCGGCCATTGCGGCGCGCACCTCGTCGAGCGCGCCACCCGCCACCATCGCATCAAAGCGCCGGTCGATGCGCGCGCCCAGCCAGTCTTTCGCGGGCGTCAGCACAAGCGCGGTGCAGTCGGCCAGTGGCAACAGCGGCGCCGGGGTGTCGGCCTGCCACGAGGCCAGGCCGCGCCCGGTGGCCTGCTGCACCTCCCACGCGCGCTGCACGCGGGCGGGGTTGAGCGTGTCGATGCGGGCGCGGGTCGCGGCGTCAATGCCGGCCATCAGCGCGTCAATCCCCTCGGCGCGGAGCGCGTCGCCTTGGACGCGCACCGCAGGCGGGATCGGTGGAATCACCGCCAGCCCCTCGGTCAGCGCGGTGAAGTAAAGCCCGGTGCCGCCGACGATGATCGGGCGCGCGCCGGAGGCCATCACGTCTGCCACCTCGCGCAACCAATGGCCGACGGAATAGGGCTGCGTGCGCCCGACATGGCCATAAAGCCGATGGGCGGCGCGGGCTTCCTCTTCGGGTGACGGACGCGCCGTCAGTACGCGCCAGTTGCCATAGACCTGCAACGCATCGGCATTGACGATCACGCCGCCCTGCGTCTCGGCAATCTGCAACGCCAGCGCCGACTTGCCCGAGGCGGTGGGCCCCGCAATCAGCACCGGCTGGGTGGATGCGATTTCCTGTAGGTCTATCATCACGTTACAGGCCGTCCCTCATGCAAGCTCCGCGCGCTTTTCCGCCAAACGCATCGGTGCGGCGCTGATAGCCGTTGAACCTGCCCGGGTTTTCCGACATTTTGCGCGCCAATCAAGATATTGGGTTTCAGGGGGCAGACCGTATGAGCGATGCAGCGTCACATCAAGGCGGGGTAACCTACAAACGCGTCATGCTCAAGATTTCGGGCGAGGCGCTGATGGGCGATCAGGGCTTTGGCCTGCACCCGCCAACCGTGCAGCGCATCGCGCAGGAAATCAAAGCGGTGCAGGAACTGGGCGTCGAGATCTGCATGGTGATCGGTGGCGGCAACATCTTTCGCGGGCTGCAAGGAAGCGCGCAGGGCATGGAGCGCACTACCGCCGACTATATGGGGATGCTTGCCACCGTGATGAACGCGCTGGCGATGCAGGCGAGCCTGGAGGCTTTGGGCGTATTCACCCGCGTGATTTCCGCGATTCCGATGGATCAGGTGTGCGAGCCCTACATCCGCCGCCGCGCCGTACGCCACCTTGAGAAAAAGCGCGTCTGCATCTTTGCGGCAGGCACCGGCAACCCCTATTTCACCACCGACACAGCGGCAACTTTGCGTGCGAATGAAATGAGTTGCGAGGCGATCTTCAAAGGCACCAAGGTTGATGGTGTCTATGACAAAGACCCCAAGAAATTCCCCGATGCCAAGCGCTATGAGGACGTTACCTATGACGAGGTTCTGCAAAAGCACCTTGGCGTGATGGATGCCTCTGCCATTGCGCTGGCCCGCGACAACGACCTGCCGATCATCGTGTTCTCGCTCGACGAACCCGGCGGCTTCTGCGGTATCCTGCGCGGCGAGGGCACCTATACGCGGGTGCAAGGCTAAGGTCTTTTGCAACACATGGCTTTATTGCTATAGAGGGGGCCACGGGCGCCCCCTCGATGATGATGAGATGAGGAGAGAAGATGTCGGACGACGCGACAGAGATTGATCTGGACGATCTGGAACGCCGGATGGAAGGTGCGCTTGCCGCACTGCGTCAGGAATTTGCCTCGCTGCGCACGGGCCGGGGCTCTGCCTCGATGCTGGACCCGATCATGGTGGACGCCTACGGGCAGATGACGCCGATCAACCAGCTTGGCACCGTCAACGTGCCAGAGCCGCGCATGGTGACGGTCAACGTCTGGGACAAGGCGATGATCCAGAAGGTCGAACGCGCCATTCGCGATTCGGGCCTTGGCATCAATCCGCAAACCGACGGCCCGATCATCCGCCTGCCGATCCCCGAGTTGAACGAGGAACGCCGGCGCGAGTTGACCAAGGTTGCCGCGCAGTATTCCGAGCAGGCCCGCGTCGCCATCCGCAACGTGCGGCGCGACGGCATGGACCAGCTGAAAAAGGCGAAAGCCGCGGGGATGAGCGAGGACGACAACAAGATGTGGGCGGACGAAGTTCAGGCGCTTACCGACAAAGGCATCGCCGCAATCGACCGCGCGCTGGAGGCGAAACAGCAGGAGATCATGCACGTCTAGTGCAGGATCTCCGCAACAAGGGGCATGATTTTGGCCGCCAAAGATGTATCGGGCAAGGACGCTGCGGGCAAAGACCCGGCGCCCCGGACCTTTGAGCATGTCGCCATCATCATGGACGGCAACGGACGCTGGGCCACCAACCGGGGTTGGCCGCGTCTGGTCGGCCACCGCCGGGGGGCAGAGCGCGTCAAGCAAATCGTGCGCGCCTGTCCTGATCTGGGTATCCGCTGGATTACCATTTATGCGTTCTCGACCGAGAACTGGAAACGCTCGACCGAGGAAGTGCTTGGCCTGATGGCGATTTTCGCGCGTTACATTGAACGTGAGGCGGATCGGCTGTCGGCGGAAAACGTGCGGATGCGCTTTATAGGCGACCGCTCGCGGCTGGACCCCAAGCTGCAAAAGCTGATGGCGGGGATCGAGGCGCGCACGGCGGGCAACACGCGGCTGAACCTGACGGTGGCGATCAACTATGGTGGCCGGAACGAGATCTGGCGCGCGGCGCAAACGCTGATGGCGCAGGTCAAGGCGGGCACGCTCGACGCGGGCGATGTGACGGAACAGTCGTTCTCGGTCGCGCTGGACACCCATGATCTGCCCGACCCCGATCTGGTGATCCGCACCAGCGGCGAGACGCGGATTTCCAACTTCATGCTGTGGCAATCGGCCTATGCCGAATACGAATTCACCCCGACGCTGTGGCCCGATTTCACCCCGGCAGAGCTTGCCGCCGTGCTGGACCGCGTCTCTGGCCGCGAGCGGCGTTTCGGGGCGGTCAGCGCATGAGAAATGCGGCCAAGACCGGCGCCAACTGGCAGGATCTGCGCGCGCGCGTGTTGTCGGCCATCGTGATGGTGGTGGTGGGGGGGGCGGCGGTTTGGCTGGGCGGCGTCTGGATGCAGCTTTTGTGCATCATCGCTGCGGGTTTGATGCTGTGGGAACTGGCCACCATGATGGGCTGCGGCAAGCGCAGTATCGGCCTTGCCGGAGTGGCCGCGCTGCTGGAGGCGGCGGCGGTGTTTCACCCCAACCTGCTGACACTTGCCAGCCTCGGACTTGTCCCGGCGGTCGGTGCGTTTCTGGTCAAGCGCGACCAGTTGGTGTTCTTCGCCTATGGTCTGGCCGTGCTGGTGGTGCCGCATGTGCTGGTCAGCTTTCGCGCGGCACTTGGGCCGATCTGGATCGGCTGGCTGATCCTTGTTGTCGCTGTGACCGACATCGCGGGCTATTTCGCCGGGCGTGCCATCGGGGGGCCGAAATTCTGGCCCTCGATCAGCCCGAAAAAGACCTGGTCCGGCACCGTGGCGGGCTGGATTGGCGCAGCGCTGGTGGGGGCTGCTTTCGCGTATTGGACCACGGCGGGGCCGGAATTGGTGCTGATAAGCGCGGTCGCGGCGCTTGCCTCGCAACTGGGCGACATCGCGGAAAGTGCCATCAAACGGCGGATGGGGGCCAAGGATTCCTCGCATCTGATTCCCGGCCATGGTGGCTTGCTCGACCGCTTTGACGGGCTGATCGGCGCGACGCTGATGATGGTCCTGATAACAGAGATCATCTTTGTGCCGATCATGGGCCTGTGACGGTGCGGCGCGTCACGATCTTTGGCTCCACCGGCTCGATTGGCGAGAATACCGTTGATCTGTTGCAGCGGCAGGGCGGGGCAGAGGCCTATGAGGTCGTGGCCCTGACCGGCGGGCGCAATATCGCGCGGCTGGCGCAGCAAGCGCGCGCGTTGAAGGCGGGGCTGGCGGTTACCGCGCATGAAGAGTGTTACGCCGAGCTACGCAAGGCGCTGCTTGGCACCGGCATCGAGGTCGCGGCGGGCACGCAGGCGGTGATCGACGCCGCCGAGCGCCCGACTGATTGGGTGATGTCCGCCATTGTCGGCGCGGCGGGCCTTGCGCCCGGCTTTCGCGCGCTGGCGCAGGGGGCGACCCTGGCGCTGGCCAACAAGGAAAGCCTTGTGACAGCCGGGCCCTTGCTGCTGGCCGAGGCCGCGCGGCATCGTGCCACCATCCTGCCGGTCGATAGCGAACATTCTGCCGTGTTTCAGGCCCTGACCGGCGAGGATATGGCGGCGGTCGAGCGCATCATCATCACCGCCTCGGGTGGCCCGTTCCGCAGCTGGAGCCACGCACAACTGGCCGAGGCCACACCCGCGCAAGCGGTGGCGCATCCGAATTGGGTGATGGGGCAGCGTATCTCTGTTGATAGCGCGTCCATGTTTAATAAAGCATTGGAACTAATTGAAACCAAGGAGTTTTTCGGCGTTGACCCCGCGATGATCGAGGTGCTGGTGCATCCGCAATCCATCGTCCACGCCCTTGTCGGGTTCAACGACGGCGGGGTGATGGCGCATATGGGGCCGGCCGACATGCGGCACGCCATCGGCTATGCGCTCAACTGGCCAAAGCGCTGCGAAACCCCGGTGGCGCGCCTTGATCTGGCGCGCATCGGGCAGCTCAGCTTTGAGGCGCCGGATGAGGATCGTTTCCCCGCGCTCCGCCTTGCTCGCGAGGTTATGAAGACCGGAGGGCTTGCGGGCGCGGCCTTCAATGCGGCAAAGGAAGTGGCGCTGGACCATTTTCTTGCGCAAGACATTGGGTTCCTGACGATGGCTGCCGTGGTGGAAGAGACGCTTGCCAGACTTTCGGGCGAGGCTGGCCTTACAAATGCCCCGGTCGATCTTGATACCGTCCAGCAAATGGACCATCTGGCACGGAAGCGCGCCACTGAAATCATCGCCACGCGGCGGATAGCAGAGTAAAGGTAGACGAGTGGATATTCTGGGCCTGACGCCACATTTCGGCGGTTTCCTCTATACGGTCGTCACCTTCGTGATCGCCCTGTCGATCATCGTCGCGGTGCATGAGTTTGGCCATTATATCGTCGGACGCTGGAGCGGAATTCAGGCTGAGGTGTTCTCGCTTGGATTTGGCCCGCGCCTGATCTCACGCACGGACAAGCGCGGCACGCGCTGGCAGATTTCGGCGATTCCACTTGGCGGTTATGTGCGCTTTCTGGGCGACAGCAACGCGGCGTCGGGGAAGGATGGCGAGGCGATGGCTGCGCTGTCGCCCCAAGATTTGCGCCGCTCGATGCATGGTGCGCCGCTTTGGGCGCGCGCGGCGACCGTTGCGGCGGGGCCGGTGTTCAACTTCGTGCTGTCGATCGTGGTGTTCGCGGGCCTTTACCTTGCGATGGGCGTGCCGTCCAACACGCCGGTGGTTGGCGGGCTGGTGCCCCTGCCGGGACAGGTGCAAACCCTGAAAGTTGGTGACAAGATTCTGGCGGTGAACGGCACCGCCACGCCCGATTCAAAGACCTTTGCCGGGGTGGTCAACCAACTGCCAGAGGCCGCGTCCACCAAATACACGGTCGAGCGGGCCGGGCAGACGCTGACGCTTGACGGGCCGTTCCCCTTTCCTCCGCTGGTCGGTCAGGTTCAGCCACAGTCGGCGGCAGCGGCAGCGGGCATTCAGGTCGGCGATGTGATCCAGTCGGTCGATGGCGCGCCGATCGGCACCTTCAACCAGTTGCGTGTTGCGGTTGGCCAATCCTCCGGCAAGCCAATGGCGCTGGCGGTCTGGCGCGATGGCAAAACGCTAAGCCTGACGCTGACGCCCAAGCGGATGGACGTGCCCGCTGCCGGTGGTGCGTTCGAGACGCGCTGGCTGATCGGTATCGTTGGCAATCTGGCGTTCGAGCCGGTGATGCGCACGCCGGGGCCGTTTGAGGCGGTGCGGATGGCTGTGTCGCAGATCGGCTTTATCGTGCAAACCAACGTATCGGGCCTGTATCACATGCTGACCGGCGCGATCAGCTCGTGCAACCTCAAAGGTCCGGTGGGCATTGCCGAGGCCTCGGGCGCGGTGGCAAGTCAGGGCGCGGCGGAATTCATCGGCTTCATCGCCATGCTCTCGACCGCGGTGGGGTTACTGAACCTCTTTCCGGTGCCGGTGCTGGACGGCGGTCATCTGGTGTTCTTCGCATGGGAGGCGCTGACCGGGCGCCCGCCAAGTGAGGGCGCGCTGAAATTGCTGATGGGCGGCGGCATCATGCTGATCCTGACCCTCGTTCTGTTCTCGCTGAGCAACGATGTGTTCTGCCCCTAAGGAGTTTGCGGACGGGCTTATTCCCGCCAGCCCCGCGATGCCAAACTATAGCCACAATGAGCGACTACCGTCCAACGTGTCGAAGCGACTCAGGAGGGTTTCATGGACCATATCCAGCACGGCTATCGCGGACTTTCCCTCCTGCTCAATTTGAACTGGGATCGCCTGTTCTTTATCGGCACCATCACGGTCGGATTGCTTGCAGGCGCGTTCCTTGGGCAGGCGCTGGTTGTGGCTCACTGACGCGTGAGGGTGCCGTTTCGGCGGGAAGTTGCGCCAAAAGCCGAGGGTGAGGCCTGCGCGTTTCAGCCTTTTGACAAGCCCCCCCAATCCCGTTAGTCAGGGTTGATTGAAGTGACGATGGGGCGGTCAGACAGATGCATAACGAATGTGGGTTCCGGACCAATGGCACGACCCGGCGCAAGCAGCAGTTCACCCCGACGCGCCCTCAATTTTTCCTTGCTTTTGCAATAGCTTCGGCGGTTTCATTCGGCCCCGCATATGCTGCCGACTACAGCTTCAACTCCGTGCAGGTGGTGGGGCTGGAGCATATCGAGCAGGGCACGGTGCTGTCCTATGCCGGAATCGCCAAGGGCAAGACGATGTCGGATGCCGACCTCAACGACGCCTATCAGCGCATCAACGGCTCTGGTCTCTTCCAATCCGTGGTGTTGGAGCCGGCGGGCCACAAGCTTATCATCAAGGTCAAGGAATACCCGCTGGTTGACGTGATCAACTTCGAGGGGAACTCGATGATCAAGTCGGCGGACCTCGCCAAGATCATCAAATCGCAGTCGCGGCGCGTCTATTCGCCCTCGCAGGCCGAGGCGGACGCCGCCGCGATCACCGCCGCCTACCAAACCACCAAACGGTATGGTGTGATCGTCACGCCCAAGATCATCCCGCGCGCCAACAACCGTGTTGATCTGGCGTTCGACATCAAGGAAGGCCGTGCGACCTATATCGACCGGCTGTCGTTCATCGGCAACCACGACTTCTCGGAACGGCGGCTGCGGCAAGTGATGGCGACCAAGCAGGTTGGCCTGCTCGCCGGGATCTTCAGCGGCAACAGCTACCGCGCCGATCGTCTGGATCAGGACAAGCAGGCGCTGTCGGATTTCTACCAGTCGCGCGGCTACATCGACTTTCGCATCCTGGATGCCACCTCGCAGCTTCAGCGTAACCGCAAGGGCTTTTTCCTGACCTTCAGCATCCATGAAGGTCAGCCCTATACCATAGCCTCAAGCTCGGTCACCACCGACCTCAAGGACATCAATGCGCAGGATTTCACCCGCTACGTGCAGATCTCGCCGGGACAGACCTACTCGCCGATGGCCATCGAAAACGCCGTTACCCGGATCGAGAATGAGGCCGCGCGGCGCGGCCTGAACTTCATCCGCGCGGTGCCAAAAGTGACGCGCGACGACCACAACCTTGCGGTCAGCGTCGATTTCCAAATTCAGCGCGGGCCTAAAGTGTTCGTTGAGCGGATCGACATTCAGGGCAACGCCACCACGCAGGATCGCGTCATCCGGCGCCAGTTCCACACGGCAGAGGGCGACCCCCTCAACCCGCGCGAAATCAAGGCCGCCTCGGACCGCATAAAGGCGCTTGGCTACTTCAAGGACGCACAGGTCACCACCAAGCAAGGCGACGCGCCCGATCAGGCGATCGTCGATGTGAATGTCACCGAGCAGCCGACCGGCTCTTTGTCGTTCGGCGGCACCTATGGCATCAGCTCTGGCTTTGGTTTGCTGATCAGCTATGGCGAACAGAATTTCCTTGGCCGTGGCCAGACGATGAACGCCAACATCAACACGACGAAGGCCAACGCGAGTTCGGATTTCACCTTCATCGAACCGGCGCTGCTGGGGCGTGACCTGCAGTTCTCGCTGTCGGGCCAATACACCATCAGCTCGCACAACTACGCCAATTACGACACCAGGATCGCGAGCCTGTCGCCGGGGCTGGAATTCCCGGTCAGCCAGCTGGGCCGCCTTGGCGTCAATTACCGCCTTGCCAACGCGAAGATGAGTAACGTGGATACGACCGCCTCGGCGATCATCCAGCGAGAGGCGGGTTCGCGCACCTCCAGCTCGGTCGGTTACAGCTATTCGTGGGATCGTAACCGCGACGGGCTTAGCCCGGTCACCGATCTGCGCTTTGTCTTCAGCCAGGATTTTGCCGGCGTCGGTGGGCAAAGCAAATACGTCAAGACCATGGCGCAGATCACCGGAGAGACCAAGGTGCTGCGTGAAGAGGTCACGTTGCGTGCGCAGCTTGAAGGTGGCGCGCTGACCATGCTCAACGGTCAAAATAGCATGGCGACCGACCGTTATTTCCTTAACGGCAAGATGATCGGCTTCAACACCAATGGGTTGGGTCCGCGCGACTTGACGGCCGCGGGGAATGACGCGCTTGGCGGCACGATGTATGTGGTTGCCAAACTTGAATCGCAATTCCCGCTGGGCTTCCCTGCGGAGTATGGCATCAACGGCGGCATGTTTGTGAACGCCGGGTCGGTCTGGGGGCTTAGCGACACGGCCGGAACCGGTGGCGCGGTTGACGACAAGTTCCACCTGCGCGCCACCACGGGTGTGTCGATCTTCTGGACCACTGCGATCGGGCCGCTGCGCTTTGACTTTGCGAAGCCGCTGGTCAAACAATCCTATGACCGGCCGATGTTCTTCAACTTCACCATCGCGTCGAAGTTCTGATGCGGATCGCGCCAGCCGCTGCGGGGATCCTGTGGCTGCTGGTGGCAGGCACGATGACGCTGGCGCAAACGGTGCCAGCGCCTGATGCGCCAACGACACCGACCGTGCCTGCTCCGGCCACCGTCCCGACAGCGCTTCCCTCGCTCGGTGCGCCGGTTGGGTTGCCAAGTTCAGTTTTGACCATCGACCAGGATCGTCTGTTCGCCAACACGGCATACGGCAAGCGGCTCCAGCGCGATTACGAGGCCGCGGCCGCCGCGCTCGCCACCGAGAACCGTGGGATCGAGGCGCAGCTTTCCGCCGAAGAGCGCGCGCTGACGGATAAGCGCCCGACCCTCGCGCCGGATGATTTCCGCAAGCTCGCCGATGCGTTCGACACCAAGGTCGAGGGCATTCGCAAAGCGCAAGCGGCCAAAAACACGGACCTTTTGCGTCAACGCGCCGCCGCACGGCAAAAGTTCTTTGAG
>JAJXZX010000001.1 GCA_021779835.1 Pseudomonadota bacterium | reverse complement strand
GAGATCAACAGCAGGCGGCACTGCGCCCCGACCGACAGCTTGGGATGCGTCCGTTCGATCATGCCACGCCTCACTTCCCGGTCCAGGGCTTGAGCTTTCGTGACAAAAAATCGTTGGCAACCGCCAGTTCTCCGATCTTGGCATGCAGGTCACGGACCGTGTCTTCGGCAATCTCCGCCGAAGCCGCCAACTTACCACCTCTCTCAAAAATGCCCGCCGCTCCTTCGAGCAGTGCTTTCTTCCATTGATGGATCATCGTCGGATGGACCTCGTAAGCCGTCGCCAACTCCGACACCGTGCGTTCTCCCTTCACGGCCTCCAGCGCCACCCGCGCCTTGAAGGCCGCGTCGTGTTTCCTGCGTCTCGACATGTTCTGATCTCCTCGTCTTGGGGATCAGCAGACCTCAGATCGTAGCTTCCGTCACTGTCCGATTTTCGGGGGGTAGCTCAGTGACCGCATTTGTTTGTGTCGGCGTCGCACATATCCGGCCCTAGGAGTCGTAATAACCCGACCCGTGAGAATCGTATCCGTATTGCCCCCCATAGCCGTAGCGTTTCATTTGACGGCTATCGATCGCATTGAGGATGAGGCCCGTCACCTTCAGCCCGACAGTAGAGAACATCTCAAGCCCTTGTCGCACCTGCGTCTTCGTCGTGACATCCCACTTCACCGTATAAAGGATCGCGTCAACGTGCTGACCGATCACGCGGGCATCGGGAACGGCAAGAACCGGCGGGGTATCGATGATGACAAAATCATAGTGATCCCGCAGGAACGAAATCAAAGCTGAGAATTTCTCGGAAGTGAACACATCTGCGGCATTGACGTTGGCCTTTGCGGCCACAAGCAGATCGACGCCGAGATCCGATTGCTTGAGGTCCGCGGCAATGAGTTGGGCGGGGTCGTTCATCGCATCAAGCAAAGTGAGTGTATGCTTGGTATCAAAATATTCTGCGAAGATGCGGCGGCGGATGTCGCCCTCGATCAAAATTACCCGCTTTCCGAGGCTTGCCATGTTCTGGGCGAGGCCAAGCGATTGCGTCGTTTTACCCTCGCCCGGCAGCGATGAGGTGACCATTATCACCTTCGGCGGCGCGTCAATGTTGGACAGCATGATCGACGTTCGCAGGTTGCGTATCGATTCCGCGACCACGGACGTCGGCTTTTCACGCAAGTAGGCAAGTGCGTCTTTGCGCCCCTTGTTGGGGATCATCGGAATGGAACCGAGGACACGCAACCCGGTGGAGTCGCGCAAGTCGTCCGAAGTTCGGAAGCTGGCGAATTGCATTTCGCGAACGAGGATGAATGCAGACCCGACAATCGTGCCCAACAACGCGCCAAGAACGAGCACAAGGCCGACGCGAGGTGAAACTGCCGGGCGGGGCACTGCCGACGAAAGCTGCTGGCTATCCGCTAGCTCAAGGCCGAGCTGGACATCCGTCTGCTTCATTTGCGTAAGGAAAGTGTCATAGAGCGCCTGCGTGGAATCCGCTTCACGCTGAAGTTGCTGCAATGTGATCAGATCGTTCGATTGCTGTTCGATCTGCGCCGACATTACTTTTTCAGATGAAACCAGTGCGGCAATCTGATCGTCGTCGCGTTGCACCGCGGTTTGGGCGCTTTTCGCGAGCACGGCTGCGGCTGCGCTGAAATCTGGCTGCGAAATAGCACCGGACTGCAGCCGATTTAGCAGGGACGTAATCGCCGGGTCGTTTGCAAACGCCGCAAACGCAGCCGGGTTATCGTTGGCAAGAAGCGCCTGCAGGTCGTCTGCGCGCTTGGCCGCGGATACCCGATCATCGCGAAGACGGGCGAGGCGATCACGAAGCTCTTTGAGTTGGGTCTGCTGCAGCGCCAGGTTATCAGCGTTAACGAGCTGCGTTTTGACGGTGAAGTCTTTCACCTTGTTCTGCGCGGCTTGCAGCTGGCTCTGTAGCTCAAGAACGCGCGTGCTGAGAAATTTGCTGGCCTCCTCAGTCGCCTTGAATTTTTTGACCTTCTGATCGTTGATGTAAAGCTCGGCAACGGTGTTCGCGATCAGCGCCGATTTGTTGGGGTCCATGGTGGTGGCGTCGATGTTGAACGCCATGGAGTTCGTAATATTTGTCACGGCAGTCTGTTTGATCAGTTTATCAATGACCGCGTCCAGTATTTCCTGCTTGGTCGGTTGAATAACGGTGCTACCCAGCAGCGATTTAAGGCGGATAGCGATCGATGTCGTCAGGCCCGGCGGCACCAATGTGACGTTAAACTCGGGGTCATTCACAAGGTCGAGCTTATCCACCACCTTCTGCATCAGGTTGCGGGATTGAATGACAACCGTTTCCGTGTTGATCGTTGAGTTATCGGTCCCCAGCGCGGATAGAACGCTGGAAATTCCGCTGGCGATTTGCGGCTGTTGCGTGTTCATCGACACAACAGCCTCGGACGTATACATGGGCGTTGCAAGCCGAAAGGCATACAGACCAGCTAAAAGCACACACACCAAAGCTACGGCGGCTATCACCAGTTTCCCACGCCACAGGACGCTTGCAAGGGCAAGAAGGTCGATTTCGTCCTCGGTATCGGACAGTGTAGCTGAGGACTTGTCGGTCCATTCCCGCATATTATTCATTCCGTTGCTCTCTGCGCTACCAGCGTCGAAAAAATTTGTAGCATTTGTAGGGCTGCATTGTTGGCTGGCATTAGCTTCTGTCGCCTCCGCGCCCAACGCGCGGAGTTCGCAGGACGTGGACTGACGCAATCTACCACCCGTGCCATCACTTTGAAAACTATATGTTCACGCGCGATTCCAGTTCGCCATATGCCCCAATCCCGCCGTCACTTCTTTCACGCAAACCACTCACGCGCGGTTGCCAACCTATTAAGGAACCTTACTCGCTGCGGATGCGACAAGCGTCGGCGACAGTTGCGAAATCACGCGACCCCATTTTGTAACCGGCTGCTGGGCGATGAAGACCATGTCATTCGGACGCAGCTCTAGCCGGGTTGCGAGGATCATGCTCACAGCATTGGTCGCATCAAGGTGCAACACAGTGACCGACCGAAGGGTTGCGCCATCGCTAATGCCACGGATCACATAGATCTGACGCGGGTTTCCGGTAATGTTCGAGAACCCCCCGGACGAATAAAGCGCATCCGCAAGGTAGGCCTTTTGGCCGTAGGGCAAGTCAAACCGGCTCTGTTTAGTGACTTCTCCGGTAAGATATACCGCGTCAGGACGCTCCGCCCCGAGCGCAATCCTGTCTTTGAAATTCGACCGCTCTGCCGCCAATTCGGTCTGAAGAATGGTGGCTTGCGCCTGAAGCTGGCTGATTGCTGCCGTTTGCGCTTGGACCTTGTAGCCCGACAGCGCAATTTGCTCGGTGAAATATGCCTGTGCTTTGTCGAGATCGAACTGGGTGTCGACGAACAGGCTGTCGCCATCCACCAGCCGAATGCGCGAGCGCCCGTTGTCCGCGTAAACGTCGGTGAGGGGGATCTGGTACAGCTTGCCTTTGCGATAGAGACGCACGGTGGCATATCTTTTGTCGGTAACCGTCACACCACCAACAGCCGAGATCGCCTGATCCAGATAAAGCGGGGTGAGCGTTATCGGCGCGACACCGGGCGTACGCACGGCACCACCGATTGATACCTTTTGCGAATTGAACGAGGCAATCTCCAAGCTGAACGAAGGGTCCAACTGCTTCGCTACGATTGCCTGAAAGAGCGTATTCTCGGCTTCGGCCACGGTCATATCGACAATCTTCACCCGTCCAACGTCAGGGACAGCGATTGTTCCGTCATCTTGCACGGTGAAGCCCTGGCGTTGACTTTGGGCTGCAAGCAGGCCGGTCAATTGTCCGACGGTTGATTGAGTCGCGGCCGTTTGCGTTGTGGCAAGCAACACCACATCACCCACGCCGATTTTGTATGGCGTGTTGGGGACCGGCGGCGGCAAAATCGCCGTAATTGAGGACGGGCGTGTTTCCGGCAAGTTCGCGGGCTGGGGAAGGTTTCCAAGCGCATGCTGGCTACCTTGCACGCCGCCAGCCTCAAAGAAGGCGGCTGGCAGGGCTTTAGGTTGGTAGGGGGCCCGGTTTTCTTCGGCAATCGTTGCAGCATTCATGTCGATGACGTTCACGGGAACGCCGCCGACAGACTGATTTTCGACCGAGGGGCTGAAATAGATTGCGCCGCAGCCGGTCAGAAGCAGCAGCGTAGGAACAAGTAAAATTCGCATCTGCCCCCCAGAAGGCCTTCAAAAACTATAGTTCCAGTTCTCAAAATCCGGGCAACTATACAAGGTCTTTCAATCCCAGGGACATCAAATCTTGGGAAAATGGGCGAAATGAGCGATAATCCGTTCAATCACCGCCACGACATCCCCGCGACTTTTCCGGAAACGCCTTCGGACCGCCACAATTGGGTGAGCCTCCGTTAGCCATGCTCTGCGATGGTCCCGAACGTTCTATATGGGCAAAAATAGGGGATCAGGGGTGGTCTTATTCAGCATTTCGGCGACGCTTCCGGGCGACGCCGCAGGTTTCTTGACGAATGTCACTGCCATCGATGTGAGCGACTCTGGCGTAACGCCAATGGTTTATCTCGCGACGGCACAGGGTGGTGGGCTGAGCGCCTATCGCATTGACTCTACAGGGGCGCTAAGCCTGCAAGCGACGCACGCCTATAGTGATGCGATGCACCCGCTGGCGGCAACGAGCCTTCTGACGGTGGATGTCGCAGGCAAGTCTCTACTTCTGCCGATCGGTCCTTCCGACACACATGAGACGGCATATGGCCTTGGCGCAGATGGATCGCTGCTGTCTTCGTTGCCGACCACGCTAAGCGCTGCGACGGCGCTGCCACAGGAAAGCTGCGGAACTGTGGCGGTCATCGTCGGGTCGGCGACCTACCTTTATTCCGCCAATGTAGGGTCATCGGCGGTTTCGGGTTATGCGATCGCAAGCCCGACGACGCTTGTAGCCCTCGCGCCACCTGTGGCGATTGGGGCGCCCGCCGATGGCGCCATCACCGCCCTTGGCGAAGTGAATAGCGGCGGCGGCCATTGGCTTTTGGCAGGAATGAGCGGCGATAATCGTGTGCTGAGCTATGCGGTTGGGCCGTCGGGCGGGCTGACGTATGTGGGGACGGTCGGACAGGAAACTGGTCTTAGCATAACCGGGCCAAGCGCCGTCGCCTCGGCTACGGTCGGCGCGGACAATTACGCCATTGTGGCCTCGGCCGGGAACTCTTCGCTTAGCGTGCTGCACGTTGGCACGGATGGCAAACTTGTCGCCACGGATCAGGTCGTTGATGACCTTAACACGCGGTTTGGCGGGGCGGACCACTTGGCAACCGTCGCATCGGGCGGGCACGAGTTCGTTCTGGCGGCGGGCGCGGATGATGGCATCAGCCTGTTCACCCTGCTGCCGGGCGGTCTCCTGTTTCTGCTGGACACGATTGCCGAAACGGCTGCGACTACGCTCAACAATGTCTCCGCCCTCGCTGCGACAGCGCAAGGTGGCAACTTGCAGGTATTCGCTGCATCGGCGAGCGAACCGGGCCTGACGGAACTTACGGTAAACCTGACGCATTTTGGGTCGATTCTGGAGGGTGGTAACGGCGGGACGGTCGTCACCGGGACCGCAAAAGATGACATCCTTATTGCCCACGATGGCCACGATCAGCTTTTCGGCGGCGCCGGCGCTGATACCTTCGTGTTTGACCCGGCGGGTGCGTCTTCCGATGGCAAGCTTGGAACGGTGATGGATTTCCAAGTGGGTATCGACAAGCTCGACCTGTCCTACTTGCCGATCCTGCACGATGCGAGCGCGCTGACCATCACGCAGACTGCAACCGGTGCCGACCTACATTTCAATGGCTATTGGATCGAGGTCGATGGAAAAGTGCCCGGTCCGATCTCTGCGGCCAGTTTTACCACGGATGTTGTGCTGAACGTAACGCATCAAGCCGTGGGTTTGACCGACGCCTACGGGTTCGTGGCGAACACTTTGCCCTCGACGCCGCCGGGCGAGACGCTGATCGGCAAAGCCGGGGCAGATGTTCTGAGCGGCGATCTCGGGCCCGATAACCTGTCGGGGATGGCAGGCAATGATGTCATCAATGGGCTGGGGGGCAATGATACCATCGATGGTGGCGCGGGGTCAGACACACTGGGCGGTGGCGACGGGAACGACCTGATCTACGGCGGTCATGCCATCGGCGATCTGGGCGATTCGATCGACGCCGGGGCAGGGAACGACACGGTCGATGCCGGGGTCGGCAACAATACGGTCTTTGGTGGCGATGGGAACGATTTGCTTTCGGCGGGCAACGGAAATAATTTGGTCGATGGCGGCGCTGGCGCAGATACGATTAACAGTGGAAATGTCAGCGACACGCTGTTTGGCGGCGACGGAAACGATTCGATCCTTGGTGGCACGACCACCGCCGACCTTCGCGATGTGATCTATGGCGGAACTGGCAATGATTCGATTGATGGTGGCTATGGAAACGACCAAATCTCGGGGGACGCCGGAGATGACTCCATCATAGGCAACTTTGGGTCCGATACACTGATCGGGAACGCCGGAAATGACACTTTGTCGGGTGGGCCGCTGTCCGACATGCTCTACGGCGGGCCGGGCAACGATTTCCTGAACGGCGGTTTTGGCTCTGATCGTTTGAGTGGCGGACCGGGAGCGGATCAGTTTTTCCACCTCGGCACTCAAAGCCATGGGTCCGACTGGATTCAGGACTACAACGCCGCTGACGGCGATATTTTGGTGTTTGGCAACTCCTCAGCGACGGCAAACCAGTTTCAGGTGAATCACGCCGAAACGCCCCACGCAGGTGTGGCCGGCGTGGCCGAGGCGTTTGTGATTTACAAGCCGACCGGGCAGATCATTTGGGCCTTGGTGGACGGAGCGGCCCAACAGCATATCGAGCTGCAAATTGCGGGAAGTACCACATTGCACGACCTTGGCTGACTTTTGCGCGGCGGCACCGCAGGGTTCGCCTTATCCTTCCGGGCTATGGGCGAGCCCAAGCATATCCAAATAGTGGGCGATTGCGGAGTCGATTCGCGGATAGAAGGTTAGCCTTCCATTATCCAGAACGGCGCCGGATTCGCACAGGCGCCGCAGCATATCCATCGAATGAGAAACGACGATAGCGCCGCTTTGAGCCATGCGCGCGTGAAACACACGCTCACTTTTCTGGCGGAAAAGCGCGTCACCAACCGACGTCACCTCGTCCACAAGGTAGGTGTCAAAGCGGATTCCCATCGACACGCCGAAAGCAAGCCGCGAGCGCATCCCCGAAGAGTAGCTGCGCAACGGCAGGTGAAAATGATCGCCAAGCTCGGCGAAGTCTTCGACGAACTCCTGCAAGGCATCGGTATCGACGCCGTAAGTGCGCGCGATGAAACGCGTATTTTGCGCGCCCGTCATGTCAGCGTGAAAACTGCCAGAAAAACCCACAGGCCACGAAACGGTGCCGTCCGACAGAATGCGCCCTTTATCAGCGTTCACCGTGCCCGCAATCATTTGAAGCAAGGTCGATTTCCCAGCTCCGTTGCGGCCAAGCAGCGCAACTGACGCCCCGGTTGGAAATGTTACGTGAATGTTGCGAGCCACGACCGTATGACGACCGTGAAGCGAGTGGGTTTTGCACAGGTTCTCAATCCGGATCACGGCTTCTACCTCCGGTCGCGGACGCTGTAGTAAATCAACGCGAGTATGGCCCATCCAAGGAACAGGAACAGCGCGACCAGTGCAGTAAGAAGGAACCGCCGCGGCTGAATCGAGGATTGCGCCAGCGTAGGTTTGACGTAGGCGGCAAGATAAAGCGACTGCTGCCGGGCGTCCGCTTCGGCCGCATCAACGGTGGCGAGCGCGGCGGCGTAGGATTTTTCGGCAAAATCCTGATCGACGCTCAGGCTTTCAAATTCGCCGACAAGGACGGCATAGGATTTTGCATCAGGCCCGTCCTGAGCCTTTCCGAACGTCTGACGCTCGTCCGCCATCCGAGCCTGAATGACCTTAACCTTTCGTTGCGCCTCCAGAATACGCGGGTCATTTTGGCGCGTGGTGTTTTGCAAAAGGTCGAGGTCGATCATTGCGGCAACAAGCTGATCTTGCAGAGAATTCAGCACGCCCATCTGCCCGGTAACGTCTGCACTAGGATCTACGATCTGCGTGCGGTTACGAAACGCGGCCAGCGCCTTGCGGACCCGACGCAACCGGACTTCGGCTTGCGCCACCTCTTCGCGCGCGGATTTGGTCGCATCATCTTGGGCAATCGCGCTCAACTCATTGATCATCCGCGCGCTTTCTTTGAACGCCGCTTGGGTGATAGCCTGCGCCGATTGGGGCGTGAACGCCTGCACGTCCATCTCGATCAGCCCAGTGCCTGAGTCGAACGAAACCGTCACCATGTGGTTCCAATAGTAAACCAAATCCTCAATGCTGCCCGAGGGGTTGAAGGCAAAGACCGGGTCGCTTTTGAAGGGCTTGGAGAACAGCGCACGGAGGTCGAGTTCCGAGTCGAGTTTTTCAACCAGATCCTGACTTTGCAGGTAAGCCGCAACCATACTTGCATCCGTGGAACTGCCGCCGGTCAGCTGAGAGATACCACCCATCAAGTCGATGGACGTGCTGGATTTTTCCGATTTCACCGCAAAGCCAACCGTCGATGTATACTGGTCGACCGCGAAAACGCCGAGGTATGTGCCAGAGATGATCGTCGGAAGCGCGACGAGGGCCATGAAGCTGGCTATCAGTCCCGAGTGGCGCGGTTTGCGCCGCGCGGCCCCAGCCGGCCTCGCGACAGGCGCGGATTTTCCGGCAGGGACCGCTTTGGGGCCCTGCCCGGGTTTGCGCTGTGGGAGGGGAATCGGTTTTGTGTCGGCCTGCGCTGGTGCATTTTGCAAGGCGTTTGCTCCTATGAACAACTCAAGGTTGCGCTTTGATGCGCGCGGGGGCATAACGGAGGGGTCTTGGTCGAAGGATCGCGCCCATCGTGAAAAATGAGACGACCACAGCTAAACTTTCGCCGATCGGGGGGCGCCCGTTTGCGACGCTGCGCACGGTAGTGGCCCTTATGCTGCGGGAAATGGCGACGACCTATGGCCGCTCTCCCGGAGGCTACATATGGGCGCTGATTGAACCGATCGGCGGCATCGCCATCCTCACGATCATATTCTCGATTTTCATGCACAAGCCAGCACTTGGCACCAACTTTGCGCTGTTTTACGCCACGGCCTACCTGCCATTCATGCTGTATTCTGGCTTGGCGACGAAATTGGCGCAGGCCATTCAATACTCCAAACCGCTGCTGTCTTACCCAGCCGTCACCTATGTTGACGCGCTTTTTGCGCGGTTTTTGCTGAACACGCTGACGCATCTGGTCATCTTCGCGATCGTCATCGTAGGCATCCACCTGATCTACGGATTGCGCGCAACGCTCGACATGACGTCGATCGTCCTTAGCCTGGCAATGGCCGCCGCGCT
Organism: Pseudomonadota bacterium; assembly: GCA_021779835.1. GTDB lineage: Bacteria > Pseudomonadota > Alphaproteobacteria > Rhodobacterales > Rhodobacteraceae > Solirhodobacter. Next base: position 225,692 of record JAJXZX010000001.1, on the reverse strand, counting down.
GGGGCTGGGCGTCGGGACGATGAACTGTCTGCTGCGCTCGCAATTCCCGATGTGGGACACCATCTGGTCGATCCTGAACCGCCCGCTGTTTATCGTCTCGGGTGTGTTGTTCCTGCTCGACAGCGTGCCGGCGCAGATGCGTAATCTGCTGTGGTATAATCCGTTGATCCAGATGACCGGCGAGATGCGTCAGGGATTCTATCCGACCTATCACGCAACCTATGTGTCGCCAGCCTATGTGTTCGGCGTGGCGCTCGTCACCTTCGCGGCCGGTCTGCTTTTGCTGAAACGTTATCACCGCGACATCCTCAACAACTGACCCGGGAATCGACGAAACGCCGGTCGTTGGACTGAGGATTACACCCGGCAAGGTTAACGCATTCTTCAGCGAGACCCCTGTATTGACGGCTTATGGGCCGAACCTGTGTTCGGGCCATAAGCGGGTCGAACAAGGAGGCCGATGATGGCGGCGACACTGGTGCAAAGAGCAGCGTGGTTGGGCAAGTTCCTGTCGCCAAGCCCCCGATTGTTCCAATATCACCGGGAAGTGCGACGCAGCGGGCATTTTGACCGCGCCTTTTATCTGGGCGTGAACGCCTCCCTGCACCCCCTGTTCCGCGCCTTTCCAGAGCGGCACTTTGTCGTGTTTGGGGAACGCGAAGGGCTGCAGCCTAATCCAGAGTTTTCATCGCGCGCCTACCTGCGTCAAAATACGGATCTGACCGCTTGGGCCGAGCAGCCATACCAGCATTTCCTGCGGCACGGACGGTTCGAGAATCGCCCGACACGCGAGCTTCCTGCAGGCGCCAACACCGGAAAACAGGTGGCACCGGTCGTGCGGGCGCGCGGCGATGCCGCCAACCCTTTCGCCATCGTCGTGCATGTCTATTATCACGACCTGTGGCCCGAAATTGCGGCGCGGCTACAGGCATTGGATTTTGCGTTTGATCTGTTCGTGACCGTTACCGACAATGGCGACCAGCGCTCGATCACACCCCTAATTGCACAAATTGAACATGCGTTTCCAAAGGCGCATGTGCTTTTGATGCCCAACCGGGGCCGCGATATTTTCCCCTTCGTTCATCTGGTGAATTCCGGCCTTTTGCGGCCTTACAAGGCGGTTTGCAAAATTCATACGAAGCGCTCGCCACACCGAATCGATGGCGACACATGGCGGGCGCGGCTAACTGATGGCATCCTGCCGACGTCAGGGGCCGCAGCACTTTTACAGACATTTCTCGACAACGAAACTGCGGGAATTCTGGTGGCAGACGACCAGCACTATCGCGACCCGCGGTGGTGGGGCACGAATTTTGACATAACCGCATGGCTGCTGCGTCGGATCGAGATCCGGGTCAACCGGACCACGCTCGCGTTTCCGGCGGGCTCGATGTACTGGCTGAAGCCAGTGATTGTGTCGCTGATCGGCGGGTTACAACTTGAACAGTCCCTTTTCGAAACGGAATGCGGGCAGGTTGACGGCACCCTCGCCCACGCGTTTGAACGAGCGGTCGGTTACCTCGCGACCAGTTCGGGCCTCGACGTATTGGAGGTCTCCGAGCTTGCACGGCAAAAGCCCACGCGGACCAGGCGCCACCGGGCAAGATACGTTTCGGCATTTTACCTGCCGCAGTTTCACCGCACGGCAGAAAACGATGCGTGGTGGGGACATGGATACACCGAGTGGCAAGCAACGGCGCAAGCGAAGCCCATGTTCGATGGCCATGCGCAACCGACCTTGCCTTCACATCTGGGCTTTTACGACCTGAAACAAACCGAGGTGATGGCCGAGCAAGCCGCACTTGCGCGGGATGCCGGGATCGACGCCTTTTGCGTCTATCACTATTGGTTCGACGGTCGCCGCATCCTTGAAGCGCCCCTTGATAGGCTATTGGAGCGGCCTGACGTCGAGTTCCCGTTCTACCTGTGCTGGGCCAATGAGAGTTGGCGCCGCAATTGGGATGGCCTGTCCGGCGAAACCCTTCTGCATCAAGGTTATGGCGAGGGTTTCGAGACCGAACTTGCCGTCAGCACCCTGCCCTATATGCGGGATCCCCGATACCAGCGCCCCGACGGCGTCAGGCCGCGGTTCTTGATCTACCGGCCAGAGGATATGCCGGACCCCGCCCGAAACGTCGCAAAGATGCGCGCCGCGTGGAGGGCGCTTGGGGTTGGCGAGGTCGAGCTTGGGGCGGTGCGGTTTCACGTCGAGGGCGATCACGCCGTTACTGCCGAAACCTTCGATTTCTGGGTTGAAATGCCGCCACATGGCTTGGTTAACGCCCCAGATTACCTGTTTGGCGGGCCTGATGGCAATCGCATGGGTCTGGGCGTAACCCCGGATTTTCAGGGCCTGATCTATGACTACAACCGCGTGATTGACACCAGCCTTTCACCGGACCATTTCCGCAAACTGCCGCCCAACACGATCGCGGGGGCAATGCCGTCGTGGGACAACACTGCGCGGCGCGGGGTTTGCGCCCATATCGCCTATGGCGCGCATCCGGGGTCGTTTCAGCGCTGGCTTCGCGGGATCTCGCAGCATCGGCTGGAGACCTCCTACCGGGGCGAATTGTTCCTCAACGCGTGGAACGAATGGGCCGAAAAAGCGGTGCTTGAACCCAGCCACCAATATGATCGGGCGTGGCTTGATGTTCTGAAGGCCTGGCGAAACGACGGGACCACTCAGCAAGCAATTTAGGGGGCGAAGATGGCGAAAGTTGTCCTTCACATCGGAACGCACAAGACGGCGACCACAACGATCCAAAATACGTTCCATGCAAATCGGAGCCTCCTTGCGCGGCATGGCCTGAGGTATCCGGATTTTGGTCGAATTCAGGGACACCACGGCCTTGTGATGAAGTGGATCACCCTTCCCGAGATGTTTGCCATTCACGGCGGCCCCGATGCTGCTTGGGCGCGGATTGCGGGCCTGGCCGCGAAGGATAATGCCACGGTCTTTATCAGCAGCGAGGAGTTTTCGCGTGGGCTTCCGAAGCCGCAGGTGGATTTCCAACAGGTTCGCAAACTCTTGGGCGGTTTCGAGCAAATCGAAGTGATCTGTACGCTTAGGGATCAGGTGTCCTACCTTCAGTCGATCTACCTTGAAATCTCCAAGCGACAGGCACCAGCGCCATGGCCGACCTTCCTGACCAGCGCGCTGACGTCGGATTTCGCGACCGGGCTTTTTCTGGACTATAATCAGCTTAACGACCACCTGCTGGACGCATTTGCGCCTAATGAAATTCGCTACGTCGACTTTGGCTCCGCTACGCCTGACGTTGGCGGGATCGTGGGCCACTTCCTCAACTTGCTGAAGATCGATCTTGGAACAGATGAGCTTTGCACGGTGAACGATGGCGCCGCCAATGTTTCGCCCGCGCCCTTGGCATCGTGGGCTGCGAGCCAGATAGCAGCGCCCTATCCCGCCTCTGCGAGTCTGGTGGCACTCGCCGACGCCGCTTTGCGAGAAGAATTGGGCGAGTCCATAACGACAACCCTCTATACCCGTGCAGAAGAGATGCGGGTGCTTACTCGTTACGCTCCGCGGAACGCCCGCTTTGTCGAAACGATTTCGCCAAGCAACCCAGGCTTTGCCATCACGGCCAAAACCATTCGGCAAGAAAAAGTGTACCGCGAGGATATCAGCCAAAAATTCTGGGTGCGGGTCGCGCGGCGTCTGCACGCTGTTGCGTGACGAAAGGTAGCGCGCCTAAAAACCCAGTTCGCGCGCCTGACCGCGCATTCCGTCTGTGGCCCGCACCAGTTCGGCGCTGATACCCGGTTCCGACAAAGCGTGCCCAGCCGCCGGGATCATGCGCAAATCGGCGCGCGCCCAGCCTTGCGCAAGCTTCCATGCAGAAACCGGAGGACAGATCATGTCGTAGCGGCCCTGAACGATTACCGCTGGAATAGGCGCGATCACCGATTTCTGTGACAGGATCCAATCGTCAGCTTCCAAGAAGCCGAAGTGAGAGAAATAGTGGTTCTCCAGCCGCGCAAAGGCGCGCGCGTATTCGATCGGACTGTCGCCGAATGACGCCTCGTGGTCTATCGTGGCAAGCGCATTTTCCCATCCCGCCCAAAGCCGGGCAAAGCGCGCCTCCTCGGCAAAATTTGCCGAGAACAGCCGCTTTTTGTAGGCCGTGATGAGGTCATACCGCTCGTCCGCAGGGATGGCCTCGGAAAACCGCGCCCATTGATCGGGCCAGAAGGCCCCCGCCCCGCCACCGTAGAACCATGCAAGCTCCGCGCGGGTCATCAAAAACACGCCGCGAAGCACCAGCCCCGCGACGCGATCCGGATGCTGGATTGCGTAAATCAGGGAAAGCGTCGCGCCCCAGCTTCCGCCGAAAATCAGCCATCGGGGCAGGTTAAACAGGGTTCGAATCCGCTCCATATCGGCGACGAGATGCCAGGTGGTGTTCGCCTCGACCGACGCATGCGGGCGCGAACGGCCGCATCCGCGTTGGTCGAACAGTATAATCCGATAGGTCAGTGGGTCGAAATACCGCCGCATCGCCGGGCTGCATCCACCGCCCGGCCCGCCATGGACGACGACCACGGGGATGCCATTGGGATTGCCGCATTGCTCGACATAGATGCGATGTGTATCGCCAACATCAAGCATCCGCTGATCGAAGGGCTCGATCGGCGGGTAAAGGAACTCGACTGCGCGCTTTTGGCCTGCGGTTTTATCCATAACTGACCTATATATGTCGTAAGCGTGCCCTGCCATGGGCTTGATCGCAAGACTACGACTGATGAAGAAAGAGAGACGCCATGTTTGCCGACACCACAGTTGACGCCGCCGAAGTTGCAAAGTTTGAGGCTATGGCGGCGGAGTGGTGGGATCCGAAGGGCAAATTCAAGCCTTTGCACGAAATGAACCCCTGCCGGCTGGACTACATTACGCGCCAGATTGCCGCGGAGTTCGACCGTGACCTGACCGCGCCAGCGCCGTTTCGCGGCCTGCGCCTGCTCGACATCGGCTGCGGCGGCGGGCTGTTGTCAGAGCCGATGGCCCGGCTTGGCGCGACCGTGATTGGCGCCGATGCGGCACCGCGCAACATTCCCGTGGCGCAGGTACATGCAGAGCAATCCGGCCTGACGATAGACTATCGCAACGTCACCGCCGAGGCGCTGGCCGCCGCCGGGGAACGATTTGACGTGGTGCTGAACATGGAGGTGGTTGAGCATGTGTCGGATCCGCTGGCCTACCTTACCGCGTGCAAGGAGTTGCTCGTGCCGGGTGGGTTGATGATTTGCTCGACGCTGAATCGCACCGCTAAGAGTTTTGCGATGGCGATTGTGGGGGCGGAGTGGGTGATGCGGTGGCTACCGAAGGGCACGCATGAATGGCAGAAATTCATAACGCCTGAAGAACTTTATGGCCTGATCCGCCAAGCCGGGCTGACCCCGGTTGACCGCAAGGGCATGGTGTTCAATCCGATCGCTTGGACTTGGGGCCTGTCAGACCGCGATCTGTCGGTGAACTATGTGACGGCCAGCGTGAATCGCTGATCAGCCCTCGTCTTCCAGCCGTCGGCGCAGCTCTCGCAGCACCGGAAGCACAGCGCGGATGCGATCTTGGCCGAGGTCTTGCACAACCTCGCCAATCACCGGGGTGATAGCGTGCAGGGCTGCATCACGCGCGGAACGCCCAGCCGGACTGATCGAGACGAATTTGCGCCGGGCGTCATCCCAATCCGGGCGGATGTGGATGTGGCCCGCCCATTCCAGCTTTGCCAGCGTATTGGTCATCGCCCCGCGGGTGACGTGAAAAGTCTTGGCGAGTTGGGCGGGCGAGCGTTCGTCGCTAATGCGGGCAAGGTGGTTGAGAACGCCGAAGTGCGACAATTCCATCCCCTTGGGCAACGCCTTTGAGACATGGCTGCGCGCAAGCTGATCGGCCATGAACAGCTCTGAAAATAGCGCGTTTGCGATGTCCTCGGGCTTATCCGCCATCACGGCCCCTCAAAGGGACGATCATGTGACAGGGATGGAACGCGCGCGCGGGCTTTGGCCACCTCGGCACGGTCAATATCGACAAAGGTCACACCGGTCTTGGTGCCGGCGTCGGCAATCACCTCGCCCCACGGAGACACCGCAAGGCTATGGCCATGCGTGCGCCGCGGCTTTCCATCGCGGGACTCGTGGTCGCCCGTCTGCGCCGGGGCCAGAACGTAGCAACCCGTTTCGATCGCGCGGGCGCGCAACAGCGTTTCCCAGTGGGCAGCGCCGGTGATGTGGTTGAAGGCCGCCGGAATCGTCAGCACCTCGGCCCCGGCATGGGCAAGCGCGCGGTAAAGATAGGGAAAGCGGACATCGTAGCAAACGCTCATACCGACCGTGGCAAAGGGCGTATCAGCAACGACCGCGCGCGCGCCGGGGCGATACCCGGCAGATTCACGGTAAACCTCTGTCTCTGACACGTTGACATCAAACATGTGAATTTTGTCGTAACGGGCGGCGATCTGCCCGTTCGGCGCGACAAGAAACGAACGGTTGGCAAAGCGGCCATCGGCGTCATCCGTTTTGAGCCCGAGAGATCCGATCAAAAGCCAAAGATTCAGATCCGCCGCATCCGCACGAAGGGCGGCAAGGGTCGGGTCATCGTCCTCGTGGTGCAGCACATTGCGCTGATGCGTGCGATCAGAGGAAATGCAGTTGGTGACCTCGGGGGTCAGCACAAAGCGTGCGCCGCCCTGCGCCGCAGCGCGAACCAGCGCGCGCGTCTCAACCAGGTTTTCCTCCGGGTCGTCCGAAACATTTAGCTGCACCAAACCAACGCGCATCGGGTTATCCTGCCAACAGCGGGTCAAGCTTGCCCGCGGATTCAAGAGCATAGAGGTCGTCACAACCGCCGACATGGGTGGTTCCAACGAAGATTTGCGGCACGGTGTAGCCGCCATTGGCGCGGCCGATCATCGCTTGTCGAAGCTGCGGGTCGCGCGAAACGTCATGCTCGGTGTAGTTCACACCCTTTTCGGTCAACAGACGCTTAGCGGCGTGGCAATAGCCGCAAGTCGGAGAGGTGTAGATTTCAACGGTTTTCATGGCAGTAATCCTGATAGCTGACGCGACTATAGGGATTTAGGCATCCTTCGCAACGCGCGCCAGTGTCACAACGGAAACCTGCGTTGCACCTGCGGCACGGCACGCCTCTGTTGCTGCCGCGAGGGTGGCGCCGGAGGTCATCACGTCATCCACAAGCAGAACAGAGCGGCCGGACAGAAGATGGCGGCGCTTTGGGTGCGTGGCAAGCGCGCCAGCCATATTCGCGAAGCGGCCATCGCGGTCGCGGCCATCTTGTGTAGGCGTCCGGCGCGGGCGCAGCAAAAGATCCGGGCAATGTGCCGCGTGAATTTCGCGCGCCACGGCGGCGGACAAAAGCGCCGATTGGTTGAAGCGTCGGTGCAACAGCCGTTGCCAATGCAAAGGGATGGGCGCGACGAGCATATCGTGCGTCGTAATCGCCGCTACCGCATGCGCCATCCAGCGGGCGGCGGGGCGCGCAAGGTCGTGACGATCGCCATGTTTCAAGGCCAGAACAATTTTTCGGCCGTTGTCGCGGTAAAGCAGCGCTGCCCGACCCCGGTCCCACGGACGGGCGATCGTCATACAGTCGTCGCAGAATACAGAGGCAGCACCGGCTTCTCCCGGCAACGAAACACCGCATTTGTCGCAGACAAGGCCGGTGATAAACGGTGTTTCGCGCCAGCATCGCCCACAAAGGCCGAAATCCGTCGTCACCGGCGCATCACAGGTGAGGCAGTGCGGCGGATAGATAAGATGCAGCACGCTTTGCAATCGCACGCGAACCCCCTAGATACGCCGCAAACGCAGAGGACCCGATATGGCACGCCCCCCGGAATTGACAGACCGGCCCGCTTTGGCACGAAACCGCGCGCGAGCGGACAACTCGGCGCTGTTCCTCCACCAAGAGGCTGCCGCTGAGATCAAGGAAAGGCTAAGCGAGGTTAACAGATCGTTTAGATCGGTGGCGATCGTGACTGGATTTAAGGATTTCTGGCAAAGGGCGTTTCCCGATGCCACGATCGTGCCGGATGACGATGTGCTGGCGTTGGAAACCGAGGCTTACGACCTAGTGATTCATGCGCTTGCCCTGCACTGGGCCAACGATCCGGTCGGCCAGCTTGTGCAATGCCGCCGCGCGCTGAGGCCCGATGGGCTTGTCCTGTCGGTACTGTTTGGCGGCCAGACGCTTGCCGAACTTCGCGCCGCGCTTGCCGAGGCAGAGGCGTTGGTCACGGGCGGTATATCGCCGCGCGTGCTTCCGATGGGCGAGATCCGCGAGCTCGGCGGGTTGCTGCAACGCGCCGGTTTTGCCCTTCCGGTCGCGGATAGCGTTTCCCATTCGGTGACCTATGCCACGATGACCCGCCTGATGCGGGATCTTCGCGCGATGGGCGAAGGCAATGCGCTGACGCTTCGCCGCAAGACCCCTACGCCCCGTGGCCTGTTCGCGGAAGCGTCGCGCATTTATTCAACCGCCTTCAGCGCGCCCGGCAATCTGATCCGGGCGAGCTTTGAGATGATCTTTCTCACCGGTTGGGCACCGCATGACAGCCAACAAAAGCCGCTTCGACCTGGGTCGGCGGTGCAGCGGCTGGCGGACGCACTACAAACTGCCGAGTTGCCGGTCACGCTGAAAGGCGGGTCCGAGACCGATTGACCCGGACTCAAAACCCTCTATCTCGGGTAAGTCTGCTGAAACTTGAATTCGAAGGGGTGATCGCGATGCTGGATACGAAGCTGACCAATGCGGGGGTCTCGGTCCGGCCCGGCGAGGGTCGTCTGGCCGCGGCACCCGCCGATCACCCGCCGGTGAAGCGCGCCAAAATCGGGGTGCTGGTCGCCAACCTCGGGACGCCCGACAACTACGACTACTGGTCGATGCGGCGCTATCTGAGCGAATTCTTGTCAGATCGCCGCGTGATCGATTACCCGCGCTGGAAGTGGCAACCCCTTCTACAGCTGATCATTTTGACCAAACGTCCGTTCAGTTCCGGCGCAAACTACAAGACGATCTGGAATCACGAAAAGGGTGAAAGCCCGCTGATGACCATCACCAAAGACCAGACTGCGGCGCTTCGCGCGACGTTGTCCGAACGGTTTGGCGACAATGTGATGGTCGATTTCTGCATGCGCTACGGCAACCCCTCTACCGCGTCAACGGTGCGGGCGATGGTCGAGGCGGGGTGTGAAAAGATCCTGTTCTTCCCGCTCTACCCCCACTACGCCGGCGCGACGTCTGCGACCGCAAATGATGCCTTCTTTCAGGCGTTGGCCTCGGAAAAGCGACAGCCAGCTATCCGCACAGTGGCGGAATATTTCGACCGGCCCGGATACATTGACGCTTTGGCGCAATCGGTTGAGCGGTCGTGGTCGGCGATGGAGGTCAAGCCGGACCTGCTTGTCGCGTCCTATCATGGCATGCCGATCCGGTATCTGACCTCTGGCGACCCCTATCACTGCCAGTGCCAAAAGACGACGCGGCTGTTGAGAGAGCGGCTTGGCTGGGACAAAGGGATGATCGAGACGACATTCCAATCGGTCTTTGGCCCGGAAGAGTGGCTTAAACCCTATACCGTCAAACGTGTGGCGGAGCTTGCACAGCAGGGTAAGAAACGCATTGCCGTAATCGCCCCAGCATTTTCCGCCGATTGCATCGAGACGCTTGAGGAAATCAACGGTGAAATTCGCGAGGCGTTTGAGCATGCTGGCGGTGAAAGCTTCACCTATATCCCTTGCCTCAACGACGATGCCGCGCATATCGCAGCGCTGACCGATATCATTGTCGACAATCTTAAGGGCTGGATCTGACGTCACCCAGCGCCTGAACATAAAAAAACAGGCGGTGGAAAACCACCGCCTGTTTCAGATCAACGTGTGATCAGATCACTTGTTCGCAGCAACAGCCGCGGCAACAACCACGAGCAGGATGAGCGGAACAAGGTAGCTGCTCGACGACGACGTTTGAGCCTTCGCAACAGCAACAGGAGCCTCCATAACCGGCGGCTTCAGGTTGCCAGCGAACGTGCTGGTAGCGGCGAGCGAAAGAGCGGCTGCAAGCGCAAGTTTCTTCATAGTAAACCTCCAGAATTCGCCCCGGGCCGAAATTTTCAGAGGACGGCGGGGGCACCCAAGACTGTACCTCGTAGCGCTGTTCAACCATCTGCCAAGCGGAAATGCAACGAGGCATCAGGGGCGTTAACGCACGATCGCCATCGTGTCGTCAAATTAGCAACACCTGTGTGCCGACTTTGGTCAAATCATACAGCACCTCGATGTCCTCATTGTACAACCCGATGCACCCATTCGACGAACGGCGCCCGATCTTGCGGGTGTCTTGTGTTCCGTGAATTCGGTAATATTGCCAACTCAGATAGAGCGCGCGTGTCCCAAGTGGGTTAAGCGGGCCGGGCCCGATATAATCCGGCCATTCCGGATCGCGCGCTTTCATTGCCGGGGTTGGCGACCACGACGGGTTCATTACCTTGCGAATAATCTCGGTCCTTCCTTTGCGGGTAAGGTCCGACGACAACGGCACGGAGGTCGGGTAAAGCTTGTAGATCGTTTGATCTTCAGACCAGAAATGCAAATCTCGCGATGTCGTATCAACCAGAATCACGCCGTTCTTTGTGTTGGCGAAATGATCCTGCCACCGCAGCGATCTGAAGCTTGAGATGTTCCGGCGGACAACCCCATTCACATCAGACTCCATTTGAGTGGAGTTGTCTTGCGCCCATGCAGGTGCCGCCATGGCACCCAGCACCGCCGCCGCGGTTCCAAGAAACGTTCGGCGGCTAAATTTTTCAGAATCCCAGGCACTCATTGGTGCGCCTCCTTCTGTCAAGTATGGCTGTAACGAAAATTGTTAGGCCTTGCCGTGGCTGACTTCAATTCAAACAGGCGTCATCCATCAGTTTACACTGCTGGTAGCGTTTGAACACTGCGACGTGAGGCTGTAAAGACCATGCAATGTCCTAGTGGGGTAGCATAGACATGAATCGCTTATTCGTCGTTGTACTTTCGTCGACCCTTGCGCTGGCTGCTTGTTCGCAGCCTCACGTGCAGCAGATTGGAGCCGACGGAAAGCCGTTGCCCGAGGTTTATACGATCAGACCGTCCGACACGGCCAAGATCGACTATCGTGTGCTGGACAACGTCAACACGTTGCGCGGCGCGGCGCACGAGGCTCCGTTGCAGCTTAATGCCGATCTGACCGCTGCGGCGGCCACGCATTCGCGCGACATGTCCGTGCAAAACCGCCCGTGGCACTTTGGCTCTGACGGTTCCTCGCCGATCGATCGCGTGAAGCGCACCGGCTATCCGGGATCGATGCTCGGCGAAAATATCTCTGAAACCTACGAGACAGAGATGCAGACGCTTGCGGCTTGGATGGCCAAACCGGACACGCGCTCTGTGATTCTTGACCCTAAAGCAACCAATATGGGCTTTGCGTGGTATCAGGAAAGCAACGGCAAGATCTGGTGGACGATGGTTACGGGCGACTGAGGTCGCCCGCGCCACGTCGCGTCACGGCATCAGGAATATCGGCGTTCCGTCGCGGACCATCGCATAGATATCTTCGATGTCTTTGTTAGGCACAGCAATGCAGCCTGCCGTCCAATCGCTGCTTCGCGTGGCGCGACGGGCCTGCCCATGAATGAAGATATCGCCTCCGGGCGACTCTCCGGCGGCCTCGGCGGCGGCCTTATCCTTGTCGTTCGGGTACGAAATACCCAAGGACAGGTGAAAGCTGCTCTGCGGGTTGCGGCGGTTGATATAATACAGGCCTTCCGGCGTCTTTCCGTCGCCTTCAACGTGCTTTGCGCCTGTCGGATTTTTGCCCAAGTATATTCGATACGAGGCAAGCAGCGTGTGATCGTGCATTAAATACATGATTCTGCGTGATTTATAGACCTGTATCTGGGTCACTTCCGGACCGGTGTAGGTCTTGAACTTGTTATGCCCACATGACGCTATGCCGACGGCCAGCACCATCAATATAAGAAATCGTACCGCTCGCATGTTTGATCCTGCCTGATGCCTCTGACGGGCGTTTGGCGGACAATACTTGAATTGGCTATCGATTGGCCAGTGGCACCGCACGCAAAGACCGGCGCCGTGTGCTAATTTCGCGGCAACGTGCGACGGGAAAACCGGCTGGCGATTTCGACATGCGGCGACCAGCGGAACTGATCGACCGGTTGCACCCATTCCAGCTGGTATCCCGCGTTAACCAGGGCGCGGGCATCGCGGGCAAATGTCACCGGGTTGCACGAAACCATCGCGATGACCGGGATGGTGGAGCGAGCAAGTTCACAGATCTGCGCCTCTGCCCCGGCGCGCGGCGGGTCGATCACCGCGGCATCAAACCGCGCCAGTTCGTCAGCCAGAAGCGGGCGTCGAAACAGGTCGCGCGTTTCGGTCGTTACCCGCTTTAGGCCCGAAGCGCCCCGCCATCCGCGATCCAGCGCGGCAAGCATGGCGGATTCGCCCTCAACCGCGTGAACCTCTGCCCGTTCGGAAACCGGCAGGCTGAAGGTGCCGCATCCGGCAAACAGGTCTACGACACTGCGCGAATCACCCAGTGCCTCTGCCACGGCGGCCAGCAAGGCGGCCTCTCCTTCTACCGTCGCCTGCAAAAAGGCGCCCGGCGGAGGCGTGACCAGCGCCCGACCGAACCGTTGATAGGGCGGCGCGCGCAGGGCGACCTGTTCGCCATCCCAGGTGAGTCGCGCGAATCCTGACGCCTCGATCAGCCCGCCAAGTTCCCGCTGTAACGCGGAATCGAGCGGCTTGCCGCCCGTAACCGCGACATCAATGCCGGATTCGGATTTCGTCACCGTCAGCGTCACTTCACTTTTCCGCGTTGCCCCCGCGAGAACAAATGCCTCAAGCGCGGGAAAAGCGGCGATCAGATCGGGGTGAAGCAGGTGACATTCCGGCACGGACACCACCGTATCCGAGGCCCGACCATGGAATCCGAGAATGACGCCCTTCTTTGTCCGGCGGCCCGCAAGCGCTGCGCGGCGCCGCGAGCGTTCTGGGGACGTGGAAATCGGGCGCATCGGCGCCTCCAGGCCCTGACCAAGCAACGCGGCACGCACCACCTCCGCCTTCCATGCGGCAACAAAGCCGTCGGTCGCGTGTTGCAGTCCGCAGCCGCCGCAGGTGCGGTAATGGCTGCACGGCGCGCGCACGCGATCTGCCGAAGGGGTGATGATCTTGGGGGCCGGGAGGGCGTTGCCCACAACGTCCCCCTCGACGACTTCTCCGGGCAGGGTCTGCGGCACAAATATCGGACCGGGCGCAATTCCGTCGCCAAGATGGCCCAATCGTTCGATCGTCACTTTCATTCAGCAGCCTCTTCCGTGCCCAGAAACCCGCCCGACTGCCGGGTCCAATAGCGCCAGTAACGCCCGCGACTCGCCAAAAGCATGTCGTGAGAGCCCTCTTCGACGATGTGGCCACCATCCAAAACAACAATGCGATCCATTTCCGCGATGGTGGAAAGCCGGTGTGCAATGGCAAGCACCGTCTTATCCTCCATCACGCGTCCAAGCGCGGATTGGATCGACGCCTCAACCTCGCTGTCGAGAGCAGAGGTCGCCTCATCCAGCACCAGAATCGGCGCGTCTTTCAGGAAAGCACGCGCCAAAGCGATACGCTGCCGCTGCCCGCCCGATAATTTCACGCCACGCTCGCCAAGATACGCATCGTAACCCTTGCGGCCCATATGGTCGGCCATGCCCAAGATAAACTCATGCGCCTCCGCCTTCTTGGCAGCCGCGATCACCTCATCCTCCGTGGCGTCTGGGCGACCGTAAAGGATATTCGCCCGCGCCGACCGGTTGAACATCGCGGTTTCCTGCGTGACCATCGCGATCTGCCGCCGCAGGCTTTCCTGCGTCACTTCGCGAACATCCTGTCCGTCAATCAGAATGCGTCCGGTTTCCGCGTCGTAGAGCCGTAGCAGCAGGGCCACGAGTGTCGATTTACCCGCGCCAGAAGCGCCGACAATCCCGATCTTTTCACCGGGCTTGATGTGCAGATTTATGCCCTCGACACCACCGGTGCGCCGCCCATAGGCAAAGCTGAGGTTGTCAAAGACAACATCTCCGCCAACGCGGGTCAACCGAACCGCGTGCAGCGCATCGGTCAGCGTATGCGCGGCGGCAAGGGTGTTCATCCCGTCCTCTGCCTCGCCAATCGAGCCCCAGATGCTCATCAGCGTCATCGAGACCCATCCGCTCATTTGCGCGATGCGCAGCGAGATGGCACCCGCGGCGACGATATCGCCGGTGGTGGCGGCGCCCCTGCTCCACAGGAATAGCGCCATACCGACCAAAAGCACCGGCAGAATCCCGGCGAGCGTCATCAGCGCAAAACGGAAGAAGGCGGAAACCCGTCCAAACTCCAACGCGCGCTCGCGAAAGCCCTCCATGGCGGTCAAGGCGGCGCGGTCCTCGAATGCGTCGTGGGCAAAAAGCTTTACGGTTTTGATGTTGGTGATGGTGTCCACCACCTGCCCTGTCACCATTGCACGCGCCCCAGCGCGTTTGGCGGATTTGTCGCGAATCTCGGGAAGGTAGAGCTTGATGAGCAGGGCGTAGCCAAGCATCCAGATCGTCAGGCCCAATGCGATCCGGTAGTCGATGGCAAGCAGGAAGAAGATCGAGCCGATAACCGAAGTGGCCGCAAACACGACCGCGTTGATCGCCTCGGTCGTCACATCCGTAATGGCGCGCGCCGCCTGCATTTGCTTTTGGGCAATGCGTCCGGCGAAATCGTTGTCGAAAAACGTGATGGATTGGCCCAACGTCCAGCGATGCAGGCGCGACAGCGTCAGGGGCAACACGTTTGGCTGAATGATCATCGAAACGGTGGCAGAGTTGAGCCCGGTAACCAGCGGACGCAGAACGACGTAGAACAACAGAAAGCCGATCAGCAGAACGGCATTGCGCGAAAACACCTCGGCCGGAGGCGAGGCTTGAGCGACATCAATCACCTTGCCAAGCATGACGGCAGAGATGACCTCGAACGTTCCGGCCAAAGCCGAAACGACGCTCGCGAGCGTCAGTGCTGGCCACGCGCCGGACAGGCACCAAAGAAAAAACGCGCCAAGCCGGTGCGGTGGCGGACCGTCGGCAGGACGAAACGCGTCGATCATGGCTCCAAGCTTCATCTATTTGCCTTTTCCGTCACCATCGTGACGTCTGTGAACGCCGGGCATCTCACCCTGAGGCTTGGATATAGCGCCGAACCGCGTCAATCACAGCCCAAGTTGTCCTCATGGCCGATAGTCAGTGGCGGAAAAGAACGACCACGCCAAGAGCGATCAACACGCCCATCGCGATGTTGAAGGCCTTCAACCCGTTTCCGGTCGACAGGAAGCGACGCAGAACAACGCCTCCGGCCGCCCATCCCAACGCGGAGGTGACGCCAACGCCGAAAAACACCGCCGTAACGATCAGCGCGGTTTGGATCGGTCGCGCCGGGTTGACGAATTGCGCTGTCAGCGAAATTGCCATCACCCAGCCCTTGGGGTTAATCCATTGAAATGCCGCTGCTTCGTGAAAATAGAACGGACGGGTGCGACCTTTTCCGCTTCCAATACCGCCCGCGGTCGCAATCTTCCACGCAACCCACAGCAACATGGCCGCGCCGCCGTAGCGCAGGACCTCTTGCAGCAGAACGCTGGTCTGAAACAGGACGCCCAGAAACATGCCGACAAGGAACACCATCACCGGAAAGCCCAGCGCCACGCCGAGGATGTGAGGAACTGTCCGGCGCAGGCCAAAGCTGATGCCGGAGGTCGCAAGCAGCGCGTTGTTCGGCCCCGGCGTCCAGGCCGCAGCCAGCGCGAGGGTAAGAAGCGTGAAAAAGGCCTCGGTTGTCATTGGGGTCACTCGGGTGTGGTGGCCGACCTTGTTAGGCTTCGTCGCGTTGCGGGGTCAAGCCAACAACTCCTCGCGGGTCAGGTGGAAATCGGAGGCGATCCACCGCGCCTCCCGCTCTGCAAGGCGCGCGCCAAGGGCCGATCCTTGGAAGGCGGGCATCAAATCTGCGGCGCGCAGGGGAAACTTGGCCTCCGCACCACGCAAGATGGCGGCCAATGCGCCATCTTGCAGCGGCACCTCCGTCAACGCGGAGCGCACGAGGACGATGTCGGCGGCAATGTCATAGCCATGCCTGTAACCAAGCTCGGCGGGTCGGCGCTGATCGCGGGCCTCGCGCGCCGTCACCTCCAACCGCTGCGCGTCCGCGCGGGATAGGCGCAGACCCGTCGCGCAATCGCCAGCACTCAGCGCCGCGAGACGTCGCAACCAGTGCGGGCGGCGACCCACCTCCAAATGCACCAGAACCGGTAGAGCCTTGGTATCAGCGCCGGGCAGCACATGCGCCAACACGCCCGCTTGCGCCATCGCCGCAACCGCTGGCGCCGGGTCGTTGGCGGAAAGCAGTTTGCGCATTTCTGCACCCACCCGTTCCCGTGACAGGGTATTGATTCCGTCGGCATTTGCGGCACAGGCGGCAAGTCCGTCGGCGTCCAACCCTGCATCAGGATCGCCATACCACGCGTAAAATCGGAAAAATCGCAGGATGCGAAGATAGTCCTCGGCTATGCGCGCGTCGGCGTCGCCAACAAACCGCACGCGCCGCGCCGTAAGATCCTGAAGACCACCAAGCGGGTCCAGAACCGCCCCATCGGGTGTGGCATAGAGGGCGTTCATGGTGAAATCACGCCGCGCTGCGTCCTCTGTCAGGTCAGTCGAGAATGCGACGGTGGCGTGGCGGCCAAAGGTTTCAACGTCGCGCCGCAGGGTCGTAACCTCGAACGGCACCCCCCCGGAAATGACCGTAATGGTGCCGTGGTCGATGCCAGTCGGGACAGACCGCAGGCCCGCATTCTGTGCAATCTCAATCACGCTGGCTGGAACGGCGTCAGTTGCGATGTCGACGTCCGCGACCGCCTCGCCAAGAAGCGCATTGCGCACGCAACCACCAACAAACCAAGCCCGGTGACCCGAATCCGTCAGCGCACGGCAAACGGCTTGCGTCTCGACGCGGGTCATCCAATCGCCTGATACCTTCATTCTACGACCCTTTGCGCCAAGGCGTGCAGGATGCGCGCGGTTGCGCCCCAGATGTAATAGGGACCATAGGGAAGCGTGTAGTAGTTCCGCCAGTCGCCGCGCCACCGCCGTCGCTCGATCACAAAACGCGCCGGGTTGGTAACATGAGAGAACGGCACATCGAAGATTTCTTCGACCTCGCCATCGGCGCGACGGGCGACGAATTCAGTGCGGATCACGCCCAAAACCGGGGTTACGCGGAAATTAGTCACCGTCTCGTGCGCCGGAAGTTGGCCCAGCACCTCTACATCGCCGGGGTTGAGGCCGATCTCTTCCCACGACTCGCGCAGGGCTGCAGCTTCGGCGCTGGCATCTTCGGCATCAACCTTGCCGCCCGGAAAGGCGATTTGGCCGGGGTGATGCTTGAGCCGCGAGGATCGCTTGGTAAGGATCACCCGAATAACGTCGCCCCTAACCCACAGCGGCACCAGAACCGCCGCCGGACGCAAGATCCGTCCGGCGGGCGGCTGATACTCTGGGTTCAGGTCGAAATCGGAAGAGGCGCCCAACGGGCGCCCCAAAGAGGCTTGCAGTTTGGCGACCGCATTATGCGCGTCCACCGTCTACCTCCGCCCCGTGTTGGCCGAGCTCCTGAGGATCAAACTCGTAATGCGCCCCGCAGAACTGGCAGTCTGCGGTGACAATTCCCGCGTCCGTCACCATTTCGGCGATGTCGTCCTGAGTATAGATGGACAGGCTTTGCCGCACCTTCTCGGCCGAACAGGAACAACCGAACGCGACTGGCTGCGGGTCGAACACGCGTGGGCCCTCCTCGTGGAACAGGCGGACCAACAAATCGGTCGGATGCACCGTCGGGCCGACCAGCTCGATCTCCTCCACCGTATCCAGCAGGACATTCACCCGCGTCCAGTTTTCCTCGTCATCGCCCGCGAGAATATCGGCGGGGGCCAACAAGCCGCCCTCGCCCGATCCGCCGCTATCCTTGGCAAAGGGCGATGCCTTGGGCATATGCTGCAACATCACACCGCCCGCGCGCCAATGCGGCGCCTGACCGGGGGCTTGCGAAAGGCCAAACGTCAGCTCAAACCGGGTTGGAAGCTGTTCGGATTGCGCAAAATAGGTCTCTGCGCAGGCCGAAAGCGAGGTGCCTGAGATCGGCGTGATGCCCTGATACGGCACCATCCCGTCGCCCTGATCCAGAACGATGACGAAATAGCCGTCACCGATCAGGTCAAAGGGTGTTTCCGCACCATCGACCAGGCTTGGGTCAAAGTTCGCGTACGCACGCATCCGCGACGGTCCGCCCTCTTCGGTTGGCGCATAATAATCGGTCGCGATCATACGCGCCGCACCGTTGCCGCGAACCTGAAGCGACAAGCGCCAGCGCAGCTTGATCGTCTGACCGATCAACGCGGTCAGCAAGGCCGCCTCGGCCACCAGGGCGCCAATTGGGGTGGGGTAGTCGTGCTGGGCCAGAATCCGGTCCAGCGCACCATCAAGGCGCACCACCCGTCCCCGCACATCTGCGCGGTCCAGCTGGAAGGGAAGGACGGTATCGTCCCAGGCAATTTGAGATCCGAGTGTCATGGGGTTTCCTTGCGGCGTCAGCCTTGGCATACCCCGACTATATAGGGACGGCAACAATCGGGCCAAGGGTGCAGGAATGATCAGACGATTTGGCGAGGCGCCCCACAGGGGGCAGAAATATCGCCTGCGCGCGGGCGCTTATGCGATCCTTCGCAGCGGAAGCTCGATTCTGATGACACACCAGTCGATGCCGGCGCCCGAGTTTCAGCTGCCCGGTGGGGGTATCGATCCGGGCGAATCGCCCCTGCAGGCACTGCACCGGGAAGTGATCGAAGAGACCGGATGGCGGATTTCGGTCGGGCGGCGTCTGGGTGCGTTTCGGCGTTTCACCTTTATGCCGGAATACGAGATCTGGGCAGAAAAGCTCTGCACGGTGTATCTGGCGCGACCGGTCCTGCGCCTTGGGCCGCCGGTTGAGGCAGGCCACACGGCGGTTTGGATGTCGATCGGGGAAGCGACTCGCGCTGTCGGCAATGATGGCGATCGTCATTTCCTTAGCCTGCTGCTTTAACCCGCGCCCGCTGGACCACGATATTCGATCAGGAATGCGGACACGTCGTCTCTGAAATCCTTGCCGCCCGCGTAAACCTGCAAATCCCACACCATCGCGTCCAGAAATGACATGCCGACAAGGGGCGCGTTCGCCTTCACCATCTCGGCCAGTCCGTCCTCGCCAAGTTCGCGTCCGGCGGAGCATACACATTCGGTGAAGCCGTCGGACATCGCAAATAGCCGGTCGCCGGGCAACAGCGTTGCATGGATGGTTTCGTAGGTGGCATCCGCCAGCAAGCCAATGGGCGGGCCACCGGTTCCCAGATACTCCACCCCCCCATCCGCACGCTGCACCGCCGGATGCGGGTGACCCGCCTGAACCATCGCCACGTTTCCGTTGGTCAGGTCAAGTTCCGCATACAGCATCGTAAGATATTGATCGGTCTGGATATCATCCAAAAGCATCGCGTTAAGCGCCGCCGCAATTTCACAGGGCTGCCGCCCGACAAAGGTGCCGTCACCGCCGGGCATCAGGGCGATGTTACGCTCTGGCGCCGCGCCGGACAGGACGCCCGCCAACCGGGCCGTCATGATCGCGGAGGTCACACCGTGGCCTGAAACGTCAATGGCAAACAGGCCAACCCTGGCATTACCAATCGGGAAAAAGCCAACAAGGTCACCCCCCACATGGCCACTGGGCCGGAGCAGCAACGAAGCCGTCGCCGTTTCGAAGTCGCGATGCCGCTCTCGCACGAGCGATTGTTGCAAACGTCGCGCCTCGACCAAATCCCGGTCAAGCGAGCTGTAAAGCTTTTGTATCTCGGCCAGCGCCTTCCCGATGAGCTGGTTCTTGTCGGTCAATTCCCGCTCCATCCGCAAAATACGCTCTCCGGCGGTAATGCGGGCGTGCAACTCGTCTGAATCGACCGGCTTGGCCAGAAAATCGTCGGCGCCGGCATCAAGCCCATGCGCGGCCTCGCCCTTTTCCGTGCGGGAGGTCAGCAGGATGAAATAGCCATAGGTCTCGCGCGGCATGGCGCGGAACGCCTGGCAAAACTCAATCCCCGACATGCCGGGCATCATCCAGTCGCTAAGGATGATATCAAAACGGGTCTGGCGGCACCGCTCCAACGCCTCCTCTCCCGACCCGGCTTCGATCACATGATAGCCTCGCCGCAGCAGCGACGCCGTCAGGATCTTGCGCTGCGCACGGCTGTCATCGACCACGAGCACGCTACGCGGCGCAACCGGCGCGCGGCTGAGCATCGGATCATATATCTTCTGTGCGAGACGTTGCACCGGCGGCCCCCATTAGATCGGTTCGGCAAGCCTTGGACCGGGTGCCTTAAGGTCCGGTAAATGCTAAAATTACCGGCAATCAGCGCGAGGCGCGCCACCCAAAATTAACCGCCACACTGGCAGCCTAGGCTCGGGAAAATACGCGAACGGGGTTTGAAATGATTGATTGGCAGCGCGTGGCCTGCTTGCGGGCGGAAATTGGAGAGGATGACTTTGCAGAGGTTGTTGCGCTTTTTCTTGAAGAAGTGGACGAGGCGCTGGATCGCCTCAACGGGGCGACGACACCAGCGGCAAGCGAGGCCGCATTGCATTTCCTGAAGGGAAGTGCGCTCAACATTGGCTTTGTCGATTTTGCCGCGATCTGTCACGCCGGAGAGCGGGAGGCGGCTGCCGGGAAAGCGGTCGACGCTCGCGCAATATCGGCGCGATATCGGGCGTCGAGGCAAGAGTTCCTTGGTAAACATCCCCCGGGGCGAAAGCCTAGCGGGTAATACCGCGCCGCGCCCATCGCTTGCCCTCGTGCTGGAAACGCGATAATCGCGTCGCAATCGCCAATGTTTGCAGGAGTCTTCGATGTCCGCGCCCAAGAAAGTCGTCCTTGCCTATTCGGGGGGGCTGGACACCTCGATCATCCTCAAATGGCTGCAAACCGAATATGGCTGCGAGGTGGTGACCTTCACCGCCGATCTCGGCCAGGGCGAAGAGTTGGAGCCTGCGCGGAAAAAGGCGGAACTGCTGGGGATCAAGCCGTCGAACATCTATATCGAGGATGTCCGCGAAGAATTCGTACGCGATTTTGTGTTCCCCATGTTCCGCGCCAACGCGTTGTACGAGGGGCTGTATCTGCTTGGCACCTCGATCGCGCGGCCGCTGATTGCCAAACGTCTGGTCGAAATTGCTGCGATGACCGGTGCCGACGCGGTGGCGCATGGCGCGACCGGCAAGGGCAACGATCAGGTCCGCTTTGAGCTGACGGCCTATGCGCTTAACCCCCATATCAGGGTGATCGCGCCGTGGCGGGAATGGTCGCTGACCAGCCGCACCAGGCTGCTGGAGTTTGCCGAAACGAACCAGATCCCGATCGCCAAAGACAAGCGCGGCGAGGCACCCTTCTCGGTGGACGCCAACCTTCTGCATACCTCCTCCGAAGGGAAGGCGCTGGAGAACCCCGCCAACGAAGCGCCGGAGTATGTTTACCAGCGCACCGTGAACCCGGAAGATGCGCCGAACACGCCGCAACTGGTTGAAATCACGTTTGAAAAAGGCGACGCCGTTGCCATTGATGGCGTGACGATGAGCCCGGCTGCGATCCTGACCAAGCTGAATGAACTGGGTGGAAAACATGGCGTCGGGCGGCTTGATCTGGTTGAGAACCGCTTTGTTGGCATGAAATCCCGCGGGATTTATGAGACACCCGGCGGCACGATCCTGCTGGAAGCGCATCGCGGGATTGAGCAGATCACGCTCGATTCTGGCGCCGGGCACCTGAAAGATTCGATCATGCCGCGCTATGCAGAACTGATCTACAACGGCTTCTGGTATTCGCCGGAACGCGAGATGTTGCAGGCGCTGATCGACAAGTCACAAGAACATGTGTCCGGAACCGTGCGCGTGAAGCTTTACAAGGGCTCTGCACGGACCGTGGCGCGGTGGTCGGAGCATTCGCTGTATTCCGAGGCGCATGTGACGTTTGAAGAAGATGCGGGCGCCTATGATCAGAAGGACGCGGCAGGCTTTATCAAGCTGAACGCGCTGCGGCTAAAACTGATCGCGACGCGGAATGCACGCTTTAAGTAAGCGGCTGTTTTATAAGTGAAATATGGCGGGGGTTAGCGCAAGCTGGCCCCCGTTTTCACAGGGCGAAAGCACGCAAACGGTCGTAATACGGCAGCGCCGCCTCGGCCAGGCGGGCATAGTCCGGTGGCAGGTCGGGAAGCGGGCCCTCGGGGTCTTCGAAGCCGGTGGAGCGATGAACGGCGCCATACCAGTGCGGCGCCCAAACGCCATCGAATGGCTTGGGTCCGGCAGGCCAGTGCAGCATCTGCTCCATGAATGGAACCCCCAAAGCTCCGCACAGTTTAGTTAATTTTTCCAGTGGGTTAGCGCGGATATCGGCGCTATCGATAACCAGCGGCGGGCGACCCATCCAGCCCGCGACCTCGTCAAACAGCGCCGCTTGTTGGGTGAACCCGATGTCCGCAAGCGTTGGCCCTTCGCGTTTCTTGGCGTAGCTGGCCACGACGCGGGCGGGATGGCGGATCAGAAAGACGTTTTCGCAGGCGCGCATGAAGCTCCGGCCAAAGCCTGGGAGCATGTGAAGGGTCATATGCTTTTGATAAAACAGGGTTTTATCGCCTGGAGCCGCGCCAGCACAGGCGGCGGAAATGCGCTCTGCATCGACCTCATTCGCGGCAATTATGGCGTCACGCATCGGGTGATCGATACCAGTTTCGCGGAGGTAGGCGGCGTAAAACGGCTCGTCCCACACGGCACAATCGGGGCGCGCGGCGAAGGCATACATCAGCGCGGTGGAGAGGTTGCGGGGCCCGGACCACATGGCGATTTTCATCATGCAGCAACCATATGTATTTCGTATGTATTTGATGCATATAACATGCGGCTACACCTCGATCAGGGATTTGTAGAGCGCGCGCAGTCGGGCGGTCATCGGCCCCATCTCGCCCGAGCCGATCTGACGCCCATCAATGCTGCCAACCGGAGTTTGCGCGCCGAAAGTGCCGGTGAGAAACGCCTCGTCCGCGCCGTAGGTGTCGACCAGCGAGAAGTTGCGCTCGAAGACCGGGATAGCGTTGGCGCGGCAGAGGTCGATGACCTTCTGGCGGGTGATGCCATTCATGCAATAGTCGCCGGTCGAGGTCCAAACCGCGCCCTTGCGCACGATGAAGAAGTTGCAGGCGTTGGTGGTGTTCACGAAGCCATGCACGTCCAACATCAGCGCCTCGTCCGCGCCGGCCTTTTCGGCGGCGATGCAGGCGAGGATGCAGTTGAGTTTGGAGTGAGAGTTGAGCTTGGGATCTTGCGTCATCGGCATGCCACGCATGTGCGGCACGGTGGCGAGGCGGATCGGACGCGGGATTTTAGGCTTCGAGTGTTCAAGAATGATGACCACGGTCGGGCCGGAACGCGACAGCGAGGGATGCTGAAACGGCCGGGTCTTGACGCCGCGCGTCACCATCAGGCGGGCATGCGCGTCGGTTTCCATCTGGTTCGCGGCCCGCAGATTTTCCAGCGCCTCGACGACGCCCTCGCGCGTCAGGCCAATATCAAGGTCGATGGCCTTCGCCGCTTCGAACAGGCGATCAAGGTGATCGTCAAGGAAAGCCCAGCGACCGTTATAGAGACGCAAACCCTCCCACACGCCGTCGCCCAACATGAATCCGCTGTCATAGACACTGATTTTCGCGTCTTGCTTGGGGACGATCTGACCGTTGACGTAGATCAGGATCGCCTCGTTGCGGGCGTCTTCCTCTGCCTGATGGGTGGTGAGGTGATCCATGACGGCTCCGGTTCAGTGTTGGGAAAGGAAGGTTTCGACCTCGGCGCGGGTCGGCATTGCGGCGGAGGCGCCGGGACGCGTGACCTGTAGCGCGGCGGCGGCGGCGGCGTAGCGCATGGCGGCGGGGCGGGTCAGGCCACGGTCAAGGGCTGCCGCGAGCGAGCCGATGAAGCAATCACCGGCTCCAGTGGTATCGACCGGCTTGACCCGGAAAGCGGGGGTGAAAAGCGGCTCTGTTCCAGCGGAAATCCACTCTGCGCCCTGCGCGCCTTTGGTGACGATGATGTCAGGCACGGCGAGCGCGGTGAGCGGTTTGCCAATGGCGGCGGTCAGTTGCGCGGCCTCGACCTCGTTCACCACCAGCATCGAAATGAAGGGAAGCACGGCGCGGACGGCGGCGATGTCAAACGGCGCGGCGGAGTAGATGACGCGAAGCCCGTGGCTAAGCGCGCTGCGCGCGGTCTCGGATTGCAGGGTGGTTTCGTTTTGCAAAAGCAGGATGTCACCGGGAAGGGCTGCGGCAAGCGCGGCCTCAATGTGGCTCTGTTCCAGCCCAAAATTCGCGCCGGGCAGCAGGACGATGGCGTTTTCGCCGGCGCGATCGACGTTGATGATGGCGTGGCCGGTTGGTCCAGTGAGCGTCGCAATATGCGTGGTTTCGATACCAAAGCCGCGCAATTGCTCAAAAATCCAGCCGCCGTCAGACCCAACCGCGCCAATATGAAACGTCTTGGCGCCTGCCCGCGCGGCAGCGACGGATTGGTTCGCGCCCTTCCCGCCAAGCCCAGTCGTCAGCCCAAGCGCCGCGAGGGTTTCGCCGGGGAGCGGCAGATGCGGCACCTGATAGACGTGATCGACGTTGATCGAGCCGAGATTGAAAATCGCCATGGCGCCCCCTGCGTGTCGGATCAGTGATAGCGCGCGGCCCCGGCGCAAACAACGGGGAGGATTTCGCGCTTTCGCGGCAGCCGTGGTTTTCGTAGGGTCGGGGCGGGATTTGAGGGGGCACAGGGTGACCATCGACGCAAACGTCACGCCGATGATGGCGCAATATCTGGAGATCAAGGCGCAGAATCCGGGCGCGCTGCTGTTCTACCGGATGGGCGACTTTTACGAGATGTTTTTTGACGATGCGGTGGCCGCGTCGGAGGCGCTGGATATCGCGCTGACCAAGCGCGGCAAGCATCTGGGCGAGGATATCGCCATGTGCGGCGTGCCGGTGCATGCGTCGGAAGGCTACCTGCTGACACTGATCCGCAAGGGGTTCCGGGTGGCGATTGCCGAGCAGTTGGAGGACCCGGCGGAGGCGAAGAAGCGCGGCTATAAATCGGTGGTGCGGCGCGACGTGGTGCGGCTGGTGACGCCGGGGACGCTGACCGAGGAAAGCTTGCTGGACGCGCGGCGGCATAATTTTCTGGCGGCGTATTCCGAGGTGCGCGACGAAGCGGCGCTGGCCTGGGTGGATATCTCGACCGGCGAGTTTCGCGTGATGCCCTGCCCCCTGGTGCGGCTGGCGCCAGAGATGGCGCGGCTTTGCCCGCGCGAGGTGGTGGTCAGTGAGGCGAAAGAGGCCGATCTGGCAGGAATAGTGACTGAATCCGGGGCCGCGCTGACGCCATTGGCGCGGGCGAGTTTCGACAGCACCTCGGCGGAAAAGCGGCTGTGTGGGCTGTATGCGGTGGGCACACTGGAGTCGTTCGGGGCATTCACGCGGGCGGAAGTGTCGGCGATGGGGGCGATCGTCGATTATTTGGCGCTGACGCAACGCGGCAAGCTGCCCCTGCTGCGGCCACCCGTGCGTGAGGCGGCAAACCGGACGGTGCAGATCGACGCGGCGACGCGCCGGAATTTGGAGATCACGGCGAGCCTGTCGGGCGGGCGCGAAGGCTCGCTGTTGGCAGCGATTGACCGAACCGTGACCGGGGGCGGTGGGCGGTTGTTGGAACGGCGGCTGTCCAGCCCGTCGCGCGACCTTGCGGAGATCCATGAGCGGCAGGCGGTGGTGCGTTTTCTGCTGGATCAGAGACGTTTAGGCGACGATTTGCGCGCCGATCTGCGCAAAGTACCGGATATCGACCGGGCCTTGTCGCGGCTGGCGCTTGACCGGGGCGGGCCGCGCGATCTGGCGGCGATCCGCAATGGATTGGCGGAGGCCGGACGCATTTCAGGGCGGCTGGACGGGGATGTGCCGCCCTTGCTGGCGACCGCGCGAAAATCGCTGGTGGGGCACGAAGGGCTGGTCGATTTGCTCGACCAAGCGCTTGTGGCCGAGCCACCTTTGATGGCGCGCGACGGTGGCTTCATTGCGCCGGGATATGACGCGGAACTGGACGAAACGCGGAGCCTGCGCGACGAGGGGCGCGGCGTGATCGCGCGGATGCAGGCGGATTATGTGACGCAAAGCGGCGTGGCGGCGCTAAAGATCAAGCATAACAACGTGCTGGGGTATTTCATCGAGACCACCGCGACGCATGCGGAAAAGATGCTTGCCCCACCGCTGAACGAGACCTTTATCCACCGGCAGACCACGGCCAATCAGGTGCGGTTCACCACGTTGCCGTTGAGCGAGATCGAGACGAAGATCCTCAACGCGGGCAATCATGCGCTGGAGATTGAAAAGCGGCTCTATGACGGCCTGAAAAGCGCGATTTTGGAGCGGGCAGCGGCGATTGGCACGGCGGCGCGCGCGCTGGCCGAGATTGATCTTGCGGCGGCGCTGGCGGATCTTGCCGCCGCCGAGGATTGGGTGGAGCCTCGCGTGGACGACAGCCGTGCCTTTCAGATTACCGGTGGGCGCCATCCGGTGGTGGAGCGCGCGCTGCGGCGGCAGGGCGGCGCGCCGTTTGTGGCGAATGACTGCGACCTGACCGA
This sequence comes from Pseudomonadota bacterium, assembly GCA_021779835.1. GTDB lineage: Bacteria > Pseudomonadota > Alphaproteobacteria > Rhodobacterales > Rhodobacteraceae > Solirhodobacter. The sequence goes on along the minus strand of JAJXZX010000001.1, from coordinate 198,794 downwards.
GGGGGGAACGCCGGCGATTTGGTTGCTGACCGGGCCGAACATGGCGGGTAAATCGACCTTTCTGCGACAGAACGCGCTGATTGCCCTGTTGGCGCAGATGGGCAGCTATGTCCCTGCGCTGTCGGCACATATCGGGCTGGTGAGCCAGTTGTTCAGCCGGGTTGGCGCGGCGGACGATCTGGCGCGCGGACGCTCTACCTTCATGGTGGAAATGGTCGAGACGGCGGCGATCCTTAATCAGGCGGACGACCGGGCACTGGTGATCCTGGATGAGATCGGGCGGGGGACGGCGACCTATGACGGGCTGTCGATTGCCTGGGCGACGCTGGAGCATTTGCACGATACCAACCGTTGCCGCGCGCTGTTTGCCACGCATTACCACGAGATGACGGCGCTGGCCGGGCGGCTGCGCGGTGTGGAAAATGCGACTGTCACGGTGCGCGAATGGCAGGGGGACGTGATTTTCCTGCATGAGGTGCGCAAGGGAGCGGCGGATCGGTCCTACGGCGTGCAGGTGGCGCGGCTGGCAGGGCTGCCCGAGGCGGTGGTGAACCGCGCGCGCGTTGTGTTGGAGGCGCTGGAGAAGGGCGAACGCGAGGGCGGCACCAAGCGGCAATCGCTGATCGACGATCTGCCGCTGTTTTCGGCGGCACCGGCTGCGCCGCGCGTGATGGCGAAAGCGTCGGAGGTGGAGGCGCGGCTATCGGGGATTCAGCCGGACGAACTGACGCCGCTGGAGGCGTTACGGATCGTGTATGAACTGCGCGGGATGGTTGACGCGAAGGGGAGAGTGTAAGGCCGCCAATGGCCCTACGGCGAGGAACGCCCGCCACGAGTGCGGCGGGCGGAGCGGGTTAGCCCTGCGTATTCGACGAAACGCCGACCTGCGCCGGGCGCAGCAGGCGATCGTGGAGCATGAAGCCCTCGCCCATCACCTCGATGATATTGCCAGCCTTCGTGCCGGGCACCGGAGCCTCGAACATCGCCTGATGCTCTTTCGGGTCGAACAGATCGCCCGGCTTGGGCGAAATCACCTTGATGCCGTGCTTGGCAAACACGTTTTGCAGCTCGCGCAGCGTCAAAGCGACGCCATCCAGCAGCGGGCCGGAAATCGCCTTTTGCTCTTCCGTGGCGTGATCGAGGGCGCGGCTGAGGCTGTCGTAGACCGGCAGCATGTCGCGCGCGAATTTGGAGCCGCCGTATTGTTCCGCCTCTTTTCGGTCCCGATCAGACCGTTTGCGGGCGTTTTCCATGTCGGCCAGCGCGCGCATGAAGCGGTCGCGCATATCGTCACGCTCTGCCCGCAGCTTTTCGATCTCTTCTGCATCAATGTATTCGACATGCTCGTCGAGCGGCCCGGGGGCCATCGTCTCTTCGGTCATCGGTTCTTTGCTTTCGTCCGCCATTTTCTATCCCTTGCCCCGATCGGACAGCAATCGCCCGACCAGTTGCGCCGTGTAATCGACGATTGGCACGATACGGCCGTAGTTCAGCCGCGTCGGACCTATCACGCCCACGGCGCCGATGATCTTACGGTCAGCGTTCATATAGGGAGAGACCACCAAAGAGGAACCCGAAAGTGAAAAAAGCTTGTTCTCGGAACCGATAAAAATGCGCACACCTTCGCCTTCCTCGGTCAGTTCGAGGAAATCCGCGATGTCGCGCTTGCGTTCAAGGTCGTCGAACAGGGTGCGGATGCGGTCAAGGTCGGCAGCATCACCCGACTCGGCCAGCAGATTGGCGCGGCCACGCACGATGAGACGTTCGTAAGCCTCGCCCTCATGCTCCCACACAGCGAGGCCGCTTTCGACGAGATCGGCGGCCAGTGAGTCGATTTCGCGGCGACGCTGGGTGATTTCGGTTTTCATGCGGTTGCGAAGGTCGGAAAGCGTGCGGCCCTCGGCCATCGCGTTGAGGAAATTCGCAGCCTCACGCATGGACGAGGCGGTTTGGCCAAGCGGTGGCGCGAAGACGCGGTTTTCGACGTGGCCATCGGCGAAGACCAGCACCACAAGCGCACGATCGGGCGCGAGGCTGACAAATTCAATGTGCTTGATCGGCGCCTCGTGCTTGGGCGCCAAAACCAGACTCGCGCCCTGCGTGATGCCCGAGAGCGCAGAGCCAACGCGGTCGAGCAGCGTAGACACATCGCGTTCGTTGCTGCCCATCGTGGCGTCAATCTTTTCGCGATCAACTTCATTGACGGAACTCACCTCCATCAACCCATCAACGAACATACGCAGGCCTAGTTGTGTTGGCACGCGGCCTGCGGAAATGTGCGGGCTGTCGAGGAGGCCAAGATATTCGAGATCCTGCATAACATTTCTGATCGTCGCCGCGCTGACCTTTTCGTTCATGGTGCGCGTCAGGCTGCGCGAGCCGACAGGCCCGCCAGAGGACAGGTAAGTCTCGACCACCCTGCGAAAAACCTCGCGGGATCGGTCGTTCATTTCACCGAGGATTCGAGAGCCGTCGTTCATTTTGTCCAACGCTGCTAGGCCATGTCCCATTAAGGACGCCACGGCGCGCCCGTCAATCGGGGTTGCATCACCACCCGGCGGGCGAGTATCTGACGGGGCAAACCAAAAGGAGCCCCCATGCGGCCATCCGGTAGACAGATAGGTGAGATGCGCACCGTTTCAATCGAGACGGGCATCACCAAACACGCCGAGGGATCTTGCCTCATCAAAATCGGCGACACGCATGTTCTTTGCACCGCCTCGATCGAAGACCGGCCGCCGCCGTTCCTGAAGAACACCGGGCTCGGCTGGGTCACGGCAGAGTATGGGATGCTGCCGCGCGCCACGCATTCGCGCAATCGGCGCGAGGCGGCAAGCGGCAAGCAGTCGGGACGCACGCAGGAAATTCAGCGGCTTATCGGGCGCGCTTTGCGGGCGGGCGTTGACCGCGTTGCCCTGGGCGAGCGCCAGATCACGGTGGATTGCGACGTGCTGCAGGCCGATGGCGGCACGCGCTGCGCCTCAATCACAGGCGGCTGGGTTGCGTTGCGGCTTGCGGTTAACAAACTGCTGAAGTCCGGGATCATCGTATCAGACCCGATCATGGACCACGTCGCGGCGGTGTCCTGCGGCGTTTATGCCGGGCAATCGATTCTAGACCTCGACTACGCCGAAGACAGCGAAGCGGGCACGGACGGAAATTTCGTTCTCACCGGGGCCAACCGCTTGATCGAAGTGCAGATGTCAGCCGAGGGCGCGACGTTTTCACGCACGGAGATGGGCGAACTGCTTGATCTGGCGGAAGCAGGCATCAAGACTTTGGTAGCAGCACAAAAGGCGGCGATCTGATGACACGAATTGGTAGCGCGAAGCTGGTTCTGGCTTCGCATAATGTTGGCAAATTGGAAGAGATTCGCCTGTTGTTGGCCCCCTACCCCGTCGCGGTAATTTCCGCGGTGGAATTGGGGCTGGACGTGCCCGCGGAAACCGAGGCGACGTTCGCAGGCAATGCTCTGCTGAAGGCACATGCCGCGGCAAAAGCGACCGGTCTGCCCGCTTTGTCCGACGACAGCGGCATTGAGGTTGAAGCCCTGCGCGGTGCGCCGGGTGTGCATACTGCCGATTGGGCTGAAACCGGCGACGGCACCCGCGACTTTCCCATGGCGATGGCCAAAGTCTGGGATCGGCTTGAAGCGGCAAAGGCGCCGTTCCCGCGGCGCGCGAAGTTTGTCTGTGTGCTGGCAATGGCGTGGCCGGATGGGCGTGAAGAGGTGTTCAACGGTCAGGTTGAAGGACAGATCGTGTGGCCGATGCGCGGCGAGATTGGTCACGGATTCGACCCGATTTTCCGCCCTGAAGGCTATACGAAGACCTTTGGCGAGATGGAGCGGGCCGAGAAAAGCGCCATCAGCCATCGCGCCGTTGCGTTCAAAAAGCTGGTCAAGGCGATGTTCAATTGACGCGGACTCTGATCTCTTCAGGTTCGCCGTTCGAGGCGACCATGGGCTATTCCCGCGCCGTGATTCAGGGCGATTGGTGCTTTGTTTCCGGCACCACCGGCTATGATTACGCAACCATGGCCATGCCAGAAGACCCGGCAGAGCAGGTGCGCAATTGCTTTGCCACCATTCGGGGCGTGCTTGAAAAAGGCGGCTTCACCATGGCCGACATCGTTCGGGTGCAATACACCGTCACTGATCTGGCCTATGTCGATGCGCTGATCCCCGTGTTGGGCGAGACTTTGGCGGACATTCGCCCCGCGGCGACGATGGTGATTGCGGGTCTGGTTCGCCCCGAGATGAAGGTCGAGGTGGAAGTGACCGCCTTCCGGGGCTAGCAATGGAAGATTGGCGAAACGGTGGGTTTGGGCTTTACCTGCACTGGCCGTTTTGCCAATCGAAATGCCCTTACTGCGATTTTAACAGCCATGTGGCGGCTGAAATTGACCAATCTCGCTGGCAGAGAGCCTATTTGTCCGAGATTGATCGCCTCGGCGCCGAGACCCCCGGACGTGTCCTGAACACGGTTTTCTTTGGCGGCGGCACGCCAAGCCTGATGGCACCGGAACTGGTGGCGGCCATCCTGGAGCGGGTTCGCGCCACTTGGCCGATGTCGAACGACGCCGAAGTCACGCTGGAGGCCAATCCGACCTCGGTGGAGGCTGGGCGCTTTCGAGGCTACCGTGATGCGGGGGTGAACCGGGTTTCGATGGGGATTCAGGCGCTGAATGACGCCGATCTGCAGCGACTTGGGCGTCTGCACTCCGTCAGCGAGGCGCAGGCAGCCTTTGGGATTGCGCGCGAGACGTTCGAGAGGGTCAGTTTTGACCTGATTTACGCCCGGCAGCACCAAACTTTGGCGGAATGGCGGGCCGAACTGACCAAAGCGCTAAGCATGGCGATTGACCATCTGTCGCTTTACCAACTGACCATCGAGGATGGCACGGCTTTCGGCGCACGGGCGGCAGCGGGAGGTTTGCGCGGTTTGCCCGAGGATGACCTGTCTGCAGACATGTACACCCTGACGCAGGATCTATGCGGTTCGGCGGGAATGCCGGGCTATGAAGTCTCTAACCATGCCCAAAACGGCTCTGAGTCCCGGCACAATCTCATTTACTGGCGCTATGGGGATTATGCAGGCATCGGACCCGGGGCGCATGGACGACTAACCCTCGGCGGGCGCCGGATTGCCAGCGATACCGCTAAAGCGCCCCTGCCCTGGCTGGCGCAGGTTGAGAAAACCGGGAACGGCGATCTTGAACGCACCGAGGTGCCGCTGGCAGAGCAGGCAACGGAGTATCTGATGATGAGCCTGCGCCTGTCGGAGGGCACCGATCTGGCCCGGTATGCTGCCCTGTCGGGAAAAATAGATATAAACGCAATCAATGGATTGCGCGATATGGGAATGGTCGAGACGCGGGGCGATCATTTGATCGCCACCACGACGGGGCGCATGGTCCTGAACGCCGTTCTGCGCGAACTGATCGTGGGCTGACAGGCCTCAGTCTGCGCGGCTGAAGGGGCTAGCTGTCAACGCGCGGCACAGTTCATCTAGTGATTCCAATGACTTATAGCGGATGACCACCTGACCCTCCTGCCCGCCAGCCACATGGTCAATGCTGACCTGCATGCCAAGGTTGGCCGACAGGTCAAGCTCCAACGCACGCGTGTCGGCGTCTTTTTCGTGGGGAGTCCGCGCCACTTTCGGCCGCGCCGGACCCTCTGGGTTCTTGGCGAGAGCTTCCGTCTGACGCACTGACAAGCCTTCGGCAATAACGCGGCGCGCAAGCGCGGCCGGGTTGGGCACGGTAATCAGGGCGCGCGCATGACCGGCCGAAAGCGCGCCAGACCGGACATAGCCCAGAACTTCGTCGGGCAACTGCAACAGGCGCATCAGGTTAGCAATGTGGCTGCGGCTTTTGCTTAATCCTTCGGCAAGCTTTTCCTGTGTGTGACCAAAGCGATCCATCAGCTGGCGGTAAGCCATCGCCTCTTCCACCGCATTTAGATCAGCGCGCTGGATATTCTCGATGATCGCCAGCTCCAACACCTCCGTGTCGGACAGGTCGCGCACGAGAACCGGCACCTGATGCAGCTGCGCCATCTGCGCGGCGCGCCAGCGACGCTCGCCCGCGACAATTTCATAGGTTCCGGGCCTTTGCGCATCCTCGCGCACGATAAGCGGCTGAATCACCCCCTTCGCGCGGATCGACGCGGCCAGCTCTTCTTGCGCCTCAACCGGGAAATCACGCCGCGGCTGATTCGGGTTTGGATGCAGCTTTTCAACCGGCAGGAAGGTGTCCGGGCGACGCGTCGTCGCCTCACTTGAGGCGACGGGCGCCGGCGCAACATCGGCCATCAGGGCAGACAGACCGCGACCCAAACCGCGACGCTCTTGTTTCTTTTCCATCATAGCCCCTCACAGCGCCTTTTCGTGACGCAAAATCATCTCTGTCGCCAACTCACGATAGGCAATACTCCCACGCGAGAGAGAGTCATAGGCAAGAACGGGAAGCGCGTAGGACGGCGCCTCGCTCACCCGAACGTTCCTTGGCACGATCGTCTTGAACACGAGGTCGCCAAGGTTTTCGCGCGCGTCTGCCTCTACCAATTGTGATAGATTGTTCCGCCCGTCATACATCGTGAGCAGAACGCCCTCAATCCGCAGACCCGGATTGGCGGACAGGCGCACTTCCCTGATGGTCAGCATCAACTGCGAGAGCCCTTCAAGCGCGAAGAATTCGCTTTGCAGCGGCACCAAAACCGAGTTTGCCGCGATCATGGCATTGACCGTCAGTAGGCTCAGCGAGGGCGGGCAATCGATCAGCACGTAGTCAAAGCGGTAGGCATCAATTGAAATCTGTCGCAGCGCGTCATGCAAAAGGAAGCTGCGTTTTTCGTTGGAAACCAACTCGATATCCGCAGAGGCAAGGTCCGTCGTCGCGGGGCAAATCCAGATATTGGGAATCGAGGTCGGAATGACCACGTCTTCCAAAGGCGCGTCGTCCAGAATCAGGTCATAGGTCGTCATTCCCCGGCTCGCCGTTCCAACGCCCAGTCCTGTCGAGGCGTTACCCTGAGGATCAAGGTCAACCAAGAGAACCCGCAGCCCCCGCTCTGCCAACGCCGCTGACAGGTTGATCGCCGTTGTGGTTTTGCCGACGCCCCCTTTTTGGTTCGCAATCGCGATAATTTTCGGAGCAGCGGGTCGTGTCAGGTCAGACATGCGCGAGTCCCTTAATTCCAAGGATGACCGCATTCGGGTCAGTCTTGCTTTGAGTTTCTTCTACAGAAAACGCCCAATTCATGCGGGCTTTCGCCAACTCGTCAGCGTGAGCCGCGCCCTTCGAGAAAAGCGCAACGCCGCCGACAGCGAGATGGCGCGCAGCAAACGCAAGAAGCTGGTCAAGCGGCGCAAGGGCCCGCGCCGAGAGGACATCGGCAGCAAGAGGCGGGAGCGATTCGATGCGTTCCGGGCGAATGTCGACCGCGACACCAACCTCGCGCGCGACTGTGTTAAGAAACGTTGCCTTACGAACATCGCTTTCGACGAGCGTTACTCGAATGCCTGCTGCACGTCCTGCGGCAAGAATTGCGATTACGAGCCCGGGAAAACCACCGCCAGACCCGAGATCGGCCCAGACCCGCGCGCCCGGCGGGCAGAGGTCGAAAATCTGGGCCGAGTCAAGAAAGTGGCGCGTCCACAGATCCGCAAGCGTCGATTTTGAGACCAAGTTAATCGCGGGATTCCACTTTTCCAGAAGCGCTGCATAGCGATCAAGCCGCGCCAATGTTTCACGTGAAACATTCTGCTTCTCCAGGAACTCGCTGCGGCCTCGGGCGTCGGTCATCCCGCCGCTCGCTTGCGATCATCCCGGCGAAGGCGCGCCAGCACGAGGGTCATGGCGGCGGGCGTCATCCCCTCGACGCGGCCGGCCTGCGCAAGGGTGCGCGGCTGTGCGCGAGACAGCTTCAACTTGAGTTCCGTCGAAAGGCCAGGAAGCATGGAATAGTCGAAATCCTGTGGGATTTCATGGCCTTCATCGCGCCGCATAGCCTCCACATCATGCTTTTGGCGGTCAATATACGTGACATAGAGGGCATCCCGCGCGACTTGCTCGCGGATGTCGGCCGGAATGGAGTCCAGATCCGGAAGGAATGGCCTAAGCGACTCAAACGTAACCTCGGGGTGAGAGAGCAAGGCGAAACCGTTGCGACGCGCGCCATCCTGATTGACGTTCATCCCCGCAGCGGCAAGCTCCCCCGGAGAAAGCGAAAGCGCCTCAAGCTCAGTGCGAACGGCGGACATTGCTTCCATTTTCTCGGAATAGGCGCAGCGGCGCGTCTCGCTTACACAACCGAGGTCAATCCCAAGCGGGGTCAGGCGTTGATCCGCGTTATCGGCGCGCAGCGACAGGCGGAACTCAGCCCGCGAAGTGAACATGCGGTAGGGCTCTGTCACGCCGCGCGTAACGAGATCATCGATCATCACCCCGATGTAGCTATTGGAGCGGCCGAACAAAATTGGTTCTTTCGCCTGCGCGAATCGGGCAGCGTTAAGGCCCGCCACCATTCCCTGCGCCGCCGCCTCTTCATAGCCTGTCGTCCCATTGATCTGACCAGCAAGATACAGGCCCGGCACATCTTTCAACTCTAGCGTTGGAAGCAGGGCACGGGGGTCGACATAGTCATATTCAATGGCATAGCCCGGTTGCAGGATTTTCACATCCTCAAGCCCAACAATGGAGCGCACGTAGGCCTCTTGAACGTCTTCGGGAAGCGAGGTTGAAATTCCGTTCGGGTAGACCGTCGGGTCATCAAGCCCCTCAGGTTCGAGAAAAACCTGATGCGAGGTTTTGTCGGCGAAACGCACCACCTTATCCTCAATTGACGGGCAGTAGCGCGGGCCAACGCCCTCGATGTGACCGCCATACATCGCGGACCTAGAAAGGTTTTCGCGGATGATCGAGTGAGTATTTTCGTTGGTATGCGTTATGCCACAAGCGACCTGACGCACGAAGGGCCGCTTGTTCAGGAAGGAAAACACCACCGGCTCGTCGTCGCCCGGCTGCGAATCCAGCACATCCCAGCGGATCGTTCGGCCATCAAGGCGCGGTGGGGTGCCGGTTTTAAGGCGCCCGAGCGGGAGCCCAAACCCATCGATCCGCTCTGCAAGCTGCACCGAGGGGCGGTCACCCATGCGGCCCCCCGGCCTGCGAACATCGCCAATGTGGATTACCCCGCGCAGGAACGTGCCCGTGGTCAACACAACAGAATGCGCAGTCACTTCGGACCCGTCGGCCAAAATGACGCCTGCAACCCGTTGACCTTCCATCAGAAAGTCCGCCGCCTCGCCCTCGATGATGAAGAGATTCTGCTGCACCTCCAGCGCCGCCAGCATCTCTTGGCGGTAGAGTTTTCGATCTGCTTGCGCGCGGGGGCCCTGAACGGCGGGGCCCTTGCGTCGGTTCAAGAGACGAAATTGGATGCCAGCGCGGTCAGCGACGCTACCCATCACACCGTCCATCGCATCAATCTCACGGACAAGGTGGCCCTTGCCGAGACCACCAATCGCAGGGTTACAGGACATCACGCCAATGTTCTCGCGCTTCAGCGTAATCAAAGCTGTCCGCGCGCCAAGTCGCGCGGCGGCATGGGCCGCATCCGCGCCCGCGTGCCCTCCCCCAACGACAATGACGTCAAAATGTTTCACGTGAAACACCCCCTACTTCCCGATGCAAAAACTGGCGAAGATCTCGCCAAGGATATGCTCCACATCAACACGGCCGACAAGCGAGTCGAGTGCCCGAATCGCCGTGCGCAAATCTTCGGCAGCCAGCTCGGCCCGGTCCGGTCCGTTGCATACCTCAGTTCGCGCCGATTCCATAGCCCCGATGGAGCGCAAAACCGCGAGCCGGTGGCGTTCCCGCGTGATCGTTCGGGCGGCGGTTGTACGTTGCTCGAGGATGGATGTAATCCGGGAAACGAGGTCGTTGATCCCCTCGCCCGTCTTGCCGGATACGCGCAAATCTCCCGTCGGAATGAGGTCGGCCTTGCCCTGCACCACGAGGTCATCGGCCCAGGGGGCTAGTTCGGTTGGCAGCCCAGCCTCGTCCGCGAGGAATACGCGCAAGTCAGCCTCGCGGGCACGGGCGATCGCACGGGTGATCCCGATTCCCTCAACAACATCCTCTGTCGATCGCAAGCCAGCGGTGTCGAGAATGGTCACCGGTAGGCCGCCAAGGTCCATCCGAACCTCGATTACGTCGCGTGTGGTGCCCGCGTATTCAGAGGTGATCGCCGCTTCACGTCCTGCCAATGCGTTGAGAAGTGTGGATTTTCCGGCATTGGGCAGGCCGACGATGGCAACCTCAAAGCCCTCGCGAATACGCTCGGCTATGATCGCACCGTCTGCCTCGGCTCGAAGGTCACCGAGAATGGCGTCGATCAGGGAAAGCACTTCGGGCGAAACGTCAATCGGAACGTCTTCGTCGGCAAAATCAATCGTGGCCTCCAGAAGCGCGGCCGCGCGGATAAGTTTGGCACGCCAGATTTCCGCGCGCGCACCGACTGACCCGGAGAGAACGCGGATAGCTTGACGGCGCTGCGCTTCGGTTTCAGCGTCGATGAGGTCAGCGAGGCCTTCGACCTGGGCAAGGTCGAGGCGGCCGTTTTCCAGCGAGCGACGGGTGAATTCTCCGGCCTCGGCGAGACGCAGGCCCGGCATCGCGGAAAGGCAATGCAGGACGGCGGAAACGGCGGCTTGGCTGCCGTGAACATGGAGCTCAACCGTCGCCTCGCCGGTAAAGCTGTGGCCCGGCGCGAAGGTCAGAACCAGCGCCTGATCCAGCACCTGCCCGTCAGCGTCCCGGAGGGTGCGAAGCGCGCTTTGCCGAGGCGGCGGAAGTGATCCGGCCAGCGCCTCACCCGCAGCAAACGCCGAAGGGCCAGAGAGGCGCAATACCGCCACCCCGGCCTTGCCGCGTGCGCTGGCCAAGGCATAAATCGTATCCATTTCGTCTAACCTATTGTTTCAGAACAACAAGTCAGGAGTTCATCGAATCGAAGAAGTCCGCGTTTGACTTTGTCTGCTTGAGCTTGCCGATCAGGAATTCGATGGCGTCGGTGGTGCCCATCGGGTTCAGGATGCGGCGCAGGACGTAGGTCTTTTGCAGATCGCCCTTCTCGATAAGCAGGTCCTCTTTCCGGGTGCCGGACTTGAGGATGTCCATCGCCGGGAAGACGCGTTTGTCGGCAACCTTGCGGTCAAGCACGATTTCCGAGTTTCCGGTGCCTTTGAATTCCTCAAAGATCACCTCGTCCATGCGGCTGCCGGTGTCGATCAGTGCGGTGGCGATGATGGTCAGCGAACCGCCCTCTTCGATGTTCCGCGCAGCACCAAAGAAGCGCTTGGGGCGCTGCAACGCGTTGGCGTCCACGCCACCGGTCAGCACCTTGCCCGACGACGGCACCACGGTGTTGAACGCGCGGCCTAGGCGGGTGATGGAGTCGAGCAGGATCACCACGTCGCGCTTGTGTTCGACCAGACGCTTGGCCTTTTCGATCACCATTTCGGCCACAGCAACGTGGCGCGTCGCGGGCTCGTCGAAGGTGGAGGAGACGACCTCACCCTTCACCGAGCGCTGCATGTCGGTGACTTCCTCTGGCCGCTCGTCGATCAGAAGCACGATCAGGTAGCATTCCGGGTGGTTCGTCGCGATCGAATGGGCGATGTTTTGCAGCAGCACGGTTTTACCGGTGCGCGGCGGCGCAACGATCAGGCCACGCTGGCCTTTGCCGATTGGAGCCACAAGGTCGATGATGCGCGCCGAACGGTCCTTGGCGGTCGGATCATCGGTTTCCATCTTCAACCGTTCTTCCGGGTACAGCGGCGTCAGGTTGTCAAAGTGGACCTTGTGACGCGCGCGCTCCGGATCGTCGAAGTTGATCCGGGTGACTTTGGTCATGCAGAAATACCGCTCGTTCTCCCGCGGGGCCTGAATGACGCCTTCGATAGTGTCGCCCGTGCGCAGCGAGAATTGGCGCAGGATTTCAGGCGAGACGTAAATGTCATCCGGGCCCGACAGGTAGTTCGCGGAGGGTGAGCGAAGAAAACCAAAGCCGTCTTGCAGAACCTCCAGCACACCATCGCCAGAGATTTCCCAGCCATCCTCCGCGCGCTCTTTGAGGATGGAGAACATCATCTCGCCCTTGCGCATTGAGGGCGCGTTCTCGATCTCCAACTCTTCCGCCATCGCCAGCAATACGGCGGGGGTCAGAGCCTTGAGATCGGCGAGGTTCAGCGTTTCTTGGGTCATGAAGGATCACACGAATGAGGACAAGCCGCGATACGCGGTGCTGTCGGATATGAATGGGAGGCACATGGGCCGGACGGCCCTGTTGGAAAGCGTGCTACAGCGCCAGCGACGAAAAGTCAACGAACGTCAGAATTTCACGATGACCGACAGAACGATGATCACCATGAAAACCGTCGGCAGTTCATTCATCATGCGGTAAGTGCGCCCCGAGCGGGTGTTTGTGCCCTTGATGAAGTCCTTGCGGCGCAGACCAAGCCAATGGTGGAACCACGTCATGCCAAGAACTGATGCGGCCTTGGTCCACGGCCAGATCGTGTGCCAGTCGACAATTCCGGGCGTGAAGACCAGGCAGAGGCCAAAGATCCACGTCGCCGTCATCGCTGGGTTCATGATGGCGCGCAGCAACAGGCGCTCTTGCCGTTGGAACAAAAGATCCATGTCGCTTCCGGGCACGACGCCTTTCTTCTCCAGACCTTCAACGTGATACACGAAGAGACGGGGAAGGTAAAAAATCCCTGCCATCCAGGTAATCACAGAGATCACATGGAATGCTTTGATCCAAAGATACCAGTTGGAAAGGAAGTCAAACATGGGTGCGGTGTCCTGCCGGGTGCGATGCCCCTCTTACTTAAAGATATAAGAGTCTTAAAGAAATGATGATGATGTAAGGGCTGTGGATAGTGTGGATTACAGGGCTTCCCGCACATTTATCCACACGCGATGGCTTGGGGATAATACCGGGAGAACGTGGGAAAGTGATTGAATAGAAAAATATAGTTCATTAATAATCAGTATCTTGCAAGAAGTTGACCTTCGGTTCGACTGTGAGTTAAATTTTGCCGACCTTTGGGATTGTTCGCTTTTCAACACCGCGTGGCGGGAGCTTCGCACAACGGGAAAACCGTGTCTGAATTCTTGACAGAGCGGGGTGAGATTGCCAATCGAGCAGGAACACCCTTGTTTCCCAGCGGCTGTCACCAGCCCTCACCCCCTTGTCATCCACAGGACCACCCACATGGCGCAGCTTATCCTGGCATCAAGCTCTGAAATCCGCGCCGCGCTTTTGCGGAATGCCGGGGTCGAGGTTCAGGTCATGCCCGCGCGCGTCGATGAGGACGCCATCCGCGCCGCGCTGGAGGCTGAGGGCGCGCGGCCGCACGATGTTGCGGACACACTGGCAGAGATGAAAGCGCGCAAGGTCGGTGACAAGATGCCAGAGGCGCTGGTGTTGGGCTGCGATCAGGTATTGGACCTGTCGGGTGTCGTCCTGTCAAAACCAGAAAGCGCCGATGAGGCCCTCGCGCAGTTGCGAGCGATGCGCGGAAAAGCCCACAAGCTTCTGTCCGCAGCTGTGTTATATGAGGCTGGAAAACCGGTTTGGCGCCATGTTGGGGAGGTGCGTCTGACGATGAGAGCGGTCTCTGACAGCTATCTTGACGACTATGTGGCGCGGAACTGGTCCAGCATCCGCCACGCAGTCGGTGCCTACAAACTGGAAGAACAGGGTGTGCGGCTATTTTCGCGCATCGACGGGGATTATTTCACGGTACTCGGCCTGCCCTTGATGGAGCTGCTGGGCTATCTTGGGCAAAGAGGGTTCATTGCATCATGAGTGACGCGCGTATTCCGTTGGCGGGGGTAATTGGGTCGCCCATCGCGCATAGCCGATCGCCCCAACTGCACAATTATTGGCTAAAGCGCTATGGAATCAAAGGGTTCTATGTGCCCATGGACATTGCGCAAGTGAATTTGCGCATGGCGATAGAGGCCTTGCCGCTGGTGGGTTTTGTCGGGGCAAATGTGACGATTCCGCATAAGGAAACCGTGCTGAAGATCGCCGACATCGTGACGGACCGCGCGGCGTTGATTGGCGCGGCGAATACACTGATCTTTCGGCCGGATGGGCGGATCCATGCAGACAACACCGACGGCGCCGGATTCGTCGCGAATTTGCGGCAGAATGCACCGCTCTGGCAGCCTCAATCCGGACCCGCGGCGGTGATCGGCGCCGGCGGTGCGGCGCGGGCGGTAATTGCGGCGCTGATCGAGGTGGGCGCGCCAGAGATCCGGGTGGCAAACCGCACCAAGGTGCGCGCCGAAGCGCTGCGCGCCGATTTTGGCGCCAAGGTCACGGTGATCGATTGGGTTCAAGCGGGCAATATGATGGAAGATTGTGCGACGGTGGTGAACACCTCGTCGCTCGGTATGGTTGGCAAGCCGGAATTCCGCGTGCCGCTGGATGCGCTGCCGTCGACCGCTGTGGTGAATGATCTGGTCTACACACCGCTGCGCACACATTTCCTTGATGAAGCGCAGGCTATGGGATGCGTGACGGTCGACGGCCTTGGGATGCTGCTCCATCAGGCCGCGCCGGGGTTTGAGCGGTGGTTCGGCGTGCGCCCCGAGGTCGATGAAGAAACACGTCAGTTCGTCTTGCGCGGATGAAGCGGCCGTTTCGCCTTGGCCTGACCGGCTCCATCGGCATGGGGAAATCCACCACGGCCGCGATGTTTGCCGCCGAAGGTGTGCCAATGTGGGACGCCGATGCCGCCGTGCATCGTCTTTACGCCGCGGGCGGCGGCGCGGTTGGTCCGATAGCTGCTTTGCGAGCGGATGCCATCGTGAAAAATGCAGTTGACCGTGGCAGGTTGAAGGCGTGGATCGCCGCCGACCCGACTGCCCTGTCCCAGATCGAGGCCGTGGTGCATCCCTTGGTGACCGCCGATCGTGCTGCTTTCCTTGCAACGCATGCGGATGCCGACCTAGTGGTTCTGGATGTGCCGTTGTTGTTTGAAACCGGTGCCGATGCGCAGATGGACGGCTCGGTCGTGGTCTCTGCCCCGCCAGAAGTTCAGCGCGCGCGGGTCATGGCGCGCCCGGGAATGACCGAGACGCAGTTTGCCACAATCCTCACCAAGCAAATGCCCGACGCCGAAAAACGCGCGCGGGCGACCTGGGTGATCGCGACGACAAGCCTTGAAGAGGTGCGGGCCGCCGTGCGAAACCTGATTGCACAGATCAGGGGCCGACAAGATGCGTGAGATCGTTCTGGATACCGAGACGACGGGGTTTGAACCCTCGGAAGGCCACCGCATCGTCGAGATTGGCGCAGTGGAACTGCTGAACCACATGCCGACCGGCGAGGTCTATCACCAATATATCAACCCCGAGCGGATGATGCCGAAAGAGGCGTTCGACGTGCACGGGTTGGGCGACGATTTCCTGCGTGACAAGCCGGTTTTTCGCCATGTGGGGCAGGCATTTCTGGACTTTGTCGGCGACGCGCCTTTGGTGATCCACAACGCTTCGTTTGACATGAAGTTCCTGAACGCGGAATTGGCTTGGGCAAATTTGCCCGCTCTGCCGGCAAGTCGTGCAGTGGATACCCTGTTGATTGCACGCAGGAAATTTCCGGGCTCGCCTGCCTCGCTTGACGCGCTGTGCCGCCGCTTCGGCATCGACAACTCGGTCCGTGAAAAGCATGGCGCATTGCTCGACAGTGAAATCCTCGCCGAAGTCTATCTGGAACTGATCGGCGGCAGGCAGCCGGATTTTGGGCTGTCATCGGAACAGCAGAAAACGCAAAGCGTCGGGCCAACAACCGATTGGCGCCCGCGCCCACGGCCAACCCCCCTGCCCTCGCGGCTTACAAATGAAGACGCCGCCGCCCATGCGGCCTTTGTGGCGGGCATGGGCGACGGCGCTATCTGGACAAAACGCGGCTAATCAGGCGTTCATCTGCGGCGCTTCGGCACGGCGGGCGAGTTCCTGACGGTAAAGCTGCAGGAAGTCGACGGTGTCGAGGTTGAGCTGCGGGAAGCCGCCGTCCGAGGTGACGTCCGACACAATACGACGGATATAGGGGAACAGCAGCCGCGGGCATTCGATCAGCAGGAACGGATGCATCTGGTCGTCCGGCACGTTTTCGATGTGAAATATCCCGGCGTAATCAAGCTCTAGCAGGAACAGCGTGTCATTGTTGGCCGCGTTCTTCGATGTGATCTTGAACTTGGTGATGACTTCAAACTGGAAATCCACCGGACGCTTGCGGGCATCAAGGCTGACTTGAACCTGAATGTCGGGCGTCACTTCGCCGGACTGAAGCCCCTTTTGCGCCACGACATTCTCGAACGACATGTCGCGGATGAACTGCGCAAGGATTTGCATGCGGATTTGCGGGGCTGCCTCTTCGGCGCTGCCGTTCTCGGCCATAAAGATCTCCTGTTGAGCTGGACGTTTTGCGGCATTCCTTAGCAGGTGGGGCGCGCAGCCTCAATGCCCGTGGCGTCAGTGCCGTGTCCAGCCCGAGGGTTGGTGCGTCGGCGGCTTCGGCGGCTCGATTTCCTGAAAGTCGCCGTCGATGGTTTCTCCGTTGCGAAAGCGGGTCTCGGAATAGGTCTGCCGGGTTTGCCGCGTCACAATCACGCCGCTGGCCGCCATGCGGCGCGACGCCCAGTTAATCAGCCCGTGGCGCAGCGGCGGGATCAGCAAAAGAAGGCCGACGGCGCTGGTCAGGAAGCCCGGCACGATCAGAAGTCCCCCCGCAAGCAGGACCAACGCGCTTTCCGCTGCGGGGCGCGCGGGATCGCGCATCTCTGACAGCGACCGCCGCAGGTCCATCATGGTCAGCGCGCCCTGCTTGCGGATCACCGACATGCCGAGAATTGCACTCGCCAGAACGAAGGCGAGCGTCAGGCCAAGGCCAAGCCAGCCGCCGATCGACACGAAAAGCGCGATTTCGATCAGCGGCAGCGCGACAAAAAGGGCGAAAAGCCACATGGAACGACGTCCTTATCTTCGGGGGGCGCAATGGACTTGGGCCACCGGGTACCTTACATAAGAAGTATGGGCACCTTATACCAACCCCCATAGACCGACGAGGCTCCAATGAACTCAGCTGTGATCCAACTGCTTGTCCTGGCGGGAGTAGCTATATTCCTGATCCTGCGGCTGAAAAACGTTCTTGGCACGCGCGA
This sequence comes from Pseudomonadota bacterium, assembly GCA_021779835.1. Lineage (GTDB taxonomy): Bacteria > Pseudomonadota > Alphaproteobacteria > Rhodobacterales > Rhodobacteraceae > Solirhodobacter. Next base: position 181,542 of record JAJXZX010000001.1, on the reverse strand, counting down.
CGGGTTTGAACGGCCGATCGTGCCGGTTCCTGATGCAAAAGACGCGATTGCGCCGCAGCGCGGCCTTAAGCTCGTGTCGGGCGGCGTGGATGCGGACATTACCGACCATGTTGCCGATGGAACGCCCGCGGCAAAAGCGCTTGCTGCGATGAAATTGGCCGAGCCAAAGTTCAACGTGAACGACTTTCTGCGCGGCAGCCGCGGCGCGTATGAGATGATCTTGATGGCGTTTCAGAAAGGCCACCTTGATCCGGTTGTTCCCTTCCTCGCGCGCGAGGTTCACGACAGCTTTCAGCACGGTATCGACGCGCGGGAAGCGGGGGGTCTGACGGTAGAGGCGACGTTTATCGGCATCCGCGAGTTGACGCTTACCGATGCGACTTACAACGCCGACACCAAGGTTGCCGACATCACGATCCGCTTTGTCGGCGAATTGACCTCGGCGGCGCGCAATGCGGCGGGCGAGATTGTCGAGGGTAGCCTTACCGAAACCAAACGGCAGCAGGATGTCTGGACCTTCTCGCGCCGGATGGGGTCGAATGACCCGAACTGGCAGCTTGTCGCAACCGGGGAATGATGCGTGGCCTGTGCGTCGCCATTGGATTGGCGCTGCTGGCCATGACGGACGCCGCAGCACCCGCTGGCATGGCGCCGCAGTATATCTCCTATTCCGACCTTAATGGCTGGGGCGCGGATCACCAAAGGGCTGCGCTTGCGGCCTTTCGCCTGAGTTGCGCGGCAATGACCGGCCCCGAATGGCAGGCACCCTGCGCCGCAGCGTCCGATGCAACCGACGCCCGCGCGTTTTTCGAGCAGTATTTTCGCCCGGCGTTGGTTGGAGGCACCAGCAAGCCCACGCTTTTCACCGGCTATTATGAGCCGGAGCTGAACGCCTCTTTGACCGCGGGTCACGGGTTTGCCTATCCGATCTACCGCAAGCCGCCCGAACTGAGACCCGGAGAGGTCTGGTATGACCGCACCGAAATCGAAACGCGCGGATTGCTGCATGGGCGCGGGTTGGAGCTGGCTTGGTTAAACGATCCGGTTGACGTGTTCTTTTTGCAGATACAGGGCTCCGGGCGGCTGAAACTGCCCGACGGTCGGGTAATGCGCGTTGGTTTTGCTGCGAAAAATGGCCAGCCCTATCGCTCGATCGGGGCAGAGCTGGTGCATCGCGGGTTGTTCACGCGTGGCCAGATGTCGGCGCAAACCATCCGCCACTGGGTCCGTGCCAACCCTGAAGGCGGGCGAGAGCTGTTCCGCCACAACCCCTCGTTTGTCTTCTTTCGCGAGTTGGCCTTGGGTGCAGATACCGGACCGCTGGGCGCAATGCAGGTTCCAGTAACGGCGGGCCGCACACTTGCCGTCGATCCCGATTACATCCCGCTTGGCGCGCCGGTCTGGGTCGAGACGGAGGGCGCCCATCCCCTGCAACGGCTGATGGTGGCGCAGGATATCGGTTCTGCCATCAAAAGCCCTTGGCGTGCGGATATTTTCGTCGGAACGGGTCATCGTGCGGGCGAAATAGCGGGGGAAATGAAGGACCCAGGCCGGATGGTCGTCCTATTGCCCCGCCCGCCCTTCACCGAGATTGCGGGGCGGCCAAGGTGAGTCGTCGTCGCCCGAGGGGGCTTTTGCCGGATGAAGAAGAGCTATGGCTGCGGGTCGCCCGCACCGCCATGCCGCTGCACCCTCACCCGCCGCGCCCCGCCGAAACAGCTGCTGCGCCCACAGTCCAGAAGCCGCAGTCGCGGCGGCTCGACCCGTTTCACGTTGGCGAAAAGGTGGTGATAAAGGCGCGGCACGACATCGCCCCGACCGTGTCGCACTGGCTTTCCAGCGCGCCGGTTCGGATGGATGCCAAGACCCACAAAAGCATGACGCGGGGAAAATTGGTGCCGGAGGGGCGGATCGATTTGCATGGGATGACCCTTTCCGAAGCGCACCCCGAACTGAACCACTTTGTGTTGGAGGCGCACGCGGCGGGCAAACGTCTGGTTTTGGTTATCACGGGCAAGGGCCGCAGCGGCGGGGATCACGGACCCATCCCGCAACGCCCCGGTATCCTGAAACGTCAGGTGCCGCATTGGTTGGCGATGCCACCCCTTGGCGCGCTGGTGTTGCAGGTGACCGAGGCGCATTTGCGCCATGGCGGTTCTGGCGCCTACTACGTTTACCTGCGCCGAAATTAGCGCCTATTGCACAACGGCTTGCGCCACGGCTGCCACGGGTGACAGGATGACTTGCGTCGCATTCTGGAATGTCAGAACGACGCCGGGCAACAGTCCGGTGCGTCCGGTGCGGTCGCCGGCGAAGGCGTTGTTCAGGTCGGAAATGCGGCTTAGCAGCTTGATCAGCGCCGGAGAGGTCGCGGCGGTGAAATGGCCGATACCTTGCGAAAATGCGCCAACCTCCAGCACTGTCACCTGCAAATCGGCGACAGCCGAGACGTTTTTCAGGTTGCCCAACCGCACTTTCTGGCCGGTCAGCCGCGCCGAAAGGGCAAGCGCGCGGTCGCGTTGCGAGGTGAAGATCACGAAGGGCTGCGGCAGCTTGCCAATGCGCAGCGCCTCACTTCGGAACACCTCGACGTCGATATCGGGAGAGATCAGCACAACGCCCGCGAGGCGCGACATCACTGTCGTGTTGCCGTCCAGCCGCATCTGGCGCAGGGCCTCCATGACAAGTTCGGATCCCATCGAATGTCCGACGATGAGGATGTGATCTGCGCCCGCTGCGGCAACTTGCGTCAGCAGTTTCTCCAGCCCGTCGCGCGCAAACAGGGCGCTGTCGCGATCATAGGCGTAATTCAGGGGGTTCTCGGCCGACGGCCACGAATAGTGAACCGCAACACCGGGCATATCGAGATCGTGGCTAAGCTGCGCGATGCGATATACCCCTTCCGCGAATGTGTTGTTGAAGCCATGCACATAGACCACCGCTTCGCGCGTGCCATGCGAACTCACACGCAAGGCGTGTGACAACTCGGTTCTGAAGTTGGCGGCATTCGCAAAAATTTGCTCTTGTGTCGTCAGAAAATCATGCGACGGGTCCGGCGTCTTCCCGCGACGCGGCCATGTGATGGAGCCAAGCGTGCGATCCGGCGGCACGGAAATATCAAGGCGCGCATAATCGATGCCCTCCAGCCGCCCGGTTCCGAAAGTCCCCGTTTTGGGGTCGGGTTTGCGGGTAGTGCCAACAAAGACAGCGCGAACAGCGCCGACTGAGGCGGCTTGCGGGTCTAGTGTGATTGTGCCGCGCGGTGTGCAGGCGGCAACAGAGAGGCTGAGCAACAGAACCGCCAGAAAACGTGTCATGTCCGCCCCTTCGCGCCCGCGCAGCAGCGGTAGCCGAAAAATCCCACCACTGCCAGCGCCGTTACGGACGGATCATAGCACGTATCGGCCCAAATCCGCCGACCGCATCAATGCTCCAAGGTTTTTGTCCACAAACGCGGCATCGACGACAATCCCTTCGCCGCCGCGGTCGGGCGCGGTATAGCTGAGCTCCTCAAACACACGCTCCATCACGGTATAAAGGCGGCGCGCGCCGATGTTTTCGACGCTGCGATTAACCTCTGCGGCGATGCGGGCAAGCGCGCGAATGCCATCTTCGGTAAAGCTGACGTCGACCTTTTCGGTTGCCATCAGTGCGGAATATTGCAGCGTCAACGCGTTGTCGGTCTCGGTCAGAATGCGCACAAAGTCATCTTCGGTCAGCGCTTGCAGCTCTACGCGGATCGGCAGGCGGCCCTGCAACTCTGGCAACAGGTCCGAGGGTTTGGCGGTGTGGAAAGCGCCCGAGGCGATGAACAAGATGTGGTCAGTCTTCACCGCGCCGTATTTGGTAGAAACCGTAGTGCCCTCGATCAACGGCAGCAGATCGCGCTGCACGCCTTCGCGGCTGACATCGGCGCCGCGCGTCTCGGCGCGGGCGCAGACCTTGTCGATTTCGTCGATGAAGACGATGCCGTTTTCCTGAACCGCCTCCAGCGCTGAGCGCGTAACGGCCTCGTCGTCCAACAGCTTGTCGGCCTCTTCGCTCAACAGTACCTCATAGCTTTCGGCGACGGTCATTTTGCGACGCACGCGACGACCGCCGAAGGCTTTGCCGAAAATATCGCCAAGGTTCATCATCCCTATGCCACCCTGAGGCTGTCCGGGGATTTCCATATTTTGCATCGGGTTCGACGTATCCGCGACCTCAATCTCGATCACGGTCTGATCCAACTCGCCTTTCCTGAGGCGACCGCGGAACATCTCGCGCGTTTGTTCACGGGCATCTTTTCCCGCGATAGCCTCAACCACGCGTTCTTCGGCCGCGCTTTGGGCGCGGGCACGCACGTCTTCGCGCATGGTTTCACGCGTCATGGTGACGGCGCTGTCGACCAGATCGCGGATAATCTGCTCCACATCGCGACCGACATAGCCGACTTCGGTGAACTTGGTCGCTTCAACCTTGATGAAGGGTGCTTGGGCGAGCTTCGCCAGCCGACGCGAAATCTCTGTTTTGCCGACACCCGTCGGGCCGATCATCAGGATGTTCTTGGGGTAAACCTCATCGCGCAGCGCATCAGAAAGCTGCCTGCGCCGCCAGCGGCTTCGCAGCGCGACAGCCACCGCGCGCTTTGCGTCTTTTTGGCCGATGATGTAGCGGTCCAACTCTGAAACAATCTCTCGCGGGGTCAGGTCGGTCATTTGGAAATCGTCTCCACGGTCAGATTGCCGTTAGTGTAAACGCAGATGTCTGCGGCGATCGCCATTGCCTTGCGGGCGATCTGCTCGGCGTCCATCTCGGTCTCCATCAACCCACGCGCGGCGGCGAGGGCGAAGTTGCCGCCTGATCCGATCGCCGCAATATCATGTTCCGGCTCAAGCACGTCGCCCGCGCCGGTGATAACGAACATGTCGTGCCCATCGGTGACGATCAGCATCGCCTCCAGATTGCGCAGGTACTTGTCCATCCGCCAGTCTTTCGCAAGCTCGACCGAGGCCCGCGCAAGCTGTCCGGGGATCGCCTCCAACTTTTTCTCTAACCGTTCCAATAGGGTAAAGGCGTCGGCGGTGGAGCCTGCGAAACCGGCAACAACGTCATGGCCACCTGGTGACAGGCGGCGCACCTTGCGGGCAGAGCCCTTGATTACCGTCTGGCCCAGCGAAACCTGTCCGTCGCCCGCAACGACCACCTTGCCACCGCGCCGCACCGCGAGGATGGTGGTGCCATGCCAGCCGGGAAATTTGTCCTCTGCCATCGAAGCCTCCGTTAAGATCGTCCCTATATGGCGGCAGCTTGACCGGGCGACAAGGCTTGCGCCGCGCCTCGGTGGTTCCTAGGTTCCCCCGATGAGCGATGTAACCCACCTATCGATCTATTTGGAGGCGCCGCTGCTTGCTCAGGCCGGTCGAAGCCGCGTGCTTCAGCGTATCGCCATGGCAATGGCGTGGCGTGGGGTTGAATGTGAGTTGCGCCCCAATACTGCAGCAGCACGCAGGATCGCAGAGCGGACGGGCGAGCGGCGGATCTATCAGCAAGGCGGCGCGGAAATCCCTGGCGCCCTGATGCTGCGCCTCTGCCATTCAGAGCCCTTTTGGCAGATTGAGGCCTCGGGTGACCCGTGGTCGTGGAGCGCGACGCAGGCCCGCTTTGAACCCGAGACCGTCGATCCCGATGCGGCACGCCAATTCCTGATGTATCGGCGGCGGCGCCTGTTTGGCCGACGCGAACGTCGTCTCGAGGGGTTCGTGGCGGCGCCCATTTCGGGGCGCCTTGCCCGGCGGCGCGATCATCAGGTCATGTCAACGCTGGATATGGTGGACGCCCTGCGCGAGATGGAGCCGGATCGTGATGTTCTGTTGACCGTCGAACAGGAAGGCACCCTGTCACCGGCAGATCAAGAGGCGCTTCGCCATGTGCTGCGCCGCCACAAGGGCGTGCGGCTGGTTTCCCGCAGCGCCACGGATTTGCTTGCACGCTGCGATTATGTAGTGACGCAGGATTCTGCTCTGACGCTGGACAGCTTCTTCATGGAAAAGCCTGCGGTGCTATTCGCAAGGGCCGAGTTTCACCACATCGCCGGTTCCGTTCCGCGCGACGGTATCGGGCGCGCCTTCGACGCCGTCCGCTCGGCGCCGCCGGACTATGCGCGCTACCTTTATTGGTATTTGCGCGGTCAAATGATCGACGTCGGCGCCGAAGATGCAGAGCAGGCGATCTTGGCACGGCTGCGTGTATTGCGGTGGGATATCTGATCCTAACGATGATGCGGTCGCACTGGCCGCAAGAAATATTCTCGCGCAAACAGCTGATTTTCTCCTGCACATCGGGCTATAACCGACTCAGACATAGAACAAAAGACGAACAAATGATCCCGCAACGCCGCATCCTTTCCCTCTGGTTCCCGCGCCTTGCCGCAGAGCGCGCGCTGCGGCGGCAGCAAAAGGCCATGCCCGGTCCCTTCGTCATCGTGGCAGAGATCAGCAACGCGCAGATACTTTCGTCGGTGACGGCTGGGGCAGAGGCGGCTGGCCTGCGCGTTGGCCAACCCCTGCGGGACGCGCGCTCTCTTTGCCCCACGTTGGTGTCGCATCCCGCCGATCCGCTGGCCGAGGCGGCGCATCTTGCCAGCTTGCGCCACTGGGCCGGTAAATTCTCTCCCTGGGTGTCGGAGGAACGGCCCGCCAGCCTGATGATCGACATCACGGGTTGCGCCAATCTTTTCGGGGGTGAGGCGGCGCTGATGGCCCAAGCGGGCGAGGATTGTGCCGGTTTCGGCCTTACGGTGCAGATGGGGATTGCTGATACGCCCGGTCTTGCCTGGGCCTTGGCGCGCTTTGCCGGGCAGCCGGGTGATCCGGGCCGCTCTGGCGATGCCATCGCGCAAGAGGCGCGCGCGACGCGGGCGCGGGCCGCGAAACGGCGCCACTGGGAGCGCGGCGGTGCTGCGCCGCAGATGATTCAGCCCGGAACGCCGCAAGGCCGCATCGCCCCACCGGGGCATGTCCGGCAAGTGCTTGCCCCCCTGCCGATTATCGCCCTGCGTTTGCCGAAAGAGACGGTAGAGACGCTGGCCCGGCTTGGCCTGCGCCAGGTTGAGGACGTGATGGGCATACCGCGCGCCGTTCTTGCGCGCCGTTTCGGCACGCTGCTGATGCGGCGGCTGGATCAGGCGTTGGGGCAGGAAAGCGAACCCATTACGCCCGCCCGCCCGCCTTACGCCTTCGCGGTGCGGCTCGCCTTCCCCGAGCCGATTGGCCTGCGTGATGACATCCTTGCCGGGATCGACCGCCTGTTGCCCGCGCTGACGGCCAAGCTGAGCGCCAAAGGCAAGGGCGCGCGCCGGGTGCGCCTGCTGGCCTACTGTTCCGACCATCGGGTCGAGACGATTGAGGTCGGCCTTGCCCGCCCCCTGGCGGATCCCGACCGGTTGCGGCCGCTGCTGGCGATGAAGGTCGAGGAAATCGACCCCGGCTTCGGCATCGATATGTTGCGGCTGGAGGCGCATGTGACCGAACCCATGCCGCCGCGCCAGCATCGTGGCCATTTTGACGCCGCCACCCTTGCCGCGGGACGCGTCACATCTGACACCGCGATGGAGGATCTGATCGCCCGTCTGGGCGCAAATCTCGGGCTGGAGGCAATCACCAGAGCTCACCCCGCCCACAACCATATCCCCGAGAAAGCCGCCCTGACGTTGGCCGCCGCATGGTCAGAGCCAGCGCAGAAATGGCCGGCCACCCCAATGCAGCGCCCGTTGCTGCTGCACCGCCCGGAGTTTGTGGTGGCACCGGATATCTCCGATCCGCCCCAAGCTCTGCGCTGGCGCCGCCGCGCGTTGCAGGTGATTGCCGCGCGCGGGCCAGAGCGGTTCTTGCCGGAATGGTGGCTCGACGATCCCGATTGGCGCTCTGGCCCGCGCGATTACTGGCGCGTCGATGTCGCGGGAGGAGAGCGCCTGTGGCTGTTCCATGCCCGTGGTGCGGAGGTATCGGGGGGGTGGTTCTGTCACGGCACCTTTGCCTGAAACAGAAATGAAAAGCCCCGCCAAACCGGCAGGGCCTTGTAGGGCGAGAAGGTCCCGGTGCCGCAACCTGGGTGGGGGCTTTTAGTCGCGACACCGGGATAGCGTTTCTCGCTACACGGTCTGTATCGGTGCAAAACCGGGCGGCAATGCGGGCAAGTTGCGGTCTTTTCGCGGATATTTGGCGACGAAATTCTGACCAGGCTTGATTTGTCACAAATGCGAAGGCAGTCTTTCCGTATGACGGTTCAGGCGCCGACCCCCTTTCCGACTGGCACGCAGACCCCGGCACAAGTCAGCTTTGACCGCCGTGAGCTGGGGCTGATTCTGACCGTCTATGGCCGCATGGTCGCCGCAGGCGAGTGGCGCGACTACGGGATTTCCTGCCTGCGCGACCTCGCGGTTTTTTCCATCTTCCGGCGCACCGCCGAAAACCCGCTTTACCGGATTGAAAAGCGGCCCAAGTTGCGCGCGAAACAGGGGCTTTATGCTGTGGTTGGCATCGACGGGCAGATCCTGCGGCGTGGGGCAGATCTGGCGCAGGTGCTGCGGGTATTGGAGCGCAAATTGATCCGCCCGGTGGACTGATCCAGCGGAAATCACCGGCACGAGAGGGCGATTACCCGGAACGCTGCATCAAAGCCGTTTGCGCGCCGTCACCGGACCGCCGCCTTGGACCAGGATGCGCGTGATGGCGGCGTCATAGCGTTCATAGGTCACCGCCATATAGTGGCCATTGGCGTGAATCATCGTCTCGCCATCCACCATCATTGCGACATGACCCTTCCAAAAGATCAGGTCGCCACGCCGAAGCGGATCATCTGCGCCGATAGGGCGGCCAAAGCTCTCCTCTTGCAGATCGCTATCGCTTCGGCACGGGATACCGCAGGCGAGGTGGGCGGCTTGGGTCAGCCCCGCGCAGTCGATGCCGTCGCGCGAATTGCCGCCCCAAAGGTAGGGGGTGCCCAGAAACGCCTCGGCAACCGTCACGGGATCCGACGCGGGATCGTTAAGGCTTCGGGTGTGGCGCGCGATGATGAAGGCACCGGTGTCGGTTTCCAGAAAGCGACCGTGGTCCGCGACAATCGTCAGCCGCGCGCCCAGCGAAAGGGTCGCAAGCTGGCGCTTCTTGATGTTTTGCGCTGGGTAAAGATGCGCGGCGGGTGCCGAAACCCAATGCGTTGCCTCTGCATCCTCGCCAAGCGACGCGGCGGGGATATAGCCGCAGTGCCCATCCCGCTCGCATTGTGCAAAGGCATGGCCCGCGGCATCTTCCAGCACCAGCACCCGCGCGCCCATCAGCAGTTGGCGGTCTCGGTCGCCATCCGGGCTTAGCAGAACCTCGGCCAGTGGCGTGACGACGCGGCGCCAAATGCCGTCAGTATAGTGTTCGGCGGCGACCGAGCCCCTGAGCGCGCTGTGCGCGACGCGGCCATTCGCGGGGGTCAGGCGGCGATCCATCCCCTACAGCCCCAGAATTTGCGGCAGGGCCTGAAGCAAGGCCCGCGCGCCCTGACCAACGCCACCCTTGGCACGCGCCGGCGCATCGGTGGGTTGGTGGCCGTAGATGTCGAAGTGCATGTAGCGCGGCGCGGCCACAAAGCGACGCAGGAACAGCGCGGCGGTGATTGACCCGGCGAAGCCACCCGAAGGCGCGTTGTCCAGATCCGCTATGCCGGGCTCGATCATCGCCTCATACGGTTCCCAGAACGGCATGCGCCAGACCGGATCGCGCACCTGCGCCGCAGCAGAGGTCAACGCGGCGGCGGCGCTTTCATCATCGGTGTAAAAGGGCGCAAGGTCGGGACCCACCGCCACCCGCGCGGCGCCGGTCAGCGTCGCCATCGAGACGATCAGATCGGGCGCCTCCTCGTCCGCCAGCGCCAGCGCGTCGGCCAGAACCAGTCGCCCTTCGGCATCGGTGTTGTTGATCTCAACCGTCAGCCCCTTGCGCGAGGTCAGGATGTCGCGCGGGCGCATCGCATTGCCTGCGATCGCGTTTTCCACAGCAGGCACCAAAACGCGCAGCCGCACCTTTAGCCCCAGCGCCATGATCATCTGCGCCAACCCCATTACCGTGGCCGCGCCGCCCATGTCCTTCTTCATCAACAACATGCCGGACGAGGGTTTTATATCCAGCCCGCCGGTATCAAAACACACGCCCTTGCCCACCAAAGTCAGGCGCGGCCCCGCGTGGCCCCAGCGCAGATCCAAAAGGCGCGGCGCACGGTCCGAGGCCCTACCAACGGCGTGGATCATCGGCAGGTTGGCGGCCAGCAGCGCCTCGCCGCAGATAGTATCAACGCTTGCGCCAAACCGCCCGGCCAGCGCCCGGAATGCGGCCTCTAGCTCCTCCGGCCCCATGTCAGACGCGGGCGTGTTGATCAGATCGCGCGTCAGCGCCTCGCCATTGGCAATCGCTTCGATCCGGGCGGCATCGATGCCCGTTGGAGCCACCAGATGCGCGCCAGCAGCTTTTCCGGCGCAGTAGCGGTCAAACCGGTATTGCGCCAAAAGCCACCCCAGCGCGGCCTCTGCCGCCGCCTCGGCGTCAAGGTCGCCGACCAGATGCCACGCCCCGGCGGGTAGCGTGCTTGCTGCGCGCGCCACGATAAAGCGGCTCCGCGCGCGCGCCTTGGCGTCTCCCAGCCCCAGCACGGCGCCGGTCAGCCGTCCCGTAGCGTCGGGCAACAGGGCGACCTCGCCCGCGCCGGCCCCAAATCCAGCTGCGCGCACCCAGTCAGCGGTGGGCAGCGTGGCAACCCAAGCCTCCAGCCCCTCTTTCGAGACAAGGTGAAGCGGCAGGGACGCCGCGGAAGCGGGGGCGAAGCTCAGGGACATGGCGTGGCTCGATCAAGGGTTTCCCGCCAGAGCCTAGCTTTTCCGACCCCGCCCGCAAGAGGCGATCAACGCGAGAAGCCGCGTTGGTCCCAATCACTGGCCAGCGACATCTGCCCGACCCGCAGCAGCCGCGTCCACGTCGCCGCCAGCGCGGTTGCGTCACGCGCGGCAAGACAGTGCATGACTGCCTGTGCGGCCAGCGCCAGCCCCGTCATACCAACATGGTCCGCAACCCGGCGCAAACTGCGCAGATTGCGCCCGAAGTCACCCAGATCGCCGCTCGTATATTGCCGCACAAGGCTTGACATCACCAAAGCCATTTCCCCGATGGCGCGGTTCAAAACGCCTTCGGCATCAGGCGCGCCAAACTCCGAATAAAGCGCCGCCAACCGCGCCGGATCAAGCGACAGCCCCTCGACCGGCCGTAGCACCGTTACATTTCCCACAAGTCCACCCTCCGCAAAGACGCTCACACACCCAAGGGCATCTTCCACGGTCGCGCTGAAGAAATTGTTGCGGCGCAGCAAAAAATGCCTCGAAATTCGCTCAAATCGCGCCTAGACAGGCTGAAAGTTAAGGAAGGACCCCTGCAAATGGATCATGCCCGGCCGCTTCCCGCCTATCTTGTCCAGCGTTACCACGGCTGGAGGGCGACGACGTATTCCGAGAACAAGGCGTGGTATCGCCGCCTTGCCAGCGGTGGTCAGCACCCGCGCGCGATGGTGATTTCCTGCTGCGACAGCCGCGTGCATGTGACCTCGATCTTCGGCGCGGATCAGGGCGAGTTCTTCATTCACCGTAACATCGCCAATTTGGTGCCGCCCTGTAACCCCGATGGCGAATACCACGGCACCTCGGCGGCGGTCGAATTTGCCGTGACCTCGCTCAAGGTCGCGCATCTGATTGTGCTGGGCCATTCCAACTGCGGTGGTGTCAATGGTTGCCACGACATGTGTTCGGGCCTTGCGCCGGAATTGGAGGAGCGCTCAAGCTTCGTTGGGCGTTGGATGGACATTCTGCGGCCCGGCTACGAGCGCGTGAAGGACATTGCCGACGAGGCGGAACGTCGCCACGCGCTGGAACGTCAGGCGGTCGTCATCAGTTTGGAAAACCTGATGACCTTCCCCTTCGTGCGGGATGCCGTCGAGGGCGAGAACCTGACGTTGCATGGGCTGTGGACCGATATCGGCGAGGGCGGGTTGCAGCAATACGAGCCTGCAACCGGCGATTTCGTCTCGCTCTAGCGCGGCCGTCCGGCGCAAAAACACCTCTCGTCGGATCAACTTGGCGTTTTGTTGTGCCGGAAAGGTTGGCCGAGGGCGAATCCACGGAATAGATAACGCGGACGGCACCCGGTTTGGGGGCCAAATCACCGCTCTGCCGCGAACAGAGCCTTCAAGAGGTGCCTGCCCTTGTTCCAATCGTTTTTCCCCAAGCCGCGCGTCTTCTTCCCCTCGGTCGCCGTGTGGATCGCGGTGGCGGTCGCCCTTTGGTACACCTACGGCAAAACGCTTGGCGTCGATCTGGGCTTTCCAGAGGCGGCCGCGGGTGCCACCCCGATCATCGGGCTCGGTTATTTCACCACCCCCGCGTTCATTTGGTTCTACATCTACTGCGGCGTATTCACGGCGAGCTTCACCGCATTCTGGGCAATTTTCGCGCCGCATAAATACCTGTGGTGGTCGGTTGCGGGCTCGGCCTTCATCGTTTTTCTGGATTACTACAACGTCCAGACATCGGTGGTGATCAACTACTGGCAGCGTCCCTTTTGGGATGCGTTCCAGCAGGCGCTGTCTGGCAAACCCATCCCGGCGGGCGAATTCTACCATCAGATCAGCGTATTTTCGCAAATCGCCTTTGTCTCGGTCGGCGTCAGCGTTGTCACGCGGTTCTTCACCAGCCACTATGTGTTCCGCTGGCGCATGGCGATGAACGATTACTACGTCTCGCGCTGGCCCGAGGTGCGCTCGATCGAGGGGGCGGCGCAGCGGGTGCAGGAAGACACCATGCGCTTTGCTATGATCGTTGAAGAACTGGGGATTTCACTGGTGGATTCCTTGCTGACGTTGCTGGCATTCTTGCCGGTTCTGGCGGCGCTTTCAGGCAGCGTGAAGTCGCTGCCGATTGTTGGTGTGATCCCAGAGCCGCTGGTCTTTGCCGCGATCCTTTGGTCGTTGTTCGGAACGGTTCTGCTCGCGGCGGCGGGGATGAAGCTGCCTAACCTTGCCTTTCGCAATCAGCGGGTCGAGGCTGCCTATCGCAAAGAGCTGGTCTATGGCGAGGATGATGGGGCGCGGGCGGATCCGATCACGGTGGCGGAGCTGTTCGAAAACGTCCGCAAGCGCTACTTCACCTATTACTTCCACTACGTTTATTTCAACGTCTTCCGGTATATGTATTCGCAGGCCGACAACGTGTTTGTGTTCCTGATCATGATCCCGACCGTTGTGGCGGCAAAGATCACCTTTGGGATTTTCAATCAAATCGTGTCGGCCTTCGGGCAGGTTTCGGGGTCTTTCCAATACCTCGTTCAGTCGTGGAGCACGATCATTGAGCTGCTTTCGATTCAGAAACGTCTAAAGGCTTTTGAGGCGGCTTTTGAAGGGCGCACGTTGGCGGGGATCGAGAAGGAACCGGAGCCGGTGGCTATTCCGGGGGCGAAACCCTGAGGGCGTATTGCGCCGTGAAACATATGTAAGCAGCTGATGACACTCATGTTTGTTCATTGCTGACCAACTAGCCGCCTAACGCCGCCACCTGTCGCGCCTCAAACCGCGTAGCGCGCCAGGAACATATCGACCGCGCCGACAATGGTGCGCTCTACCTCGGCGGGGGCGCAAGGGGTGGCGCCGAACAGGGTCCGTGCTTGCAGGTTGGCCTTGCACAGCTCTGCAAACTGGTCGGCGGCGAGTGGGATGTCGTCGACGGCAAGCTGGCCGCGCGCGGTGGCGGCGGTGAGGTAGTCGGCAAGTCGCTGGCGCACCACGAGCGGGCCGGATTGGTAGAACGCGCGACCGACGTCGGGGAAGCGGTCACATTCGGCGACGCAAATCCGGTAGACGCGCTGGCCAAAGTCTGACGTGATGAATGACGTGATGCGTCGGGCGGCGGCGGTTAGCGCCTCTCGTGGGGCGGCGGTCATGTCGATCGTCTGAATCGCGGCGTCAGCCTGCCGCGCACATTCGGCGCGCGCGACCTCCAGGAACAGCAGGCGCTTGTCGGGGAAGTAGCTGTAAAGTGTGGCCTTGGACACGCCCGCCTCACGGGTGATGTCATCGACCGAGGCGCCCTCAAACCCGTCGCGCATGAAAACGGTGCGGGCGCCTTCCAGCACCTGATCGAATTTGCGGCCTTTTTTCAGGACGGTTGCGGTGGCCATGGCATCTCCTCCGCCTAAACATAGACCGTTCAGTTCAGCGGCGGCAAGCGGTGCAGATTTCTGCACCTGCGAGGGTTGCCTTTGACGTGCCGGATGGTAGTTTAGAAACATTCTAATCAAGGAGCCAAACATGATCCCCGGTGTCAGCAGCCGCCGCCGATTTTCCGACCTGAGCGAGCAAGAAGTTCTTGCGCTGGCGATCTCGTCAGAGGAAGACGACGCCCAGATTTACCGGACATACGCCCATCACCTGCGCACCGAATATCCCGGCTCTGCCGCGGTGTTCGATGGCATGGCACTGGAAGAGGACGAGCATCGGCGGCGCCTGATCGACCTGCACCAAAGCCGCTTTGGCGATGTGATCCCTCTGATCCGGCGCGAACATGTGGCGGGGTTCTATGCGCGACGCCCGGTCTGGCTGGTGAAGAACCTGTCACTCGACACGATCCGTGATGAGGCCGAGGGGATGGAGCGGCAGGCAGAGGCGTTCTATCGCCGCGCAGCATCGGCCACGCAGGACGCCGCGACGCGCAAGCTGTTGGGCGATCTGGCGGCCGCAGAGGCCGGGCACAGCCACACCGCCGAGGCGCTGACCATCACGCATCTGGGCGACACCGCGCGTGAGGAAGAGAACCACGCGGCCAAACGGCAGTTCATCCTGACTTGGGTGCAGCCGGGCCTTGCGGGGTTGATGGACGGGTCGGTTTCCACCCTCGCGCCGATTTTCGCGACCGCTTTCGCGACCCATAACACTTATACCACGCTGCTGGTTGGTCTGGCGGCGGCAGTGGGTGCTGGCATCTCGATGGGCTTTACCGAGGCCGCGCATGACGACGGCGTGCTGTCGGGGCGTGGATCGCCGATCAAGCGGGGCCTCGCGTCGGGTATAATGACGGCCGTGGGGGGGTTGGGGCATGCCCTGCCCTATCTGATCCCGGATTTCTGGACGGCGACGTCGATCGCCATGGTGATCGTGTTTATCGAATTGTGGGCGATTGCATGGATTCAGAACAAATTCATGGAAACACCGTTCCTGCGCGCGGCCTTGCAGGTGGTGGTCGGCGGCGCGTTGGTGTTCGCGGCCGGCGCACTGATCGGCGCGGGCTGATCTGCCCCGTTCCAGTTGCTTTGGTGTAAATATCCCCTCGGCAGGCAAAATCTGCTTTTCGGGGTGGAACTTTCCGCCTCCGGCGGGGATATTTCAACCAAAGCAATGAGGGGCGCGGCGCATGATCGAAGTTCTGGTGCGCGTATTGCCGTTTTTCGCGGTGATCGGGGTCGGTTATCTGGCGGGGCGGGTCGCGTTCATATCCGAGGCCGGGACGGCGGCGATTACCAAATTTGTGTTCTATTTCGCGTTGTCGGCGATGCTGTTCCGCTTTGCCTCCAACCTGTCGCTGGCCGAGATCTGGTCAACGCCGTTCGTGTTGGCCTATCTGACCGGCTGCATCACGGTTTACGCGCTGGCGATGTCGGTGGCGTTCTGGCGCAAGTTGACGCTGGCCGAGGCGGCGGTCGAGGCGCAATGCGCGGTGTGCGGCAATACCGGGTTTCTGGGCGTGCCGATGCTGATAGCGTTGTTGGGCGCGCAGGCGGCGGGGCCAGAGCTGATGGTGCTTGCGATCGATATGATCGTGTTTTCCAGCGTAATCACCGTGCTGATTACGGCGGCGCGCGAGGGGCGGGTGTCGGTCGGGATTATCCGTGTGCTGGGGATCGGGTTGCTGAAGAACCCGATGATTGTGTCGATGGGGCTGGGGTTGATCTGGTCCGCGACCAAGGTGCCAGTGCCGGGACCGATCAATGATTTCATGAGCTTGCTGGGTGGTGCCGCGACGCCGGGGGCATTGTTCGCGATTGGCGCCTCGCTTGCATCGAAATCCGCAGAGCGGATGGAGGTGGCGGCGTGGCTGTCGTTTTGCAAGCTGGTGCTGCATCCGCTGGCGGTGGGGATTGCCGCGTTGGTGATCTTTCCGGTCGAGGCGTTTTCGGCGCATGTGATGATTGCTGCGGCCTCGCTGCCGGTGGCAGGGAACACCTATATTCTGGCGCAGCATTACGGGGTGGCGCCGCAGCGGGTGTCGGCCTCGATCCTGATTTCGACGGCGGTCAGCGTGTTGACCGTTTCGGCGGTGATCGCGTGGATCACTTTGCATTGACGTGAAGGGAAGACGATGAAGACGATAGCGGAAAACCGGGCGTTTGGTGGGGTGCAGGGGGTGTATAGCCATGCCTCTGACACCTGCGGCTGCGACATGACCTTTGGGCTGTATCTGCCAGAGGCGGCGCAGGATGGGCCGGTGCCGGTGCTGTGGTTTCTGTCGGGGCTGACCTGCACCCATGAGAATGCGATGACCAAGGCAGGGGCGCAGGCTTGGGCGGCGGAGAACGCGGTGGCGCTGGTGTTTCCCGACACCTCGCCGCGCGGCGATACGGTGGCCAACGACGCGAGCTTTGACCTTGGGCAGGGCGCAGGGTTCTATGTGAACGCAACCGAGGCGCCGTGGGCCGCCAATTACCGCATGTGGGATTACGTCACAGACGAGCTGCCGCGCATGTTGTTCAGCGCATTCCCGGTGGATGAGGAACGGCAGGGGATCACCGGGCACTCGATGGGGGGGCACGGCGCATTGACGATTGCGATGGCGTTTCCCGGGCGTTTCCGTTCTGTCTCCGCCTTCGCACCGATTGCCAACCCGACAGCATCGGACTGGGGGCGCAAGCAGTTTGCTGCCTACCTTGGCGCGGATGAGGGCAAATGGGCGGCGCATGATGCGACGATCCAGATGAAAAAGCGCGGGTTTGACGGGCCTTTGCTGATCGATCAGGGGGCGAGCGATCCGTTCATTGATCTGTTGATGCCCGAAAAGCTGATTGAAGCGATGGCGACGCGGCGGCAGCCTGCGACGTTCCGGATGCAGAAGGGCTATGACCACAGCTATTTCTTTGTCTCGACCTTCATGGAAAGCCATGTGTCGTTCCATGCCGAGGCTTTGTATGGCTAAGCGGCGATGAGCGCGGTTTACGTTGACGGCGACGCTTGCCCGGTCAAGGCGGAAGCCGAGCGGGTCGCGGTGCGGCATGGGTTGAAAATCTATGTGGTGTCGAACGGCGGCCTGCGGCCCTCGGCGCATCCGCTGGTCGAGATGGTGTTTGTTGCCGATGGGCCTGACGTGGCCGACATGTGGATTGCCGAGCGGGCAGGGCGCGGCGATGTGGTGGTGACGGGGGATATCCCGCTGGCTGCCAAGTGCATTGCCGGTGGTGCGCGGGTGCTGAAACATAACGGCGAGGTGTTCACCACCGCCAATATCGGCGTGATCCTTGCCACGCGCGACTTGATGGCGGATCTGCGCGCGGCCGATCCGTTTCGGCAGGGTGGCGGCAAACCCTTTACAAAGGCCGACCGCAGTCGTTTTCTGGATTCAATGGAACGCGAAGTGCGCGCGGCGCTGAAAGAGACATGATGCGGCCAGAGGCGGTGATCTTTGATATTGGCAACGTGCTGATCGAGTGGCAGCCGGAGCGGCACTATGACCGGGTGATTGGCGAGGCGGCGCGGAAACGTCTGTTTGCCGAGGTCGATCTGCATGGGATCAACGATCAAGTGGACCGCGGCGCCGATTTCCGCGCGACGATCTATGGCGCGGCAGAGGATAATCCCGCCCACGCGGTGGCGATCCGCATGTGGCATGACGACTGGATGCACATGGCCTCACCTGCCATTCCCCGCTCTGTCGCGCTGCTCAGGGCGCTGCGGGCGAAGGGGGTGCCGGTGTTCGCGTTGACGAATTTCGGCGTCGGCACGTTCGAGATTGCGCGCAAGGCCTATCCATTTCTCGAGGAATTCGACCGGCGCTATGTCTCTGGTCACATGCAGGTCATCAAGCCCGACCCCGAGATTTATGCGCGGGTCGAGGCAGATTGCGGCATCGCGCCGGGCCGCTTGCTGTTCGCCGATGACCGGCAGGACAACATTGATGCAGCAGCGGTGCGGGGCTGGCAGGTGCATCTGTTCGACGGGCCCGAGGGCTGGGCCAAGCGGCTGGTTCAGGCGGGATTGCTGACAGCGGAGGAGGCGGAGATATGAGCATTCAGATCGTCGGGCCCGAGGTCGAGGGGCTGTTACGCTGGGACCGCATGACAGAGGCGCTGGAGGCAGGCCACCGGATGCCGCGTGCCGAGATTGGCGACACCTTCCTTTACAGCGGCGCCAACACGCTCTTGTCACGGTCGGCGTGGATCGAGGGCATGGGGTTGGCGGTGAAATCAGCGACCGTGTTCCCCGGCAACCGGGCGCGGGATCTGCCGACGGTGAATGGCGCGGTGAACCTTTATTCGGATACGACGGGAGAGATGGAAGCGCTGGTCGATTTCGGCATCGTGACCAAGTGGAAGACAGCGGGCGACAGCTTGCTGTCGGCACGGAAGCTGGCGCGGGCGGACAGCCGGGTGATCCTGCTGGTAGGCGCGGGGGCAGTGGCGCATTCGATGGTGCAGGCCTATGGCTCTGCCTTTCCCGGCGCGCAGTTCATCGTGTGGAACCGCACGGCGTCGGGGGCGTCGCAGTTTGCGGCCTCGGTTCCCGGCATGACGATGACGTCAGACCTGGAGGGCGCAGTGCGGGCGGCGGATATCATCGCCACGGCGACAATGTCGCATGAGCCGCTGATCAAGGGCGAATGGCTGAGCCCCGGCACGCATCTGGACCTGATCGGGGCCTATACGCCCGCGATGCGGGAGGTGGACGATGTGGCGCTAAAACGGGCGCGGATATTTGTCGACAGCCGGGCGACTGTGCTGGACCATATCGGAGAGCTGAAGGGGCCGTTGGAGCGTGGGGTGATTTCGCGCGACGATGTGGTGGCGGATTTCTACGACATGGCGGGGGGAGCTTACGCGCGCCGCTCTGCTTCCGAGATTACCATCGCCAAGAACGGTGGCGGCGCGCATCTGGATCTGATGACGGCGCGTTATGTGCTAGAGGCGTGGCGCGCGCGATGATCTGGGGAAGCGTTGGCCTGATTATTCTATTGATCGCGGCGGCGCCTGTGGTGGCAGAGCGGCTGCGCAGGCCGATGGATGCGCGAGCGCGGCGGATGGGAACCGGGGACTTCGCTGAACTGTCGCGCGGGCTGACGTATTACCAGTGGATCGGCCCCTCGCGGGGGCCGGTGGTGGTTTGCGTGCATGGGCTGACGACGCCGTCCTATGTCTGGCTGCCGCTGGCGCAGGCGATGACGGCGCTGGGCATTCGGGTGCTGATCTATGATCTTTACGGGCGCGGGTTGTCGGACCGGGTGGCGGGGAGGCAGGATCGGGCGTTTTTCGTCGGCCAACTGCACGAGCTGCTGACGGCGCTGGAGGTCAAGCAAGGCGTCACACTGATGGGGTATTCCATGGGCGCGGCGATTGCGGCGGCTTATGCTGCGGATCACCCGGCGCTGGTCGATCGGCTGGTTCTGGTCGCGCCCTGCGGGCTGGGTATCCGGCAAACCCGGTTTGCCGAGTTTGTGGCGCGGGTGCCGGTGGCGGGGGACTGGCTGACGCGGGTCGCGGGCGGCATCATGTTCCGGCGCGGGCTCAACCGGACGCTGGAGGTGGACCCGGCGCTGCCCGATATTCTTGACCGTATCGCCGGAGAGATGGGGATACGCGGCACCTTGCCCGCAGTGTTGGCGTCGCAGCGGGGGATGCTGGTGGCGGATCTTGCCGATACGCACCGCACCTTGGCGCAGACATCGTTGCCGGTGTTGGGCATCTGGGGGGCCGAGGATAAGGTGATCCCGCTGTCGTCGCTGGGCCGACTGGCGCAGATCAACCGCGCGGCGCGGGTGGTTGAGGTCGATGGCGCGACGCATGCGCTGCCCTATACCCATGTCCGCGCGATCATGTCCGCGCTGACGGATTTCTTGCGGCAAGGTTAGAGCGTGATGCGGAAAAGTGGGTCACGGTTTTCCGC
The DNA here is from genome assembly GCA_021779835.1 of Pseudomonadota bacterium. Taxonomy (GTDB): domain Bacteria; phylum Pseudomonadota; class Alphaproteobacteria; order Rhodobacterales; family Rhodobacteraceae; genus Solirhodobacter. The sequence continues at coordinate 161,343 of JAJXZX010000001.1, read as the reverse complement.
GACAATCACGCGACCACCAAAAGCCTAGAGAACGATGATGGTTCTACCAAACATCATCGTTCTCTAGGCGCGCAGGGCCAGCGGGCGTTCCTCGACCGGTAGGTGGACGAGCGCGGAGAAGGCGCCGACGCCGATGCCGATCCACCACACGGCGGTGTAGCTGCCGTAGAGGTCATACATCCAACCGCCCAGCCAGACGCCGATGAAGCTGCCCAGTTGGTGCGAGAAAAACACAATGCCGTAAAGCGTGCCCATGTAGCGCACACCATAAATTTGCGCGACGAGGCCGGAGGTTAGCGGCACCGTGGCCAGCCAAAGCGTGCCCATCGACAGCGAGAACAGGATCACCGTGGCGGGCGTCACCGGGTTCAGGATGAACGCGGCAGAAATGATGGTGCGCATAAGGTAGACGCCCGCGAGCAGGTATTTCTTGGAATAGCGCTTGCCCAACCAGCCAGCCGTGACGGTGCCGCAGATGTTGGCGATGCCGATGAGCGCGATGGAGGCCGCGCCTAGGGCGGAGGTGGTTGAGATGCCAAGCGCCGCCAGCGGGCCGGTTGGGTTGATCGCGCCGCAGACCTCTGTCACCAGCGCCGGGAAATGCGCGGTGATGAAGCCAAGCTGATAGCCGCAGGAGAAGAAGCCGACGAAGATCATGATAAAGCTGGGGTCGGAAAAGGCGCGGCGGACGACGGCGCGCAGGCTTTCGGCGGGCTCTGTGTGGTGAGCGACGCTGGGTGCCTTGAGGAAGGGCAGCATCGAAAGCGACGCAAGGATGACGCCCGCGAAGATCACGAAGATGGTCGCGAGGCTGACGCGGGTCAGCAGCGCCTGTGTCACCAGCGGGCCAATCACCTGACCGACCGAGCCCGCGGCGGTGGCGAGGCCAAGCGACAGGCTGCGATGCTCTGCCGGGGCGGCGCGGCCTATCAGGGCAAGGATCGTGCCGAATCCGATGCCCGCGATGCCGAAGCCCACGAGGATTTCCAGCGCCTGATATTGACCGGGCGTGATGGCGTAGGACGATAGCACCAGCCCGCCCGCATAGAGAAGTGCGCCAAGCGTGACCGATTTGCGGTCGCCGATGCGTTCAGCCAGCGCGCCGAACAACGGTTGGCCAAAGCCCCAGGCAAGGTTTTGGATCGCGATGGCGAAGGAGAACTCTGACCGCTCCCACCCATGGAGGGCCGCGATGGGGATCTGGAACACGCCAAAGCTGGCGCGGATTCCGAAGCTGAGGATGAGGATCAGCGACCCAGCCAGAAGGACCGGGGTGATAAGGGGCGTGCGCGCGTCGGACATCGGGTGGCTCCTGTTGCACGAGGCAACCTATGCGAGGCGGCGGCAGCGTCAATCACGAATTTGTGCGCCCGCGGATCAGGAAGAATGATGATCCGCGGGCAAGACTTTAGCCGAAGCGATAGCTGGAGGCCGTCACGCCGCCGAACACGTTGGTGTCGTGATAGACGCGGGTTGCGGTCTCGCCCTCTGCTGCGCCAAGGGCGGCGAAGAGCGGCACGAGGTGATCTTCCTCGCGGTGGCAGACGCGCGCGTAGGGCGCCGATTCCCAATCCAGCAGATCCGCCGTGCGTTGGGCCGGAGCCTCGGCCAAGGTCCTGTCCAGCCATGCGTCGAACGCGGCAGACGGAACCTTGGCTTGTGGGCCGAACATGCGCAGGTTGTGATAGCTAAGGCCCGAGCCGACGATCAGCACACCTTCGTCCCGCAGGGGGGCAAGCGCGCGGCCAAGCGCGAAATGCGCGGCGGGATCGTAGCCGGACTTCAGCGACACTTGGAACAGCGGCACGTCAGCCTTGGGATACATCACATAGGCGGGCACGAAGGTGCCGTGGTCATAGCCTTGCGTGGCATCCAGCCGGGTCGGCAGACCGGCAGCTGCGATCAGATCGGCGGTGCGGCGCGCGATGTCAGGGGTGCCGGGGGCTGGATAGACGATCTTGTAAGTCTCGGGCGGGAAGCCGCCATAATCGTAGACCATACCCGGCTTGGGCGAGGACATCACCGCAAATTCTGACCCTTCCCAATGGCCGGAAACCATCAGGATCGCCTTGGGCTTTTCGCCGATTTCCTCGGGCATGCGGGCCAGCGAGGTTTCCAGCGTGGCAAGCATCCGGCGCATGTCGGAAATCCAGGGCCAAGGGCCGCCGCCGTGGGAAATGAAATAGGTGGGAAGGCGTTTGGACATAACATCACCTCGTCGTCTGCGTTGATGGATAGTTGGACGTTGGACCGTCACGAGGCAAGCGGCGTATTTCGCACAGCATCTGTGCAGGTGGCTGGCTGGGGATTTCCTTGGCGCGGGCAAGACGGTATACGGCGGTATGCGCGAGACATTGACCGAGATTTATGATGCCCGGGTTGCTGCCGGCACCCTGCGCCCCGATGCGGCGCAGCGCGCGGTGTTGCCGGGGCTGGAAGCGGTGCGCGCGTGGCTTGAGGAAACCTCGGCCAAAAAGCGCGGGCTGCTGGGTGCGTTGTTCCAAAAGGCGCCGCCTGCACCCAGGGGGCTGTACCTGTGGGGTGGCGTCGGGCGCGGCAAGTCGATGCTGATGGACCTGTTCATGGAGGCGACCGAGATCGAGCGGAAGCGGCGCGTGCATTTCCATGCCTTCATGCAGGAGGTGCAGCACGGGCTGCACGACGCGCGCAAGACGCAGGTGGAGGACGCACTGGAACCGGTGGCGCAAGCGATCATCGCCAGGACGCGGCTGTTATGCTTCGATGAGATGCAGATCACCGACATTGCCGATGCGATGATCGTGGGGCGGTTGTTTCAAAAGCTGTTCGAGGCTGGGGTGGTCGTGGTGACGACCTCGAACCGGGTGCCGGAGGAGCTGTATAAGGACGGGTTGAACCGGGCGCTGTTCCTGCCCTTCATTGCGCTGTTGCGCGAACGGATGGAGGTGGAGGCGCTGGTAAGCGAGACCGACTATCGCCAGCACCGGCTGGCCGGCGCGCAGGTCTGGTTCGAACCCGCCGGGGCAAGGGCGAAAGCGGCCATTTCCGCGATCTGGAAGGAACTGACGGGCGGCGACACGGGTGTGCCGATGCGGTTGCCGGTAAACGGGCGCGAGGTGGTGTTGGAGCATACCCACAACGGCGTGGCGCGCGCGACGTTTTGGGAGCTGTGCGCGCGACCTCTGGGGCCCGCGGATTATCTGGCGATTGCCGAGGCGATCCGCGTGCTGATCCTAGAGGACATCCCGCATCTGTCGGTGTCGAACTACAACGAGGCCAAGCGTTTCGTCACGCTGATCGACGCGCTCTACGAGGCGCGGGTGCGGCTGATCTGTTCGGCGGCGGATGACCCCGAGCGGCTGTATATCGAAGGTGAAGGCTCGTTCGAGTTTGAGCGGACCGCAAGCCGGTTGCGAGAGATGCAGGCGGCGGACTGGGGCTAGGCTGCCCGCCAATCCGCGAAGGGGTCGGGCATCGCGTGGACGCCCGACCGCGCTAACTTAGGACGATTTTGCCATCGCCGCTTTCACCGCGCCGACAACCGCCAAAAGCACGCCACCGCCGACACCGCCCGAGGCGAGCTGTCCGATGATCGAGCCGATATCAAGGCCGCCTGCGCCGCCAGCCGCGCCGCCCGCACCGAGCATACCAAGGATTTGACCACCAAGGCCGCCACCAATGACGCCCACGATGGAGTTTCCAACAGTTCCGAGGCTTTGGTTCTTCAAAACCCCACCCGCCACGTTGCCGCCAATTGCACCGGCAACCAGACTGATAATCAACTGTAACACTAACTACACTCCCCTACTTCCGGACTTTGGCCGGAAGGTTTCCCACGACGGACTTGTGTCCGACCGCGACAGAGTGCCACAGAAGTTAACCTCGGGCAATCCGACAGGGTTGTATCGGTAACTGCCAATTTTCAAACTCCGCGATTGGCGTGGCGCGCGCGTGATCCTAAGGTGACCCGAACGCGGGAGGTCTGCTGTGCGGTTGCTGATCGTCGAGGATAACCAACGTCTGTCGGAATGGCTCGCCCGCCTTTTGCGGGGTGAGAACTACGTCGTCGATTGCATCCCGGATGGAGAGTCGGTGATCGAAGGTGTCGCACTGGAGAATTATGATCTGGCCATCGTCGATCTTGGACTGCCGGGTATTGGCGGCATCGATGTGGTGCGGCACATCCGGGCGCATCACGCGACGATTCCCGTGTTGATCCTGACCGCCGAAGATGCGGTGAAGCGGCGGGTTGAGGGGCTCGATGCCGGTGCGGACGACTATATGACCAAACCCTTTGAGGTTGAGGAATTGGAGGCGCGCATCCGGGCGCTGACGCGCCGCTCTGGTCGGCTGGTGCGCGAAGAGTTGCGATATGGCCCGCTGTCGTTCGACCAGAACACCCGCCAGTTCTCGATTGGCGAGCGGGCGCTGCAACTGTCGCCGCGCGAACATGCGGTGCTGGAGGCGCTGATGCGCCGCGCCGGGGCGACGGTAAGCAAGGAGGTGCTGCTGGAGGCGAGCTATGGCTTTGACGAAGAGGTCAATCTGAGCGTCATCGAAGTGACCGTCCACCGTCTGCGGCGCAAACTGGAAAGCGACGCTATCTCCATCGCCACCCTGCGCGGCCTTGGCTATGTGCTGAGGTTGGCGCAGCCGTGAGGGGCAGAGGTGCGATCCGGTCGAGTTTGCGGCTGAACCTGATGGCGTGGCTTTTCGTGCCGGTGGCGGCAATTCTGGGCGTCAGCCTTTGGCTTAGCTATGCGACGGCAGAGCGGCAGGCGACATTGATTATGGACCGTCAGCTGCTTGCCTCGTCGCGGATGATCGCCGAACAGACACGTTGGCGCAGCGGCGGCATTCAGGCCGTCGTGCCGCCCGCCGCGCTTGAGTTGTTCGCGACCGACAGCCATGACGAGGTGTCCTACGCGGTGAGCGCGGCAGACGGCACCCTTATCGCAGGTTTTCCGGAGTTGGAGCCGCCCGGAGTTCTGCCGCCCGGAGCCGATTTGGTGCAGTATAACACGCTGTTCCGCACCGAGCAGATGCGGGCGGTGATCCTGCGCCAGACGGTGATTACCCCGTCGGGCACCGCTCAGGTGCATGTGATGGTGGGCGAAACGCTCAAGGCGCGCGACGCACTGGCGCGCAGCCTGTGGCTGCGTGGATTTCTGGAACAGGCGGCCTTGGTTCTGGCGGCAGCAGTCTCGATCTGGATCGGCATCACGCGAGAGTTGCGACCGATGATGCGACTGCGACGCGAGGTTCTGGACCGCCCCGCAGATCGGTTTGAACCCTTTGATGTTCGCGCGGTTCAGTTGGAAATTCAGCCGCTGGTGCAGGCGCTGAATGATCATATGGCGCGGCTTGCCGCTTATCTGGACCGTCAGCGACGGTTTCTTGACAGCGCCGCACACCAGTTGCGCACGCCGCTGACGATCTTGAAAACTCAGGTGGGCTTTGCCCGACGTGACCGCTCAGCCACCGGGCCGGCAAATGTGTTGGCCGAAATCGACGAAAGCCTGTCGGAGATGACGCGGCTGACCAATCAGTTGCTTGCACTGGGTCGGGTAGAACATGACCGTGCGCGCCTTGCGGTGGAACGTGTCGACCTGCGCGCCGTGGTGCGCGAGGTGGCGACACGTCGCGGGCCGGATGCCTTGGACGCGCATGTAGATCTGGTGGTCGAGGCCGAAACCGAATGTGACGTCGCCGCGTCGGCTGCGCTGGTCCATGAGGCGCTGGCGAACCTTGTTGATAACGCGATCCTCCATGCTGGTGCCGGGGCGGTTGTAACGATCCGGGTGGCGCGTGCGGCACCGTTTGGCGCGGTGACGGTCAGCGATACCGGCCCGGGTGTGTCCGACGCAGATCGCGCCCGCCTGTTCCAGCGGTTTCAGCGTGGACATGGCGCCGCGGCGGGAGGCAGCGGGCTAGGCCTTGCCATCGTGGCAGAGATCGCCGAGATGTTTGGCGGCAGCGCCAGCCTTGCGCCGGGCGGGCCGGGTTTTGCGGTGACCGTGCGGCTGCCGTTGGCGGAATAGATCCGTTATCCGGCCTTGGCGCGGTCAACAAAGGTGTTGGTGTAGGTCCGCGAAAGGTCCACGCTTCCGGCCGACACCCCGTCCATAAAGCGGGCCAAAACTGCAAGCACCGTCTCTGGCCCACCCTTGGGCATACGGCCATCGGGGGTGAACATCGCCTTGCCATGCGCCAAAGCCTCGACATACAGCGCGCGGTTGCCGGCGTAGTAGTCCGCGGGCACATGGTTGGCAATCTCATCGGCACTATGGGTCGCGATGAAGTGCAGCGTACGCACAAAGGCATTGGCAAGCTTTTGCACCGTGTCCGGATGCGCGTTTATCCAAGAAGTTTCCATGTAAAGGCAGGCCGCCGGATAGACCCCGCCCAGTGCCGCCCGCGTGCCTTCAACGGTGCGCAAATCAACCAGCACGCGGGCATCGCCGCTGGCGAGCAGGCGCGAGATGGTGGGTTCGGTGGTCATAGCGGCCTGAACCTTGTCTTTTTGCATCGCCGCGATCAGCACGTTGCCGGCACCAACCGGCAGCGGGGTCACATCGCTCATCTTCAAGCCGTTGGCGATTAGCAGGTATTGCGTCAGAAAGTCGGTTGACGAGCCCAGCCCGGTTACGCCCAGCCGGTGTCCGCGCAAGTCAGCGACCGAACGGATTTCGGGGTGGCGGGTCGAGACCAGCTCGACCTCGCCTGGGGCTTGCGAAAATTGCACGACAGATTGGGTGTATTTGCCCAGCGCCTGAAGCTCGATGTTGTGATCGTAAAATCCGATCACGCCTTGCACGGCACCGGCCAACATCTCGTCCGCAGCCTCGGCGCCTGCGGGTTCTGACAGGATTTGGACATCCAGCCCTTCGTCAGCGAAATAGCCAAGGTTCTGTGTCAGGATCAGCGGTAGATAGATCTGTTTCTCGATCCCTCCGACCATCAGCGACACTTGCTCTGCGCGCCCGGTCGATGCCAGCACCATCGCGGCCAGCGTAACGACGACGCCCAGCCGCACTCGCAGGATCTGCCGCATACGCTACTCCCTGTCATCGCGAACACTCTTGGCCTCATCCTGCATGACCGGACGCTCGCTGTCGAGCGCCCGGTCGCCGGAGCGATGCAGAGAATGGGGCCGGGGATGACCCGGCCCCTGAACAGGCCCTTAGTTCAGACCCTCAAGCTTCTTCGCGGCGTCGACATACTGGTTGGTGTAGGTCTTGGACAGATCCACAGCCGTTGACACCTTGCCGCCAGCTTTTTCCATGTCGAGCACGGTTTGCGGCCCGCTCGTCGGCATGGTGCCAAGGCCGTCGAGGTTGAACTGGCCCCAGTCCTTCTGCAGCGCCGCTGCATACTCTTCCTTCGTGCTCAGCTTGTTGGACACGAAGTCTTTGGGCATCACGTTGGCAACATCCATTGCATTGTGGGTTTTCATCCACTGCAAGGTTGCGACCAGCGCGTTGGCGACACCCTGCGCTTCGGTCGGATGTTTGGCCAGCCATTCCGCACGCACAAGAACGCCCGCCGCAGGATAAGCACCGCCAAGCCACTTCTGCACGCCAGCGCCGGTCGAGAGGTCGATGGCAGAGTAGCCAATGCCCAACTTTTCGATCGCGTTCACGGTCGGCTGGCTGGTAATGCCACAGATTGCTTTGCCGAATTTCAGCGCCGCAATCATCGTCTGACCAGCACCTGCCGCGACTTTGGTATAGTCGGTGGGTTTCATGCCAGCGCGTGCCGAAACGTAGCTGACCAGCGCATCGGTGCCCGAGCCAAGGTCAGTCACGCCAACCGATTTGCCCTTCCAGTCCGTCGGCGAAGTCACGGTCGAGCCTTTGGCGCACATGATCCGCTCGCCCGGGGCGACCGAAAGCTGCACGATATCAACGACGTCCTTGCCCTTGGTCTGGAACTCGATCGTGTGGTTGTACCACGCGCCAGCCATATCGACCTGACCCGAGATCACCGCATCCTCGGCGCCTACGCCGCCGGACTGCTCGGTCGACAGCTTCATGTTGATGCCGTATTTCTTGAACATGCCAAGGCTTTCGGCCAGCTGGTAGGGCAGGTAGATCTGCTTGTCGATCCCGCCAACCATCATCGTCACCGTGGGCATGTCGGCAGCGCGTGCCGCGCTGAGATACCCGCCCGCCAGCGGCAGCGCTATCGCCGCAGCCATCGTCATTCCCAGTTTCAGTGTCCGCATCGTCTTCTCCTCCGTTGGTAAGCCCAGCTTTCCGGGCCTTGGTTTTGGGTGCCGCGCAACCTCCTCGTCGCGGGCACCCGGAAATTCAGGGCCTTGGCTTACAGCCCCTGAATATTACGCTCGTTGGCCGAGACCGGTTGCCACGCCAGCAGGCGTTTCTCGATCTTCGCCATCACCCATTCCGCGCTTAGCGCCAGCGCGCCGATCACCAGCATTGCACCGAATACGCCGTTCGCATCGAACGTGTTCTGCGCCGTGGCGATCACCAGCCCCAGCCCTTTTTCCGAGCCAAGGAATTCGCCCACGATCGCCCCGATGATCGAAAAGCCCAGCGCGACGTGAAGGCTCGCGATGATCCAGGTCATCGCCGAGGGGAACACCACGTTCCACACAACCTGCAACCGCGAGGCACCCAGAATGCGGGCGTTGGCGACAAGGTTGCGGTCCACGCTGCGCACGCCCTGAAAGGCGTTGAAGAACACCACAAAAAACACGAGGACGGCGGCCAGCAACACCTTTGACGAAAGCCCGAGACCAAGCCACATCACGAAGATCGAGCCGAGCACGATGCGTGGCAACGCGTTGACGATCTTGATGTAGGGCCCAACCACCTCGGCCAGATACGGAATCTCGCCCAAGGTCACGCCTACGACGATGCCGCTGGACACACCGACGATGAAGCCAAGCAACGCTTCTTCCAGCGTGATCCAGATCTGCAGCCAGAAAGGCCCATAGGCGGTGCCATTCAGCACCCAGTCATAAAGCCGTTGCACGATCCCCACCGGGGATCCGAAGAAGAACGGGTCAATGAACCCGGTCATGGCTGCGATCTGCCAGCCCGCGATGACGAACACCGCGATACCTGCCTGCCCGAGCATAACCTGCACCTTGTGCCGCTTGATGCGGCTGCGGGCCTGCGCCGCGATCGAGGCTTCGTCCGACCCGCTCATGTCGGGCGCCCCTGCCATTGCCTGCATCGTCATGCCCGGCCCCCCTTGGTTTTTGATGCAATGGATTCGCGTGAATAGGTCTGCTCAACCTCCTCGCGCAGCGCTTCCCAGATTAGCTGGTGCAACTCCAGGAACCGCTTGGTGAAGCGGATTTCCTGCATGGCGCCGCGCGGACGCGGCAGGTCGACCTCGAACACCGCCTTGACGGTGCCCGGCCCCGCGGTGATCACCGCCACCTTGTCGGCCAGGAAGATCGCCTCTTCCAGATCGTGCGTCACGAACAAAACCGAGGGTTTCTGCCGTTCCCACAGGTTCAAAAGCTCGTTCGACATGATCGCCCGCGTCTGCACATCCAGCGCCGAGAACGGCTCGTCCATCAGCAGCATCGTGGGCTCGTTGATCAGTGCGGCGGCGAGACTGACGCGCTTGCGCATCCCACCCGACAACTGATGCGGATAATGCGCCTCAAACCCGGCCAGACCGACTGTCTTCAGCCACTCGCCGGCGCGCGCCTTCGCTTCGGCCTTGGGCATACCCTTGAACAACGGGCCAAGCGCCACGTTGTCGAGCACCGGTTTCCACGGCAGCAGTGCGTCCGTCTGAAAGACGAAACTCGCCCCCTTGGTGATGCCGTCAACCTGCTTGCCCGAGACTTTGACGGTGCCCGCGGTGGGCCGTTCCAACCCGGCGGCGAGTGTGAGGGTGGTTGACTTGCCACAGCCGGTCGGCCCGACTACAGCGCAGAACTCGCCCGGTTTCACGGTCAGATTGATATCGCGAATGGCGGTCATCGCGGCACCCGTAGGCGTCACAAACCGTTTGGTGACGTTCGTCAGCTCAATGCCGCCTGCTCCATCGGTGCGCACGGTCATATGTGCCACCCCATGGCACGCGGCCCTGTTGCGCGGCCATGGCCCCGCTTTGCGTCAATGCGCATCATTGGTATTTTCTCCTCCACATGCGGTTCGGATAACGACGGTGCGCCATTTCCAAACTCGTTGAAGGGAACCCTAGCTGCCGAACCTTTCAGCCACCTTTCAGCGAAAATTTTTTACATTTTCCCGATCAGGGGGAAATTTCACGGCCGCAAATCACACGCCCACTCAACGTTGAAGCGAATTTTATTCATTTACAAACAGAACGTTAAAGGTGCATTAGTCGCGCCGGGCCATCGTCTTGTCATCTCGACGGGAGGCACAGATGACGACAACGGCCAATGGAATACCGATCATCGTTCTGGCCGGGCAGTCCAATGCGGTGAACCATTCGGTTGCTGCTGGCGTCGTGAATGCAGCCGTCGCGGGAAACGCGCTTTTGGTGCAGGTCGCGATGATTGGGTCACCGTTGGACCCTGCGCTTGACCGGGGCACGGGCGACTGGTCCGCTGCGACGGCGCCGGGCGATGGTGAGAACCTCACAATCCTTACGTCGGCCCTCGCTGCCACGCTCAACCCGTCCTCGCCCGAATACATTCCGGGTGCCTATTTGGCGGGCGTGGTCTGGGTTCAGGGTGAGGCCGACGCGTGGAACGCATCCGCCGCAAAGAACTACATGACCCATCTGGAGGCGCTTGACGCAAAGCTGACCGCCGCCTTTGGCGCGCACGAATTCGTGGTGTCACAACTATCAAGTTCGGCAGGCGTCCTGACCACCAACCCGTCCTACTACGCGACAAACTGGCATACAATTCAGGCCGAACAGGCCTCATTCGCCGCACAGAACGCCCATTCCGTGCTAGTCAGCCCGGATACGGTTGCTGCGGCCAACGGATATGCCGCCAGCGCGATGTATAACTCTGACGGGCTCCATTATTCGTCCACGTCGGGATTTGGCGTGACGCTGGGCACCACTTTGGGCACTGCCGCCCTGACCACCGGGATCTTGCAATCCGAGGCGAGCCCCCCCACGGTCGAGCACTTTGTGGGCAACGACACATCTAATCATTTTCAGCTCACGCCCGACGGTATCGGCCAGGTTTATGGCGCAGGCGGCGCCGATATGGTGGCGTTCGGCGATCAGGCCGGCGGGCTAACGCTGTTGGGTGCTGGCACCGATGTTTTTCGCGTCATGGGTAGCGCTGGCGGTAAGGTGGTGGTCTACGACCTCATGTCGGTCGAAAACGTAAAGCTGACCAGCAGCGCGGACAAGGTCGCCCTCGACCACGGCGGGCTTAACATCTACGGCGCTGGCGGCAATGACACCATTGCAGGCTCTTCCGTCCACGACCAGATCCACGGCGACGACGGAAATGACTTCATTCAGGGCGGCAACGGCAATGATGGCATCGCCGGCGGCGCGGGGTTTGACAAGCTCTACGGTGGCGCTGGCAATGACCAGATCTGGGGTAACGGGCAAAGCGACCTTTTGTATGGCGGCGCCGGAAACGACAGCGTCCATGGCGGCACCGGCGATGATTTTCTGTATGGCGCGGCGGGCCACGACGCCCTCTCCGGTGACACGGGAAATGACGTGCTGAATGGTGGCTCTGGCAATGATGTGCTGACGGGCGGTGCTGGTGCGGATACGTTTGTTTTCCAGCCCGGAACTGGCGCGGATCTGATTACCGATTTCACCCATGGCACGGATGTGGTTGACCTGACCGCGTACCACATCACGTCCACGCAGGCGACGATCAAGGCGGTTGGCGCGGACGTGCTGATCAGCCTTCCGCACGGCGACACGGTGCTCATTCAGCACGCCACGGTGCATGAAATGGACAGCGTTGCGCTGCACTGGTAGCGCGCGCGTCACGCCTCAGGTGATAGCCCCGGCGATCTGGTCAAGCACCAATGCGCCATACGCGACGTTGCCGTGCAAGTAGTCATCTACCTGATGCGTTTGCACCGGGTCATCGTGCACCCCAAGCCGTAGCGCCCCCGCCGAATAGTGGTGCGCGGTAAACAGAGCCTGCTCAACCGAGGCGGCGGGTTGGGGCAAATAGCTGGCAACCCCGTGCAGCGCGTCTGCGGCGGCCTGATCGTAGAGGTCAGACAGAGCCGCCGCATCGCCGCGCCGCTGTACGCCGCGCAGCCCGCCAAAACCGCCTTTCGCGTCAAGCACAGCGGCGCTGGGCCGGGGTTGGCTGGCGACCATGATCTGCGCCGGCGTCGATTGGCGCAACAATCTGGCAATACCGCTCGCCTCGGCATCCGTGATCCGGTCGGTGAGCGCTTGCAGGAAACAGGGCTGGGAGACCAGAATCGCCTTGGCAAGCTGCCGTGTCGAGGCGTTGCGCATTGACGGTAGTGCCAGAAACCGCGCCTGCCAATAAAGGGAAACCGCGGCCAGCACGCTCATCCCGCAGCCGACGATCAGCATGGCGTCATAGTCGGATAGCACCAGTCGATCACGGCCACAGGTCTGTGCGAAGGCGGCGCGACCCACCTTGGTGGTTGCGGCAAGCGCACCATCCCGCACGTCGAGCCGGGAGAAATGGCGGTTCGGCGCAGCGAAGAAATTCAGCGTATAGGGCAGTGCGGCGGCGTTGCTTTGCAGCCACGCCGCCCGTATCGCGCCAACATGCGACGCCCCAAGCACACAGACGCGCGATTTCATCGTAAAAATGCGTTCAACAGGATTTCCTCGCAGACCACCGCGTCTTCGCCGACTTCGTCGCCCTCATCCCAGCGCGGTGTCGAGATTGGCGCGGGGGGTAGTGTCGCGCCATCGCCATAGGCGAAAATGAAGGCCTGCATAACGCGGTCAACCCCTTCGGGCCGCACCGTGCGCAGGTTTTGGTCGAACCATTTTCCGCGCGCGGCGGGGTCGGTGATGATCTCATACGACGGGAAATAGTCGGTATTTTCATGAGCCGTCGCGAAGTCCTGCGCGGCGGCGCGCAGCACAGCCTTGGAATAGGTGTTGGCGACAAGAACATGCCCACCCGTGGCAGTCGCCGTCAGTGGAACCGGCGACACCGTCAGCAACAGGCGCATGCCGGGGCGGAACACCTCCAGCAGGCGGCGCACCTCGGTCAGATCCTCGATAATCTCGGGATAGCGAAAGTTACGAAACGCGTGGCGGGCCTCGGCGAATTGCCCTGCGATGACGCCCGGACAGGTGGGAAATATGCGTCCGGTTTCGCGATCCTCCCACGCCTCGGTCAGGCCCAGTGTGAAGATGAATACATCCGCCTGTTCCAACATGGCCCGGCAATTCGCGAGATGCAGATTGCGGTGAATCCTGACCTCCGCGGGCGACGATAACCCCTTTGGCTCCACGGCGGGGCGCAGGGCGTCAAAGAAGGCGCCGTCGCGTTCCCACACCCTGGCGGGCGGCGCCGGATCGGCGAGGGTGTCGGTCAGAAACTGCTTAAGCTGTCGTACTGTATATATATTTCCGTAGCGCCCGGAATAGAGGCCATAGCCAAAGCGGCGGGCGCTGGCCTCGCTGAGGAACGGGGGCGCGGGTTCGGCGTCCAGCACCTGATAGCCCCGCGCGCGCAGGGCCTTGCCGATGTGCTGGGCGAAACAGCTGCCTGCAGTGGCGATGCGGTCGTTGCCGGTCAGGGTAAATCCGGGCGCGGTAATGCCGTCGAGCCGCACCTCTGACCCTTCGGCGACCACGCGCCAAAAGCTTTGGGGCGGCAGGCCTTCATAGGGATGACTCATGAACCTGTCCTGTCACTGGCACCACATCGTTAAAGCGGAGCGCCCATCAAAGCGCCCCTTTGGTATATCTAAAAGGTTAGGATTGGCTTATGCTATCCAAGTCACCTTATCTCAGCATGTTACGCGGATTCCGCGCGCGCAGGGTCAGCCGAAAACGCGGCCCAAGGCGCCGTCAATCGCGGTGGTAATTTCGTCAATATCATCCGGTGTTGCGATCAAGGCCGGGCTAAGGCACAGGGTGTTGTTGAACCCGGCGATGGATCGGTTGGTCACCCCGATTATCACGCCCTGCGCCATGCAATCTGCGACGACAGCCTGCGCCAGTTTCTCGGCGATCGGCTCTTTCGTGCTGCGATCCGCGACCAGTTCGGCGCCGCAGAACAGCCCCTTGCCGCGCACCTGCCCGATGGCGCGATGCTTGTCCATCAGGGCGGACAGGTTCCCCATCAGGCGCGCGCCCATCGCTGTCGTGTTGGCCAGCAGCCCCTCGTCCTCGATGATCCGCATGTTTTCCAGCGCCGCCGCTGGCCCTGCCGTGCAACCGCCAAAGGTTGAGATATCGCGGAAGTAGCCCATCGGGTCGCTGGCGTCGTCCTTGAACATCTCGAACACCGCCTCGGTCGTGACGGTGCAGGAGATCGCGGCGTAACCAGAGGCGACGCCTTTTGCCATCGTCACAAAGTCGGGTTTGATCCCGTAATGCTGATAGCCGAACCATTCGCCCGTGCGCCCGACGCCGCAGACCACCTCGTCGATGTGGATGAGGATGTTATACTTGCGGCAAATCTCTTGCACGCGGTCCCAATAGCCTTCGGGGGGCGTGATGACGCCACCGCCTGCCGTTACCGGCTCCAAACAGATCGCGCCAATCGTGTCGGGGCCCTCGCGCAGGATTACCGCCTCGATCGCGTCGGCTGCGGCGCGGCCGTAGTCGGCGGCGTGGGGATACTGGCTGCGGTATTCAAGGCAATGCGGCACCTCGACAAAGCCCGGCGTGAAGGGGCCGTACTGGCCATTCCGTTCGGGCTGACCGCCGGCGGACAGCGCGGTGATGGTGGTGCCGTGGTAATCGCGTTCACGATACAGGATCTTCCACTTCTTGCCGCCGTGATGCCGGTGCGCGATCTGGCGCACCATCTTGAACACCTTCTCGTTCGCCTCGGAACCGGAGTTGGAATAATAGACGCGGCTCATGCCCGGCATCTTCTCGATCAGGCGCTGAGCGAAACGCGCGCCGGGGATCGAGCCTGCGCTGCCGGCAAAGTAGTTCATCTTTATCAGTTGGTCGCGCACCGCATTGGCGATGCTTTCGCGCCCATAGCCGACGTTGACCGTCCACACCCCACCCGAGACCGCGTCAAGATGCTCTTTGCCGCGCGCATCCCAGACACGGATACCCTTACCCTCGACGATAATGCGCGGGTCGATCGTCTCGAACGGCTTGTGCTGAATCAGATGGTGCCAAAGATGGGCGCGGTCAGCCTCGATCACGGCAGAGATGTCGTTAGAATAATGGGCGGTATCCATAAGCGTGACCCTTTGGCGGACAGAGAACGGCGCGCGCGGGCGCGTTTCGCCGATATTCGGCTGCCATATGAAATCACGCCGCAGGGCATCCCATGTAGGGCCAGACAGATGCCAGAGATAACGCCAGATTGCCGGATTTTCGGGCGCGGGGGAAAGACTTTGGACCTATATCACCGCTGCGATCTGGACCTATACCCTCGGATAGCGGCAACGCATAGTGTAAGAAAAAACGTGATGCTGTAGACAATACCAAGCATAGACAGGGAGACTCAAAATGAAGACGTCGAAACTGACTGGGGCCATGGCTGGCATCGCGTTGCTGGCCGGTGCGCAGACCGCGATGGCTGCGGACTCGATCACCATCGCGTATTTCACCGAATGGGCGATGCCGTTTGAATACGCCAAAGCGAGCGGTCAATTTGAAAAGGACATGGGCGTCAAGATCAACTGGCGCGCTTTTGATACCGGCACCGCGATGAGTGCGGCAATGGCGTCGGGCGATGTGCAACTGTCGATCAGCCAAGGCGTGCCGCCGTTCATCGTGGCAACCTCTGCCGGGCAGGATTTGCAGGCGGTTGACGTGGCTGTCAGCTATTCCGGCAATGACAACTGCGTGGTGTCGGACAAGTTGGAGATCACCGGCAAGAACGCCAAGGATCTGGAAGGCAAGAAGGCGGCGGTGCCTATCGGGACGGCAGCGCAGTATGATTTCCTCAAGCAGATGGAGCATTTTGGGGTCGATGCCTCAAAAATCCAGGTGGTCGATATGGCACCGGCAGACGGTGCAGCGGCGCTGGCGCAGGGCAATGTTGACATGGCTTGCGGCTTTGGCGGCGGGTTGCAGCGGATGGAAGAGCATGGCCACGTGCTGATGACCGGTGACCAGAAGGACGCGATCGGGCTGCATGTTTATGACGTGATCTCTGCCCCGTCGGATTTCGTCGGAACGTCGCCGGAGCTGGTGACGAAGTTCCTGAAGGTCGTGCATGAGATGAACGACAAGTGGAACTCGGGCGCTGCCGCACAGACCGAAATGCTGCCGGTGATTGCCAAGGACGCCGGAATGGACCTGCCTGCCGCAAAAAGCATGATGGCGGGGTTCAAGTTCCTGTCGACGGCCGACTCGCTTGGCCCAGTGTGGATGGGCGGCGGTGTGCAGAAGAACCTGAAGGATGTCGCCGATTTCTTTGTCAGCACGGGCAACGTGAAAAAAGCGCTGTCGAGCTATGATGACCGCGTGAACGCCGGGCCGCTGAAGGCGACTTCGGCGATGTAATCGCAACTCGGATTGGGCGGCGCCGGAATGTGCCGCCCGTTTTCTATCCATCGCAATATGGGAAGAACGACAATGGCCGGGCTTTCGATCCAGAACGTCTCTATGCGCTTTGACCTGCCGAACGGGGTGTCGGTGCAGGCGCTGAAGAATGTCTCGCTTGATCTGAAGGGCGGCGAGTTGATGTCGGTGCTGGGGCCATCGGGTTGCGGCAAGACGACGTTGCTGAACATCCTCGCCGGGTTTCTGGCGCCAACTGACGGCAAGGTCGTGCTGAACGGGCACGAGGTCCATGGTCCCGGCGCAGAGCGCGGGATGGTGTTCCAGCAAGGCGCGCTGTTCGAGTGGATGAGCGTGCGCAAGAACGTCGATTTCGGGCCGCGCATGAAGGGGATGGCCAAGGCAGAACGCGACCAGATCACCGATCATCTGCTGGAAACGGTGGGCCTGCATGATTTCAAGGAGAAGGCGGTCTATGAACTGTCGGGCGGTATGCAGCAGCGCGTTGCGCTGGCGCGCTGTTTGGCCAATGACCCCGACGTGATCCTGATGGACGAGCCCCTGGGCGCGCTGGACGCACTGACGCGGGAAAAGATGCAAGGCTTGGTGCTGAAGCTGTGGAAAGAGACCGGCA
Organism: Pseudomonadota bacterium; assembly: GCA_021779835.1. Lineage (GTDB taxonomy): Bacteria > Pseudomonadota > Alphaproteobacteria > Rhodobacterales > Rhodobacteraceae > Solirhodobacter. The sequence goes on along the minus strand of JAJXZX010000001.1, from coordinate 144,143 downwards.
AGACGGTCGTTCTTATCACCCACTCCGTCGAAGAGGCGCTGTTGCTGGGCGAGCGTTTGGTCGTGATGGCGCCGCGTCCGGGGCGGGTGTTCAAGGAATACCGCCTGCCGTTTGCCGAACGTGGTGTGAATGCCGATCTGCGCGACGTCAAGAAATCCGAAGGTTTTGCCGAAACGCGCGAAGAGATCTTGTCGATGATCTGGGGCATGGAAGAGGAAATCATGGGCCGGACGGAGGGCGCAGCATGATCGTTCTGGCCCTCTACGCCGCGCTTTTCATCCTTTCGATGCTGGTGGTACGCCTGTTCCGCAGGCATCGTCAGCGCCACGATTTCACCAGCCGCAAGACCGTGACATTTGGCGACGAAAGCGCGGTTGTGCCGGATCGCGCGGCCTCGGTCATTTCGATCCTCACGATCTTCCTGATTTGGGGCGCCTTTACCGGGTCGAAGTTCGTGCCGCTGCATGTTCCCGGCCCGTTTGTCGGGCAAACCTCGTTTACTTACAGCGCGCAGAATGCGGCGGGGCAGGCGGCGGATGGCACGGTGAATGTGACCGTTTTCCCCTATGGCGGAGATGAGCCGACGTTGGCGACGCCTGATCCTGCCACCGGGTTTGCCAGGAACCAGACGGCCAATGTATCGGCTTGGCGCAGCGTGATGATCCGCATGAAGAATGACGGTGGCGTGAAGGTGACTGCCATCGACGGCAAGCCCGCAGCGATTAATGCGCCGATGCGTGTAGCACATGGGTTGGTGACGCCGACCGCCATGGGTTCTTTCTACTTCACCCCCGATCCCGGCATGCAGATGGAGCCGATCTGGATGCCCTCGCCCGAGGCGGTGGTCTATCGCCTGATCGACATCGCGCAGAACGGCTACAAGGGGTTTTCCCTGTGGGAGCATCTTGGCTCATCCCTGTGGCGCGTGTTGGCGGGGTTCATTCTGGGCTCGCTGGTCGGCATCCCGCTTGGCTATGCGATGGGGCTGTCGAACTGGTTTCGCGGTTGGTTCGACCCTATTGTCGAATTCATGCGCCCGGTGCCGCCGTTGGCGCTGATCCCGCTGGTCATCATCTGGTTCGGCATTTGGGAGACGGGCAAGGTCGTGCTGCTGTTCCTTGCGGCGCTATGGATCATGGTGATCGCCGCGCGGTCAGGCGTGTCAGGCGTCAAGATATCCAAGATCCACGCCGCCTATTCGCTGGGCGCCTCGAAATGGCAGATCATGTGGCATGTCATCGTGCCGAATTCACTGCCAGAGATATTCACCGGCGCTCGGGTCGCGATGGGCGTGTGCTGGGGCACGGTTGTGGCGGCGGAACTGGTCGCGGCGGAAAAGGGCGCGGGCATGATGATTATCGTGGCGTCCAAATTCATGCAGACCGATACCGTGGTGATGGGCATCATCCTGATCGGCATCATCGGCTATTCCATCGACATTCTGATGCGGGTGGCAGAGCGCCATCTCGTGCCGTGGAAAGGTCGCGGCTGAGGCATTGGAAAGTGGAACGGGGCGGGCTATGGTCACCCCCCGTTTCACGATTTCCGGACTGCCATGACCACCGATCCCACTCGCCGAATCCCGATCCTTATCGCCTCTGAAATTGCGGCGCGCCCCGATCAGGTCGCGGCCGCCATCGAATTGCTGGACGGCGGCGCGACGGTGCCCTTCGTCGCGCGTTATCGCAAAGAGGTGACCGGCGGGCTGGACGACACGCAGCTGCGCACTTTGGCCGAGCGGTTGGCCTATCTGCGAGAGCTGGAGGCGCGGCGCGCGGTGATCCTTGGCTCGATCCGCGATCAGGGCAAGCTGACCGACGCGCTGGAGGCGCAGGTCGCCGGCGCGGTGACGAAGGCAGAGCTGGAGGATATCTACCTGCCCTACAAGCCCAAGCGCCGCACCAAGGCGATGATCGCGCGCGAGAACGGGCTGGGGCCGCTGGCCGAGGCGATTCTGGCCGATCGCCGCGCGGTGCCTGCCGATCTGGCGAAGGGCTATATCTCTGAGGCGGTGCCGGATGTGAAAGCGGCGCTGGACGGCGCGCGCGACATCGTGGCCGAGGGGCTTGCCGAGCGGGCCGATTTGCTGGGCCGCCTGCGCGAACATATGAAAAAGGTCGCTGTCCTTTCCGCGCGCCTGGTCGAGGGGAAAGAGGCCGTAGGCGCAAAATTCAGTGACTATTTCAGCCATTCAGAGCGTTGGGCAGACGCGCCAAGCCACCGCGCACTGGCCATGCTACGGGGCCGCAACGAAGGTATCCTGATGCTGGATATCGAGGTGGATGCCGACGCGGCACCGGGACAAAGCCCGGCCGAACGCATGGTGCGCAGCGCACTGGACGTTGGGGCCCAAGCGCCGGGCGATCTGTGGCTGGCCGAGGTCGCGGGTTGGACTTGGCGCGTCAAGCTGCGCCTGTCGCTGACACTGGATCTGATGAGCGACCTGCGTGAACGGGCCGAGGCCGAGGCGATCCGCGTCTTTGCACGGAACCTGAAAGACTTGCTGTTGGCGGCACCCGCTGGCGGCAAAGCCACGATGGGGCTGGACCCCGGTATCCGCACCGGCGTCAAAGTGGCGGTGGTGGACGGCACGGGCAAGGTTCTGGCGACCTCGACCGTTTATCCGTTCCAGCCCAAGAATGATTTGCGCGGCGCGCAGGTGGAAATCGCAGGGCTGATCCGCAAGCATGGGGTCGAATTGATCTCTATCGGCAACGGCACCGCAAGCCGCGAGACGGAAAAGATGGTGGCCGAGCTGATCGCCGCCCTTCCGGGCGCCAAGCCGACCAAGGTGATCGTATCGGAGGCGGGTGCTTCGGTCTATTCCGCCTCGGCACTGGCTGCGGCAGAGTTTCCGGATCTTGATGTCAGCCTGCGTGGCGCAGTCTCTATTGCACGGCGATTGCAGGACCCGCTGGCGGAGCTGGTCAAGATCGAGCCGAAGTCGATTGGCGTTGGCCAGTATCAACACGACGTGGATCAGCACCGCCTTGGTCATTCGCTGGAAGGCGTGGTCGAGGATGCGGTGAACGCGGTGGGGGTGGACCTTAACACCGCCTCAGCCCCGCTTTTGGCGCGGGTATCGGGCGTCGGTGGCTCGCTGGCCGAGGCTATCGTCACCCATCGCAATCAGAATGGGCCGTTCGCCTCGCGCAAGGACTTGCTGAAAGTGGCGCGCCTTGGGCCCCGCGCTTACGAGCAATGCGCCGGATTCCTGCGTATTCCGGGTGGAACAGAGCCGCTTGACGCCTCGTCGGTTCACCCGGAGGCTTACGGCGTCGCGCGCAAGATCGTTGCCGCCTGCGGGCGCGACCTGCGGACGCTGATGGCGGATCCGTCGAAGCTGCGCGCGGTGGACCCCGAGATGTTTGTCGATGAACGCTTCGGCCTGCCCACGGTGCGCGACATTCTGGCCGAACTGGAAAAGCCCGGTCGCGACCCGCGCCCGAGTTTCCGCACCGCGACCTTTGCCGATGGCGTCGATGACATCAAGGATCTGAAGCCGGGGATGTTGCTGGAAGGCACGGTGACCAACGTTGCGGCCTTCGGCGCCTTCGTCGATATCGGCGTGCATCAGGATGGGCTGGTGCATGTCAGCCAGCTTGCCGACCGCTTCGTCAAAGACCCGCATGAGATCGTGAAGGCGGGCGATGTGGTGAAGGTGCGCGTGGTCGAGGTTGACGTGCCGCGAAAACGTATCGGTCTGACCATGAAGCGTGATGGCGGCGGGGAAACTCCCGAGTCGAGGCAGGCAACGTCGAAGCCCACGCCAGGTGCGACCGCTAAGCATCGTAGCCCCAGCACGGCTTCGCCAGCGGCCCCTCAACAAACCGGTGGTTTCGGCGCGGCGCTGCTGGATGCGATGCGAAAGAAATAGCACGCTGGCAGAAAACCCGGACAATTCGAGAGGTTAAACCCACATTCACCCACCTTCGCTATGACTGGCGACGGGTGAGTAAATGGGTGGTGTGATGGCCGGGCAGAATAATGCCGCGCCAGTCATAATCAAGCGGAAGAAGATCGTTCAGGGCGGCGGGCACCACGGTGGGGCGTGGAAAGTGGCCTATGCTGACTTTGTGACGGCAATGATGGCCTTCTTCATGCTGATGTGGCTGCTAAACGCGACGACGGAAAAACAACGTAAGGGGATCGCGGACTATTTTAGCCCGACGATTCCGGTCAACCGGGTCTCTGGTGGCGGCGATGGTGCTTTTGGCGGCACCTCGGTCTTTTCGGAAAAGATTCTCGCGCAGAGTGGAACGGGCGCCAGCAGCGTCCGCCCCACCGCGCAGCGTCAGGCCGCAGGTCAGACCGGGGTGGATCAAGGCGCCTCTCGTGCGATGCAGCAAGCCAATGCCGAGATGAAGTCTGTCGAGGCCAAGCTGTTGGGCAAAAGCGGCGAGAGCAACACCATGACCGCTGCCATGCGCCACATCGTGACCCGCGTCACCGACGAAGGCTTGATTATTGAGGTCTACGACCTTGATAACTCGCCACTGTTCGTCGGGGATAGCGCGGTTCCGACAGAGGTTACAAAGCAGCTTGCCACCATGATGGCGGGTGTTTTCAAGCTTGTTACCAACAAGATAGCGGTAAACGGCCATGTCCGCAGCTACCCGATCGTGATGATCCACAACCCGATGTGGGATCTGTCCACCGCCCGCGCTCAGGCAATGCGCGACCTGCTGCAAGGGGGTGGTCTCGATGCCCCCCGGATGGAGCGGGTGACCGGATATGCCGATCGAAAGCCATCGGTGACCAACCCCTCCGCCATCCGGAATAACCGGGTTGAGGTGATCCTGCTAAGGGAGGGCAAGACCTGACGTGGTGGACCGTTTGTCGTTAGTCAGTTCTTAAACCTGCGCTGCAATGTTGCGTCTGACAGGAGTCGATGCAGCAGAAAGGCGCAACCGATGACGATTTCTTCCTCCATGAATGCTGCGGTAGCGGGGCTAAGCGTGAATGCTTCGCGCCTGGCATCCATCTCAGACAACATCGCAAACTCTGGCACCAACGGCTATAAGCGGTCGATCACCGATTTTGAGGCGATGGTGACCACCGGCTCTTCGAGCAGCGGGGCCTACTCGGCGGGTGGCGTCACTGCGGTTACGAACCGCATGATCGACGAAACGGGCTCGCTGGTAACAACAAGCAACGCAATGGATATCGCGATCAACGGTCGCGGGATGCTACCTGTAACCACCGCAGCCGCTGTGTCCGCGGGCAGCGCGAATCAGCCTATGATGATGACGACAACGGGGTCGTTTCAGACCAACAGCAACGGTGTTTTGGAAACATCGTCCGGTTTGGTCCTGCTGGGTTGGCCGGCCAATGCCGATGGAACTGTCACCACATACCCCCGAGATACTACGACCGGCTTACAGCCAGTCACCATCAATTCGAACCAGACGGCCGGTGATCCGACAACCGTGATGAAACTTGGTGTCAATCTGCCGGCAACCGAAACGGCGGCAGGGGCTACCGGCGCTGCGATTCCGCTGTCTGTCGAGTATTTCGGCAACTTGGGCGAATCAGAAAACCTCAACGTCTCCTTTGTTCCGACGGTGCCGAGCTCGGGGTCGTCCAACGGATGGACGATGACGGTGAAGGATTCCGCACAAAACAATGCGGTGGTTGGTCAGTATGCCCTCGTGTTCGATAACAGCCGTGGCAGTGGGGGAACGCTTGCGTCGGTTACGACCATGTCCGGCGGGGCCTATGACCCGACAACCGGGGCGCTTGACCTGACGGTTGCGGGCGGGCCGATGACCGTAACCATCGGAAAACCGGGCGACACCAATGGTTTGACGCAGCTATCCAACACGTTCTCGCCCACGGCGATCACTAAGGACGGCTCTCCGGTTGGGAACCTGACGTCGGTCGCGATTGATCAGAACGGGTTTATAACCGCCTCTTATGACACCGGATTCACGCGAAAACTCTACCAAATTCCGCTGGTCGATGTGCCGAACCCGAACGGCCTGACGTCGCTGGACGGGCAGGCCTATCAAGTCTCACCCAACAGCGGCTCGTTCTTTTTGTGGGACGCGGGCACGGGGCCGACGGGATCGGTCGCGGGCAATTCGCTGGAAAGCTCCACAACTGATGTTGCGGCCGAGCTGACCAACCTCATCCAAACCCAACGGGCATATTCGTCGAATGCGAAGGTGATCACTACCGTCGACCAGATGCTTCAGGAAACCACAAACATGAAACAGTGATCTAGTTCAGCGGAGAGTATGCAATGACCATTTCCGGCACGATGACCAACGCAATATCCGGCCTGTCCGCAAGCTCTCGCGCGACAGAGGTGATTGCGTCGAACGTCTCAAACGCTCAGACGCCAGGTTACGCTGTGCGCACGCTCGACCTGTCGTCGTCTGCGGCAGGCGGCGGGGTCGTCGTCACCGGGGTTACCCGCAACGTCGATTTGTCGCTTCTCAACGATCAGCGCGCGGCCGACGCCAATACGGCGGCGGCCAAGGTCACGTCTGATTTTTTCACGCAACTGGAAAAAACAATCGGCGCGCCGGGCGATACCGGGTCCCTGAACAACGATGTCACGGCGTTGCAGACCTCGCTTATTCAGGCGGGCGCGCAGCCCAGTTCGGACGCTGGTCTGTCCTCCGTGATGGCGGCAGCGACCGCGCTGACCCAGCAGATCAATACGATTTCGACGCAAATACAGACGGCGCGGACGGCGGCGGATGCCTCGGTCGCGACCGAAGTATCGCAGGTCAACTCAGCCCTGTCCAAGATTGTCGACATGAACAGTCAGATCGTCGCGCAAACCGCCGCCGGGCGCGATGCCTCAGGCATGGTCGATCAGCGCCAACAGCTGATCGACCAGATTTCTGGCATTGTTCCGATCCGTCAAGTGCCACAGGCCAATGGCGGCGTTGCACTTTATACCACCGGCGGCGCGACCTTGCTGGACGGCAAGGCGGCAAAGCTCGGATTCCCGGCGACCCCGACGATTACGCCGGACATGACGGTCGACCCCGGCGCGCTGTCGGGTCTCACGCTGAACGGACAGTCAATTGCGCCGCCCGCCAGTTCCCCGCTTATTGCCGGGGGAACGCTTGCCGCAAATTTCCAGATACGGGACACGATTTCCGTAACGGCGCAGGGGCAGATTGATGGTGTTGCCCAAGACCTGATTGATCGATTTTCGAGCACCACGACGGATCCGACCCTGCCAAGTGGTGCGCCCGGGCTTTTTACCGACGCCGGCACTTCCGTCGCGCCGGGTAACGAGGCCGGACTCGCCGGGCGAATTACCGTTAACCCTATCGCAGACCCTGCGCAGGGCGGCACGCTGACCAAACTTCGCGATGGTCTGGGCGCGACCGTCGCGGGCGCCGTTGGCGATGGTTCAATCCTTAACGCCATGGGTGGCGCGCTTAATGCCCTTGTCGCGCCGTCTACCGGAGGATTGACCCCAGCCGCCACCGATTTTTCCGGTTTGGCCGCAAGCTTTCTGTCAAGCGTCAGCTCCAGCCGCCTCAGCGCTGACACCACGGCGAGTTACACGGCGGCGCGATCGACGTCGCTAAAGTCCCTATCATTGCAGGGCGGCGTCGACACGGATCAGCAGCTTCAACAGCTATTGGTGGTCGAAAAATCCTATGCAGCGAACGCCAAGGTTATCCAAACCGCCGACAACATGCTGCAATCACTTCTGGGGATACAATAAATGTCAAATGTATCGCTTGGCGACATGGCGTTGAATTTTCTGCTGCAGCGTCAAAACACTCAGATAAAAAACAACCTTCAGCAGCTTTCCACCGAGATGACGACCGGGGTAACGGCCGACTTGGGCAAGACGCTCTCTGGTAACTTTTCACCCTTGGCGGGGCTGGAGCAGTCGATCTCGACTCTGGGTGCGTATTCCATGGCAACGTCGCAAGCGTCCCTTTCCGCCGCAACCATGCAGACCGCGTTAACCCAGATCGATGACCAGGTGACCTCGCTTGCAACGTCGCTTGTGGGCGCTGGCAACGCGGGGCAGGCGGTCCAGGTTAACACCCTTGGTAGCCAAGCGAAGGCGGCGCTAAGCTCGGCTCTTTCTGCGCTGAATGCGCGGGCAGGTGGCCAAAGCGTCTTTGCTGGGGCGGCAACTGACAAACCGGCGGTCGCGTCGGTCGATACGATCATGGCCGCGGTGTCGGCGGCAATTGCGGGGAAGACCTCCGCCACGGGAATTGCCAATGCGATCACCGACTGGTTCAACTCTCCCACCGGATTTCAATCTGTAGGATACCTCGGATCGACCACGCCGACCTCGCCTGTTCCCATTTCGAATGGCGAAACCGCGTCGCTGCCGACAACTGCCGCGGACCCTGCAATTGTGAGTACCCTCAAAGGGTTGGCTATGGCGGCGGTGTTGGCCAATGGTGCGTTGGCAGGCAACGCCACCGAACAGGTCAGCCTGATGAATATCGCCGGCCAAAGCCTGATGAATTCCGGCACCGATCGGGTCAACCTGGCGGCGTCGATCGGAGTCGTTCAGGCGCAGATCGACACGGCGGCCACCAAAAACACCGCGGAAAGCGCGTCCTTGCAGGTGGCTCGGTCCGGATTGATCTCCGCCGACCCCTACGTGACGGCCACCGCGCTTCAGGCCGCGCAAAACCAGTTGGACACGTTGTACTCCGTTACCGCGCGCATCTCGAGCCTGTCTCTGACGAACTATTTGAAATGATACGTTTATTCATCATCGCCCTTGGCTTCGTCCTGCTGGGCTTTAGCGCCAACGCCGCATCGATCCGGCTGAAGGATCTTGTGGAGTTCGATGGCGTGCGCGGTAACGACCTGGTCGGCTACGGATTGGTCGTCGGCCTGAATGGCACGGGCGACGGGATTCGCAATTCACCCTTCACCGCAGAAATTATGACCACCCTTTTGGAACGTCTCGGCATCAACGTCTCTGGCGAGCAGTTTCAGCCAAAAAATGTCGCGGCGGTGTTTGTGACCGCTGTCCTGCCGCCGTTCGCGCGGGTCGGTGGCCAGATTGACGTGACCGTGTCCGCCATCGGCGACTCCAAAAGCCTGCTTGGCGGCACCTTGGTGATGACGCCCCTTAATGGGGCGGACGGAAAAATCTATGCGGTGGCGCAAGGCACGATTATTGCCGGCGGTGTGACGGCCCAGGGTGCCGCGGCGAGTGTGACGCAGGGGGTCCCCACCGCGGGCACCATCCCCTCTGGCGCGCGTGTCGAGCGAGAAGTAACCTTCGATTTCGCCGGACTGTCGACGCTAAGGCTTGCGCTGCGCACCCCTGATTTCACGACGGCCGGGCGGATCGAACAGGTTATCAACGCGGATTTTGGCCGTCCGGTCGCAACCATGATGGATGCCGGGACCGTGTCAGTGAACATTCCGGCCACGCAAATGACGTCGACGGCGCATGTCTTGCAACGAATCGAGGATCTGACCGTCCAGCCAGAGCAGCGCGCGCGGGTTGTGGTTGACCAGCGATCTGGCACGATTGTTATTGGGGAGGACGTGCGCATTTCGCGTGTCGCGGTCGCGCAAGGAAATCTGACGCTTAGGATTCAAGAGAAACCCGAGGTCGTCCAGCCAAATCCGTTTTCCAGCGGGACGTCGATCGTTGTGCCAAGAACCTCGGCGTCGATCGATCAGGCGCCGGGAAAGGGGTTGGCGGAAATCTCTGGTGGGACCTCGCTTTCGTCAGTCGTTGCGGGCCTGAATGCGCTGGGCGTGGCACCGCATGATATGATCGATATTTTAAAGAGCATTAACGCCGCCGGCGCGCTGCATGCTGAATTCTTGGTTCGTTAACCGGAGGCTGAATAGGACGTCGCCGATCACGCCCTGACCCGGTGGCTGCCCCGACCGTGAGGCCGGGGCGGCAATTGCAGGCGGCGGCGCTAGTGCTCGGCGCCCAGATAGGCGTCGCGCACCGCCGGATCGTTGGCGAGTTCGGAAATCGGGCCCTCGCGCACAATGCGGCCGGTTTCCATCACATAGGCCCGGTCAGCCACCGAAAAGGCCGCGAAGACGTCCTGTTCTACCAGCAATACGGTCAGCCCCTGTGCGCGGATGTCCGTGAGAATCGCGAGCAGGTCATCAACAATAACCGGCGCAAGTCCCAGGCTCATCTCGTCAATCACCAGCAGTTTCGGATTCGCCATCAGCGCGCGTGCCATGGCGCACATCTGCTGTTCGCCTCCCGACATATTGCCGGCAAGCTGGCGGCGGCGCTCTTTCATCTTCGGAAACAGCGCGTAGACTCGCTCGAAACTCTCCGCCACGCCACCGTCGCGGCGGCGGTTCGCACCCATCATCATGTTTTCTTCGACCGTCATGTGGCCGAACAACTGCCGCCCTTCCGGCACCTGCACCAGACCGCGCGAAAATGCGCCCTCTGGCTTCAGGGGAAGCAAATCCTCGCCGTCGAACGTCATCGTGCCCGTGGCCGGAATAATGCGCGAAATGGCCCGCAGCAGGGTGGTTTTCCCCGCCCCGTTAGAGCCCACCATCGACACGATTTCGCCCTCACGCACGGTCAGGTCGAGGTCGAAGAGAACCGGCACAGCGCCATAACCTGCGTTAAGGCCCTTGATTGTCAGGATATCTTTTGTCATGTGCGGCGCTTTCCCAGATAGGCCTCAATCACGCGGGGATCGGCAAGAACCGCTGTCGGATCGCCGTCGGCGATTTTCTCGCCGTGGTGCAGCACCATGACACGATCTGACAGGCTGCGGATCGCCTTCACGACATGTTCGATCACCAGCATGGCGATGCCCTTGCCGCGCATCTTCTTGATCAGATCCACCACCTCGTCCACCTCGACCGGGTTGAGACCCGCCATCACCTCGTCCAGCAGCAGCAGGCGCGGCCCCATCGCCAGCGCTTTGGCAAATTCCAGCCGCTTGCGATCGGGGCCGCCCAGCGAGTCCGCCGGGTTGTCGATGCGGTGACCCAGCCCGGTGAACTCCAACCACTCGCGGGCGCGCTCTCGGGCGGCGGGCATCGACTTTTCGCCGCCATCCCGGCCGAACAACGCGCCAACGGTGACGTTTTCAAGCGCGGTCATGCCCGGAAACGGCTTCATCACCTGAAACGTCCGCGCGATCCCCATGTGGGCGCGACGGAACGTCGGCACCTCGTTGATGCGGGTGCCTTCGAACAGGATCTCGCCCTCGTTCGGGGTGTAGGTGCCCGAAAGCATGTTCACCATCGTCGTTTTGCCCGCACCGTTTGGCCCGATCACGCCCAGGATCTCATCCTCGGCAATCGAAAAGGAAACGGCGTTGACGGAAACAAGCCCTTGGAAACGCTTGGTAATCCCGCGCGCTTCGATCACGGTCTTGGGGCCGGGTTTGGCTGCTGTCTGGGTCATAGCCGGTTCTCGCGGATGTTGCGGATGAAGTAGCGCCACGTCAGGTTGCGGCGGCTGCGCAGGATGTCGGCAAGCCCCTTGGGCATGAAGATGACGGCCAGCACGATGACAACGCCGAACAACAGCGCGGCGGCGGTCGAGATTTGCGAGGCCAGAACCTCATACACCGTTGACAGGATGAAAGAGCCGATCACCGGCCCAAGCACCGTGCCAGGGCCGCCAAACACCACGCTGATCACCATGCGGACGTTGAGGGTGGAGTCGAACGCCGAGGCGGGATCGACAAACGTGCTCCAATACGCGTGGATGCCGCCGGCGATTGCGGTGAAAAACGAGGCCATCACCAGCGCCGCGACCTTGTAGCGCGTCGCATTGACACCCATCGACCCCGCCGCGTCCTCATCCTCGCGCACCGCGATCAGGCCCATGCCGAACCGCGCGCGCGAAATCCACAGCACGGTAAGCGAGCAGGCGACCAGCAACCCCAACGCCAATTCGTAGAACATCGCATCATTGCGGGTCAGCGGCAGAACAAGGCCGATGTTAGACCCGGCAATCGGCAGGTTGGAAAAGATCGCCATCATCGCGCCGTTAAGACCCAGCGTCGCAATAGCGAAATAGGGGCCTCGCAGCCGCAGGATCGGCAGGCCAACCAGCAGCGCGGCGATCATGGCGACCACCGCCCCAATCGCCAGGCCCACACCGAACGGCAGGTTGTAATTGGTCATCGCAATGGCGGTGCCATAGGTGCCCAGCCCGTAAAACACCGAGTTGCCGAAGGACACATAGCCGGTAAAGCCACCAAGAATGTTCCACGATTGCGCCAGCGTCGCCAGCAACAGGGCGTTGATACCAAACTGGATCATGGTGTCGCTGCCCAACCACGGTAACGTGGCCAAGCCAGCGGCAACAAGAAGCGAGACGATCAGAAGGGGACGGTTCATCACGATGTCCTCAGCGTGCGGTTGGGGCGCAGCACCAGCACGACAACCAACAAGCCGAAGCTGATGACGTCGCTATAGGTGGGGCCGATGTAAAGCGCGGTAAGCGATTCAGCGATGCCGACGAAGATGCCGCCAAAGATCACATAGAACGGGTTGGAAAGCCCGCCGATGATGGCGATCACGAAAGACTTCGCGGTCAGGCTGGCGCCGATATAGGGGGTCAGGTTGGCGATCATGCCATAAAGCCCGCCCGCCGCCCCGGCCAGTGCGGTGCCGATGCCAAAGGTCACGGCATAAAGCACACTGGGATTCACGCCATAAAGGCGCGCGGCGACAAGGTTCTGCGCCGTTGCGCGGATTGCGCGGCCAAGCGCCATGCGGTGCAACAGGAACCACAGCGCAGCGGCGAGCACGATCGCAACCACGAAGGCGGCAAGGCGTACGCTGGGCACGGTCAGCCCAAACAGCGCAAAGTTGGCGCCCGCATAGGGCGGGTTGATGGTGCGAAAGTCCGCCGAAAACGTCAGTTGCGCAAGGTAGGTAAGGACCACGTCCAGCCCGAAGGTGATCAGCAACGTGTTCAGCATCTTCGACCGCACGACGAGGTTCAGCAGATAATATTGCAGCAAAAACCCCACCGCGAACATCACCAGCATCGCAATCGGCAACGCTACAAAGGGGTCGATGCCGCCGATGGTGAACAGGTAATAGACGACATAGCCGCCCAGCATGATCAGCGCGCCATGGCTGAGGTTAACGATGTTAAGCACCCCCCAGACCAGCGCCATTCCCAGCGCCATCAGTCCGTAAAGGCCACCCAACAGGATTCCGTTGAGCAGGATTTGAGCGAGAACCAAGGTAAGCTCCTTGTGGTCGGTGACGCGCGCGTCAGGTTGGGGTGCGCCCCGCCACGACGGCGGCGGGGCGTCAGATCAGCTTAGCGTTTGTCCCAGGCCGGGGTCGGGTACTGCGCCTTGTTGATGAAGTCGGTGGTGTAGATCGGAACCAGCTTGTCGTTCTGGATCTGCACAACGACCTGCGGCAGCACGATCTGGCCGTCAGCGCCGTATTTGATGTTGGCGTACAGGCTGTCGAAACTGATACCCGCAATCGCATCGCGCACTTTCTTCGGGTCAAGCGACCCCGCCTTTTCCAAAGCCATTGCAAAGGTCTCGACGTCGGCCGCGCCAGAGGCTGCGTGGTAGTCGGGCGAGTAGTTGAACTTGGCTTTGTATTCGGCAGCAAACTGCGCCGCATCACCGAACCACTTGTCCTTCAGGCTCGGGTTCGGCAGCCACGAGGTCATGCCATAGGCGTAGTTCGCATCCGGACCCAGCGCCTTGCGGAAGTCGGCGGTCGGCACACCCACGGTAAACGCATACAAGCCGTTCGGGTTGACGTTCAGCCCCTTCATCTGACGGATGAAGTTCAGCGCTTCCGTCTCATGCCCGGTCCACAGGATCGCATCAACGTTGGCGGCTTTCACCTGCGTCAGGATGGTCGAGAAGTCGGCGCTACCTTCGCGGAACGTCTCATCCACGGCCAGTTTCATGCCCGCGTCCGCAAGATGCTTGCGCGTGCCTTTGGCCACCGAAACGTCAAAGCTGTCGTCCGCGGCGACAAGGGCCACCGACTTCGGTGCCGGGTTCATCTTGCCCATCATCTCGATGGTCGAGGCGTAGTAGTCATCCGCCGGCGGCAGGGTGCCAAAGACGTATTTGTAGCCGCGCGTATAGATCTGCGTTGCGGCACCACCACCCTGAACCATCGGGATCTGGTACTTCTCGGCCACCGAGGAATCCGACAGCGCGAAGTTGGACGCGAACGGCCCAAGCAGGAAGTTGACCTTATCCGCGCTGATAAGCTGCACATACTGGCGCACCGAAAGGTTGACGTCGGATTGGTTGTCCAGCACGTCAAGCTTCAGCTGGTAGGTCTTGTCGCCAACCTTGACGCCGCCCGCCGCGTTGATCTTGTCGATGGCAAGCTGGTAGGCGTCCTTGTAATAGCGCCCGGTATTCGCGTTGGTGCCCGTCAGCTGAACCGATGCGCCCAGCGTGATGACGTCCTCTGCCTGCGCCGCCGGTGCAAGCAGGGATGCCGCGACAAGTGCCGCGATCCCGGCAAGTCCGATTTGTTTCTTCATGGTCTTCTCCTCCGTCTTGGTTGGTCATTGGTTGGTCGGGCGCGGACCGTCTCAGAACCGCGCATTGATGGCTTGGGCCGCGTCGATATTGGCCTGACTGACGTCAGGCAAAAAATCGGCCCAAACCGGTTTCATTGCGGTGATCCACGCCTGCCGCTGGGCGGGCGTCAGGGTGCGAATGGTGCCGCCAGCGTCAAGGATCGCCTGACGCGAGGCCGCCTCGACGGCCGTGACCTCGGCGTTCCGCTCCACCGTCACCTGATGCAGGATATCCAGCAACTGATGGCGGATATCGGGCGGCAGACTGTTCAGGAACGCGACCGACGTCACCACAAGGTATTCCAGCACACCGTGGTTGGTTTCGGTAATGCCGTCCTGCACCTTGTAAAGCTTCTGGCCCCAGATGTTGGACCATGTGTTTTCCTGCCCATCCACCACGCCGGTTTTCAGCGCACCATAGACATCGGAAAACGCCATCGCCTGCGGGATGGCGTCCATCGCCTTGACCTCGTCGATCAGCACGGCCGAGGGTTGCACCCGGATCTTGATCCCCTTCGCATCGCTGGGAAGCAACAGCGGGCGGTTGGCGGAAAACTGTTTCATGCCGGAATGCCAGAACTCCAGCCCGGCGAGGCCACGCGGCACCATCACCGATTTCATGCGCTCGCCCGCGGGCGAAGTCTGAAACGCGTCGACGGCGGCGATGTTCTTGAACATGAACGGCAGATCGAAAATGCGAAAGACCTTGGTCAAATCCTCGAACTTCGACAGCGACGGCGCCGCCATCTGCACGTCGCCTTGCAACATCGCCTCCAGCACGGTGTCATCGTCATAAAGGCTGGAATTGGGGAAAACCTCGACGCAGACGCGGCCCTTCATCTCGGCGTTCACCCGGTCCGCGAACATCTGCGCGGCGATCCCCTTGGGGTTATCGGTGGCGTTCACAACATGGGCGAATTTGATCACGATCGCGCTGGGCGGGCACGCAGCAAGGGCGACGGTGGCGCTAAGCCACACAAGCGCCAAGGCGGCGGTCCAAGCCTTCATGCAGATCCCCTCCCAAGGACGACCGCTGCGCGCGGGTCTGCCGCTTTTTCGCGGCTGCCCTAGAATGGGGCGTTAGAAAGCGCTGGCAACGAAAAGTTTACCGGCCCGCAAGCGACCACCATAAGGCCCTGGAAAAGCTATGGTTTATTCAAAACCGCTCCGCATCGCGCTGTGCCGCGATCCCCTGGGTGTGCGAAAATCCGCACAGTGTTTTTCACCCATTGGCGGGTTTCCGCACAAATCACGCGCGGAAGTCTTCGGGCCGAATCCCATAGCGCGCCAGCTTGTCGTAAAACGTCTTGCGCGGCAGCACGAGGGTTTGCGCCGCCAGTGTCGCGTTGCCCTGATGACGGCGCAGCGCATCCTCCAGCAGCGTGCGCTCCACCCGCGCCAACTGCCCGGCCAGCCCGGTTTCCCCATCCTCGCCCAATTCCATCAGGCCCAGAGAGAACCGCATCGCGGCATTCATCAGCGCGCGAGAGTTTCCCGGCCAGTCCTGCGCCATCAGATGGGCCACGACCTGCGGCGTGATCGGCGGCTCTGGCAGCGCCGCCTGTTCGCAGGCCTGCGCGACATAGCTGCGAAACAGCACCGGAATGTCCTCTGGCCGCTCGCGCAGCGCCGGAATCCGCAGCCGCATCGCGTCAAGCCGCAGGAACAGCTCGGCGTGAAACCGGCCCGCGCTCGTCTCGGCGCCAAGATCGCGGTGGGTGCCCGCCAGCACACGCGCCGTGCCATCGCCATCCATCAGATCCTGCAACGCCCATTGCGTGGCGGGCGTCAGCTCTGACACCTCCTCGATAAAGATCGAGCCACCCTCGGCGCTGTCAAAGGCCTCGGCCAGCGACGCGGGGCTGGTGGTCGCCGCCGCGATCTTGCGAAACGGACGCGCCGACGCGGCAGAGATCAGGTGAATGACCTCGGCAATCTTGGGAATCCCGGTGCCGGGCTCGCCGGTAATCAACACATTGGCAGAGGTGCGCGCCAGCGTGCGCACGCGGTCGCGCAACTCCTCAGCCAGCGCAGAGCGGCCAAAGATCATGCGCGCCGCCGCATCCCCCGATTGCAGCGCCCGCTTCAGCGCGCGGTTTTCCAACACCAACGCCCGCGTTTTCAACGCCTTCTGCACCACCGCCAGCAGATCCGAGGGCGCGCAGGGCTTTTCAAGGAAATCAAACGCCCCGCCCGTGATCCCGCGCACCGCCATCGGAATGTCACCCTCGCCGGTCAGCAAGATCACCGGCAGATCGGCATCAACCCCCCGCACAAGGTCCAGCAGGGCAAAGCCGTCCTTGCCCGGCATCCGGATGTCACTGACGATCACACCGGGAAAGGTGGCGCTGATATGGTCCTTCGCCTCGATATAACTGCCGGTCGGGATCGGTTGCAGATCGGCCAACATGAAGGTCTGGGACAGTGCCTCGCGCACCGCGCGATCGTCGTCAACCAATAGAACTTTGCGGATCATGCGGCCTCGCTTTTCTGCACGGCGGTCAGCCCTACGGTAAACTCTGCGCCACCACCCTCGACATTATGCCCCGCGATGGTGCCGCCAAAACTCTCAATAATCGCATAGGAAATCGACAGGCCCAGCCCCATGCCCTCGGCCTGCCCCACCTCTTTGGTTGAATAGAACGGGTCGAACATCCGCTCTGGCTCTGCAATCCCCGCGCCTGTATCGCGCACGCTTAGCCGCGTCGTGGCCCCCTCGGCGACAATGCGCAAGGTCAACCGCCGATCCGCGCGCCCCGCCATCGCATCAAGCGCGTTGCTGACAAGGTTCAGCACCACCTGCTGCAACCGCACCTCGCCGCCGCGCACCATCACCGGGCTGGAGGGCGGGCTATAGTCCAGCGTCACCTCTTCATGCGTCATGCGGGTCTGGGTAATCTCCAACACCGCGTCGATCACACCAACAAGGTCCACATCCGACACGCCCTCGACCTCTTGCCGCGCGAAGGCCCGCAGGTTGCGGATGATGCGCCCCATCCGCCGCGCGAGGTCGGAAATTCGGTCAAGGTTCTCGCCCGCGATCTCTGGCTGCCCGCGCGCGATAAAGGCGGTGCCGTTCTCTGCATAGGACCGGATCGCCATCAGCGGCTGGTTCAGCTCGTGACTGATCCCCGCCGACATTTGCCCCAGCGCCGATAGCTTGCCGGCGCGGATAAGGTCCGCCTGCGCCTTTTTCAACGCGGCCTCCGCCTCCAGCCGTTCGGCCACCTCGTCGCGCAACTGATCGACGGCGGTGGACAGCTCGCGCGTGCGCGCCGCCACGTTGCGTTCCAACTGCGCGGTCAGCCGCGCCTCGGTCGCCAGCCGCAAGGCCAGCGCGCGCCGCCGTTCCGCCACGACAAACAGCAGCGCGCCAAAGATCACGCACAGCGCGGCCGCGGTCGCCGCCTGCAACTCGGCCACATGCAGCGTCGGCGTGGCATCCAGCAAGATCTCTCCGGTCAGATCGACCACCGGCAACGCTTGCGTCAGATGCAGCGCCAGCGAGGGCAGGTAAGGCCCCGCGTCGATCGACCATAGGCTGTGGCGGCCAAACTGATGCGCGACAATCGCCGGAAACGGGTGCGTCAGCCCCACAGGATAGCTGACATCCGATGCCACGCCCGCCTGCGCCTCGCGCTGCCCAAACAGCAACTCGCCCCGGTTCGACACAAACACCACGCCCAGCGCGTCGGTGAAGAACACGTTCTGCGCCTCACCCCGGCTGGTAGCCTCGACCTTTTCCGCGTCAAGCCGGATGACGATGGCCCCCATCACCGGCCCGGCTTGCGAAAACACCGGCACGGCATAAAGGAAAATCCGCTGTCGATTGGCGCCCTCGACCCCGTGGTGAAACCCGATGGTGCCCTGCATCGCGCGCTTGAAGTATAACGTCCCTGCCTGATCCGTGCTGCCCACATCGCTGCCGATCGAACTGGCCAGCACTTTGCCAGTCCGGTCCAGCAGCATGATCTCCTCCGACCCCGTGCTATCCGCTTCCTTCCCCAGCAAGGCGTTCGCCACCTCGGCAGAGCCACCTTCGGCGGCAAGCGGTGTCAGCGTCGGGTGGCTGGCCAGCAGCACCGCCAACTCGCGATAGCGCTGCAATTGCCCGGTCAACTGGTCCGACGCCAGCGACAGATCGGCGCGCGCGCCTTCCTCCAGCCGGTCCAGCCCATCGCGCAGCGCAAACCACCCGATACTTGCCGCGAAGGCCAGCACCAGCAGCAGGTAAAGCGTCACCGCCAGGGTGCGGCCGAATTTAACGCTTCGCATTGGCTGACGCGCCCTCCCGCCGTTACGCCCTAGCCCTTCAGTCAAGCACGGCACAGGCCGACCTGCACGCTCCGGCGTCCGCACCATCGTATGCATGACATACATATGAAAAACATACGATTTACATATCCGGGCCGCAGGTCGTTTCAGACCGCGCGGCCCGGTCCCGGTTGGCCGGCGTTTTCAGTAAACCACCACCGAGCGGATGCTTTCACCGGCGTGCATCAGATCAAACCCCTTGTTGATTTCGTCCAGTGTCAGGCGGTGGGTAATCATCGGGTCAATCTCGATCTTGCCGTCCATATACCAATCGACGATCTGCGGCACATCTGTGCGCCCGCGCGCGCCGCCAAAGGCCGTGCCTTTCCAGATGCGGCCCGTAACCAATTGAAATGGCCGGGTTTGTATCTCTGCCCCCGAGGGTGCGACGCCAATCACGACCGAGACACCCCAGCCGCGGTGGGTGCATTCCAGCGCGTCGCGCATCACCTTCACATTGCCGGTGCAATCAAACGAGTAATCCGCGCCGCCGATCTGGTCGAAGGGGGTTTTCGTCATGTTTACAAGGTGTTGGACAATGCTGCCCTCGACCTCTTTCGGGTTGACGAAATGGGTCATGCCGAAACGCTCGCCCCAGGCCTTTTTGTCGTTGTTCAGATCGACCCCGATGATCATATCCGCCCCCGCAAGCCGCAGGCCCTGAATGACGTTCAGCCCGATACCGCCAAGGCCAAACACCACCGCCTTGGCGCCGATCTCGACCTTGGCTGTGTTGATGACGGCACCGATGCCGGTGGTAACCCCGCAGCCGATATAGCAAATTTTATCAAACGGCGCATCGTCGCGCACCTTGGCCAGCGCGATTTCCGGCACCACAGTGTGGTTCGCGAAGGTCGAGCAGCCCATGTAGTGATGGATCGGCGTGCCGTCGAGCATGGAGAAACGAGTGGTGCCATCGGGCAGCAACCCCTGCCCCTGCGTGGCGCGGATCGCAGTGCAAAGGTTGGTTTTCTGGCTAAGGCAGCTTGGGCACTGGCGGCATTCCGGCGTGTAAAGCGGGATGACGTGGTCGCCGGGTTTCAGCGTGGTGACGCCCGGCCCGCATTCCAGCACGATGCCCGCGCCTTCGTGGCCAAGGATGGCGGGGAAGATGCCTTCGGGGTCAGCGCCGGACAGGGTGAATTCGTCGGTGTGGCAGATGCCGGTCGCCTTGATTTCGACCAAAACCTCGCCGGCTTTCGGGCCTTCGAGGTTGACCTCCATGATCTGTAGCGGTTTTCCGGCCTCAAGGGCCACGGCTGCGCGGGTTCTCATATTCGTCCTCCCTTGGGGTTTTGGCGGCAGACTGGGCCAAACGCGGGAGTGATGCAACTCCCCGTGAAAGGGGCTTGCGTGGCGTTGGGTCTCACGCGAAGATTGGCCAAATTGAAGGGGATTTTGCCGATGTTTACCCGCACTGTGCCCGGCTTTGTCGCGGTAATGTCGGTGTTTTTGGTCACCAGCGCGGTGGCAGACTCGACGCCGCCAGCGCCAACGACCGAACTTAGCACGGTTGCCACGCCCGCCGACCCCTGCGCGGTGGCAGCGGTCAAGCCATTGATCGGGCAGCCTTTTGGCACGATCGACCCGCTATCAGTTCCGGGCGTGATCCGCATCCTTTATCCCGACGTCACGCCAGCGCCGGGGGTTGTGGCGAACCGCATCAACGTCGTTGTCGACAAATTGGACCGGATCGTCAGCCTCCACTGTGGGTAATCAGCTGCGATACGCCTTGTGGCAGGCGCCGCAGGCCTTGCCGACCTCGGTCAGGCTGGTTTTCATCTGATCCTGTGTGTCGGTATCGATCAGCTCCACCGCCATGCGGGCATCATCGGCTTTTTTCGCGAAATCGTCCCAGCTGGTCCAGATCACCGGCAGCGCGTCGCTGGCCGGGTCCATATCATGAGCTTTGAAGGCATCCGGGATCTTTTTCACCGCGGCAAGGACATTGGCCTTGGCGGTGGCGGCGTCGGCGGCGTTGAAGTCCATCTTGCCAGCGGCCATGTTCGCCATCAGCTTCATGTTCATCGCCATGGTGTCCATCGTATCCATGCGCTGTTTGACGCCCGGATCTTTCACACCCTCTTTCGCGACGGCGAGTCCGGCAGCAAGGATCAGGCCCAGGGCAAGGGTTTTGGTGGTCAGTTTCACGGCGCTGCTCCGGTTGAGGGATTTGGGCGGACTATAGCGGGGTGGCGGGAGACGAAAAGGCCGATGTTAGGGGTCACGCGATTGTCATTGTCGCACCCGGCGAAGTTTGGTGCCTGCATTTGATGAAACGTCTCGATTGGCGCATCCCTGCGCGGGGGTTGCCCGCCTATCTGATCGACGCCTTGCAGCGGCAGGCGCTGTTGCGCATTCCGCCAGTGAAGGGGGCCGTGGCTGGCGGTAATCCCCCTGAAAGTGACGAGACACAGCGAACGCCAGATCCGTGCGGTTCTGCGGCAAGCCGTTGATCGCGGCTCGGGCTCAAACGAAGTAACGTCCGACCACCACGTTCTGACGAATGGACGAGACCCCCATCAACGTCAAAGGCGAGGGCACTTAGCGCTACCGTGCCGTGGACCGCGTTGGCCAAACCCGTAATTTCATGCTGTCCGAGCGCCGAAATCTGGCCGCAGCCCGGCGGTTTTGCAGGTTGGAGATCGGCTCAAATGGCATTCCAATCCGTGTCGTGATCGACAAAAGCGGCGCCATATTTCTGGCCTGCAAGCGGTGAGAGTGATCCTGAAATTCACCGGCACAGGCCGCACCGTAGAGGTCCGGCAGGTCAAATACTTGAACGATATCTTGGAGAAGGGCCATCGCTCCAATATGGTGGTGTTGCCCCGTGCAACACCCCGATGTCAGTCGCGCAAGCCGTCCTCTTCCAACAAAGTCCGGCCTTGCCGATCCTCGATTTCGATGACCCAAAGGTCCGGGTCGAACCCCTTTTGCCGGGCAATCGCGGCGTCCACCTCTGCCTCTGCCCCCTCGGCCAGCACGATCCAGTTACGCTCGCCGCTCATCATGTCGAACGAGCGCTGAAACGCGCGCGCCTGCCCATCAAGCGTGGCCAGCTTAACCAAAACCGCCCCCGCCGTATCGTCGCCATGCGAGGTCACATAGGCCGGAATATCCGCCAGCCGCAGTCGGGTCAGATAGGCCCCCACCCAGAACTGGCTGGTCAGCCGGATCACTTCGCGTTGCCGTCCTTGAAATCGAGCCCCATCTCGGTATAGCGCTCTGCCTCGTTCTCCCAGTTGGGGCGGACCTTGACCTGCAGGAACAGGTGGACCGGGCGTTCAAGGAAGGTCGCGATCTCGGCCCGTGCGGCGGTAGAAATCGCCTTGATCGTTTCGCCCTTGTGTCCCAGCACGATGCCCTTGTGGCCGTCACGCCCGACATAGATCACCTGATCGATGCGGGTCGAGCCATCCTCGCGGTCTTCCCAGTGTTCTGTCTCGACGGTCAGCTGATAGGGCAGCTCTTCATGCAGGCGGAGCGTCAGCTTTTCCCGCGTCATCTCTGCCGCGATGTTGCGCATTGGCGCGTCGGCGATCTGGTCCTCGGGGTAGAACCACGTCCCCTTCGGCAGCTCTCCGGCGATCCATTGGCGCAGCGCATCGACGCCGTGCCCGCGCTCGGCAGAGATCATGAAGGTTGCTTTGAACGGGAAGGCCTCGTTCATCTTGGCGGCGAGGCCGAGCAGAACCTCGGATTGCACGCGGTCGATCTTGTTGATGGCAAGGGCGACGGTGATGCCTTGCGGGATGCGATCCCTCAGGGTCTCGACGATGGCCTTCACACCATCGGTCATGCCGCGATGCGCCTCGACCAAGAGGACGATCAGGTCGGCGTCGGCGGCACCGCCCCATGCGGCGGCGACCATGGCGCGGTCAAGGCGGCGGCGGGGGCGAAACAGACCGGGGGTATCGACAAACACGATCTGCGCGGCACCTTCCATGCAGATGCCACGGATACGGGCGCGGGTGGTCTGCACCTTATGTGTCACGATCGAGACCTTGGAGCCGACCATGCGGTTCAGCAGGGTCGATTTGCCCGCATTAGGCTCGCCAATCAGGGCGACGAAACCGGCGCGCGTGTCTTCAGTCATCTGAGTTCTCCATCCGCGCCAAAAGCGCCTTGGCGGCGGATTGTTCCGCCTGCCGTTTCGCGCCGGCGGTTGCCACCGCAGTTTCGCCCGAAGCAAGGCGCACCTCTACGGTGAATTGCGGCGCATGATCGGGGCCGTCGCGACCCAATTCGGTGTAGTTTGGCGGGGTCTGGCCGCGCGCTTGCGCCCATTCCTGCAGGCTGGTTTTGGCGTCGCGGGCATCGGATTCGACCGCGCCGATACGATCGCCCCACAGACGCAGGACCAATGCGCGGGCGGCGTCGAAGCCTCCGTCAAGGTAAACGGCGGCAATCACCGCCTCCATCGCGTCGCCAAGCAGCGCCTCTTTGCGCCGCCCGCCCGACATCATTTCGGAGCGGCCAAGCTTTAGCACCTCGCCCAGCCCAACCTCGCGCGCGACATCGGCGCAGGCTTCCTTGCGCACCAGCGCGTTGAAACGGGGGGCGAGTTGCCCTTCGGAGGCGGCGCTATCGGCAGACAGCAGCGCCTCTGACATCACCAGGCCCAGCACGCGGTCACCAAGGAATTCAAGCCTCTGGTTGTCGGGCCGGGTGGGCGACGAGATCGACGAATGGGTCACCGCGCGCAGCAGGAACTCTGGCCGTGCAAAGCGGTGGCCGATACGCTCGGCAAAGGTGTGGAGATCGGCGGAGAGCTTCACTCGATCGCCTTGAAGAAACGGTCTGTGCGCCAGGTCCAGAAGTAGAAGAGCGAGTCGCCGGCAGAGGAGAACACGATGCGGTCGGCGCGGCCGATCAGGTTTTCGAACGGCACAAAGCCAACGCCGCCTTCGGCCTGCGCAAAGCGGCTGTCCTCGGAGTTGTCGCGGTTGTCACCCATGAAGAAGAACTCTCCCGCCGGAACGGTATAGACCTCGGTGTTGTTGGCGAAGCCTTGGTCGGTGATCTTCAGGATATCATGAGTCACGCCGCCGGGAAGCGTTTCTCTGAACCGTGTCTTGGTGCAGGCGCCGCCCGGAGCGACCGGCGCGTTTTCACAGCGCGGCATCCCGCCAAGCGGCCCCTGCGGCGCAAACTTTTCGGTGAAAACGCCAGCGGGTTCTTCCTTTACCGGCGTGCCGTTGATGTAGAGCAGGCCGTTTTTCACCTGCACTGTATCGCCCGGCAAGCCGATTAGACGCTTGATGTAATCCTCGCCGCTGACCGGGTGGTGAAACACCACCACATCGCCTCGCTTGGGCATCTTGGCAAGGATGCGGCCCGAGAAGGGGCACAGGTCCATCGGGCAGGAATAGCGCGAATAGCCATAGGCCATCTTGTTGACGAACAGGAAATCGCCAATCAGCAGCGTATCTTTCATCGAGCCGGAGGGGATCCAGAACGGTTGGAAAAAGACGGTGCGGAAAATGCCCGCGATCAGCAGCGCATAAACCACCGTCTTGACGGTTTCAATGAAACCGTCGCCCTTACCGTTTTTTTGCGCCATGCCTTGCCCTGCCCAGTATCCGTCGTTTGGCGCTACATGCGCGCGCCAACCCGCGGAGTCAAGTTTGGGCCCGCTTGGCGGGCTTTCCCTCAGATCGCCTTGAAGAAGCGATCCATACGCCAGGTCCAGAAATAAAACAGCGAGCGCCCGGCGGACGAGAAGATGATGCGGTCTGCACGGCCGATCAGGTTTTCTGCCGGAAGGTAGCCCACGCCGCCAATGGCGGTGGGAAAGCGGCTGTCGGCGCTATTGTCGCGGTTGTCGCCCATCACGAAATACTCGCCCGGCGGAACGGTGAAGAGCGCGGTATTGTCGGCCGGGCCGTTATCCTCGATGTTGAGGATGTCGTGCGAGACGCCGTTGGGAAGCGTCTCGATATAGCGCGACTTGGTGCAATCGGCGCCTTCGCCCACGCTGCCATTCTGGCACCGCGGCAACTCGCCCATCGGGCCCTGCGGCGCGAAGGTTTCGGTGAAGGTGCCCGCGGGCACGACTTTCACCGGGGTATCGTTGATATAAAGCAGGCCCGCCTTCATCTGCACGGTATCGCCTGGAAGGCCGATGACGCGCTTGATCAGATCCTCATTTTTCGCAGGGTGGTGAAAGACGACAACGTCGCCGCGTTTGGGGTCAGCACCCAGGATGCGGCCCGAGAAGGGGCAGAGGCTGAACGGGCAGGAATAGCGCGAATAGCCGTAGGCCATCTTGTTGATGACGATGTAGTCGCCGACCAGCAGAGTGTCTTTCATCGAGCCCGAGGGAATCCAGAACGGCTGGAAAAAGACGGTGCGGAACACGCCCGCAATCAGCAGGGCATAGGCGACGGTCTTGATGGTATCGACGATTCCGCCGTCGGTTTTGTCTTTGCTGGCCATGGTGGTTCCTTAAGGTATGTTCGGGGTAGGGACGGCTTCGATCACGACGAAGGCCTGTGCCCAAGGATGGTCATCTGTCAATGTGACGTGGATCACAGCCGAGTGACCGGGGGGCGTCATGGCGGTCAGTCGTTCTGCGGCCCAGCCGGTCAGCGTCATTTGCGGCTGGCCAGAGCGCAGGTTCGTCACCGCCATGTCGCGCCAGCTGATGCCCATGCGCAGGCCGGTGCCGAGCGCTTTGGAGCAGGCCTCTTTCGCGGCCCAGCGTTTGGCGTAGGTGCCCGCCACGTCGCGGCGACGCTCTGCCTTGCGCTGTTCCACCTCGGTGAAAACCCGGTTGCGGAAGCGATCCCCAAAGCGGGCAAGCGTCGCCTCGATCCGTTCGATATTGGCAAGGTCAGTGCCGATGCCAAGGATCATGGCCGGACCGTCACCAAGGGCATCGGCGACAGAACGGTATCGGCCTCGGCCAGCATCGGCGCCCACCAATCGGGCAGGGTGAGGGCGGGAAGGCCAGCAAAGAGCGCTTGCGCGCGCTGCCAGAGGGCAAGCGTATCGCCATGCACGGCAGTCCAGAGCGCGTTGGCATCCGGCACAGTCATGCCGCACACGCCACCGTCAGATACGGTTTGGCCCGGGTTGAAGGCAGCATTCAGGCCTTGCAGATCGCGCAACTGGGCGCAGGTATCCTGCACGTTCTGGGCGGTGACGGCGGCAATCAGGGGCACGCCATAGGCAGGCATCGCCTCGGCCGGGGCGGCGGCGGCGCCTTGTTTGGCGGTCTTTATGGCGCGGTCGGCCAGTCGTTGTGCCGCGTCGGAGACAGCCTCTGCCACCGGAATAGTGCGGCCAAGGTAATTCACGTTGGCTTTGGCGGCCTCCGCGGTGAGGGCGGTGACCTTGGCGGTCAGGGCGGCGTTTGCCTGCGTCAGGGTATCGCCCTGCTGTTTCAGCGCGGTATTGGTGGCGTTCAGCGCGTCATCATTCTGGCTAAGCGCCTGATTACGCTCTTTCAGGTCGCCAGCCGCAGCAACGGCGGCATCGGCGCGGTTCTTTTCGCTGTCGGCGCGGTCAGTCTCGGCGGCCAGAAGTCGCGCGTCTTGCGAGCGGATCGACAGGTTGGGCGAGATCGCATCGACGATATCCGACATGCGGCTAGAGACCGCGTTGTTGCTGACCGAGAGGAAGGCAAGTGCAAGGGCCAGAACAAACAGGGTGGCCAGCATACCTTTCGACAGCGCCGTCAACAGCCGGAACGGCATTTTCACCAATCGCCAAAGCATAGTTATCTCCCCAGGACGGAGGCTATTGGATCACGCCGCGCGCGCCAAGTCCATCAGGCGTCGCATTTCCGCGATGGCGGGGCCAAGCCCACGGAAAATCGCCTCGGCGATCAGGAAATGGCCGATGTTCAGCTCCATCACCTCGGGGAACGCCGCAATCGGGCCGACGGTGTCGTAAGTCAGGCCGTGCCCCGCGTGGACTTCGAGGCCAAGAGAGTGGGCATATGTCGCAGCGGCGCGCAGCGCCTCCAGTTCGGCATCACGTTCGGCAAAGCGGCCTTCGTGGTGAAGGTCGCAATACGCGCCGGTGTGCAATTCGACGACGGCGGCACCAATCCGGGCGGAAGCGGCGATCTGGCGGCGGTCGTGGCCAATGAACATCGACACGCGACAGCCTGCCGTGCGCAGAGGGGCAATAAAATCGGCTAGGCGCTTCTCGTCGCCCGCGACGTCCAGTCCGCCCTCAGTCGTGCGTTCTTCGCGCTTTTCGGGCACGACGCAGATCGCGTGAGGCTTGAGGCGCAGCGCAATCGCCTGCATCTCCGCCGTCGCGGCCATCTCGAAGTTGAGCGGCACGGTAAGGCCCGCCATAAGCGCCTCTATATCCGCGTCGCGGATATGGCGGCGATCCTCGCGCAGGTGGGCGGTGATGCCGTCGGCGCCCGCCTCTTCGGCCAGAAACGCGGCGCGCAGGGGGTCGGGATAGGCCGAGCCGCGCGCGTTTCGCACGGTTGCCACATGGTCGATATTTACGCCTAGGCGCAATTTCCCCGGGGTATTCATCCGCTATCCCTCTTCTTCCGGCGCGTCCGGGCTGCGCGGGGTGGCCTTTGGCCCGCCCCCGTTTTTCGCCCGCATTGCGCGCAATTTTTCGATCCGGTCCCGCAGCTTTTTCGAGCGCCGTTTCTGATAGGCGGCGACGAGCGGCAGGCTCAGATAATAGCCAGACAGCCCGAAGATCAGGCCGGGCACAAGCCCCCCGATGAGAAAGGGCCAGAACACATGCGCAAGAAAATAATCAACGTGTTGCCAGTGCATCGGGTCGTTCAGGACGATCGCGCGGATATTCGTGGCGACCTCCGCCGATGCACGGCCGAATTGGCCAACGATGCGGCCAAGGTGCATGTCGCCGGGCTGATGGAGGATGTAGTTCCCCAAGCCCACCGACCCCTCCATGATGAAGGGAAAGGTCAGCGGGTTGCTGATCAGCGTCGCCAGCAAGGAGGCAACGAGGTTGCCGCCGATTGCCCAACTCATGCCCGCCGCAAGCAGAAGGTGCATCCCGAAAAAGGGTGTGAACGAGACGAATATCCCGGCAAATACTCCGCGTGCGATGCGGTGGGGTTTGTCGGGAATGCGGCGCAGACGGTGGATGATATAGCTGCCAGCGCGCAACCAGCCGCCACGCGGATAGACCGTCTGCACGACGATCTGCCCGTAGGAGCGTTTGACCCGTCGTTTAAAAACCACCCGTCGATCCTTTTGCCCGGTGCCTTAGGGCTTCCTGCTCAGATCCCGATATCGTTCGAGTTGAGCCACGTCACTTTCCGCCTCAAGGGCTGTCATCACGGTGTGGAGATGTTCCACATCGCGCAGATCGACCTCGACGATCAGGCGGTAGTAGTCGGGTTTTCTATCAACAAAATGAAGGTCGGAAATATTCGCCTTCTGCTCGCCGATCAGGGTGCAAAGGCGCCCCAGAACGCCCGCGTCGTTGGATATGGTCATGTTGAGGCTGACGGTATGCACCGCGGCGTGGCGGCCAGCGGTCCAGTGCAGATCGACCCAGCGTTCGGGCTGTTCCTCGAACTCGGCCAAGGCGGGGCAATCGATGGAGTGGACGATGACGCCCTGCCCGCGATAGGTGATGCCAACGATGCGTTCACCCGGCACCGGCTGGCAGCAATTGGCGCGGCGGAACGGCTGATTCGGGTCAAGACCGACCACCGGGCGCTTGGCGTCCACCTCATCAATCGAGGCGGTGCTGGCAAGTTCGGGATAAAGCGTTTCGACCACGCGCCGCGCAGTCAGTTCGGCGCTGCCAAGGCGGGCGAGCAGTTCGGTTTCGTCGATCAAGCCAAGCGTGCGCGCGGCGGTGCGCAGCGCCTTGTCGGTCGCTTTCTTGCCGACATGTTCAAAGGCCAGGCGCGCCAGTTCCTGCCCGAGTTTGACAAAACGGCCCTTGTCCTCTTCGCGCAACGATCGCCGGATCGCGGCTTTGGCGCGGCCGGTCACGACGATGTCGATCCAGCTTGCCTGCGGGCGCTGACCTTCTGCGGTGATGATCTCAATCGACTGGCCGTTCTTCAGGCGGGTCCACAAAGGCACGCGGATGCCGTCGACCTTGGCCGAGACGCAGGAGTTTCCGATCCGGGTGTGGATGGCATAGGCGTAGTCGAGCGGAGTCGCCCCACGCGGCAACTGGATCACGTCGCCTTTGGGCGTGAAGCAGAAGACCTGATCGGAATACATCTCTAACTTGACGTTCTCGAGGAATTCATCGTGGTCGTCATCTGCGGCAAAGCGTTCGGTCAGCGTGGTGATCCACTTGGCCGGATCGACGGCAAAGGGGTTCTGCGCGCGGATGCCGTCGCGGTAGGACCAATGCGCGGCAACGCCGGCCTCTGCCACTTCGTTCATCTGGCGGGTGCGGATCTGCACCTCGACCCGCTTGCCGTCACGACCCGACACGGTGGTGTGGATCGAGCGGTAGCCGTTAGATTTCGGCTGGCTGATGTAGTCCTTGAACCGGCCCGGCACCGCGCGCCAGCGTTGGTGGATGACGCCCAAAACGCGGTAGCAGTCGGCCTCGGACCCGGTAATCACGCGGAATCCATAGATGTCGGAGAGGCGCGAGAAGGCGAGGTTTTTCTCCTGCATCTTGCGCCAGACGGAATAGGGTTTTTTGGCGCGGCCAAAGACATCGGCCTCGATTCCGGCCTTTTCCAGTTCCAGCCGGATATCGGCGGTAATGCGGTGAACCACATCGCCCGTTTCGCGCTGAAGCGTGATAAAGCGGCGGATGATCGAGGAGCGCCCTTCGGGGTTCAGCACGCGGAAGGACAGGTCCTCCAGCTCTTCGCGCATCCATTGCATGCCCATACGCCCCGCCAGCGGCGCGAAGATATCCATCGTCTCGCGCGCTTTGCGGATCTGCTTTTCCTGCGGCAGCGATTTGATCGTGCGCATGTTGTGCAGGCGGTCGGCGAGCTTCACCAAGATAACGCGCAGGTCTTTCGACATGGCGATCAGCAGCTTGCGGAAGTTTTCGGCCTGCTTCGCCTCGGACGAGGACAGTTGCAGGTTGGTCAGCTTGGTCACGCCATCGACAAGCTCGGCGATTTCCTCGCCAAACAGCTCTGCCACTTCGGCGAAGGTCGATTTGGTGTCCTCGATGGTGTCGTGCAGCAATGCGGTGATGATCGTGGCATCATCCAGCATCTGCTCGGTCAGGATCGCGGCGACCGCCACCGGGTGAGTGAAATATTCCTCGCCCGAGTGGCGCAGTTGGCCGGTGTGCATCTTGCGGCCGTAAAGATAGGCCTGCCGGATGAGGTCAGCATTTGTCCGTGGATTGTAGTTGCGGACAAGGGCGATCAGGTCTTCGACGTCGATCATCCGGTCCGCATCCTCAACGGGGGTTTGACGCCCCTCAATCTTGCCCTTGCGCTTGCATCAAGGCACGCAGGAGCTTTTCCTCCGACATGTCGTCCTGACTCGGGCGATCCGCCTCGCCGCCCATCAGAAGCGCCATGGCGTCTTCTTCGGGTTCGTCGATTTCGATCTGAGTCTGATGGCTCTCGATCATCCGTTCGCGCAGGGCGCTTGCCGATTGCGTCTCGTCTGCGATTTCGCGCAGGCTGACGACCGGGTTCTTGTCGTTGTCGCGGTCGACCGTGACGGGCGAGCCCGACTGGATCTCGCGCGCACGGTGGGCGGCAAGCATAACCAGCTCGAACCGGTTCGGAACTTTGTCAACGCAATCTTCGACCGTCACGCGGGCCATAAGCGACTCCAATTCGTATTGGGGGCATAGAGGGTGCTGTTTAAGCCTTCACATGACCCTTGACAAGCACAGAATCCGCCAGCCTACGACGCGCCGATCGGACGCACCTCGGCGCGTTCTTCGGCGGGCAGACGCGCGAGCATTTCCAGCACGGTCAGCCCCAACACCGGATGGCGCCAATCAGGCGCGATGTCGGCCAGCGGCACCAGCACGAAAGCGCGGTCTTGCAGGCGCGGGTGTGGCAGGATCAGTTGCGTTGGCGCCTCGGTTTTCTGTTGGTCCAGCGTAAGGCCGCGCCAATGATCGAAGGTAGCGGCGTCGGGGACGATCCGGTCGCCATCGGCAATCAGGTCGAGGTCTAACGTGCGCGCACCCCACCGATGCAGGCGTTCCCGGCCAAAGTGCCGCTCAACCTCGTGAAGAAGCGCCAGCAGGTCCGGCGCGGCGAGACCGGAGCGCACGGCAATCGCAGCGTTCACAAAGTCGCGACCAGAGCCGGGCGGAAAGCTGGGGGTTTGGTAGAACGTGCTTACACGCTCAACCTCAACTCCCAAAAAGGAAATCTGTTTTATTGCGGCATGAAGGGTCTGCGCCGGATCCCCCACGGCGGAGGGTTGGTTGCCGCCGAGCGCTATGAGTTGCCGCATATCCGGTTGGGTGGCGATGTGATCCATTGGTTTAGGACCCTTTGCAGGCGCAGATTTTTCCAATATTAAAAGTGCTCCACTTTCAACGAAATCCATTTTGATGGCCACCACGATCGAAAATGGGTTGCGCAGGTGCGATATTGAAAGGATTTCATATGTTTTACAAAGACGACAGATTAGCATTGTTTATTGACGGATCAAACCTTTACGCCGCGGCAAAGGCGCTTGGGTTCGATATCGACTACAAACTGCTGAGACAGGAATTCATGCGGCGCGGCAAGCTTTTGCGGGCGTTCTACTACACCGCTCTGCTTGAGAATGACGAGTATTCGCCGATTCGTCCTCTGGTTGACTGGCTGCACTACAACGGCTTCTCGATGGTGACCAAGACCGCCAAAGAGTACACCGACAGCCAAGGCCGACGGAAGGTCAAGGGCAACATGGATATCGAGTTGACGGTCAACGCCATGGAACTGGCACCGCATGTCGATCACATTGTGCTGTTCTCTGGCGACGGCGATTTCCGGCCGTTGGTCGAAAGCCTGCAGCGTCAAGGCGTTCGCGTGTCTGTGGTATCAACGATCCGTAGCCAACCGCCGATGATCGCCGATGAACTGCGCCGTCAGGCCGACAACTTCATCGAACTGGACGAGTTGCGCGACGTGATCGGGCGCCCCCCGCGCGAGCCGCGCGTTGAACGGGATGAGATAGTGGCCGAGGGGAACTGAGCCCCTGTCGGCCAATCAAGCGAGGCTGATCCGGGCCAAATCGGTCCGGGTCAGCACATGGGCTGGACCTATCGCCCCGGTCGCCTTACCTCTGGCTTGATCCAGAGACCTCGGCGGACCCAGATATGAGCAAACCTTCCCTCACCCTTTACCTAGCCGCGCCGCGCGGTTTTTGCGCAGGCGTGGACCGCGCCATCAAGATCGTAGAGATGGCGATCGCGAAATGGGGTGCGCCGGTCTATGTGCGCCATGAAATCGTGCATAACAAATATGTGGTGGACGGGTTGCGCGCGCTGGGCGCGGTGTTCGTGGAAGAGCTGGACGATTGCCCGCTGGACCGCCCGGTGATCTTTTCGGCGCATGGTGTGCCGAAATCGGTGCCGGAGGCGGCGCAGGCGCGCAACATGCTTTTCGTGGATGCGACCTGCCCGCTGGTCTCCAAGGTGCATATCGAGGCGGAACGTCATCACGAGGCGGGCCTTCAGATGGTGATGATTGGCCATGCCGGACACCCGGAGACCATCGGCACGATGGGGCAATTGCCTGACGGCGAGGTTTTGCTGGTTGAAAAGCCCACCGACGTCGCCGGGCTTGTGGTGCGCGATCCGGGCAAGTTGGCCTTTATCACCCAGACCACGCTATCGGTCGATGACACGGCGGATATTGTTGCGGCGTTGCAGGCACGGTTTCCGGGCATTGTGGGGCCGCATAAAGAGGACATCTGCTACGCCACGACCAACCGGCAGGCGGCGGTGAAAGAGATTGCCGGGCGAATTGACGCGCTTTTGGTGATCGGCGCGCCGAATTCGTCGAACTCCAGCCGCTTGGTCGAGGTTGGTCGCGCGGCGGGGTGCCGCCATTCGATGCTGGTGCAACGTGCAGCCGATATCGACTGGCGCTCGTTGGACGGGGTGCGCGCGGTTGGGGTGACCGCTGGTGCCTCGGCGCCCGAGGAATTGGTGTCGGAGGTGGTCGATGCTTTCCGCGCGCGGTATGACGTGACACTGGAGCTGGTGGAATCCGCGCGTGAGGACGTCGAGTTCAAGGTGCCGCGCATCCTGCGCGAACCGGCCTGAGCCCGCCCGCGATTGACGCCCCCGGGCGCGCGCCCTAAGACCGCGCGACGGAGGACCAGATGCCAGAGCTTTTCGCCTATACCGACGGTGCCTGCAGTGGCAATCCCGGCCCCGGAGGCTGGGGCGTCTTGATGCTTGCCCGCGATGGCGGGGCGGTGGTGAAAGAGCGCGCCCTGTCCGGTGGTGAGGCCTTGACCACGAATAACCGGATGGAGTTGATGGCCGCGATTTCCGCGCTGGAAGCCTTGGCGCGGGCGTCCGAGATCACCATCGTCACCGACAGTGCCTATGTGAAGAACGGCATTACCGAATGGATGTTCGGCTGGAAGCGCAAGGGTTGGAAGACCTCCACCAACAAGCCGGTGAAGAATGAGGATCTTTGGCGCCGTCTGGATGCGGCACAGGCGGTGCATCAGGTGAAGTGGCAATGGATCAAGGGCCACGCGGGCCACGCGGAAAACGAGCGTGCTGATGAGCTTGCGCGCGCCGGGATGGCGCCGTTCAAGCCGAAATCCGCCTGATGTGAGGCAATCGCTGGCCTGCGGCCCTTTCGCGGGTTTACAGGAATTAATGTTCGCCTACAGTCGAGCCATGTCACGCGCTCGCACCATTCCGGATGAAGCGATCCATGCCCGCCTTCGCGTCTTGTTGGCGGAGGGCGGGGAAAAGGCGGTGTCGTTCGCCTCTGTCGCACAGGCGACGGGCCTTGCCGCCTCTACTCTGGCGCAACGGTTCGGCACACGGGATGGCATGGTGCAGGTCGCGCTATTGGACGGTTGGGATCGGCTGACCGCGCAGACGGCGGCGGCGGAAACCGAGGCGCCGCTGGCGGCGAAGGGTGTGGCGGTGCTGCTGAAGCTGATCGGTAACGATCAGGAGGCCGAGATTGCAGTGCTGGCCGCCAATATGCGCGATGCCGACTTGCGCGCGCGGGCAGAGGCGTGGCGCACGCAGGTGGAAACCGCGCTTGCGACGCGGCTGTCGGGGAACCCGGCCAAAAAGCATGACAGCGCCGCGATGATCTTTGCCCTGTGGCAAGGCCGGTTGCTGTGGACGCGGGCGGGCGAGCCCGCTTTCCGCATGAAAGACGCGATTAAACGGCTGGGTTGAGGGCTTGCCCGATCAAAGGCTTGCCTCGACGCGGAACCCGGCAGGGATCGTGTCGCGCCCTTCAAGGATAAGGTCCGTCATCACCTCGCCAACCTTCGGGGCGATGCCAAAGCCGATTTTAAAACCGCCGTTGGCAATGAAATGACCCGGCTTGTCGGGCCACGGCCCCAGCATTGGCGCACGCGTCGCGGCGCGGGGGCGGACGCCGGCCCAACGCTCCACCACAGGCGCGCCGGTTAGGGTGGGGCAGGCCGCGATGGCGCGCCCGTGCAGGGCGTCAAGCTGCGCGTCGGTGGTGTCGGGGGCGTCGAACGCGCGCTCGCTGGTGGAGCCGATGGCGACGGTGCCATCGGCATGGGGCACGATGTGCAACCCGTCCACAAAAAGCTGCGGCAGATCGCGCGCGTCGTGTTGCAGCGTCAGCGACTGACCCTTGACGCCATTGCCGACATTGCGCCCCAGCGCCGCAGAAAGATCGACAAGTCCGGCGTGACCAGTGGCCCAAACCACGACCCCTTGCGCCTCGCCTTCGCCCAGCACGATGTCGCCACCCAAGGCCCGCAGCGCCGCGGCCAAGGCGGCAGCGGCCAGGCGCGGGTGCATCCGCGCGCTGAGCGTGTCGCGGATCATCAGGCCGGTCGCGGAGGCGGGCGCCCAGTTTGGCTGGGTGGTGATCGGCTCGACCCGCCACTCGGCCCGCGTTCCCCATATTTCGGTGGCCGTTCCGGCGCGCGCTTGCGCCAAGTCCACCGCGCGATCGTCGTTCAGCGGTTGCAAGCGGCCAAGGCGAGCGTAGCCGGTGGAAAGGCCGGTCGCCGCCTCGATCTCGCGCCAGTAGGGTTCTGACATCAAAAGGCTTTCCAGCTGAAACTGTTTCTTGTCGTTCCAGTTTTCCGGCACATGGGGGGCAAGCGCGCCGACCAGACCACCGCTTGACCCAGCACCGATGGCGCGGGCCTCGATCAGCCGCACGCGTGCGCCGCGCGTGGCACAGGTATGAGCCACGGCCAGTCCGAAGATACCGCCGCCCATTACCGTCACGTCCGCCGTTGCCATTTCGCCCGCCCTTCGTCAGTGTCGCGCCGATCCGGGGTTTAGGGCATATGAGCGCAACCGACCAGCAGGCAGAACTTGATTGGCGCGACGGGGGGATCCCCGTCTCGACGCGGTTCGACGACCCCTATTTCTCGATTGCCGATGGGCTTGCCGAAACGCGCCATGTGTTTCTGACGGGAAATGGTCTGCCGGAGCGGTTTGCGCCCGGCTTTCACATCGCAGAGCTGGGCTTTGGCACCGGGCTGAACATGCTCGCCACCCTTATTGCGTGGCAGCATTCGGGAGGAGTGGCGCCGCTCCGTTACACCAGCTTTGAGGCGTTCCCGATGGCGGCCACGGATATTGCGCGCGCGTTGGCGGCGTTTCCCGAGGCAGAGGCGGTGGCGGCGCCGTTTCTGGCGGCGTGGTCAGCGGGCAAGCGGCAGTTTGACCTGTCGGGGATGGTGGTTGAGGTGGTGATCGGCGACGCGCGGCAGATGGTGCCGCGCTGGCAGGGCCGCGCCGATGCGTGGTTCCTCGACGGCTTCTCGCCCGCAAAGAACCCAGAGCTGTGGTCAGAGGCGCTGATTGCAGAGGTTGCGGCCCATACCGCGCCCGGCGGCACGTTTGCCACCTACACGGCAGCGGGTTTCGTGCGCAGAGGGTTGCAGGCGGCAGGATTTCAGGTAGAGCGGCGCCAGGGTCATGGTCACAAACGACATATGACCGCAGGCTGGCTGGACATCAGATGACCGAACAGAACACCCGCCTTGGCATCCTTCTGATGATCGCGGTTACGGTGATCTTTGCGCTGCAAGACGCGCTGTCGCGGCATCTTGGCGGCACCTACAACGTCTATATGGTGGTGATGATCCGCTACTGGTTCTTCGCGGCCTTCGTGGTGGCGATGTCAGCGCGTGGCAAGGGCGGCTTGCGGCGCGCGGTGGCAACCAAGCAGCCCGGCGTGCAGATTTTCCGCGGATTGTTGCTGGCCGCCGAGGTCGTCATCATGGTGATCGCCTTCACCAAGCTTGGGCTGGTGGAGACCCATTCGGTTTTCACCTCCTACCCCCTGCTGGTCGCGGCCCTGTCTGGCCCGGTGTTGGGTGAAACAGTCGGTTGGCGGCGGTGGACGGCGATCGGCATCGGGTTTGTCGGGGTGCTGATCATCCTGGAGCCTGGCGTGACGGTCTTTTCGCCCTGGGCGCTACTGCCGCTGCTGTCGGCCTTTATGTTCGCGCTTTACGGGTTGTTGACGCGCTATGTGGCGCGCAAGGATGCGGCGGCGGTCAGTTTCTTCTGGACCGGCGTCTCGGGCGCGGTGGCGATGACGGCGGTGGGTGTCTGGTTCTGGCAACCGATGAGCGGGCTGGACTGGTTCCTGATGGCGCTTTTGTGCTGCACTGCGGTATCGGGGCACTGGCTGTTGATCCGCGCCTTTGAAGTAGCGGAGGCGAGCGCGATTCAGCCGTTCGCCTTCCTGCAACTGATCTTTGCCACCATCCTGGGCATGACGATCTTTGGCGATGCACTGCACCTGAACACGGTGATCGGCGCGGTGGTGGTGGTAAGCGCGGGCCTGTTCACCCTGTGGCGCGCGCGGGTGAAGCATGTGCCGGTGGTCACTGACCCTTCAATTCAGCCGTAAGCCGGATCGGCAGCGATTTTCCCGCCAGTTTGCTGCGGTAAACCTCGTAGCTTTCCGAGACGCGCATGATGTAGTCGCGGGTTTCGGCAAACGGCACCGCTTCGATCCAGTCGATCGGGTCCACAGCGGGGGTTCTCGGGTCGCCCAACTGGTTGATCCACGCCACCGCGCGGTTGGGCCCGGCGTTATAGCCAGAGGCGACGAGCGTCAGCGCCGGGCCGAATTGGTCGATCAGCTTGGCCAGATACGCGCTGCCCAGCGTGGCGTTATACACGCCGTCCTTCGTCAGCTTCGCCTCGTCATAGGGCAGACCTGCGGCATCCGACATCCGCTTTGCCGTGGCGGGCATCACCTGCATCAGGCCGCGCGCACCGGCGGGGCTGATGACCGTCTCGTCAAACTCACTTTCCCGGCGGGCGATTGCCAGGGCGAGATCGTTGGACACGGGCAGCTTGGCGTTGGCAAGGCTGGTCAGCGGGAAATAGGCGCGGGGCAGGATGATACCATGATCTGCTGCCCGCTTGGCGACGAGCAGGCCGATGTTGGGCGCGTTCAGATCGGCGGCCATGCTGGCGAGTTCGCTTAGGCCCGTGCCATCCAGCCCATCTGCCACGCGCAGAAAGAACCACTTTGCGTGCCGGGTGTCGCCGGATTTCCGCAACAATAGTGCCGCTTGCAAGACGGAGCTGTTCAGAAAGGCGGCGCGGCGCCACTCTGGCAACGGCTCGCCGCCCAGCAGTTTTGCGTCAAGCGGCTGGCCAAGCTTTTCTGCACAAAGCAATCCGTAAAACGCGGTTTGGAATTGCGCCCCATCGGCATAGGCCTTGCGCGCGGCGGCGGTGTCGCCCGCAGCGTCGTTGGCGCGACCCTCCCAATAGGCGGCGCGCGACAGGCTGATCGCGGTGGTCACGCCTTTGCTAAGGTTGCGGAAATGCCGAAGCGCGGTTTTGGGGTCGTGCAGCTTTTGCAGGGCAATGTAGCCAGCCAGAAACTCCAGATCGGCGAAATCCGCGCCAGAGGTCAGATAGTCGTTCGTAGCGATGCGGTAGGCCCGCGTCGCATCGCCGCCAACCATATCGTGCCGCGCCAGCCGTGCGCGCATGTTCGCCCAAGCCGCCGGATCGCCCAAAGCATTGGCCGATGTCGAGCGTTCCAGAATAAGGGCCGCGGCTCCATCGTAGTTGCCGTGGTTAAAGCGAAACACAAAGCGATCATGGGCAAGGCCCGCGTCATTCGTCAGTGCCTTTGGGACGGCAGCGACAATGCCGTCAACGCCCTTGGCGCCAGCCTGCAAGGCAATGCGCGCGCGTGCCAGCGCCTGCGTGTCGATCGAGGCGAGGGGGAGCATCTGCGCCGCACTGGCCAATTGCCCGCGCCACAGCAGTGTGTTGAGCCGCCGATCGTTAAGCGGGTTCAATGCGGTGGGAAAGGCGGCAAGCTGCGTGGCCTGATCCGCCGCGCTATAGGTCAGCGAGAGCCAGGCGCGGACGGCCTCTGCCTGCGCATCCTTGGTACGCCCCTTGGCCTGAAGGGCGGCTTGCAGGGCCAATGAGCCCGGTGCCGTGCGCGGATCTTGTTTCGCGAAATAGGCAATCACCTGATCCGGCGGCGTGTCGGCGGTAATCGTGCCCTCGCCCTTGATCTGCAGATAGGCCATGCCGGGCCAATCAGGATGGCGCTGCTGGAATGAGATGTAGTCAGCAAACTGCCCGTCGCCCGCGCGCAGGCGGCTCCATTCCACGATGTCGATGCCAAGCTGTCCGGCAGGGCGGGCCGAGGCCTCGGCTGCGTCCCAGTTCTGCTGATCCACCAGTTGCAGCGCCTCGGTCATGGCGGCCACCTCTGGGTCAGCCGTCTGGGCGCCAGTCGGTGCGGCCAGCATCAGAACGGTGAGGGCGGCAACGATAGAGCGATACAAGCGGCCTGCTTTCTGTTGGGGGTACGCAGGAGTCTAACCGACGCGCCCCTGATCGCAACACACAAACTTGGCAATCGCCTAATCCGCAGATAGGGTCCGCTGGTTTGCAGCCGGGCGACTCGACCAAAGGTGGGCGCCCCATGAATAAGGAGAAACGTGTCATGTTCAAAGGGTCCTTTCCAGCCCTGGTGACGCCGTTCAAGAACGGCGCCCTGGATATCGACACGCTTAAAAAGCTGGTCGAGTGGCATATTGCCGAAGGCTCGAACGGCCTGGTTCCCGTTGGCACTACCGGCGAAAGCCCGACGCTAAGCCATGAAGAGCATCGCCGCGTGGTGGAAGAGGTTGTGAGGGCCGCGGCTGGCCGTATTCCGGTTATCGCC
The DNA here is from genome assembly GCA_021779835.1 of Pseudomonadota bacterium. GTDB lineage: Bacteria > Pseudomonadota > Alphaproteobacteria > Rhodobacterales > Rhodobacteraceae > Solirhodobacter. The sequence continues at coordinate 105,060 of JAJXZX010000001.1, read as the reverse complement.
GGTGCAGGCTCTAACAACACCGCCGAGGCGGTCAGCCTTGCCCAGCACGCCGAAAAGGCAGGCGCCGATGCGGTGCTGGTTGTGACGCCCTATTACAACAAGCCGACGCAGGCGGGCCTGATTGCGCATTTCCGCGCAGTGCATGATGCCTGCGGCTTGCCGATCATCATCTACAACATCCCCGGCCGCTCGGTCGTGGATATGTCGCCGGAAACGATGGGAGAGCTGGCAAAGCTGCCGCGCATCATCGGGGTGAAAGATGCCACCGGCGATCTGAGCCGCGTGCCAAAGCAGCGCATCACCTGCGGCAAGGATTTCATCCAACTTTCGGGCGAGGACGGCACCGCGCTTGGCTTCAACGCGCATGGCGGCGTCGGCTGCATCTCGGTCACCGCAAACGTCGCGCCGCGCCTTTGCGCCGAGTTTCAGGCGGCAACGCTGGCTGGCGACTACGTCAAAGCGCTGGAGTTGCAGGACCGCCTGATGCCGCTTCACATCGCGATTTTCCTCGAACCCGGCCTTGTTGGCGCGAAATATGGCATGGCGAAGCTTGGCATGTGTTCAGACGAGGTGCGCCTGCCGCTGGTCGGTCTGACCGATGGCGTCAAGGCGCGCATGGACGCGGCGATGCGTTATGCTGGCCTGATTAACTAACCTCAAGGGGCCGGGGTTAACCCCGGCCGTGCGGTTGCATGAAGTCCAGCACCGGGTTGATCGGAATGATCCGGTGCGGGTTTATGCCGTCGTGGCTATAGTGATAGTGACGCACGAAGTGGGGGCCATGCACGGTTCCCGCCACACCCGGCATCTGGTAAAGCTCTCGCGTGTAGGCCCACAGATTGCGATAGTCGATCAGGCGCCGACGGTTGCATTTGAAATGCAAGTGATAGACAAGATCGAAGCGCACCAGCGTCGTGAACAGCCGCCAGTCGGCCTCTGTCACGCGATTGCCCAGCAGGTAGCGTTTTTCGGCCAGCCGCGTCTCTAACCAGTCCAGCGTGTCAAAGACACCCGCAACTGCCGTGTCATAGGCCGCCTGCGTGGTGGCAAAGCCGGCGCGATAAACACCGTTGTTCAGGCCGCCATAGATGCGGGTATTCACCGTATCAATCTCGGCGCGCAGATCGGCGGGCCAAAAATCGGCAGTATTGCCGGTCAGGCCATCGAAGGCAGAGTTGAACATACGGATGATTTCAGAGGATTCGTTGGACACGACGGTGCCGCGGACCTTGTCCCAAAGCACCGGAACCGTGACGCGGGTGGTAATGTCGGCCACGGCGCGGGTATAGATGTCGCGCAGAAAGGGCAGGCCGAACAGCCGATCGCCGGTTGCGCCGGGAAAGTCGGTGGCGAAGGTCCAGCCGTCGCTCAGCATATCCGGATGCACGACAGAGACGTCGATCAGCGGCTCCAGCCCCTTCAGCGCACGGAAGATCATGGTGCGATGCGCCCAAGGGCAGGCATGCGAGACATAGAGGTGGTAGCGCCCGGCCTCTGCCGGAAAGCCACCCTCGCCCGAGGGGCCGGGGCGACCATCGCGCGTGATCCAGTTATGGAAGCGCGTCGCGGGGCGCACAAAGGCTCCGCCTTGCGACTTGGTGTCATACCAATCGTCGCTCCAAGCGCCATTTACCAACTGTCCCATGCGGCCCTCCATTTGCGTGCCGGACCTTAGCGCGAAGCCGACCGCCAAACCACGCACCAAACGGCGCGGGCCCCCTGCGTCAGCGCACAGAAACGCGCGTAACATTTTGGCCACGCGATGCGACTTTGCTGCAACTATCACCCGGTTGTCTTGATTTTAACGTTTTCTGGCGCAGACTTAGGCGATGAGGAGGAGCAGGCGATGTTGGAACACTTGCCAAAGGATGTGCGCGACGGTTTGGCGATGGCGCAGAATGGCCGGCTGAAGAAGCGGTCGCGCCTGCGCGTTCAGGTTGGCGACTCGGTCCATCCCATCCTGCGCTTTTGGGAAACCGGCTTTGCGCTAGATGCCGCAACCGCTCCGCATTTGCGTGGGTTGGTCGATGTGTTCGACGGCTCGCGGCATATCCTGCAATGTCTGATCGTCGCCTCGGCAGAGGCGGATGGCGAAGTGGTTTGCGACTATAAGTGGTCGCGCCTTGCCGTTGACCAACCGCCCCGCGACTTCGCGCCAGAGGAGGGCGCGCCGATCGGTCTGTTGCCGCGCACATGATCGCGGGGGCCTCCCCCCGCGACGCCCATGTTGAAACGAAGCTTATTGCAGGTCGGAAAACGCGCCGATCAGCCGTTCGGTCGCCTCGATAACCCGCGCCCGTGGCGTGGCAAGGTTGAAGCGCAAAAAGCTCTCTCCACCCGTGCCGAAGGTGTGGCCATAGTTCACCGCAATCTGCGCCTGCTTCATCACGCGATCAGTAAAATCGGCGGTTTCCATGCCGGTGCCGGAAAAATCGACCCAAGCCAGATAGGTCGCCTCCAGCGGCATCGAGGAGAGGCCGGGGATTTTTGCCACCGCAGCATCAAATATCTTGCGATTGCCATCCAGATAGGTGGTCAACGCGTCCACCCACGCGGCGCCCTCGGGGGAATAGGCCGCCGTCGCCATCACCATCCCGAACGAGTTTGCCGAGATGCCGAAGGCCATCATCTTGGTGGCAAATTTTGCCCGCAAGGCCGGGTCAGGGATGATGACATTGCCCGAATGGGTGCCCGCGATGTTGAAGGTCTTGGTGGTGGAGGTCATCATCACCAGCCGGTCAAGGATCTGCGGTGCAGCCTTGGCCATCACGGTATGTTTGGCCCCCGGATAGACCAGATCATGATGAATCTCGTCAGAGACGAGGATGAGGTTATGCCGTTCGGCAAAGGCCGCGACCTGCGTCAACTCGTCAAGCGTCCAGACCCGACCGCCGGGGTTGTGCGGCGAGCAGAGGATCACCATCCGCTCGTTCCCGGTCATCTTGGCGTCATAGGCCGCGAAATCCATCTGGTAACGGCCAGCGTTGTTGACCAGCTGACACTCCACCACCTCGCGCCCCGCCGCTTTGATGACGCGGGCGAAGGCATGGTAAACCGGGGTGAACAGCACCACGCCGTCGCCCGGCTTGGTAAACGTCTCGACACACATCGCGGTGCCGTTGACCAGCCCATGCGTGGTGAAGATGGCCTCTGGCGCGACATCCCAGCCGTGGCGGTTCGCCATCCACCAACGGATTGCCGCAAGGTAATCGCGGTCGTCCCCGAAATAGCCAAAGATGCCGTGGTCGGCCATGCCCTGCACCGCCGCCGAAACGCAGGCTGGTGGGCGAAAGTCCATGTCGGCAACCCACATCGAGATGCCGGTGGCCGCCGGAACGCCGTAGTTCTTTTCCATCATGTCCCATTTTGAACAATGGGTGCCGCGGCGATCTATGATCTCGTCAAAATTCATGGACAGTCCCTTTTTTCGCAGGTTAGCCAAGACGGTGCCGGGGGCAAGGCTGGATAGAAAATCGCCCAAAGACAGCGTGCGGCATGTTTGTTCCTGTAATCAGTAATATGATGGAACATTGTGCTGGTAAACAGTTATAACATGGAATATCCTACCTAATTTTGTGGGATTGGCGGGAAGTTATTGCGATTTTGCGTCCGTCGGCGGGCGCGCGCTAAATCCGCCGTTTGCTGCATCTTGCCCTGCCCCGTTGCACGAGGCGCGATCATCGCCTAAATCCGTGCGCATGAGCATCAGACCGATCCTAATTCACCCCGACCCGCGGCTGAAAAAGCTGTGCGATCCCGTGTCGGCAATTTCTCCTGAACTTGGCAAGCTGGCCGAGGATATGCTGGAGACGATGTATGACGCGCCCGGCATTGGCCTTGCCGCGCCGCAGGTGGCGGTGATGAAGCGTGTGCTGGTCATGGATTGCATCAAGGATCCCGAAACCGCGCCGCGTCCGATGGTGCTGTTCAACCCGGTGATCACCTGGTCCTCTGAGGCGCGCAGCACCTACGAGGAAGGCTGCCTGTCGATCCCCGAGCAGTATGCCGACGTCGAACGCCCCGCCGAAGTGCGCGTGCGCTGGACCGGGCTTGACGGGCGCGAGGTCGAGGAAGAGTTCAATGGCCTGTGGGCGACCTGCGTGCAGCACGAGATCGACCATTTGGACGGCAAGCTGTTCATCGACTACCTAAAACCGCTGCGGCGCCAGATGATTACGCGCCGGATGGAAAAGCTGAAACGCGAACGGGCGCGCGAGTGAGCGATCTGGCGCGACCGACCTGCCTAGCGCCCGCCGGACTGGAGCACGCATGACTATCCGCCCGTTTATTCCCTTTCCCGACAAGCGCTTGAAGACGGTCGCGGCGCCGGTTGAGGCAGTGACCGATGAAATCCGCGCGATCTGGGCCGATATGGTCGAGACGATGGACGCCATGCCGGGGTATGGGCTGGCCGGGCCGCAGATCGGCGTGATGCAGCGGCTTGCCGTGGTCGATTGTTCTGACGCGCGGGGGCAGGCGGTGCTGATGGCGAACCCCGAGGTTCTGCACGCCTCTGGCCAGTTCCGCGAGCATGAGGAGGCGAGCCCGAATTTACCCGGCGTTTCGGCCGTGATCTCGCGCCCACGGGCGGTGACGGTGCGGTTTCTGAACGCGGCGGGCGCGGTGGAAGAGCGGGACTTTGTTGGCCTCTGGGCGACCAGCGTGCAGCATCAGATCGACCATCTGAACGGCAAGATGTATTTCGACCGGCTGTCAGGGTTGAAGCGTAAGATGCTGTTGTCAAAGGCGGAAAAGGCGGCGCGGCGATGAAGGTGATCTTCATGGGCACGCCGGATTTTTCGGTGCCGGTGCTGGACGCACTGCATGCGGGCCACGAGGTTGTTTGCGTTTATTGCCAGCCGCCCCGGCCTGCCGGGCGGGGGAAAAAGGATCGCCCCTCGCCGGTGCAGGCGCGGGCAGAGGTGCTGGGCTTGCCGGTGCGGCACCCGGTTAGCCTCAAGACCGCAGAGGCGCAGGCGGAGTTCGCCGGCCTCGGCGCCGATGTGGCCGTGGTGGTGGCCTATGGGCTGATCCTGCCGCAGGCGGTGCTGGATGCGCCGACCCAAGGGTGCCTGAATATCCATGCCTCGCTGTTGCCGCGCTGGCGTGGGGCGGCGCCGATTCATCGGGCGATCATGGCGGGGGATGCCGAGACCGGCGTCTGCATCATGCGGATGGAGGCGGGGCTGGATACCGGCCCGGTGCTGCTGCGCAAGGCGACGGCGATTGGCGCGGAGGAGACGACGGCGGATCTGCATGACCGGCTGTCCGCGATGGGGGCGGCGGCAATTATTGAGGCGCTGGAAGGGCTTGAGGGGCGTGTTGCGATCCCTCAGGCGGCGGATGGGGTGACTTACGCCGCCAAGATCAACAAGGCGGAGGCGCAGGTTGATTTCAGCAAGCCCGCTGTTGAGGTTGATCGTCTGATCCGTGGGCTGTCGCCGTTTCCTGGCGCTTGGGTGGCGGTGGGGGGCGAAAGGGTCAAGCTATTGCGCTGTCGGCTGGTTGAGGGATCGGCTGCGCCGGGGACGGTTTTGGGCGGGTTCCGGGTTGCTTGCGGGAGCGGGGCGGTTGAGATCACGCTGGCCCAGCGAGAGGGCAAACGGCCGATGGAAGCGGCGGAACTGTTGCGCGGCTGGTCCGTGCCGGAGCGGCTGGGCTAGGGCGCAAGTCCCTGAAAAAACAGCAAGATTAAGCGCGGTTCTGCTTCAGCAGACGGCTTTTCTGGCGATCCCAGTCGCGCTTGGCATCGGTGGCGCGTTTGTCGGCCAGTTTCTTGCCCTTGGCGACGCCCAGCTTCAGCTTCACGATGCCACGCTCGTTGAAATAGAGCTTCATCGGCACGATGGTCATGCCTTCGCGTGCCGTCGCCGACCAGAGCCGCGCCAATTCCTTGCGGGAAACCAATAGTTTACGCCGACGCCGTTCTTCGTGGCCGAAGGTCTTGGCGCGCACATATGGCGCGATGTAGCTGTTGATAAGCCACAACTCTCCGCCCTCGACCGAGGCATAGCTTTCGGCAATGTTAGAGCCGCCTTGGCGCAGCGATTTCACCTCTGACCCAAGCAGAATGATGCCCGCCTCGACATCGCTTTCGATGGCGTAGTCAAACCGCGCGCGGCGGTTTTCGGCGATCATTTTTGAATTGGGGTCAGATTTCTCGGCCATGATCCGACCGAGATAGGGGCTGACGCGGGCGGAGTCCAGATGTGGAAAAAAACTGCGGGAAGGCTATGCAGCAATCGTATGTATTTCATATGTATTCCGTGCAGCGCCCCCGCTGCATGAGGAGAGGCGATGTTTGTCGAGATATTTATGGGCTCTTGCCTGATGCTGATCAACATCCTGATCGCCGGCCTCAGCTTCTGGGCGATGGAGACACTGTTGGTGCGGGTCAGCCCGTGGTTCATGCGCGCGCCGCACTCGCCCAAGCTGATGCTGGCGCTGATCATCGCGGCCTTGTGGAGCCTGTGGCTGGTCACCGCGGGGGTCTGGGTCTGGGCGCTGGCATTTGACGCAATGGGGCTGTTTCAGAATCTGGAAGAGGCGGTTTACTTCTCGCTGGTCACCTACACCACGCTGGGGTTTGGCGATGTGCTGCTGCCGCTGAAATGGCGGCTGCTGGCCGGGATGGCGGCCGCGAATGGGCTGCTGAACATGGGGCTGTTGGTTGCGGTACTGGTTGAGGCGATCCGGCATGTGCGGTTGGGGCAGCTTGCCTCGCGGCAGACGCCGACGAAGGGGTCGTGACGCCTTGACGGGGGTCGGCGCGGGGGGCAAGTCTTGCCGCGCAACGTTGAAGTCGGAGGAGATGCGCGATGAAACTGCTACGTCACGGGCCGGTTGGGGCCGAAAAGCCGGGGATCGTCGATGCCGAGGGGCGGGTGCGTGACCTGATCGGCGTGGTGGACGACATCGCGGGGGAGGTGCTGACGCCCGAGGGGCTGGCGCGCATTGCGGCGGTGGACCCGATGACGCTGCCGCTGGTGGCGGAAGATGCGCGGATCGGGCCCTGCGTCGGGCGCGTGGGCAAGTTCCTGTGCATCGGGCTGAACTATGCGGACCACGCCGCCGAGACCGGCGCGCCGATTCCGAAAGAGCCGATCCTGTTCATGAAGGCGACCAGTGCGATTTGCGGGCCGAACGATGATGTGCTGATCCCGCGCGGGTCGGAAAAGACCGATTGGGAAGTTGAGCTGGGCGTCGTGATCGGCGCGCGGGCCAAGTATGTCAGCGAGGCGGATGCGATGGCGCATGTCGCGGGCTATTGCGTGGTGAACGACGTGTCAGAGCGGGCGTTTCAGACCGAGCGTGGCGGCCAGTGGACCAAGGGCAAAAGCTGCGACACCTTTGGGCCGATCGGGCCGTGGCTGGTGACGCGGGACGAGGTGGCGGACCCGCAGAACCTGAAGCTGATGCTGTCGGTCAACGGGGTGACGCGGCAGAACGGCAGCACGCAGACGATGATTTTCGGGGTGGCGCATCTGGTCAGCTACCTGAGCCAGTTCATGACGCTGGAGCCGGGCGATGTCATCACGACCGGAACACCTCCGGGGGTTGGGATGGGCATGAAGCCGCAGGTCTATTTGCGGGCGGGCGACGTGGTCGAGTTGGAGGTCGAGGGGCTGGGCCGTCAGCGTCAGGTATTCCGCGCCGACGTCTGAGAGCTATTTGCGATGAGGGCGGGCGCTGCCGGATTGGTGGCGCCCGTTTTCATTTGCGCGTCAGTTGCTGGGCGCCTTCATATCCATCTTCATCGCGCCCGCCGCGCCGCCGTCGATCCTGAAGGGGACGGTGACCTTGCCCGCGTTTTTAAAGGTGAGCGTAAGCGGGACCATCGTGCCCGGCTCCAGCACGCGGCTCAGGCCCATCATCATGATGTGATAGCCGCCCGGCTTCATCTCTACCGCGCCGTGGGCGGGGACCTCTAAGCTCGCGACCGGGGCCATGGTAGAGATGCCGTTGGCGTCAACCTTGGTGACATGCAGTTGGGCGTCGGCGAAGGGCGCCGAGATTCCGGTCAGGACATCGGGCTGGTCGCCGGTATTGCGGATGGTGAGGTAGCCCGCATCGGACAGTTGCGCGGGCCGGGTGGCGGCGGCGTGGGGATGCACGAAGGTCAGCCCGCCAACGGTCTGATCGGCGGAATGGGCGGCGGTTGCAAGGGCGAGGGCCGTTGCGAAGGGCAGGAGGGATTTCATCAAGCGCTTTCGGTTTACGCCGGGGTCAGAGTGCGGCGGACCGCATCCTGCCAGAGCGCATAGCGGCTGTCAGCCTCTTCGCGCGGCATTTTCGGGGTAAAGCGGCGGTCGAGTGCCCAGTTGGCGCTGAAACCTGCGGCGTCAGGGTAGAGACCGGCGCGATGACCGGCAAGCCATGCGGCGCCAAGCGCGGTGGTTTCGCGCAGCTTGGGGCGGTCAACCGGAGCGCCGAGGATGTCGGCGAGGAATTGCATCGTCCAGTCAGAGGCGGTCATGCCGCCATCGACGCGCAGGGTTTGCGGGGTGAGGGCGAGCCCCGCGGCGGCGCTGTCGGCGCGGATCGCCTCGATCAGGTCGCGGGTCTGGAAGCCGACGCTTTCCAGTGCCGCGCGGGCGATTTCCGCCGGGCCGGTGGCGCGGGTCAGGCCATAGATCGCGCCGCGGGCGTGGGCGTCCCAATAGGGCGCGCCAAGGCCGGTGAAGGCAGGCACGAGGATGACGTTTTGATGCGGGTCAGAGGCCTCGGCCATCGGGCCGGTCTCCTCGGCGGAGGCGATGATCTTTAGCCCGTCGCGCAGCCATTGCACCACAGCGCCCGCGATGAAGATCGAGCCTTCCAGCGCGTAGGTGGGGGTGCCGTCGAGTTGATAGGCGATGGTGGTCAGCAGGCGGTTCTGGCTTAGCACCAGCTGGTCGCCGGTGTTGGCGAGGGCGAAACAGCCGGTGCCATAGGTCGATTTCACCATGCCGGGGGCAAAGCAGGCCTGACCGATGGTGGCGGCTTGCTGGTCGCCCGCGACGCCAAGGATCGGGATGGACCCGCCGAACAGCGTGGTGGTGCCGAAGTCGGCGGCGCAATCGCGCACCTCGGGGAGGAGGGAGCGCGGGATGTTGAGAAGGGCGCAGATCTCGGGGTCCCAGCGGCCGTCGCGGATCGAGTAAAGCAGGGTGCGCGCGGCGTTGGTGGCGTCGGTCAGATGCGCGCGGCCCTCGGTCAGTTTCCAGATCAGGTAGCTGTCAACGGTGCCAAAGGCGAGCTTGCCGGCCTCGGCCCGTGCCCGCGCGCCGTCCACATGGTCAAGCAGCCACGCGAGTTTGGTGCCGGAGAAATAGGGGTCAAGCAGCAGGCCGGTGCGGGCGCGGATCATCGGCTCGTGCCCCGCCGCCCGCAGCGCTTCGCAGGTGTCGGCGGTGCGGCGGTCTTGCCAGACGATGGCATTGTGCAGCGGCTCGCCCGTTTCGCGGTCCCACAAAAGCGTGGTTTCGCGTTGGTTGGTGATGCCGATGGCGGCAATGTCTTTCGCGGTGAGGCCCGCCTTGGCGAGAACGGCGCGGATCACGGAGGTGGTGGAGGACCACAGGTCGGCGGGGTCGTGTTCAACCCAGCCAGAGCGCGGGAAATGCTGGGGAAATTCCTGCTGGGCGCTGGCGGTGACCTGCATAGCCTCGTCGAACAGGATGGCGCGGGACGAGGTGGTGCCTTGGTCGATGGCAAGGATGTGCGTCATATCTCTTGTTTCTTCATCCAGTCGTCCAGCGCGGTGATCTGATCGGCGCTCAGGCGCAGGCCGAGTTTGGAGCGACGCCAGACCACGTCGGCGGCGCTGCGGGCATATTCCATACGCATCAACCAGTGAAGTTCAACCTCGGTCAGGGTCGCGCCGAAATCACGGCCCAGATGCGCAGGCTCGGTGGCAGAGCCAAGGATCACGCGAGCCTCGGTGCCATAAGCGCGGGCAAGGCGGCGGGCATGGAAGGGCGTGAGGAAGGGGTAATCGCGCGCGAGGTCGGCGAGCAGGGCGGCAAAACCGGTCACGGGGAAATCGCCACCGGGCAGGGCGACGCCCGCTGTCCACGCCGGTTTCGTCTGCGGAAAGAAGGGGGTGAGTTTCTCCAGCGCGTGTTCGGCAAGGCGGCGGTGCGTGGTGATCTTGCCGCCAAACACCGACAAAAGCGGCGCGCCGGGGTTGGGATCGAGCGAAAGGACGTAGTCGCGCGTGGCCGCCGTGGCGGATTTCGCGCCGTCGTCATAAAGCGGGCGCACGCCGGAATAGGTCCACACGATGTCATCGCGTGTGACGGGCCGCGCGAAATAGTCGCTGGCGAAGGCACAGAGGTAGTCCTGTTCTTCCGGGGTGCAAATCACCTCGCCGGGTTTGCCGTGGTGGTCCTTGTCCGTGGTGCCGATCAGGGTGAAGTCGGTCTCATAGGGAATCGCAAAGATGATGCGGCCGTCGGCACCTTGGAAGAAATAGCAGCGGTCGTGGTCAAACAGGCGGTGGGTGACGATGTGGCTGCCGCGCACAAGGCGCACGCCCTCGGTGGAGTTGATGCCGAGCGTGCCGGTGATGATCTCGCTGACCCAGGGCCCGCCGGCGTTGACCAGAACGCGCGCCATGTGGGTTTCGGTGGCGCCGTTGCGCGCGACCTCTATGTGCCAAAGGTCGGCCTCGCGCCGCGCGGACAGCACACGGGCGCGGGTCAGGATTTGTGCGCCGCGCGCCTCGGCGTCGCGGGCGTTGAGGACGACGAGGCGCGAATCCTCGACCCAGCAATCGGAATATTCAAAGGCGCGTTTGTATTGCGGTTTCAGCGCGCGCCCGGCGGTGTCACGGGAAAGGTTGAGGCTACGCGTGCCGGGCAGGATTTTGCGCCCGCCAAGGTGGTCATAGATGAACAGGCCAAGGCGGATCAGCCAAGCCGGGCGCATCCCGCGGTGAAGTGGCAGCACAAAGCGCATCGGCCAACTGATATGCGGCATGGCGCGCAGCAGGGTCTCGCGCTCGATCAGCGCCTCTCGCACCAGACGGAATTCGTAGTATTCCAGATAGCGCAGGCCGCCATGAAACAGCTTGGTCGAGGCCGAGGAGGTCGCCGAGGCGAGGTCATTCATTTCGGCCAGCGTGACGCTTAGCCCCCGCCCCGCCGCGTCGCGCGCAATGCCGGTGCCGTTGACGCCGCCGCCAATAACAAAGAGATCGACGGGGTCCATGGGGTGCTCCTTGAGTGCTTGATTTGACCTTGGGGGATCATGTTCGTTTCGTCAATTCTTGCGTTCGTTTGTAACAAGTTTGTTGCGGACAAATGAGATGTTTGCGCCGAGAGGCAAAGTTTTATTCCCAAGCGGCGTGGCTTTGCTATTCAGGGGGGAAGGAGTGGACCGATGGCGCAAAATTTCCGACATGCAGAGATCCTGAAGCTGGCGAGGGACGAGGGGAAGGTGGTGGTCGAACGCCTGGCCGCGCATTTTGGCGTGACCTTGCAGACGATCCGGCGCGATCTGACCGAGCTGTGCGATGCGGGGCAGTTGACGCGGGTCTATGGCGGGGCGGTGCTGTCCTCTGGCGTGGCGAATATCGGCTATGAGGAGCGGCGCGGGCTACATGCGGAGGCGAAAGAGCGGATCGGGCGCGCTTGTGCCGAGGCGATCCCGGATGAGGCGTCGCTGTTCCTCAACATCGGCACCACGACCGAGGCGGTGGCGCGCGCGCTGTTGGGGCATCGCAACCTGATGGTGGTGACCAATAACCTGAACGTTGCCAATATCTTGGTGCAGAATCCAAGTTGCGAGGTGATCGTCGCGGGCGGCGTGCTAAGGCGCGCGGATGCCGGGCTGGTCGGTGATATGACGTTGGAAATGGTCAGCCACTTCAAGGTCGATTTCGCGGTGATTGGCACCTCGGCGATGGACGAGGACGGCGACCTGCTCGACTTCGACTTTCGCGAGGTGCGGGTCAGTCAGGCGATCTTGCGGCAGGCGCGGCGGCGGTTTTTGGTGGCGGATCATTCCAAGTTCACCCGCGCGGCGCCGGTGCGGATCGGGTCGCTGGCGGAGGTCGATACGTTCTTTAGCGATGCGCCGGTGTCGGCGGCGCTGGCGGCGCGATGCGCGGAGTGGGGCACAGGCATCGTGGTCGCCTAAAGCGGCAGATCCACGCGGTCGATGAACGGTTTGATGTCGATCAGCGGCGTGCCGTCATAGGCGTCCAGCGCCTCGACGGTCAGGCGGCCTTGGGTCAGGTCAATGGCGGTTATGCGCGTGATGGCAAGCGAGACGGGGTTTGGCCGCACCGGAGAGCGCAGAGAAAAGCAGCCGCGCACAGTATCGCTGTGGCGCGGGGCCTGCACGATCAGGTCGCGGCGCGCGCGGTCCATCCAGTAGAGCAGGATCACCGGTTGGCCGACGGCTAGGCCGATAAGACCGTCGCGATAGGGGGTGTCGATCTCGACGGCAAAGGCGCCGCCGCGTTCACGCGCCTCGGTCAGGTTGTGCGGGCAGTCGCCCTTGGACCACGGAGAGCGCAGGCGACCGATGAAGGCAAGCGTGGCGTCGTGCCGAGTGGCCGGATCGACGGGCAGGGCGACCTCGCCCGGGCGGGTCGCGTGGTCGTTCATCGCGGCGCGCGGATGGTTTCGCCCGGTTCAAGGCGCGGCGTCAGCTCGATCCGCTGGCCGGGGGTGGCGCCGGTCGGGCCTTTGCCCGCGATGATCTCGGCGGCGCGGCGGCCCACCTCAAGGCGGCAGGCGTCCATGGTGGCCAGTTTGACCGGCAAGCCATCCAGCAGCTCGACGCCGTTGAACCCGGCTAGGCCGAGGCGGCTGGGGACGTCGATGCCCTTGTCGAGGCAATAAAGCAAACCGCCCGCGCCGATCATATCGTTGGAATAATAGATGAAATCGAGGTCTGGGCGGCGCGAAAGCAGCGCCTCGGTCATCTCGCGGCCTTTCAGAAGCGCGGAGCCACCGGAGTAGAACTCGCTGTCCTCCAGCCGCAAACCGGCAAGTGCCAGGCCCTCGGCAAAGCCTTCCATCCGTTTGCGGGCGCGGTGGTCGTGCGGCATCATGGTGCCGACAAAGCCGATGCGGCGATAGCCTGCGGCGACAATCGCCTTGGCCATTTCCATGCCAGCGCGGCGGTGCGAGATGCCGACGACAGAATCCACCGCCTCGCCATCCACATCCATGATCTCGACAATGGGGATACCCGCGTTTGCCATCATGGCGCGCGCGGCGTCGGTGTGTTCCAGCCCGGCCAGAATGACGCCGGAGGGACGCCACGACAGCATTTCATACAACACGGTTTCTTCGCGTTCGGGCGAGTAGTTGGTGACGCCGACAACCGGCTGCAACCCGGTATCCTCCAGCACTTCAGAGATGCCGGTCAGAACCTCGGGGAACACCATGTTTGACAGCGACGGGATGATGACCGCGACAAGGTTGACGCGCTGCGAGGCAAGGCCGCCGGCGATCTTGTTTGGCACATAGCCCAGCGTTTTGGCGGCCTTCAGAACACGGTCGCGCGTGGCGGTTGAGACATCGCCACGGTTGCGCAAGACCCGGCTGACAGTCATTTCGCTGACCCCCGACGCCTCGGAGACGTCACGAAGCGTCAGGGTGCGGCGGGTATCGATGCGAGGAACGGTTGCCAAGGGAATTTCGCCTGAAAATGGATGTGTTTCCCCTTGTTAGCGCCAAACACGGCCCTTGTCCAAGGGCTCGTGAAGCGTTATGTTACCGCTAACGGTTTTCGGACCGGTCGAATCCAGCGCGTCCTGCAAGCTCTCTATCCGCGACGATCTGGACTATTGGGGGGAGTGGTGGGCCAAAATTCACTCCCCCTTTCCTCCCCACCCCATTGCGACGTGACACGCCCCGGGTTGCACGGGCGCGCGTTTCCCGGCAAGAAGGGGCGCGGCCTTCGGTTTGGGGCCTCGTAGCTCAGGGGATAGAGCGGCCGCCTCCTAAGCGGCAGGTCGATGGTTCGAATCCATCCGGGGTCACCACTTTGCGCGCCGCTTAGCCAAGCGGCAGCGGGCGGTCGCCGTCAGCGTCGCGGATGCGGCTGGGCAGGCCAAGGCGATCCAGCAGCGACAGGAAGGGTTTGGGCGGCAGGTCCTCGATGTTGCACATTTTGGCCGTGTCCCAAGTGCCATCCGCCACCAACAACGCTGCCGCAACCGCCGGAACACCCGCGGTGTAAGAGATACCCTGCGAGCCGACCTCGGCATAGGCCTCGGCATGGTCGGCAACGTTGTAGATGAACACCTCGGCGGGTTTGCCGTCCTTGGTGCCCTTCACGATATCGCCGATGCAGGTCTTGCCCTGATAGTCCGGCGCGAGGCTGGCGGGGTCGGGCAGCACGGCCTTGACCAGTTTCAGCGGCACGACCTCTAGCCCCTCGGCGGTGGTCACCGGCTTTTCCGACAGCAGGCCAAGGTTTTTCAGCACGCTAAACACGGTGATATAACGCTCGCCAAAGCCCATCCAGAACCGCACGTTGGGAATGCCAAGGTTCTGGCTTAGCGAGTGCACCTCGTCATGGCCGGTGAGATAGGCCTTTTGACGGCCGACGACGGGCAGATCCCACTCTTGCCCGACCTCGAACATCTCGTTTGTGGTCCACTTGCCCTCCTGCCAGGACCAAACCTGCCCGGTGAATTCGCGGAAGTTGATTTCGGGGTCGAAGTTGGTGGCAAACCAGCGACCATGGCTACCTGCGTTGATGTCGATAATGTCGAGCGATGTGATGTGATCGAAGTATTCATCGGCGGCGAGGCGGGCATAGGCGTTTACCACGCCCGGATCGAAGCCCGCGCCAAGGATCGCCGTTACCCCCGCCTGTGCGCAGGCCGCGCGGCGCTTCCATTCGTAGTTGGCATACCATGGTGGCGACTCGCAGACCTTCGCCGGGTCTTCGTGGATCGCGGTGTCGATATAGGCGGCACCGGTGGCGATGCAGGCCTCCAGCACCGTCATGTTGACGAAGGAAGAGCCCAGGTTCAGCACGATCTGCGCGCCGGTCGCGCGGATCAGGGCGACGACGGCATCCGTGTCCATCGCGTCAACGGTGTGAGCGGCAAACACGCCCGGCACCTTCATCGCGCCCTTGGCCTGCACGCCCGCAATGATCGCCTCGCATTTCGCAAGCGTGCGCGAGGCGATATGCAGCTCGCCCAGCAGGTCATTGTTCTGCGCACATTTATGCGCCACGACCTGCGCCACGCCGCCAGCGCCAACGATCAACACGTTCCGTTTCATCGCGGATTGCCTCCTAATTATCGCAGGGGACCTGTCTCAGCCAAGGCTGGTGACATAGTCCTCGTAGCCGAACTCGCGGGCGAGGGTAAGCGAGCCGTCAAGCTCGCGGATGACGATCGCGGGCATCTTCACGCCGTTAAACCAGTTTTTCTTGACCATCGTGTAACCGGCGGCATCAAGGATCGAAATCCGGTCGCCGACCTTCAGCGCGGTGGGAAAGCGGAACTCGCCGAAGATATCGCCAGCAAGGCAGGATTTGCCGCAAACCATCACCGGGAAATCACCGGCATCCGGGGCAACGCGCGCGGGCAGGCGATAGATCAGCAGGTCCAGCATATGCGCCTCGATCGAGGCATCGACGATGGCCAGCGTCTTTTCGTTCTCCAGCACGTCAAGCACACTGACCTCCAGCGTGGCCGCGCCGGTAATCGCCGCCTCGCCGGGTTCAAGGTAAATTTGAATGGCAAAGCGTTCGGCAAAGGCCTTCAGCCGCGCGGCAAGGCGATCGACGGGATAGCCCGCGCCGGTGAAATGGATACCGCCGCCAAGGCTGACCCACTCAACCTGATGCAACAGCGCGCCGAATTCGTGCTCGATCCGGGTCAGTTGCGCGTCGAACAGATCAAAATCGGCGTTTTCGCAGTTGTAATGGATCATGAAGCCAGAGATGCGGTCGATCACGCCTCCGATTTTTGCCGCATCCCATTCGCCCAACCGCGAGAATTTCCGCGCCGGATCGGCAAGGTCAAAGCCAGAGGTCGAAAAGCGCGGGTTCAGCCGCAGGCCACAGGCGATGCCCGACGCGCGGCCCCCGAACCGTTCCAGCTGAGAGATCGAGTTGAAGATGATCTTGTCCGCATAGCCCACTGCCTCGTCAATCTCGTGATCGGCCCAGGCCACGGAATAGGCATGCGTCTCGCCCCCGAATTTCTCGCGCCCCAGCCGGAGTTCGTAAAGCGAAGACGATGTCGTGCCATCCATATGCGGGCGCATCGCATCAAACACCGGCCAAGTGGCAAAGCATTTCAGCGCCAGCAGCGTTCTCGCCCCCGAGGCAGCGCGCAGACGGTCGATGATCGCCATGTTGCGCGCAAGGGCCGTGCGGTCGATCTGGTAAAACGGCGTTGGGATCATTGGCTCTCTCCCCCAAAGGAGTAATGGCCCGCAAAGGGGCAAAGGGATGGGTCAAGGCCGCGGGGTATAGGGCCCAGCGGGCGGCATCGCAAGCGTTTGCACCTTTTGCACCGCGCCTATCGTTTCTCCTGGCAAAAATACTCCGGGGGTCCGGGGGCAGAGCCCCCGGCGCTCGCCGCTGCGCGCACCCCTTTGGGGCTCACACCATCCGGATCACGTCCTTCTCGATCGCCAGCATATAGCCGCGCCGCGCGATGTTCTTCACCAGCAACTCGCTGACAATCTGGTTGCCCAGCGTATCGCGCAACCTCTTGACGCGGGTCGCCCCTGCCGCCTCGTCGCAATCCGCCGCCGCCTTGCCCGAAATCACCGACTCAAGCTCGGCCCCTGACAGCACCTCGTCATCCATCCGCGCCTCTGCCAGCGCCGAAAGCGTCTCAATCGCCGCCTCGGTCAGCTTGAATTCAAGGTTGTTCAGGTAAACCGTGTTCTCGGCCCGGCTGATCAGCAGCGACGACACCTGAATCCCCGAACGCTGGATCGCCGAGATGCGGCGGTTTTGCGTGATGATCGTCACCAGAAACACCAGCGCCGCCAGCAGCAGCGCGGTCGCGAACAGCAACAGCACGAAGATCACCATGCGGTAAGACGCCAGCACGTCGGAGAATGTGGTGCCGGATTGCGCAAGAATTTCTAGCAGTTGCACGTCGCTGGAGGATGTCAGCGCATCGTTGCGCGCGAATATGTCGGCCACGCGTGCGTTGAAGGCGTTGGCATCGGGCAGCGTCATGAACAAAAGCGCCGCCGCGCCCAGCAGGATCGCGACGATGGCCGCGATGCCAATGCTGACGACACGGTTGCCCGCCCGCAGGCTGTCAATAACGGAGGTAGTAGGCTCCGGCACTGGCTCTCCTCTTGGCTAGACCGTCTTCCCCAAAGATGGCGATAACGGCCAGCAAGGTCCAGCCTCCTTTCGCGATCCGCGCCGCGACCATCGGACGAGCCATGGCGACGCTTCCGCACGCCGAGTCGGGCAGCTGAATCACACCGTAATGCAGCTTTAGCGGGTTGCCCTGCTTGGCCTTGTAATCGGCATAACACCCGGCAAAGGCGGGACTGGTGGCGGCAACGCCGCCGAAGGCTAGGGCGGCAAGCAGCGCCGTGCGGAAAACCAGATGTTTCATACGCAAAGAATGGCTGGAACCCGCCGGTTATTCAATAACAACCGGCGGAAAGCCGCCTTGTTATCCGATGACAGGGCTTGGATATTGCCTATCCCTGTCACTCGGATCAGGTCTGAAGCATCACAGTGGGTCCGGCGTCGCCGCGGCCAGAGCCAAGTTGAAAGGATAAGTCCATGACGCTGAAAACAGGCATTACCACCGCACTGGCCGCTGCGGCTATTGCGATCACAGGATTTACGGCGGCACCCGCCCGTGCCGATGGCCGCGATCTTGTTGGTCTTCTGGCCGGGGTGACGGCCGTCGCCATCATTGCCGGTTCCGTTGACGGTGGCGGCTACTACCGCGAGCGCCACGACCGGCGCTGGGGCCGCGGCGATGGTTGGGGCCGTGGCGAGGGCTGGGGCCGTGGCGATGGCTGGGGTGGCCGACGCATGTGGCGTCGCGGCTACGACCACTAAGGGTATCGGCACCGCTTCTCGTTTTGCATACGGGCCGCAACTGGAACCCTCTGAACCAAGGACCAACGATCATGACGATGACTTCCTCGCTGCGGGCACTACCCCTGGCGATTGCGATTGCAGCCACGACGGCGACGACGATCCCCACGACCGCGCTTGCGGACAGCGGCAACCCGTGGCCGTTTATCGCGGGGGCCATCGTTGGTGGCGCGATTGTCAGCGGCGCGCAGGCGCAACAGCCGCGTCGTTATGTGCCGGTAGAGCCCTATGACCAGCGGCGACCAGAGCGCGCGGTGCGCTATGTCGATGCCGGGCGCTGCGCGCTTGATCTGCGGACCCGCGATGGCTACCAGACGGTCTATCTGCGCAATTGCCTGATCCATTCCGGCTTTCGTCATGTGCCCGACCGCTGCACCTTTGGGGTGCGTTACCGCGGGGATATTCGGCCGGTTGTGACGCGTCGCTGCCTGTGGGAATCTGGCTACCGCATCCACGATTGACGTTTCGGGCTTGCCGGACGGGGCGCGATGCGGTCTGTGTCCGGCATGACCCGCCCTTTGCCCGATTACAGTTTCGAGACGGCCGCCCACCTGCGCGGCCTTGCCCGTGTTGCAGGCGTTGACGAGGTCGGGCGCGGGCCGCTTGCCGGGCCGGTCACGGCGGCGGCTGTGGTGCTGGATTGCGCCCGCATCCCCGAGGGCCTCAACGATTCCAAGACACTGACGGCAGCCCGGCGCGAGGCGCTTTATACCGAGATCCTTGCCGCGGCAGAGGTGTCCGTCGCCCATGCCTCGGTCGAGGAAATCGACAGCCTCAACATCCTGCGCGCCAGCCATCTGGCGATGGTGCGCGCGCTGGACGGGCTACAAATGCCGCCCGACCATGTGCTGATCGATGGCAACATGATCCCTCGCGGGCTGACCCTTTCCGCCGAAGCCATTGTGAAGGGCGACGCGCGTAGTCTGTCGATTTCGGCGGCCTCGATCGTGGCGAAAGTGGTGCGCGATTGCATCATGGTGGATTTGGCGCAACAGCACCCCGGCTATGGCTGGGAGCGGAACGCCGGATACCCCGCGCCAAAACATCTGAACGCGCTTCAAGATTTGGGGATAACCCCACACCATAGGCGTTCGTTCAAGCCCGTCCACAACATCTTGTATCAAGACAAATCCTTAACCCCTTGATTCAAAAAAGAATTTGACGGCGAATCGCCGATGACTCATCCTCTGGTCAACAAAACGGCACTAAAGCCGGGGACAGAGGCAGAGAATGACGAAGACAAAAGCGCCGGAGGCCGCCGTGCTTCCGCTGAACGAAATCCTTGCGGGCGACTGCATCGAGGTGATGAACAGCCTGCCCGCGGGCTCGGTCGATCTGATCTTTGCCGACCCACCCTATAACCTGCAACTGCGTGGCGATCTGCACCGCCCGGACAATTCAAAGGTTGATGCGGTCGATGACCATTGGGACCAGTTCGCCAGCTTTGCCACTTACGACAGCTTTACCCGCGAATGGCTGGCCGCCGCGCGTCGCCTGCTGAAACCAAACGGTGCGCTTTGGGTGATTGGCAGCTATCACAACGTATTCCGCCTGGGCGCCGAGTTGCAGAACCAAGGGTTTTGGATCCTGAACGATGTGGTCTGGCGCAAGTCGAACCCGATGCCGAACTTCAAGGGCAAGCGGTTTACCAATGCCCATGAAACGCTGATCTGGGCGTCCAAGGAAGAGGCCAGCAAATACACCTTTAACTATGAGGCGCTGAAGGCGCTGAACGAAGGGGTGCAGATGCGCTCTGACTGGGTGATCCCGCTGTGCACCGGGCATGAACGCCTGAAGGATGACGCGGGCGACAAGGCCCATCCGACGCAAAAGCCAGAGGCGCTGCTGCACCGCGTATTGCTTGCCACCACCAACCCCGGCGATGTAGTGCTCGACCCGTTCTTTGGCACTGGCACCACCGGCGCTGTGGCCAAGATGCTGGGGCGCGATTTCATCGGTATCGAACGCGAAGAGGCCTATCGCAAAGTGGCGACCGAGCGTATCGACCGCGTCCGCCGCTTTGATCGTTCCGCGCTGGAGGTCTCGACCTCCAAACGTGCAGAGCCGCGCGTGCCGTTTGGGCAGGTGGTTGAACGCGGTATGCTGCGTCCGGGTGAGGTGCTGACCTCGCCGCGCGGTCTGACCGCACGGGTGCGCGCCGATGGCACGCTGGTGGGCAAGGATGTCACCGGCTCGATCCACCAGGTTGGCGCCGCCTTCGAGGGCGCGCCCTCGTGCAACGGCTGGACCTACTGGCACTTCAAGCGCGACGGGCAGTCAATCCCGATCGACATTCTGCGCCAGCAGATCCGCGCCGAGATGGAGGCCGACGCCTCCGGTCGTCCGCACTAAGATTTCACCAGTTACCGCCGGTGCCCGCGCCCTTTTCCTGAGGGGCGTGGCTCCACTTGCCCCGCCCTTACCCAAGGGCGGGGTCTTTTCGTAACCGGCTTCTTTTTGGCAAAAATACTCATGCCCGGCTGCGGTTTAGGATTGGACTTACAGGATTGGCGCGAACAGGCGGGCTATCGGGGCCGCGTTGCGCAAAACGAAGCTGGGCTGCTTTGTCAGGTAGATGTCCAACTTGATCGCTTTTGCGAAATCACGGGTTAGCATCGCCTCAACCTTGGCGCTAAATCCGGCGTCAAAGGCCATCAACGTCACCTCGAAGTTCAGGCGGCATGACCGGTTGTCAAGGTTGACCGACCCAACAGAGGCGATGTCGTCATCGACCAGCAGCACCTTCTGGTGCATGAACCCGTCCCGATAGCGCCAGATTTCGACGCCAGCGTGGCGCACCTCATCGAAATGCGCGAAAGCGGCAAGCCAGACCAGCCAGTGATCGCCCGTTTCCGGCACCAGAATCCGAACTTCGACACCACGCAAAGCGGCGAGTTTCAGGGCGGTCAGAATGTCGATGTCGGGCACGAAATAGGGGCTGGCGATCCATATCCGCCGCTTTGCCGCGCTGATTGCATTGACGAAATACAGCGCGCCGGTTTCCAATGAATCGGCCGGACCGGGGGCAATCACCAAGGCGTTCATGTTCTCGCGCGCGATACGGGGCGCCCAGTCAAGGTCCAGCCGGTCGCCGGATGACCAAAGCCAGTCTTCGGCAAACACGAACTGCAACTGCGCCACGACCGGTCCCTCGACCCGCACCATCGTATCGCGCCAGTGACCGAAGGCCGGATTGCGCCCCATGTATTCGTCAGCGATGTTCACCCCGCCCGTAAAGGCCACGTCGCCGTCCACCACGACAATCTTGCGGTGGTTGCGGAAATTGACCTGAAGGCGGCTACGCGAATGGCGGATGGCGTGAAAGTTGCGGATATCGACGCCGCCGCTGCGCAGGCTTTGCAGATAGCGATGCGGCAAGCCGTTGCTTCCAAGCGCGTCATAAAGCACCAGAACGCGCACCCCCGCCTTGACGCGCGCGATCAGATGTTGTGCCATCTCGCGCCCCAGAGAGTCGTCGGCGATGGTGTAAAACTGCATCAGCACATAGTTTTGCGCCGCGTCGATAGCGGCGAACAATGCGGTGAAGGCCTCTTGCCCGTCAATCAGGAGGCACACCGCGTTGCCAGAGGATACCGGCACGCCCGACAGGCGCTCGAATGCGGCCACCCGCCCACCGACATCCTCTGCTGCAACACTCGTGCGGCGCGGCGCGTTCTCGGCGGTCAGCGCCCGCAGCGAGGCGATCTCGCGGTGCATCTCGCGGCGGGCGGTGATGTAGCCGGGATAGCGCTTGTGGCCGAGGAACAGGTAGATCGGCACCGCGATATGGGGGGCGGCAAACAGGAACACCACCCAGCCAACCGATCCCTGCGGGGTGCGGGCAGTTTTGACAGCGCGCAACGCGAACAGGACGGCGACAATCTGAATGCCGAGGTAGAGGACGAACAGGAATTCGTTCTCGGTCATTCCGACCCTCGCGGCAGGGGGTTTTCGCCCCGATTATAGGGCGCCCAATCCTCAATTTCAGGATAATACTTGCGGCGCCATGCGCGCACTCGCGGATTCATCCGCCTGCGCCACAGCGGCGGGATCACCGCCATCGTGGTCATCACCGGATAGCCGAAGGGCAGTTGCGGCGCCGCGTCCTCGTCATAGGTTTGCAGCAGGGGGAAGCGGCGGTCGGGTTTGTAGTGGTGGTCAGAGTGGCGTTGCAGGTTGATCAATAGCCAGTTCGACACCTTATGCGCCGCGTTCCAGGAGTGGCGCGGCAGCACATGTTCATAGCGCCCGTCGCCCAGATAGCGGCGGGTCAGGCCGTAGTGTTCAACGTAATTGGTCAGCTCTAACTGCCAGATGGCGGCAAGGGCCTGCCAGATGAACAGGGCGAGGCCCAGCCAACCGCCGATGCCAAAGGCCAGCGCCAGCGCCAGCGCCTGCAACAGGCCATAGCGCCAGAATGGGTTGGACCGGTGCCACTTGTCGCGTCCGGCGCGGGCCAGCATCTGCACCTCTGCCCGCCACGCAGACGGCGGACATTCGCGCAAAACGCGGAAGAAAAAGCGGTGAAACCCCTCGTTATACTTCGCCGTCACTGCATCGCGTGGGGTGCCGACGTGGCGGTGATGCACCAGCAGATGCTCGGTGCGGAAATGGCTGTAAAGCACGGTGGCGAGCAGAAGGTCGGCCAACCCCCGCTCCCAAGCGGGCTTTTGGTGCATCAGCTCGTGGGCGTAAACGATCCCGACCGTCCCGCTCATCACACTGATCCCGAAGAAGAGCGCGATGGTTTCATATGCGCCGAGGGGGGAACCGTGGCCGGTCCACCAGATCATGCCGTAGATGGTGGCGGCCTGAATCGGCAGCCATAAAACTGTGATGGCGCGATACCAGATAAGGTCGGCAACAGTGGCATCAGTCGCCGGGTTTTCCCGGTTCAGCCCCAGCAGCGCATCCAATACCGTGACCAGCCCCCAGCCATAAAGCGGCAGCAGCACCAGCGTCCAACCGCCCTGCGTCGCCTCGATCAGCACCAGCGGGATGGTTCCCAGCGACAGCCAGAACGGCAGCGCGCCGCGAAACCGCGAGACTTTTTGTGGCGGGGTCATGCCCTTGCCTCCTTGCACAGGCTTCATATAACGCGCTTTTTCCGAATATCTCACCCGAATATCTTAGCCGCGCGCAAATGCGCCCTGCGCGAGGTCAAATGCCTTGCGCATCACGGTGGGCAGGTCCGAGGGGCGGAACCTGTCGGGGGTAAGAAACGTGCCGGTCGTGGTCTGTGCATCCAGCGGAACATCGGCCACCTGCACCGTCAGACGCAGGTGAAAATGCGTGAAGGTGTGGCGCACGTCGCCTTCCGCCTCGCGCCACGCGGCGTTTAAGGGGGGCGCGGGCAGGGGCGCATCGGCCCAAGTCGAGCCGGGCCAACCCAGCATCCCGCCCAGCAGCCCACGATCCGGCCGCCGCTCTAGCAACCAGGCACCATCGGCACGGCGGGCGAGATAGGCGATGCCCAACCGAGTGGGCTTATCCGGTTTCGGCGATTTGCGCGGCAGATCGGCCTGCACTCCCGCGGCGCGCGCCTCGCAAAAGCTGATCAGCGGGCAGATAGCACAGGCCGGATTGCGCGGGGTGCAGATTGTGGCGCCCAGATCCATCATCGCCTGCGCATGATCGCCGGGCCGGTCCTTGGGGGTCAGTTGTGCCGCCAACGCGGTCAACGCGGGCTTCGCGGCGGGCAAGGGTGTTTCCACCCGGTGCAGCCGCGCCACCACGCGTTCGACATTACCATCGACCACCACGGCAGGCTCATCATAGGCAATCGCGGCGATGGCGGCGGCGGTGTAGGGCCCGATCCCTGGCAGGCCCAGCAAGCCGTCACGGCTATCCGGAAAGCGCCCGCCATGGTTGGCCACAACGACCCGAGCGCATTTCAACAGGTTGCGCGCACGGGCGTAGTAGCCCAGCCCAGCCCACTCTCCCATCACATCGCCATCCACCGCCGCCGCCAAAGCACCAACATCGGGCCAGCGCGCGGTGAAACGGTGAAAGTAATCGCGCACGGCGGCCACGGTGGTTTGCTGCAACATCACCTCGGACAGCCAGACGCGGTAGGGGTCGGCACGCACGCCATCGCGCCGGGCCTCGGGGCCGACGCGCCACGGCATCACCCGCGCATGGGTGTCATACCACGCCAACAGCGCCCGGCTTTCTGCCAAAATCCCCACCTCGTCACGCAATCTTTATGCCCCCGGCCCAACCATTGCGCTGGCATGTCGCCCCGCCCAGTCTAGAATAGCGCCGACGCAAGGAATTGACAGCCGATGACGCAAGCGCCCCGATCGCCCACCCGCCGTATGCGCGGGTTCGAGCAGACCGCCGGTCTGCTCAAAGAGCGTATTCGTGCGGCAGGCGAGGTGCGCGGCTTTGCCGTGACCCGGCTTTTGACGCAATGGACAGAGATCGTGGGCGAGGAAATCGCCGCGATGGCCCTGCCGGTCAAGGTTGGATATTCGCGCGATGGCATCGGGGCCACGCTGACCCTGCTGACCACCGGAGCCCGCGCGCCAATGCTGGAAATGCAGAAACCGGTGATCCGCGATAAGGTCAACGCCTGCTACGGCTATTCGGCAATCAGCCGTATCGTGATTACCCAAACCTCTGCCTCCGGCTTTGCCGATGGGCAAGTCGCTTTCACCCCCGCCCCAAAGGCCGCGCGCCCGGTCGATCCGGCGGTTGTCGCCAAAGCCGCGACCGTGGCAGGCGGCGTCCATGACGACGGATTGCGCGCGGCTCTTGAAGCCTTGGCGCAAAACATCTTAACTCGCTCTGCAAAATAGAGAGGCTCTGACGATGACGAAGAAACTGGCACTTGTGGCCGTGGCTGTGGCGATGATCGCGGGCGGTGCTTGGCTGTCGAACGGCGGGATGGGCGTGAGCGCCGCGCGGGCGGATGGCACCACGACCACTACGACGACGACCGCCACCGGAACGACCGCAGCCCCCGCCCCCGCCCCCACGGCAACGGACACCAAGGCGCCGGTCATCCCGGAAATGTCGATCGGCAATCCGGACGCCAAGGTGACGGTGACCGAATACCTCTCTTTCACCTGCCCGCACTGCGCGGAATTCCACGCGGCGGTTTACCCGGATATCAAGAAAAACTACATCGACACCGGCAAGATCAAGTTCACCATTCAAGAGGTATATTTTGACAAATATGGCCTCTGGGCGGGTATGATGGCGCATTGCGGTGGGCCGATGCGCTATTTTGGGATCGTCGATATCCTTTACAACACGCAAAACGACTGGCTGGGAACCAACGATCCGAACGTTGTGGTCGCCAACCTGAAAAAGATCGGCAAGACCGCTGGCATGACGGATGCCGAGCTTAATACCTGCATGAACGACGGCAAGATGGCGCAGGCCTTGGTGGCGCAGTTCCAGAAAACGTCGCAGGCCGACAAGATCGAGGGCACGCCTTCGTTCGTGGTGGATGGCGTCACCCATAGCAACATGAGCTATGACGAATTCTCCAAACTCCTCGACGCGGAACTGGCGAAGAACAAGTAAGCGCATGGCGACCCCGCTCGACGGCATCAAAGTCATCGAACTGGCGCGCATTCTGGCCGGCCCCTGGGCCGGTCAGACCTTGGCCGATCTTGGCGCCGATGTGCTGAAAGTCGAAGCGCCGGAGGGCGACGACACGCGCCGCTGGGGCCCGCCGTTCATCGAGCGTGAAGGCGACCGATCTGCTGCGTATTTCCATGCGGCCAATCGCGGCAAACGCTCTGTCGTGGTCGATTTCCGCACCGCCGAGGGGCAGGAAACCGTGCGACGCCTGATCGCCGACGCCGATGTGGTGATCGAGAATTTCAAGGTCGGCGGGTTGGCTAAATATGGCCTCGACTATGCCAGCCTGAAACAGGTCAACCCACGCCTGATCTATTGCTCGATTACCGGCTTTGGTCAAACCGGCCCCTACGCCCACCGCGCGGGCTATGATTTCATCATTCAAGGCATGGCCGGGTTGATGAGTGTTACCGGTGCCCCCGATGGTCAGCCACAAAAGGTCGGCGTCGCGGTCACCGATATCTTCACCGGCGTCTATGCGGCCACCGCAATCCTTGCCGCGTTGCACCAACGCGGGGCCAGCGGCGAGGGGCAGCAGATCGACATGGCGCTGATGGATGTTGCGGCCTCGATCATGGCAAATCAGGCGATGAATTACTTTGCCTCTGGCACCGCACCCAGGATGATGGGGAACGCCCACCCCAACCTTGCGCCCTATGCGGTGTTCGACTGCGCTGATGGCTGGATCATCATCGCCACCGGCAACGACGGCCAATATCAGCGGCTTTGTGCCCTGCTCGGCCTGCCCGAGATGGCAACCGCAGCGGAATTCCGGACCAACGCCGACCGCATCGCCAACCGCGTTGCCATGACCGAGGCGGTCACCGCAGCCACCCGCCGTTTTGCCAAGGCCGACCTGCTTGCCGCCTGCGAAGCCGCGGGCGTTCCAGCTGGACCTATCAACAACCTTGCCGAGGTGTTTGCCGACCCGCAGATAATCGCGCGCGGTCTGCGGCTTGACATGGGCGGCATTCCGGGTTTGCGCTCTCCGTTTACCTTCTCTGGCGCGACGCTGGCGCTCGACCGCCCGGCGCCAAAACTGGGCGAGCATCAGGCCGACCTGTCAGACTTTTCCTGAGCCAGATTGCCGTGGTCAGAAGGGGCAGGGTGCCGAGAAGCTAAGGCCGCGGTCACCGTCCGGGTGGTTGAAGCGCAGGCTTTCGGCGTGCAACATCAGGCGGGGAAAGTCGCGCGCTGGGCCTTTGGCGTAGAACGGATCGCCAAGGATCGGGTGGCCGAGCGACATCATGTGAACGCGCAACTGGTGGCTGCGCCCGGTCTTGGGCATCAGTCGCACGCGCGTGGTGCCATCCTCATGGCGCACCACGCGCCAATCGGTGACGGCGGGGCGCCCGGTTTCGTGGTTGACATGTTGCAGCGGGCGGTTGGGCCAATCCACCGTCAGGGGCAGATCGACGGTGCCGGTCTTGGGCGTCAACTCGCCCCACAGACGCGCGACATAGACCTTTTTCGTGCGCCGTTCCTCGAATTGCAGCGACAGCGCGCGCTGGGCGTGGCGTGTCAGGGCAAACACCATGATGCCAGAAGTGTCGCGGTCTAGCCGATGCACCAACAGCGCCTCGGGGAAGATGCGTTGCGCGCGCGTGATCATGCAATCGGCAAGGTGTTCGCCCTTGCCCGGCACCGACAGAAGGCCAGAGGGTTTGTCGACCAGCAGCAGATGCTGATCGTGGTAGATCACGCGAACCGGCTCGTCTGGGGGATTATAGGTATCGTCCATGCGCGGGGCATAGCGGATGGTGGCGCCCCGTCAAGGGCGCCACCCTGCTTTACACGATGCGATGCCCGGCAGCGCGCAGGCTGCCGGCCAGTTCGGCGATATGGGCGGGCCCGACCTCGCAGCAGCCGCCGACGATGGTGGCGCCCTGGGCGACCCAGCCCATTGCAAAGGCGGCGTAGCGTTCCGGCGTCAGATCGTGGCGCGCCTCCAGCACCGCCACGGTGGGTGCGTCTTTCTTGAACGCGTCCGAGATATGGGTGAAGCCGTTGGCATAGGCGCCGAACGGCAGACCGAATTTGGCGACCTCGGCCATCGCCGCCTCCATCGCTTCTGGCACCGAGCAGTTGCACAGGATTGCCGCCGGTTTCAGCTCTGCAATCAACGGCGCGAGGTCGGAAAGCGGTTCGCCAGAGCGCAGGCGGGTGCCGTCATTGTCATCGACGGTCAGCGACAGCCAGACCGGTTTGCCCCCCGCTTGCGCGCCGCGCAGTGCGCCTTCGGCTTGCTGGACCGACGACATCGTCTCACACAGGAAAAAGTCAACGTGCGGTGCCAGAAGCCGCGCGATCTCGGCATATTTCGGCGCGGCTTCGGCAACGGGCGGGCAGGTCTCTGGCCGGTAGGTCGCCACCAGCGGTCCAAGCGAGCCTGCGATGCGCCCCGACCCATGCGCGGCGCGCGCGTCTTCGGCCTGTGACACCGCCTTCATGTGCAGCGTCTCAAACAGGTGATCGACGTCGAAGCGTTCCAGCCGGTCGTGGTGAATCGCATAGGTGTTGGTGGTCGCCACGGTCGAGCCCGCCGCGAAATAATCGGCGTGGATGTCGCGCACGACGTTGGGGTGGTCCAGCATCACCTGAGTCGCCCACAAAGGCGTTGGCGCGTCCCCGGTGCGGGCAAGCAGTTCCTGCCCCATACCGCCGTCCAAGAGAGTGATCTCCATCTGTTTCTCCTTCAATCCGCGATCAGGCGCAGGGCAAGGCCGCCGAACATCACGGCGGCAACTTTGTTCAGGGCCTCCATACGGCGACCCAAGGCGTGACGGACATAGCCTGCAAGGATGCCGTAGCCCATAGTGACAATGGTGCCGGTAAAGGCAAAGATGCCTCCCAGCAGCACGACCTGTTGCCAGATCGGGCCAAGATGCGGGTCGGTGAATTGCGGCAGAAAGGCGAGGATGAACAGCACGGGCTTGGGGTTCAGCGCGTTTGACAGGAACCCCCGCCGCACGGCGGCCCAGCGACTGCCAGCGCCGCGCCCCTCTGGCAGCGTGCCATTGGCGCGCCAGCTTTTCCACGCCAGCACCAGCAGGTAAGCCGCCCCCGCGTAGCGGATTACCACCAACGCCTCCGGCCACGCCGCGATCATTGCCGAGAGGCCAAGCGCTGCAAGTGTCACATGCCAGCAGGCGCCAAAGCCCACGCCAAGCCCGGCCAGCGCGCCAACCTTTGGCCCGCCACGGATGCCCGAGGCGGTCGCGAAAATCACATCGGCCCCGGGGGCGAAGTTCAGCACGAGCCCACCCGCGATAAAGGTCAGCAGGCGGTCATGCGGGAAGGACATCAGCAGGTGCAGCACGGGGTCAGGCTCCGGGTTCGCGTCGCGGCATGTTGATCGCAGGCACGGGCGCGCTGCAAGGGGGCAATCGCGGCAATGGGCGCGTGCCAAAGTCCGCCTGCACCGAGCAGAACCCCGCCGCTATCTCGTGTCGAAACCACAGGTTTGTCACCGCGCTTATTGAACGTCGCCCCACAGCCCGGGCGAAGCGGTGCGCCACGCAGTTCACAGCATTCGGGCCGCGGGTGGTGACGAGCAGCGCCCAGAACCGGGAAAACACGTCCAGCCATGCAGCGTCACGCGCGCGCCTCGGCGAATGTCTCGGCCAGGATCGCGGTTAGCGCTGTGGCGTCAGCTTCGGTAAACGCCGCGGGTTGGTTGCTGTCGATGTCGAATACGCCCAGCAAGACGCCTTGCGCGTTCCACACCGGCAACACCAGTTCTGACCTGGTGGAAGACGCGCAGGCAATATGCCCGGGAAAGGCCTCCACGTCGGGCACAAGCTGGACCATGCCTGTGCGCGCCGCCGCCCCACAAACCCCGCGCGAAAAGGGGATGACAAGGCAACCGTGGCCACCCTGATAGGGGCCGATCTTCAGCATCTCGGGTCCGGTGACGCGGTAGAAACCGGTCCAGTCGAAGCGGTCGTCGGCGTGATGCACCTTGCAGGCGACGGTGGCCATCAGGGCAACCGTGTCGGTCTCGCCATGGGTGAGGGCGGCGAGCGTGGTTGTGAGTTCGGTGTAATTGATGGGCATCGGCGGCTCCGCTGTGGGTTAGGGACGCTCAATTGCAATCGCGGTGCCTTCGCCGCCGCCAATGCATATCGCGGCAATCCCGCGCTTGAGCCCGCGGGATTCAAGCGCGTGCAGCAGCGTCACGATGATACGCGCCCCTGAAGCACCGATCGGGTGACCCAAGGCGCAGGCACCGCCATTCACGTTCATCTTTTCGCGCGGCACTGACAGTTCGCGCATAAACGCCATCGGCACCACGGCAAAGGCCTCGTTAACCTCCCACAGGTCCACGTCTTCGGGCGTCCAACCGAGGCGCGCCAGCAGTTTGCGCGCGGCGGGGATCGGGGCGGTGGGGAAATCAGCAGGCGCCTGTGCGTGGCTGGCGTGCCCCAGAATGCGGGCGCGGATCGGCAGGTCATGACGCTCTGCCGCCGCGCGCGAGGCCAGCAGAAGCGCCGCCGCGCCATCCGAGATCGACGAGGAATTGGCGGCGGTCACCGTGCCCTCCTTGCGGAAGGCGGGCTTCAGCAGCGGGATCTTTTCGGGGCGCGCCTGGCTGGGCTGTTCATCCGCGCTGATGATGGCCTGACTCTTGCGGTTGCTGACCGTCACCGCCGCGATTTCACGGGCGAACGCGCCCGAGGCCTGTGCGGCCAGTGCATTCGTCAGCGACCCCAGCGCGTAAGCGTCCTGATCGGCGCGGGTGAACTGAAACGCTTCGGCGCAATCTTCGGCGAATGTGCCCATCAGGCGGCCTTTGTCATAGGCGTCCTCCAGCCCGTCGAGGAACATGTGATCGACCGCCTGCGCATGGCCCAGCCTC
The DNA here is from genome assembly GCA_021779835.1 of Pseudomonadota bacterium. GTDB lineage: Bacteria > Pseudomonadota > Alphaproteobacteria > Rhodobacterales > Rhodobacteraceae > Solirhodobacter. Next base: position 74,555 of record JAJXZX010000001.1, on the reverse strand, counting down.
GCCCCCGCCCGCATCTTGGGCAAAAGGTAGGGGGCGTTGGTCATGCTTTCCATCCCGCCCGCGACCATGATGCCGGTCTGCCCCAGGGCGATCTGGTCAAACGCCACCATCGCCGCCTTCATGCCAGAGCCGCACATCTTGTTCAGCGTGGTCGCGGGAACCCCTTCGCCAAGGCCCGCGTGAAATCCGGCTTGCCGTGCGGGGGCCTGACCCAACCCGGCGGGCAGAACGCAACCCATCAGCAGGTCTTCGACCAGAGCCGGCGAAGCGCCACCCAGCGCCGCTGCGATCGCCGCACCGCCAAGCCGCGCGGCGTCGGTCTCGGCAAAGACACCCTGAAACCCGCCCATCGCCGTGCGCGCCGCACCCGAGATCACCACATCCATCGTTTCGTCCTCCACCATCTGACGCTTGCATACCGAATGGTAAGGATTGGCGTCTAGCCTCGCCTTGCATGGGTCAGGAGGATGACGATGAACCTTGAAACGGAACTGCGCAACGGCGTGCTGGTGGTGCACGTGGGCGAGGACCGCATTGATGCCGCTGTCGCGATCCAATTCAAAGACCGAATGCGTGAAATCGTGGCACAACCGGCAAGCCGGGTGATCCTCGATCTGGCAAGGGTTGCGTTTCTGGACTCGAGCGGGCTGGGGGCGGTTGTTGCGGTGATGAAGATGATGCCGCCGGAATGTCCGCTGGAACTGGCGGCGCTGGGGCCGAGTGTCGACAAGGTGTTTCGCCTGACCCGGATGGATCGGGTTTTTACCATCCATGACAGGGTGCCGGGCCTTGCCGCGCCATCCTCTGTGACACCAGGCCGGCTGCATGCCCTGTGATGCCAACGTGGTGCAAGACCCCGGCGGCGGTCTGTGCCTGACGTTCGAAAGCAACCCGATGGCGGTGCGGGTTGCTTTGATCTCCGTCCGTGCGCACCTGTCGCCCCTGCTGCCCAGCCCGGACGATCGCGACACTGCAGAGCTGGTGCTGGCCGAAGTCCTGAACAACATTGTCGAGCATGCCTACGGCAATCGCTCGGGATCGATTGAGCTTTTAATTCGGCCCACCGGCACGGGTCTTTGCTGTGCGGTGATTGATGATGGCACCCCGATGCCTGGCCACACGCCACCAAGCGGGCGGCTCGTTGGCGGCGTCAGGCCAGACGATTTGCCAGAGGGTGGCTTTGGCTGGCATCTGATTCGCCGCCTGTCCAAGGGGCTTTGCTACCAACGCCAAGACGGGCGCAATCGGCTGAGTTTTGAGCTGATGACGGCACAATCCTGTGACTAGGATCTTACTGACCCAAATGGGGAAACAATGCCATAAAATGACCATTTTGCCAGCCAAACCTCGCCATAGGGTCGGACAACACTACAGGCGTAGCTCCAACCAGCTTCCCTCGGCGTCGCAGCCAACAGCCCCCACCTAGTTTGCGGCGCCGAGGATTTCCGCATCGCCCGGAAATCACCCGCAGTCCCCCTTGGAAATCCCGTCGCCGCCCCCTAGGCTCTGATCGTCACAGGAGGATGCCGATGCGCGATTTCCAGAAACCCGGCCGCTCTGCCGTTTTCGCTACCAACGGGATGTGCGCCACTTCGCATCCCCTTGCGGCCAAGACCGCAATCGATACCCTGCAAGCTGGCGGTAATGCGGTCGACGCCGCCATCGCTGCCGCCGTGCTACTGGGCATCTGCGAGCCGCAAATGACCGGCATCGGCGGCGATTGCTTCGTGCTGCTGAAACCGGCGGGAGAAGAGCGCGTCATCGCCCTGAACGGTTCTGGCCGCGCGCCGAAAGCGCTCACCGCTGCCGCGATGCGCGCCAAGGGGCTGACCGCCGTGCCACTTTACGCGCCCGAAGCGGTCACCATTCCCGGTGCCGTCGATGCCTTCTGCCGCCTGTCCGCCGACTGGGGCAAACTGGGCTTGGCCGCTACCCTCGCCCCCGCGATCCGCTATGCCGAGGCGGGCGTGCCGGTTGCCCCCCGCACCGCCTTCGACTGGGCCAATGACGCGGGCACGCTGCAAGGCACCGCGCGCGACGTCTACCTTTTCAACGGCAAGCCGCCCGTTCCAGGCCAAATCTTCCGTGCCCCCAAGCAGGCCCAGGTCTTGCGCCGCATCGCCGCCCAAGGCCGCGCTGGCTTCTACGAGGGCGAGGTGGCCGAGGATATGGTGACCTCGCTGCGCACTCTCGGCGGCCTGCATACGCTGGACGACTTCGCCGCCACGGCCTGCGATTACACCGACCCGATTGGGGGCGCTTACAAGGGTATTGAACTGGTCGAGCATCCGCCAAACGGGCAGGGTGCGACCGCGATCCTGATGCTCAACATCCTGTCGCATTTCGATCTGCCCGGGCTTGACCCCTTCGGTGCGACCCGTGCCCATCTGGAGGCCGAGGCTGCCAAGCTCGCCTATGACGCGCGCAACCGCTTCATTGCCGACCCGAACCGCACCACGCGCCTCGCGCATATGCTTGCGCCCGAAACGGCGGCCCGCCTCGCCGCACTGATCGACCCCAAACGCGCAATGGCCAGCCCCGCCAAACTTAGCGAGGCGGTGCATCGCGATACGATCTACCTTACCGTAGTTGACCGCGATCGCATGGCGGTTTCGCTGATCTACTCGATTTACCACGGCTTCGGCTCCGGCCTTGCCTCGTCGAAGTTCGGCATCAACTTCCAGAACCGCGGTGCGGGCTTCACCCTCGCCGAAGGTCACCCGAATGAGGTGACCGGCGGCAACCGCCCGATGCACACCATCATCCCCGCCATGCTGCGCAAAGAGGGGCGTGTCATTATGCCGTTCGGTGTGATGGGTGGCGCGTATCAGCCAAACGGCCACGCTCGGGTCGTCACCAATATGATCGACTATGGCCTTGACCCGCAAAGCGCGCTGGACGCGCCGCGCAGCTTTTCGGGGCCAGAGGGTATGCAGGTCGAGCGTGGTTATTCCGACGCGGTGCGCGCCGAACTTGCCGCGATGGGGCATGACGTGTCCATCCCTGCAACCGCGCTTGGCGGCGCGCAGGCGATCCTGCTTGATCCTGATACGGGTGTGCTTCAGGGCGCATCAGACCCGCGCAAAGACGGCTGCGCGCTGGGCTACTGATTTCTTTTTGGCAAAAATACTCATCTTCGGCGCAACGTATCGCCGGGGATGCGGCGTCAGTTTAACTGAAACTGCAGCGGATAGCGCCCATTCTCGAAATCGCCGAACAAGTCCGGCAGGTCGGGATGATCCACCGGCTCGCCGGTCTCATCGGGCTCCAGATTCTGCTCCGATACATAGGCCACATAGTAGCTTTGGTCGTTCTCGGCGAGCAGATGATAGAACGGCTGGTTCTTCGCGGGGCGGCTATCTTCCGGGATCGCCTGATACCAATCTTCGGTATTGGAAAACATCGCGTCGACATCAAACACCACGCCGCGGAACGCATGTTTGCGGTGCGTCAGCACTTGTCCGATGTGATATTTGGCTTGAGTTTTCAGCATCGGATGCGCTCCCTTGCCCTCTTTTTACTCCCTCACGCCCATGATTGTCCATCATGGCCTCCGTGGTTTCGCGAAACAGTCTGTGGAGCGCCGCCCGACAATGTGGCGAAATTGTGGCGCCATCTCGATAACGCCACGCCTTTCACGGCGTAAATTGCATGAATTCTTCAATGGATTGGCGCGGCGGGCATTCACACGCGAGGGGTTTTGCCCTATCCTCCTTCTCAATAAAAAACGAGAGGCATATGAGCAGATTATCCCGTGCAGCCTTGTTGCTGCTGGTTGTTGCGTCTTGTGGGCGCTACAGGCCGCCAAGCAACTTAGATAATGCCTGCGCCATCGCGAACGAGCGGCCGGCCTATCTTCGGGCCATGCGCGCATCGCAGAGCAGGTGGGGTGTGCCAATCAATGTCCAGATGGCGACGATCCATCAGGAGTCGCATTTCGTTGGCAATGCGCGCACCCCGTATCGCTTTGCGCTTGGTATCATCCCGATGGGGCGCGCCTCCTCCGCCTATGGCTATGCGCAGGTGCTTGATTCGACGTGGGATGAGTATCGCCGCGAAACCGGCCACCCAGGCGCAAGCCGCCGCGATATCTGGGCCGCGACTGATTTCATGGGTTGGTATATGGACCGCGCCAGCCGCACTGCCGGCATTCCCAAATCCGATGCCCGCGACCAGTATCTCGCCTATCACGAGGGGCTGGGCGGCTATCGCAACCGCAGCTATGAAAGCAAAGGCTGGCTTATCGCCGTCGCGGGAAGGGTGCAGGCGCGGTCTGATCTATATGGCAGACAGCTTCGCTCTTGTGGGCTGAATTAAGGCGTCAGCGCCCAACTCGTTTAGCGGTTTCGCTTTGGATGTCGAACAGGCTGTCGCCCAGTTGCATCCCCTGCTGAAACGCCGATAGCTCCACCACCGTTTTAGAGCCCGTCGCGTCGGTGATGATCCACTGCCGCAACGCGGTCGGGTTTGGCGAAAAGATCAGCGTGATGGTGCCGTTCTCTGGGTGCTGCGGATCTTCGGCGGTGACCGTGGTATCTGACCCCAGGGTGCTGTGGGCCACCACCATCTTCGCTTGGCCAAGATCAATAACCGGCGCAAGGATCAGGTTCAGCGGGGTGCGCGCCAGCGGGTATTGCTCTGGCGGTTGGTTCGACTTCGGGTCGAAAATTGCCACCGCGCTGCCGCCTGCGATCACAAGACTTTTGTTCGGCGGATCATATTCGAACCGCATCCGCCCTGGTCGGTGGATATAAAGCTTCCCCGACGATATCGAGCCATCGGCGTTCCTTTGCGTAAAGCTCGCTTCGGCGGTGGTCAGCGCGTTCAGATAGCGCGAGATTTCCGACAGCGGAATTTCCTGCGCGAAAGCGGGCAGGGCAAAGACCACGAAGGCCAGCGGAGCAAGGTAACGCAAAATCCGGTTCATCCCGATACTTTAGCCGAGGACGCCAGCCTGTGCATCCCCTACCCGCACAAAAGAAAACGGGCGCCGTTCACCATCGTGATACCGGCGCCCGTCATAGCTGGCTGGGTTGCTTACTGCTCCGGCACCAGAATCTCGCGCTTGCCGACGTGGTTTGCTGGCGTGACCAGCCCCGCGTCCTCCATCTGCTCGACCAGACGCGCGGCCTTGTTGTAGCCGATCGCCAGTTTGCGCTGGATGTAGGACGTGGAGCATTTGCGATCCTTCAGCACCACCGACACTGCGAGGTCGTAAAGCTGCTGCTCGTCGCTGCCGTCGCCGCCAAGGCCCAATACCATGTCGATGTCAGAGGCCGCGTCCTCCTCCGGTCCTTCAACCACGCCCGACATATATTCCGGCGGTCCGTAGGATTTCAGGTGGTTGACGATTTCCTCGACCTCTTCGTCGGAAACGAACGGCCCGTGGATACGGGTGATCTTGGCACCACCCGCCATATACAGCATGTCGCCCATGCCCAGCAGTTGCTCGGCCCCCTGTTCGCCAAGGATGGTGCGGCTGTCGATTTTTGACGTCACCTGGAAGCTGATCCGGGTGGGGAAGTTCGCCTTGATGGTGCCGGTGATGACGTCAACCGAGGGGCGCTGTGTTGCCATGATCAGGTGGATCCCGCTCGCCCGCGCCATCTGTGCCAGACGCTGGATGCAGGCCTCGATCTCTTTGCCCGCCACCATCATCAAGTCGGCCATCTCGTCAACGATGACGACGATATACGGAATGGTGATCGGTTGATATTCATCCGTCTCGAACACCGGCTCGCCGGTATCTTCGTCGAAACCGGTCTGAATGGTACGCTTGAACATTTCGCCCTTGGCGAGCGATTCCCGCACACGGCCGTTGTAGCCCTCAATGTTGCGAACACCGAGTTTGGACATCTTGCGATAGCGCTCTTCCATCTCGCCCACGACCCATTTAAGGGCGACGACCGCCTTTTTCGGGTCGGTAACGACGGGGGAAAGCAGGTGCGGAATGCCGTCGTAAACGCTAAGTTCCAGCATCTTCGGGTCGATCATGATCAGGCGGCATTCTTCTGGCGACAGCTTGTAAAGCAGCGACAGAATCATCGTGTTGATCGCCACTGATTTGCCCGACCCGGTGGTCCCCGCAATCAGCAAGTGAGGCATTTTGGCAAGGTTGGCGATGATTGGCTCGCCGCCGATGTCCTTACCCAACGCAAGCGGCAGGCGCATCGACGAGTCGCCAAAGTCGCGTGCGGCAAGGATCTCGCGCAGCACGACTTTTTCGCGCACGGCGTTCGGCAATTCGATCCCGATCACCGAACGGCCGGGCACGGTGGATACGCGTGCCGACAGCGCCGACATGGAACGTGCAATGTCATCCGCCAGACCGATCACGCGGCTGGCCTTCAGGCCCGGCGCCGGTTCAAGTTCGTACATCGTGACGACAGGGCCGGGGCGGACCGAGACGATCTCGCCCTTCACGCCGTAGTCGTCGAGCACCGATTCCAGCATCCGGGCGTTCTCTTCAAGGCTTTCCACCGACTGTTCCGACCGCTTGATCTCGGTGGGCGAGGACAGCAGGCCAAGCGGCGGGCATTCGTAGGTCTGCACCGGCTCTTCGAAGCGCAGGCGCGGCTGCGCTTCGGATTGCGCCTGACGCGAGGGCGGGGCTGGCTTGCGCGCAACGGGTTGCACCACGCGCTTGGGCTCTGGTGCCCCGCGCAATGGCATCGGCTGCGCGTAGGTCTCGACTTCGCCATCGTCAAAGATGTTGTCTTCCGGCAGGTAGTCGGTCTCGTAATCGTCCATCTCTGGCGCGGCGTAGGTCGCCACCTGCACAACCGGCGCGGCCATCGGCGGCACGGCCATACGCCCCATCACTGGCGGCTCCATCCGCCCCATCGAGGCGGGTTCGATGCGCCGGGTATCGGCAATCAGCGGCGACGGGCGGCGAAACCGCGAGGTGGGCGCGGGCGTCACCACTGGCGGTTCCGGCCGATTGCGCGCGGAAATCGCATCCGCGATGCGCGAGCGGATGCGGTCCTCGCTTGGCGGCATACCCAAGGCGTGCGGCGACAGCGTGTTCTCGATCAACTCCGGCTCCGGGTCGGGCGCGCGCTTGGTGCGCGTGGGTATACGGCTCAGGAAAGACTGACGCGGGGCGGGCGCGGCGGTTGGGGCCGCCTTCGGCGCCTGCATCCGCGGCGCAGGTGCGCCCAGCGGCGGCGCGACATAGTTGTCCGGATCGCCGCGCCCATAAACCACGGTGCGCGCTGCAGTGCGCGCCGCCAGCGGTTCGGGGCGCAGCGAAGGCTCTGCCAAACCCGCTTTGCGCGCACGGTTGCGATCTTGCACCATCTGTGCCGCCTTCAGTGACCCCGACGCGCCCAGTTGCGCCGCGCGAACCGAGCCGGCCGCGCCGGCCTGTGCTGCTTTCAACGCATGGGCCGCGCCATGCTGCGTCAGGCGCAACAACAGGTCATAACTCCGCACCGTGCCTTGCAGCAACCAGCGCCCGATCACGCGCAGCTCTCGGATGTCAAAGCCCAGCACAAACAGCATCATGCTGATAAACCCGATGCCGACCACCACCGATAACAACCGCAGCCCAAGCCCGACGCTGAATGGCACCATCCCCAGCATTGCGCCCAGCACGGTATCGCCGAACAAGCCGCCAAGGCCGAACGAATGCCCCCAAGCCGCCGCTGGCACGTGGGTCGAGGCAAAGACCGACCCCAATGCCACCGCGATCGGCGCGAAAATCACCCGGTTCAGCGCGCGATCTTCGCCGCGATGGGTAATCAGCCGCACGCCCCAGGTCAGGATAACCGCCGGAATGCCCCAGGCGCCCAGCCCTGCGATGATGATTAGCGGCGACGCGATGGTCGCCCCGATCCGCCCGAACAGGTTCTGCACCGGCGCATCTGTGACCGCCATCCAGCCCGGATCGCCCGGCGCGTAGGACACGATCATCAGCCCCGCCATCAGGCCAAGGAAGACCAGCCCGATCCCCAACAGCTCTTTGCCGCGCCGCTCCAGCACCGCTTGCACATTCTGGTCCAGCAACGGATCACGCTGTCTCATCTGATAGGAAGCCATGCTCTACCCCGTCCTTACCTGTACAGGCAGTCGCGAAGCTGGATCAGCCCGCGCTGCATTTCGTCTTTTGGGGCAACCATCGCCACACGGATGTAGCCCTTGCCCGGATTGTCACCCTTCACATCGCGGCTGAGGTAGGCCCCCGGCAGCACACGCACGCCGGTCGCTTTCCAGAGCGTCAACGCAGCCTCTTCGCCGTCGTCCACCGGCAGCCACAGGAAGAACCCACCCTCCGGCCCTTTGTAGCTCTGCAATCCCGCGAAGATATCATCGGCCACACGGAACTTTTCCTGATAAAGCGCGCGGTTTTCCACCACATGCGCTTCGTCGCTCCACGCGCGCTCTGCCACGCGCTGCAAGGGTAGCGGCAGCGGCGCGCCGGCGTAGTTCCGAAGCTGCTTCATCCGCGCCAGCCCTTGCGGGCCACCCGCGACAAATCCCGACCGCAGACCGGGCAGGTTAGAGCGTTTGGAAAGCGAGTGAAAAGCGAACACCCGCTCTGGGTCCGCGCCAAGCTCGGCTGCGACCTGCAATGCCCCGACTGGTGCTTCGCTGCGCCAGATCTCGGAATAGCACTCGTCCGCAAAAATCTTGAAATCGTATTGCTCGGCCAAACGGATCAGCCCGGCAAGGTAATCGCGCGAGGCAACCGCGCCTTGTGGGTTCGATGGCGAGCAAAGGTATGCGACCGACACCCGCGACAGCACCGCGGCGGGCAGGCTTTCGTAATCCGGCAGGAACCCGGTCGCGGCCGTGGCGGGCACATAGACCGGCTCTGCATCCACCGCCAAGGCGGCCACCGCATAGACCTGATAAAACGGGTTCGGCGTCAGCACCACCGGCTGTCGCCCGTTCTTCGCCTCAGGGCACACCGCGATCAGCGCGTTGAACAGCCCCTCGCGCGTGCCGTTCAGCGCCATGATCTGCCGTGCGGCATCCAGCGTCACGCCATAGCGCCGCTTCAGCCATGCCGCGATCGCGGTCAGAAGCTCCGGTGTGCCATCGTTGGGCGGATATTTGCCGAAGCCCCCCAAAGAGGCCGCCAGCACCTCGCCGACAAACCCCGGCTGCGCGTGCTGCGGCTCGCCAATGGTCATGGCTATGACTTCGCCGCCGGGGGCGTGCGAATCAAGCAGGCCGCGCAAACGCGGGAATGCGTATTCAGGCAGGTTCGAAAACCGCTCGGGAAGTGCCATGTTCTGCCTCAAGTCGGAGTCATATCGCCCCGTTCAACATCCACGATACCGCCCTATTCGGCTGTGGTCCAGAAAACGCTTCAATACCCGGCGCTTGTCTGGCGGAATTGTGGCTTTTTCGTCGTCAGGCCAAAGCTGACTCTGCGGCAATCCCCACGCGCAACAGCTTCTCTTCGCCCATCGCGGCACCCATCAGCATGATCCCGGTCCCCGCCACCGCTCGCGTCGGCAGTGTAAGTGCCGAAATCCCCAGCATGTTGCCGATCCGCGTATTGCGCAGCGCCAGCAGATTTTCCGTGGCGAAATACACAGGATCGCTCAACAGCCGCGCCGCGTCGGGCGGCAGGATCGCGGACGAAGGGATCAGCACCGCATCATACCCCGCGACCTTGTCCGCCCAAAGCGCGCGCAACTGGCGCAGCCGTCGCCACCCCGCGATATGGTCGCGCGCCGAAACGCTGGCGCCCGTGCGGAACCGCTCCAATATCAGCGGATACATCTTTTCGGGCGCGTCCTCGATGACATCGGCCCAAGTCGCATAAGCCTCGGGCGCGATCAGCGCGCCGGACAGCGCCATGGCCTCGGCCACCACGGGGTAACGCAACCGCTCGATCTTCGCGCCCGCGCCCGCCAACCGCGCCAGCGCCGCCTCGAACCCGCGCGCAGAGCCATCGCGCAGATCGTCCATCGCCACGGTCTCCAGCACCGCCAAGCGCATCCCGGCAAGGCTGGCACCCGCCAGATCGGCAGGTTTGCCGCCCTCCAGCGACGCCAGCAGCAACGCGGCATCCTCGACCGTGCGGCACAGCGGCCCCACGGTGTCGAAATTCTCCGCCAAGGGCACCACACCTTTCAGCGACAGGCGGCCAGCGGTCGTTTTCAGCCCGACGATGTCATTCCACGCCGCCGGTATCCGCACCGATCCGCCTGTGTCCGAGCCGATCGCCGCCGCCGCCAGCCCGAAAGCAACCGAGGTTGCCGCCCCCGACGACGACCCCCCTGGCGCCAGTGCCGGATCGTTGACGTTGGGTGGCGTCGCCGTCATCGGGTTCACGCCCAACCCGGAAAACGCGAGTTCTGTCATATGCGTCTTGCCCAGACAGACCGTCCCCGCCATCGTGGCATTGCGCAGCACTTCGGCATCCGCCACCGGCACCCGCCCCTCCAGCAGCTTTGATCCCGCCTCGGTCCCGACCCCTGCGGTGTCGAACAAATCCTTCCAGCTGATCGGAACCCCGTCCAGCACACCACGCCGCAACCCGGCCTTGGCGCGCAGCCCAGCGGCCTCAGCCTCGGCGTGCGCGCGGCTTTCGGTCAGCCGGGCATAGATGCGGTCGTAATAGGGGTGCGCCTTGATGGCGTCGAAAAAAGCGTCAAGCAGCGCCACCGGGTCGATATTTCCCGCGCCAATGCCGCGCCCCAACTCTGCTGCGCTCATCTTTAGCCAATCCACCATCGCATCCTCCCGCGTTACGACGCTAACGGTAGCGGCAGAGCGGCGCATGGACAATCCCACCGCAAGGGCCATATTGACCGGCATGATACGGGGATTGCCATGACTCAGGATTGCGACGCACTTATTCTTGGCGGCGGGCTGAATGGCCCCGCGTTGGCATTGGCGCTGGCGCAGGCCGGCCTGCGCGTCGCCCTGGTTGATGCGCTGCCCGAAGCGGTGCGCGCGGACGAGGCGTTTGATGGCCGCGCCTACGCCCTCGCCCTTGCCTCGCAGCGGCTGCTAAAGGCGCTTGGAGTCTGGCAAAGGGTGGCAGGGCTGGCCCAACCCATCCTTGGCGTCAAGGCCAGCGACGGGCGGGTCGGCCAAGGCCCCGCCCCGTTTTTCCTGCAATTCGACGATGGCGAGATCGAGGAAGGCCCGATGGGCTTCATGCTTGAAGACCGCCACCTGCGCCGCGCCTTTTTCGACGCGATGGCGGCAGAGCCCAACATCACCCAAGTCTCTGGCGAAACCGTCATTGCGCAGACGCCCGATGCGTCCGGTATCACTGTAAGGCTCGCCTCTGGACGCACCCTGTCCGCGCGCCTGTTGATCGGCTGCGACGGTCGCCGCTCTGGCACCGCCGAGCGCGCGGGGATCAAGCGCACCGGCTGGGGCTACGGCCAGACCGCCCTCGTTTGCGCCATTGCGCATGAGCAGCCCCACAACGGAATCGCCCAGCAATTCTTCACCCCGGGTGGCCCGCTTGCCATCCTGCCGCTGCCCGACAACCGCAGCGCGATTGTGTGGAGCGAGGCCGACGCAACCGCAAAAACCATCAGCGCGCTGGACGATGAGGCCTATATGGCGGCGCTGCGTCAAAGGGTGGGCGATTACCTTGGTGCGCTGACGCTGGTTGGCAAACGCTTCACCTATCCGCTGAACCTGACGCTCGCCAATGCCTTCGTGGCCGAACGCGTGGCGCTGGTAGGCGACGCGGCGCATGGCGTGCATCCGGTGGCGGGGCAGGGCCTTAACCTTGGCCTGCGCGATGTTGGTGCCTTGGCAGAGGTGTTGATCGAGGCGCAGCGGCGCGGCGAAGACATCGGCGCGCTGGATGTGCTGGAACGCTACCAGCGCTGGCGTCGCTTCGATTCCACCGCGCTGGCGCTGGGTATGGATGCCGTGACGCGGCTTTTTTCCAACGATAACCCGGTGCTTCGCTTTGGCCGCGACCTTGGGCTTGGCGTGGTCAACGCGCTGCCCGGACTGCGCCGTCGGTTTATCCGCGAGGCCGCGGGCCTGACCGGCGACCTGCCGCGGCTGCTGCAAGGCCGCCAGATTTAAGCGCGACTAAGCCCCCCGCGCACCGGGACGCTGGCGCTGCATTTGAGTATTTTTGCCAAGAAGACGCGCAAACGCGCCGCGCTTTAGTCCAGCACGCGCGCTTCGCTGACCAGCATGATCGGGATGCCGTCGCGGATTGGGAACGCCAGCCGCCCTGGTTTTGACACCAACTCTTGCTTTTCCGCATCGTAATGCAGCGTCGCCTGCGTCACTGGGCAGACCAAAGCCTCCAGCATGCGGCGGTCGAACAGTGGCGCGGGCAGGGCATCGGTCATTGCATCATCTCTCCATCAGTGCCGCCCCGCAGGGCAAATTCAAACAGCGTCACCAACGTCTCGCGCCGGGTGGTCAGGGTTGGCGCCTCCAGCAGAGCCTGCCGATCTTCTGGTGGCAAGGGGCAGAGCATCGACAGCGAGTTTATCAGCAGTTCGTCATCCGCCTCTTTCAGGCTGCCCCAGTCGGTCGAAAGCTCCTGCGCTTGAAAGTACCGCCCCAGCAAGGCCAGAAACGGCTTCCGCTGAAACTCCGGATCGCTTTCCTGCGCGCCCAGATCGCGGTTGAACGGCGCCCAATCAACCTCGGCGCGCCGATAGGGGGAGAACCCCTCGACCTCGCGCGCCACGCGGAACCGCGAAATCCCGGTCAGCGTGATCATATAGCGCCCATCCTCGGTCTCGGAAAACGCGGTGACGCGACCCGCGCAGCCAATCGCGTGAAGCCGCTTTTCGTTCGACCCCGGCACATCACGCGGTTGGATCATGCCGATCAAGCGGTCAGAGGATTTCAGCACATCGTCAAGCATCGCCAGATAGCGCGGCTCGAACAGATGCAGCGGAAGCCGCGCGCGCGGCAACAACAGCGCCCCCGGCAAGGGGAACAGCGGCACCACGCTTGGCAGATCGGAATGTTTGCTCATGGCGCTGATCTAGGTCGCCGCGCCGCTCAGGCAAATATCATCGACGACAAACGGCGCCGTCCTTTCAGCACAATCGGATCCTGCGCCTTCAACGCGTCAAAGACCTTCATCAGCTGCGTCTTGGCCGCACCGTCGTTCCACTCGCGGTCGCGCCGGAACAGTTCCAGCAACTCGTCCACCGCGCCGCTGACATCGCCCGCCGCATGAAGCGCCAGTGCAAGATCGTAGCGCGCCTGCGCATTCGCGGGCTCTGCCGCTACCGCTGCGCGCAAGGTATCCACCGGCCCGGCGCTTGCCGCTTGTCGCGCCAGATCCAGTTGTGCCCGCGCCGCAGCAATCTCTTTCGCACTGGCAATCGCCGCCGGGGCCGCACCCAGAAACGCTTCTGCCTGATCCAGATCACCCGTGGCGATATGCGCGCGCACCAGCCCGCCATAGGCCGCCGCATTTTCCGGCTCTTCGCCCAAGATCGCCGCAAAGGTTTCCGCCGCATCCGCCGCAGCCCCTTCGGCGAGCATCGCCTCTGCAGCCTCAATCGCCTCGGCCAGCCCGCCGTCACCTGCCAAAGCTGCAACTTTCTCGACAAAAGCTTTTACTTCCGATCCGGGGATTGCGCCCTGAAATCCGTCCACCGGCTTGCCGTCAAAGAACGCATACACGGTCGGGATCGACTGGATGCGCAGTTGCGCCGAAATCTGTGGCGCCTTGTCCACGTCGATCTTCACCATCCTGACCTTGCCGCCCGCCGCCGCCACGGCGGCCTCTAGCTGCGGCCCCAGCGTTTTGCAGGGCCCGCACCATGGCGCCCAGAAATCGACAATCACCGGCACCTCTTTCGAGGCGTCGATCACGTCTTCCACAAAGGTCATTTCCGACCCGTCGATGACATAGTCCCCCTTAGGGGCCGGTTTCGCGGTCGAGTTCAGTCCGATCATATCGCACTCCGTAAGCCTTAGCGTGGGAATTTCCGTTGCCCCCTATATGTGCCGGGGCACCCAAAAGGCCAAGGGGGGATGCCTAATCAATGATGCCGCAGGTCCGCGCGCAAAGCCTGCCCGGTTCAGAGGTCGAAGGTGGCAAAGACCGGCGCGTGGTCGCTTGGCTGCTCCCATCCCCGCGCGGCGCGCAGTACGCGGCTACCTGACCCCGCGGCGGCAATATCGCCGGTTGCCCAGATGTGATCGAGCCGCCGGCCCTTATCCGCGCTATCCCACTCGGGCGAGCGGTAGGACCACCAGCTGAACAGAGGCCCGCTGGGAATATCCGCCCGCGTCACGTCCACCCATCCCCCCGCCGCACGGGCATCCTCCAGATGCGCAACCTCAACCGGCGTGTGGCTCACGATCTTCAGCAGCGCCTTGTGGTTCCAAACGTCGTCCTCACGCGGGGCAATATTCAGATCACCGACCAGGATCGCCCGGCTTGGCTTTTCGGACCGAAAGCGATCGCGCATCTCGGTCAGCACGTCCAACTTCTGGCCGAACTTCTCATTCTCGGCCCGGTCGGGAATATCGCCACCGGCAGGTATGTAGTAGTTGTGGATCACCACGCCATTCGGCAGACGCGCCGCCACATGGCGCGCATGTCCCATCCCGATCAGGTCGTGGCCACCCATATCCTCCAGCGGCAGCCGCGACAGGATGGCGACGCCGTTATAGCCCTTCTGCCCACGCGCAACCATGTGGGTGTAACCAAGCGCCTGAAAGCCCTCGACCGGGATCTTGTCTACCGGACTCTTGCACTCTTGCAGGCACAGCACATCCGGCGCCTCTTCCTGCAATAGCTTCGTGACCAGCCCTTCCCGCAGGCGGACAGAGTTGATGTTCCAGGTGGCAAGGGTGAAGGTCATGCGCGTCTCCTTTGGTCCCTTCCAAGCACGAAACGGCGCGGTGATCCAGCCTGCATCGGATGCAACCGGCAGCGCAAAAAAAAAGACCCGGCGAAAAGCCGGGTCAGTCCAACAGGGAGGTGCCACGCCATTACCCCGACGTGGCCAAGGGAACTCTGTAGGGAAAGGATACCCTACAATTGCGTATATAGTCACTCAATCTGGCAACAATAGGGCGAGTGCGCCCTAAATCTGTATCCGTCTTGCACCATAATCGCGCTGTTTCGGGCTGCCCACGCTTGTCGCCCCACGCGGAATGGCCATAACCTGCGTTCAATTTCAGGGAGAGCGGCATGGCGGAGCCCCTCGTGCGACGCAACGCTGACTATCGGCGGTTACTGGTGGCCAGTGGGATTTCGAACCTTGGCGACGGGGTGTCGGCGCTGGCGTTTCCATGGCTTGCCACGCTGCTGACCCGCGACCCGGTGCTGATTGCGGCCATCGGCTTTGCGGCGCGTCTGCCGATGTTTCTGCTCCCGCTGCCCGCCGGGGTGGTGACGGATCGCGGCGACCGACGGCAGATCATGGTTGGCTGCGATCTGCTCCGCTTGGCGCTGACATTTGGGATCGTCGTGCTGGCGCTGCGCGTGCCGCCGCATCCCGAACTCAATCCCTTGCCTTATATCACCGCGCTGGCGGGGCTGGCGTTCCTTCTGGGCTCTGCCGAAGTCCTGCGCGACAACGCGGCGCAGACGGCGCTGCCCTCGGTGGTTGATGCCGCCGATCTGGAAAGCGCCAACGGCCAGTTGTGGAGTATCGAGGAGGTGATGCGCGCCTTCGTCGGACCGCCGCTCGCCGGTCTGTTGATCGCATGGTCGGTGGCGCTGCCGTTCGGCCTTGATGCGGTAAGCTTTGGTGTGTCGGCAGCGCTGGTTTGGGGGGTGACGCTTCGGCCAAGAACGGCACGGGACGCGCGCCGCCCGTTTCTGCACGAGTTGCGGCAGGGTATCGCGTGGTTGTGGCAGCATCCGGCGCTGTTGCGGTTGGCGCTGATGCTGGGAGTGCTGAACGGGCTGAATGCGGCGACGGCGGCGATGTTGGTGCTGTATGTGCGCGAAGTGTTGGGGTTGGGCGCCATCGGGTTCGGCCTGCTGATGGCGGTTGGCGCCGCGGGGGGCGTGACCGGTGGCTTTGTCGCGCCCTTGGTGGTGCGTTGGCTTGGCACCAGCCGGACATTGCACGCTGCGCTTGCTCTTTTCGCCCTTGGCCCAGCGTTGATCGCCCTCGCGCCGGGCGCGGGCCTCGTGGCGCTTGGGCTGTTTGTCTACGCGCTGGGTGGCATCGGCTGGAACATCGTTACCGTCTCTTTCCGCCAACGCACCATCCCGGATGCGCTGTTGGGGCGGGTCAACTCTGTCTATCGGTTCCTAGGTTTGGGGCTGATGCCCTTGGGCGCGCTGGCGGGCGGGCTGATCGTCGCCGCGTTCGAGCCTGCGTTGGGCCAGCACATCGCGCTGCGCCTGCCCTTCGCGATCGAGGCCGCGGGGGCGCTGACATTAATGGTCTACGGCCTCTTTGCGCTGCGGCTGCCAAGCCCATAAAAAACGGCCCGGACCAAGGTCCGGGCCAGTCCAACAGGGAGGTGCCGCGTCATGACCCCGACGCGGCCAGGGGAACTTTTGCAACGGAGTAATCGCTCAAGCTTGCGCCGATTGTCACACCACTTCAAGTTGCATTTCACGCAACCAAGCGATAGCCGCCCGATTCCGTCACCAACAGGCGCGCGTTCGAGGGATCGGGCTCGATCTTCTGACGCAGGCGGTAAATGTGGGTTTCCAGCGTGTGCGTCGTGACGCCTGCATTATATCCCCAGACCTCGTGCAGCAGCACCTCGCGCGCCACCACGCCTTCGGTTGCGCGATAGAGGAACTTCAGGATATTCGTCTCTTTCTCGGTCAGCCGGATCTTCTTGTCACGCTCGTCGACCAGCATCTTTTGCGCGGGTTTGAAGGTATACGGTCCAAGCTGGAACACCGCGTCTTCCGACTGTTCATGCTGGCGCAACTGGGCGCGGATACGGGCGAGCAGCACGGGAAACTTGAACGGCTTCGGCACATAATCATTCGCGCCGGCATCAAGGCCAAGGATGGTATCCGCATCCGTGTCATGCCCCGTCAGCATCAGGATCGGGCATTTCACGCCCTGCTTGCGCATCCGGCGGCACAATTCGCGGCCATCTGTGTCGGGCAGGCCGACGTCCAGAATGATGAGGTCGAACAGCCCCGCCCTCACCTTGTCCATCGCGTCATGGCCGGTGCCAGCCTCGAATACGTCGAAGTCCTCGGTCATCACGAGCTGCTCTGACAGCGCCTCGCGCAGGTCGTCCTCATCGTCCACCAGCAGGATCTTTTTCAAGTTGGGCATAGCTTTGGTCTCCGTGTTCCCTTTGCAGATGCGCCTGCAGCACAAATGTGACAAGAGGGATGGTGAAATCCTCACGCGGACGTGTCGCTATCGGGGTAATTGTTTCAATCCAGCACACCGCGCGCTAGATAACTGAAACATCTTGCCGGAACCTGTCGCCCATGTCGCTACGCCCCTCCATCGTCGAACTCCTCAGCCGCGCCCGTGCCGATCTGCGTATGGGGGTGCCGGTGGTGCTGACGCAGAACGGTGCGGCGGTGGTCGCGGTGGCCGCCGAAACGCTGGACGACGCGCGCCTTGCGCAGTTGCGTGTGATGGGCGGCGATCTGGTGCTGGCCATCACTGACCGCCGTGCCGAGACGCTGAAGGCACGCGCCTATGACGGCGATGTGGCGCGCCTTCTGGTGCCGGCCACCGCTGGCATGGCGTGGATTCACGCGGTGGCGGACCCGGCCGACGATCTGAAGGTGCCGATGAAGGGACCATTCCAGTCGTTGCGCGACGGTCCCGCCGATCTGCACCGCGCGGCGATCCTGCTGGCGAAGTCGGCGCATCTTTTGCCCGCGGCGGTGGTGTTGGGCGTGCAAAATGGCCTGCTGATCGCGGCGGAGAATGCCCTGACCCTGATCCCGCTGGCCGAGGCGGCACCGGAGCTTTTGCGCGCCTCGCCGCTTCATCCCGTGGTGTCCGCCCGCCTGCCGATGCAGGCCGCGCAGGCCGGCCGGCTGCATATCTTCCGCCCCGAAGATGGCGGGGAAGAGCATTACGCGGTCGAGATCGGCAAGCCCGCCCGCGACGCGCCGGTTCTGGTGCGGCTGCATTCCGCGTGCTTTACCGGCGACGTTCTCGGCTCGCTGAAATGCGATTGCGGCCCGCAACTGCGCGGCGCACTTGGCCAGATGGGGGCCGAGGGCGCGGGTATCCTGCTCTATCTGAACCAAGAGGGGCGCGGAATTGGCCTCGCCAACAAGATGCGCGCCTATTCCCTTCAGGATCAAGGATTTGACACGGTCGAGGCCAATCACCGCCTTGGCTTCGAGGATGACGAGCGTGATTTCCGCATCGGTTCCGGCATCCTCCGCGAAATGGGCGTGCGGCAGATCCGCCTGCTGACCAACAACCCCGCCAAGGTGCGCATGATGCAGGCAAACGGCATCGAGGTGGTCGAACGCGTGCCGCTGAAAGTGGGTCACACGGCGCAGAATGCCGCCTACCTAGCCACCAAGGCGGCGAAATCGGGGCATCTGTTGTGAGCGATCTGGTGGTGACGGCGTGGGGCGCGCGCTTCATGGGGCGGCAGTTGCCCTGCGCCATCGGGCGCGGTGGCCTGACCCGTGAGAAGCGAGAGGGCGATGGCGCGACGCCTATCGGGGTTCATGCCATCGTGGGGATGCTCTATCGCCCCGACCGCATCGCCGCCGAATCGCTGCCCAGGTGGGCCGAACCAATCGGGCCGCAGGATCTGTGGTCCGACGACAGTGCCGACCCCGACTATAACCAAAGGGTGCGCGCCCCGCATGGCTTTAGCCATGAGCGCCTGTCGCGGGCCGATCCGCTTTATGATCTGGTGCTGATAACCAACTGGAACTGGCCTAACGCGATTCCCGGCGCGGGCTCTGCCATCTTCCTGCACCGCTGGCGCAGGCCGCGCTATCCCACCGCTGGCTGTGTCGCCTTTGCGCCCGCTGACCTCCTGTGGATCGCACAGCGGCTCACTCCGGCGACCCGACTCGTCATTCGCGGCTGAAATCCCTTTCCAAAGCGGTTTGGGTTGCTTACCTTGGCGCAGTGACAGGGGAGACATGCGATCATGGCTAGAGCAACACGCCAGACGACTGACGAGATCTTTGACCTCCGTCTGAATCGCAGCGCACCCGACCTCTGGCCCATGCTGGACACGCTTTACGGCCAGCACCCGGAGTATGATTCCTTCCGCCAAGCGCTTCTGAAAGCGCTGCGGACGTCCTGGGACGCGCGCCCGGCCGACCTCAAACACCTCGACCTTAAGCGCGATCTGGAGCCTGACTGGTTTCAGCGCCCCGATATGGCGGGCTATGTCTTTTACATCGACCGTTTCGCGGGCACGCTGAAGGGTATCCTAGAAAAACTCGACTACCTCGAAGACCTCGGCGTCACTTATGTCCACCTGATGCCCTGCCTGAAGCCGCGCCCCGGCGACTCGGATGGGGGCTACTCGGTGATGGATTACCGCGCCATCAACCCGGCCTATGGCACGATGGAGGATTTCGAAGAGGTCGCCACCGCCCTGCGCGCGCGTGGCATCAGCTTGTGCATCGACCTTGTGCTGAACCACACCGCCAAGGAACACGCTTGGGCGAAAAAGGCGCGCAAGGGTGACGCGACCTATCAGGACTACTACCTGATGTTCGACGATCCGACCGTGCCGCAGCAGTATGAGCAGACGCTGGTAGAGGTCTTCCCCGACAATGCGCCGGGCAATTTCACCCATTACCCCGATTTCGGCAAATGGGTCTGGACCACCTTCAACGAACATCAATGGGATCTGAACTGGGCCAACCCGCAGGTCTTCCTCGAAATCGTCGAGATTATGCTCTACCTCGCCAATCGCGGCGTCGATGTGGTGCGTCTGGATGCCGTCGCTTTCATGTGGAAACGCATGGGCACCCGCTGTCAGTCAGAACCCGAAGTCCACATGATCCTGCAAGCTTTGCGCGCGTGTTCGCGCATCGCGGCCCCGGCAGTCATTCATCTGGAAGAAGCGATTGTCGCCCCGGCAGAGATGCTGCCCTACCTTGGCCGTGGCATCCATGACGGACGCGAGGGCAACCTCGCCTATCACAACTCTCTGATGGTGCAGTTCTGGTCGGCGCTTGCCACGCGCGACACCGCGCTGATGACCCACGTTCTCGCCACGCATTTCCCCGAACGGCTGAATAACGCAACCTACGCCACCTATATCCGCTGCCATGACGACATCGGCTGGGCGGTGACGGATGAGGATGCAGCGGCGCTTCACCTCTCCGGCCCCGCGCACCGCGCCTATCTGTCGGATTTATATGAGGGCGGCTTTCCTGGCTCTTTCGCCTCTGGCGCGCTGTTTCAGGTGAACGAGGCGACGGGCGACAAACGCATTTCCGGCAGCTTCGCCTCGCTTGCCGGGTTGGAAAAGGCGAACGGCGCCGAGGCAGTTGAAATGGCGGTGCAGCGTATCCTGTTGGGCCACACGCTGATTGCCGGATTCGGGGGTATGCCGCTGATCTACATGGGTGACGAGCTGGCGATGCTGAACGACCGCAGCTATCTCGACCAGCCCGATCACGCCCATGACAGCCGCTGGATTCACCGCCCCAAGATGGATTGGTCGGTTGCCGCCACGCGAGACCAGGGCGATTCCCCCGCCGCCCGCGTGTTCCGTGGCACGCGCCACATCCTCGCGCGGCGCAAGGCGGTGCCCGCGCTGCATGGCGCCTTGCCGGTGCGCGTTGTATCCCTTGGCGTTCCGGGCCTCTTCGCGGTGCGGCGCGAGGCGCACACGGGCGTGCTGCTTGGCCTTTATAATTTCACCGAACGCTGGCTGGATCTGCCAGAGGCCACGGCGCGCGCGCAGGGCATCACGCAAATGCACGACGCGCTGTCCGACGCCCCGGTTGCTGCCGACGGCGGCGTCATCGCGCTGCCCCCCTATGCCCGCGTCTGGCTGACCTAAGCTTTCGTGTAATCCCGCGCGCCGAAAATCGCGGTGCCGACGCGGATATGGGTGGCGCCTGCCGCAATCGCCGCCGCGAAATCGCCGCTCATCCCCATCGACAGGCCCTTGAGCCCGTTGCGCGCGGCCATCCCGGCCAGCATCGCAAAATGCGGGCGCGAATCCTCGCCCTCGGGCGGGATGCACATCAGGCCGACCAACGGCAGGTCCAGCGCGCGGCACTCGGCAATGAAACCGTCCAGCGCGTCGGGCAATACACCCGCCTTCTGCGGCTCTGCCCCGGTGTTAACCTGCACGAACAGATCAGGACTTTGCCCCCGTGCCTGCGCCAGGTTGGCGAGTTTGCTGGCAAGGCTTGGCCGGTCTAGCGTGTGAATAGCCTCAAACAACTCAACCGCCTGACGCGCCTTGTTGGTCTGCAACGGGCCGATCATATGGACCGCCACGTCCGGGAACTGCACCCGCAGATCGGGCCATTTCCCGGCGGCTTCCTGCACATAGTTCTCGCCAAACAGACGCTGGCCCGCTTCCAGCACCGCCACCACACGCTCCAACGGCTGCACCTTGGACACGGCAATCAGGTGAACAGAGCCCGCCGCGCGCCCGGCTGCGGCCTCTGCGGCGGCGATCTGCTGTCTGATCTGTTCTAACGCCATGATCCCCTCGTCGTTTCCCGCAATGTTGGCTGCGGTATGCCCAAAAGAAAAGAGCGGGCACAAGGCCCGCTCTTTCCGTAAATTCGATCGTAAGATCAGAACTTGAAGGTAACGCCGAGGTCGCCCAGGGTGTCCTTGGTGCGGTCGGTGCGAACGTGGCCAACCATGGCAGCGCCGCCGCCGAGGTCGTAGGACGCGCCGATACCATAGGTGGTTTTCGTGGTTTCGGTCGGCAGATCACGCTGAGCGTTCGAAACGAAAGCCGAAACGGTGGTCGCGCCGAACGTGGTGTTGCCATACAGCGTCGCGATGGTGCCGTTGTCAGCGCCGCCCGAGACGTGGTTGCTGCCAACCAGAACGCCGACGTGCGAGTTGCCGATTGCGTATTCGCCAGCCAACCAAGCGCCGGTATAGTCACCAGCGACCGGAACTGCCGGGCTCGGCTTACCGCTCAGGTAACCACCAGCGAGGTGAAGCGAGCCCATCGTGTACTCAAGGCCGATCGACGCTTCGCCGTTGCCGACGCCGTTGCCGTTCGCTTGCTGATAGCCCACGCGGCCAATCAGGCTGCCCATCGTGTAGGTCACGAGAACTGCGTTGTGGCCCGAACCGGTCGAGGACGATTCCGCAGCGTTGGTGATGACTTCACCGCCGCAACCGCAGATGCCGATTTCCGAGTTGTAGACGACGCCCGACGCGTCATAAGCGTCGGTCACGTTGCCAACCGACACGTCCAGACCGCCAGCGGTAACGCCAACAGCGCCGCCGTTGAAGCCGGTCGCTTTGTCTTGGTTCGAACGCACACGGAACGCACCGTGGAAGGTCAGGCCCGAGTCGGTCGTTTTCGTAGCTTTGAAGTCAAGCTGCATACGGTCGATCAGGAAGGTTTTGCCCTGCGTCGCAGTCGAACCGTTCTTGTCGTAGCCCATGCCGAAGTAGCCCGAGCCAGCGATGGTCACGTCTGCCGAAGCAGCGCCAGCAACCAGGACCAGAGCGGTCGTAGCGATAAGAATCTTTTTCATTTGGTTTCCCTCGTTGTCTCAAAGGTGCGCCCCAACTCGGGATGGTCCAAATTGGGTATGGCTCTATTTCTCGCGTCACCCCTCGCTTTGCAAGGTGATCGGGTCCCTCCGGGGGATTGCTGTGCCGTTTGGTGCACCTTTGCCACAGTTACGGTCCAGGCCCGCCCGCCTGTCGCCGTCGAAGGGCCTTGTTTGGGCGGGCGCGCTCGGCTAGACAAACCGAAACGAAATGAAGGGCGGGCCCCATGAGCATCGCACGCACGCTACGCGCGGGTATACTAAGTGGCTCTTTCCTGGCGCTGGCAGCGTGCGGCGGCGGTGATGCGGCAGATCCTGCTGCAATCGCTGCGGCGACCGACAACAGCTCCGTCACGGCAAGTGGCCATGGTGGCGCGGCAACCGGGGCCCACGGCTCAATTGGCGGTCTGTTCGGGAAGAAGGTCGACCCGAACGTGTCGGTCCATGTGAACAAATACATCTGGAATGCCGCGCTCGACGTTCTGAACTTCCTGCCCATCGAATCGATTGACCCGTTCACCGGGGTGATCGTCACTGGCTACGGCACGCCCCCGGGCGGCGGTCGGCCCTATCGCGCCACGATCTATGTGCAGGATCCGGCCCTTGACGCGCGCTCGCTCAACGTGGCGCTGCAATCACGCGGCGGGCCGGTTTCGGCCGATACCGTGCGTGCGGTTGAGGACGCCATCCTGACGCGCGCGCGCCAGATGCGAATTGCCGACGGCAAGCTCTGACGCGGTCAGACCGGGGCGGAGGCGATAATCTGCGCCTCCCACGTCGATATTTTCGCCAAACCGAAAGCATGAGCGCGGCGCGGGCCTAGACCTCGGCCCCGGCACTTGTATAACCGCCTGCGCATCTGTCGCTGGAAGGGCCAATCCTCATGTCGCGTTATGAACCCGCCGTTACCGAGCCGAAATGGCAGTCCGTATGGGACAAGGCCGGGGTTTTCCTCGCGCATCATGACAAGGCGCGGCCCAAATATTACGTGCTAGAGATGTTCCCCTATCCCTCGGGCCGCATCCACATGGGCCATGTGCGCAACTACACGATGGGCGACGTGGTGGCGCGCTACAAGGCGTCCTGCGGCTTTTCCGTGCTGCACCCGATGGGCTGGGACGCCTTCGGGATGCCCGCCGAAAACGCGGCGATGGAACGCGGCGGCCACCCCAAGGACTGGACCTATTCCAACATCGCCGACATGCGCGCCCAGATGAAACCGCTGGGTCTGTCGATCGACTGGACCCGCGAATTCGCCACCTGCGACCCGGAATACTACGGCCAGCAGCAGGCGATGTTCATCGACATGATGGAAAAGGGCCTCGTTTATCGCAAGGCGGCGGTGGTCAACTGGGACCCGGTTGATATGACCGTGTTGGCGAACGAGCAGGTGATTGACGGCAAAGGCTGGCGCTCTGGCGCGGCGGTGGAGCGGCGCGAACTGACGCAGTGGTTCTTCCGCATCTCGGATTATTCCGAGGAATTGCTCGAGGCGCTGGACGGCCTGAAAGACTGGCCGGAGAAAGTGCGCCTGATGCAGGCGAACTGGATCGGCAAGTCGCGCGGGCTGCAATTCGCGTTCGATACGGTTGGCGCGCCGGCTGGTCACGAGAAACTCGACGTTTACACCACCCGCCCCGACACGCTGCTGGGCGCCAGCTTTGCCGCTATCGCACCCGATCACCCGCTGGCCCGCGCGTTGGAGGCGACCAACCCCGCTGTCGCCGCCTTCGTCGCCGACTGTCGCAAGGGCGGCACCAGCGAGGAAGCGATCGAAACCGCCGAAAAGATCGGCTTTGATACCGGCGTTCGCGTGAAACACCCGCTCGACCCAACCTGGGAAATGCCGGTCTGGATCGCCAACTTCATCCTGATGGACTACGGCACCGGCGCCATCTTCGGCTGCCCCGCGCACGACCAGCGCGACCTGGATTTCGCGCGGAAATACAGCCTCCCCGTCACCGACGTGTTCGAGGCCGTTGAGGGTGGCGTGGCCGTCGGCACGGACGCCTTTGTTCCGCTGAAGTCAGAGCGTGTGCGCTATGTGAAAGGTTTCGCAGGCGAAACCATCCAGACCGGCGAAGAGGCCGTCGCCACCGCCATCGCCTACGCCGAAGAAAAGGGCTTTGGCCACGGCGTCACCAACTTCCGCCTGCGCGACTGGGGCATCAGCCGCCAGCGCTACTGGGGCTGCCCGATTCCCGTGATCCACTGCGCCAAATGCGGTGTGGTGCCCGAGGCAAAAGCCAACCTGCCGATCCGTCTGCCCGACGATGTCACCTTCGACGTTCCCGGCAACCCGCTCGACCGTCACCCGACCTGGCGCGACTGCACCTGCCCACAGTGCGGCGCGAAGGCGCGGCGCGAAACCGATACGATGGACACTTTCGTCGATTCGTCGTGGTATTACGCCCGCTTCACCGCGCCCCATGCCGCCACGCCGACCGACGCGGCAGAGGCCGACTACTGGATGAACGTCGATCAATACATCGGTGGGGTGGAGCACGCGATTCTCCACCTGCTCTATTCCCGCTTCTTCGCCCGCGCCATGCACGCCACCGGCCACCTGCCCGCCAAAGCGATCGAGCCGTTCAACGCGCTGTTCACGCAAGGAATGGTGACGCACGAGATTTACATGACGCGCGACGCCACTGGCCGCCCGGTCTATCACCTGCCAGAGGATGTAACCGACGGTAAACTCGCCGACGGCACCGCGGTGGAAATCATCCCCTCCGCCAAGATGTCGAAATCCAAAAAGAACGTCGTTGATCCGATGAGCATCATCGAGGCTTTCGGCGCCGATACCGCGCGGTGGTTTGTAATGTCCGATTCGCCGCCCGAGCGCGACGTCGAATGGACCGCGTCGGGCGCCGAGGCGGCGTTCAAGCATCTGGGCCGCGTCTGGCGTCTGGCCCATGAGGTCGATACCCGTGGCGCTGGCGATGCCTCGCAGGATGCCGCGCTGCTGAAGGCCGCGCACCGGGCGATCAACGACGTGACGCTGGGGATCGAGGGATTCGCCTTCAACAAATCCGTCGCGGCGCTTTACGGTCTTGCCAATGCGGTGTCGAAATCTGACGCCAGCGCCGGGGCCAAACGGCAGGCAATGACCATCATGGCGCAACTGATGAGCCCGATGACCCCCCACCTTGCCGAGGAAATCTGGGCGATGCTGGGCGGCTCCGGGCTGGTGGCCAAAGCGCCGTGGCCCAAGGCCGATCCGGCGTTGTTGCAGGACGACACCATCATCCTGCCGATCCAGATCAACGGCAAACGCCGCGCGGAAATCAGCGTGCCAAAAGATATGCCCGCGGCAGAGGTTGAAAAGCTGGTGCTGGCGGATGAGACTGTCATCAAGGTGCTGGCTGGCAGCACCCCGAAAAAGCTCATCGTTGTGCCGGGCCGCATCGTCAATGTCGTCATCTGACCGCCGCACGTTCCTCAAGCTGGTAGCCGCGGTGCCTTTGGGCGCCTGCGGCTTCACCCCGGCCTATGCGCCGGGCGGGCCAGCGGCGGGATTGCAAGGCGCTATTCGCCCCGACGATCCGACCGACAAGCTGGGCTATGACCTTGTCGTGGCGCTAGAGGCGCGCCTGGGCCGCAGCGCCGCGCCGACATACAAACTTGGCTACACGATCACCACCGACCAGACCGGCGTTGGCATCACCACCTCTGGCGCCACCACCCGCTACGAGGTGACCGGCTCGATTGCCTACCGACTTAGCGACGCGGCAACCGGAACCGTGCTGACCAGCGGCACGGTCAACAGCTTCACCTCTTTCTCGGCGGCGGGCAGCCCGGTGATGACCCTGACCGACGAAGACGCTGCGCGCACCCGCCTGATGCAGCTCCTTGCCGATCAGATCGTGACCCGGCTGATCGGCACCTCTGGGGCGTGGCGCAAATGAAGCTTCAGGGCGGCGAGGCCAATCGTTACTTCGCGCGCCCCGATCCCAAACGCACGGGCCTGCTGATCTACGGCGCCGATGCGATGCGGGTGGCGCTGAAACGGCAAGAGGTCATCGCGGCGCTGGTTGGCCCCGAAGGCGAAGCCGAGATGCGGCTCTCGCGCTTGCCAGCGGGGGATCTGCGCAAAGACCCGGCGCAACTGTTGGACGCTGTCAAGGCGCAGGGCTTCTTTCCCGGCCCACGCGTTGCCTTTGTCGAGGATGCGACCGATACCCACGCCCCCATCATCAAGGCCGCGCTGGAGGATTGGCGCGACGGCGATGCCGCCGTGATCGTCACCGCCGGGCAGCTTGCCTCTAAGTCCGCGCTGCGCAAGCTGTTTGAGGATCACCGCAACGCCTATGCTGTCGGCATCTACGACGAACCGCCCAGCCGTGAAGAGATCGAGTCGGGCCTGCGCGCCGCCGGGCTGACCAATATCGACGCCGCCGCGATGACCGACATCGTCGCCCTGTCGCGCGATCTTGATCCCGGCGATTTCCGTCAGATGCTGGAAAAGATCAGCCTGTATAAATACCACGACACCACCCCCCTGACGTCAGAGGATGTGGTGGCCTGCGCCCCCGCCTCGATCGAGGCAGAGGTCGATGACGTGCTCAACATCGTGGCAGAGGGGCAGTCGGGCAAGATCGGCCCGGTGATGCGGCGGCTTGAAGGGCAGGGGGTCAATCCGGTCACGTTGTGCATCGGTGCCACACGCCACTTTCGCACGCTTTATGTCTGTGCCGCCGACCCCGGTGGGCCACAGGCAGGCATCGGGCGGATGCGCCCCCCGGTGTTTGGCCCGCGCCGCGACCGCATCCTGCGGCAGGCGCAGGGTTGGGGGCTGGCGCGGCTGGAAACCGCGCTGTCGATGTTGGTCGATACCGATCTCGCCTTGCGCTCGTCACAGCGCGCGCCGCAGATGGCGCTGATGGAACGCACCCTGATCCGCCTCGCGATGCTTGGAAAACGATAGGAGCAATCGATGCCCGCCCACCAAGGTTACACCGTGATCGGAACCACCAAAAGCCGGGCCGCGCGCGTGGTCTGGATGCTGGAAGAGCTTGAGGTGCCGTTTGAGCATATCGCCGCCGAGCCGCAGTCAGAGGGTGTGGTCGCCTTCAACCCGGCGGGCAAAGTGCCGATTCTGATCGACAACGGCACGCCGATCACCGATTCGACCGCAATCATCCAGTATCTTGCCGACAAACATGGCCGCTTCACTCATCCCGCCGGCACGCTGGAGCGCGCGCGGCAGGACAGCCTGACGCAATTCCTGCTGGATGAATTCGACGCGGCGCTTTGGATGGCGGCGCGCCACAGCTTTGTCCTGCCCGAGGAACTTCGCCTCGTCGCCATCAAGGACTCGCTGAAATGGGAGTTTGAGCGTAGCCAGAAGGTGTTGGTAGAGCGGTTCTCGGAAGGCCCTTATCTGATGGGCGAGATGATGACTGTGCCCGATATCATCCTGACCCACTGCGGCGCATGGGCTTTGGGCGCGAAATTCCCGATCACCCAGCATCGGCTGACCGACTACCTGACGATGATGCGCGCCCGGCCCGCCTACAAACGCGCGATGGCGCGGTAAGCGCCGTTTCAGGCGGCACCACGTCCGGCCCAGCGTCCGGTGGCAAGGCAGGCGGTCAGCAGATAGCCCCCGGTCGGCGCTTCCCAATCCAGCATCTCGCCCGCCGCATGAACGCCGGGCAACGCGCGCAGCATCAGGCTGTCGGTCATCGCGTCGCGGCGGATCCCGCCCGCAGTTGAAATCGCTTCGTCCAGCGGCCGCGGTCCCTGCAACGGCACTGGCAGCGCCTTGATAAGCCGCGCCAAGGCCGCGCCCTCGGGCAGAGGCCGTGCGAATTCCTGCAACAGCGCGATCTGCGCCGGCCCAAGGTGCAGCGCCTTGCGCAACTGGTTGGCCACGGTTTCCTTGCCGCGCGCCCCCAGCTTTGCCGCGATCTCGGCGTCGCTCCGGTCCGGCAGCAGGTCCAGCGTCAGCGGCGCGCCTTCGCGCAACGCACGCGACACCGCATAGATCCCGCCGCCTTCCAGCCCCCTCGCCGTCAGCACAAACTCGCCCCGCTCGCGCTGGGCACCCGCGATCAGCGCCGCGCCTTTGATCGGCGTGCCGAAATGGCGCGCCATATGCGGCGACCACGCGACGTTGAACCCTACATTGGCCGGGCGAAATGGCGCGATATCGACGCCCATCTGCGCCAGCGGTCCCGCCCATCCGCCGTCCGACCCCAGACGCGACCAACTCGCCCCACCCAGCGCCAGCACGGTCGAGGCCGGGCGCAGGCACTCCTGCCCCTCGGGCGTGGCAAACACCAAGCCCCGGTCAAACCCCAGCCAGCGCCAGCGCGGGCGGAATTCGACGCCCAGCCCGTCCAACCGCACCAGCCACGCCCGCAACAAGGGCGAGGCTTTCATCGCCACCGGAAACACCCGCCCCGTGCTGCCGGTAAACACCTTTTGCCCCAAGCCGCGCGCCCAGTTCTGCACCTCCGCAGGCCCAAACGCCTCCAGCATCGGCGCCAGCCACGCCGTCGCCTCGCCATAAGCCTCCAGAAACTGCGCCGCAGGTTCGTCCTTGGTCAGGTTCAGCCCGGATTTTCCCGCCATCAGAAACTTGCGCCCGACGCTGGGCTTGGCATCCGCCACCACCACACGCCGCCCGGCGCGCGCCAACTCCTCGGCCGCCATCAGCCCCGCCGGTCCCGCTCCGATCACCAAGGCATCCGTCATGCGACCGGCGCCTTGTTACCGCGGATCTCGATCACGCGGTGCGGATAGGGGATCTCGATCCCCTCGGCCTTCAGCGCATTCCATATGGCGAACAACACCTTGGACGTATATTTGTTGCGCCCGTCATCGATGCCATTCACCCAGAATTGCACCGCAAAATCCACGCCCGACTCGCCAAAAGCGCGCAGCTCACAATCCGGGTGCTCCGGCTCGGTCAGCACAAACGGCAACGTCGCCACCGCGCTTTCAATGATCTTCGGCACCCGATTGATGTCGGTGTCATAGCTTACCGAAAACTTCGCCTCATAGCGGTTGGCGCTGCCTTGATCGGAATAATTCACCACCCGCGTCGTGATGAAATCCTGGTTCGGCACCACGATCCAGCGCCCGTCGAACGTCTCGAGGATACAGGCGCGGGCCGTCATCTTGATGATGGTCCCCGTCTCGCCCCCGTTAAGCGCCACATAGTCCCCCACCGTCGCTTGCCCCTCGACCAGCAGGATGATGCCGGAAATGAAGTTCGCCGCGATCTGCTGCAGGCCCAGCCCGATGCCCACACCCAACGCGCCCCCGACCACCGCAAGCGCCGTCAGGTCAATGCCAAGGATCGACATCAGCAGCAGAAAAGCCGCGCCGAAAATGCCGATTTCCGCCGCCTTCACCGCCAATTCGCGCATCGCGGGCCGCAGGTCTTCCTGCTTCTTGATGTATTGCGCCGAATGCCCGTTCGACCAATTGCCCAGCCAGAACAACAAGCTGCCCGCAATCACGCCCCGGATCAGCGTCATCACAGAGAAAGAGATGTTGCCAAGCTGAACCATCATCGAGTTCAGCACGTTGGACACCTGATCCATGAACCCCAGCGCATAAATCGCGGCGATGGGGATCAGAACGTAGCGTCCCAGAAGGCGCAGGAACCCGTCCGTGATGGCGTCGCGCACAAGGATGCGCGCGGCCAGGAACAGGAACACCCGCTTGCCAAAGGCAATCACCGCCCCCGATCCGAACAGCGACAGCGTCACCGCTTCGCCTGCCGCTGTCAGGCCATAGGCAAAAATCGGCAGGATCAGCGGCAGAAAGCGCAGAATGAACGCGCGCGCCTGTGCAACGACGCCGGTCGCCCCCTCTGCCGGGGTTATCAGCTTTGTCAGCACCGGCGAGATGCGGCGCGTGGCGACAACGGCGGCGAAATACGCCAACACCAACAGCCCGAATTGCGACCACGCCGCCGGGCTGATCAGCCACGCCTTCGCCAAGGCCCAGCCCTGATCGGCATAGGCCAGCGCCGTTGTTACCATCTGCGATTGGTCCGCCATGATCCGCCTCTGTCAGCAGGGTTCTGCGGCGCCATGCTTTGGCAGCTAAGCCGCTTCTGAGCAAGGGCTTTGGCACCCCCGTTCTCCCGCCCGACGGAAACGCCGCGCTAGTCGTCGGGGTTCAGCTTGTCCTGCGTCCGCAGATCGAAATCGCTGGCGTCGTGCCGCTCATGTAACTGCGACTCCGGCGCGCCAAAGGTGCGGTTCACCATGCGTCCGCGCTGCACCGCCGGTCGCGCGTCAATCGCTTGCGCCCAGCGCATCACATGGGCGTAGGACGCGGCATCCAGAAACTCCGCCGCGCCATAAAGCCTGCCCAGAACCAGTTGCCCATACCACGCCCAGATTGCGATATCGGCAATCGTATACTCGTCGCCCGCCATATAGGTGTGCTCGGCCAGATGCCGGTCCAGCACATCCAACTGACGTTTCGCCTCCATCGAGAAGCGGTCGATGGCATATTCGATCTTCACCGGCGCATAGGCGTAGAAATGCCCGAACCCGCCACCCAGATAGGGCGCGCTTCCCATCTGCCAGAACAGCCACGACAGGCACTCGGCCCGTTTGGCGGGGTCCGAAGGCAGGAAGGCCCCGAACTTCTCCGCCAGATACAGCAAGATCGCACCGGATTCGAACACCCTCGTGGGCGGCGTGGTCGATCGGTCCATCAGCGCCGGGATCTTGGAGTTCGGGTTGACCGCGACAAACCCGCTGCCAAACTGGTCGCCATCGCTGATCTTGATCAGCCAGGCATCATACTCCGCGCCGGTATGACCTGCGGCCAGCAGCTCTTCCAGCAGCACCGTCACCTTCACGCCATTCGGCGTCGCCAGCGAATATAACTGCAAAGGATGCTTGCCCACCGGCAGCACCTTGTCATGCGTTGCCCCGGCAATCGGGCGGTTGATGCTGGCAAAGGCCCCGCCATTGGCGCGGTCCCACGTCCAGACTTTCGGCGGCGTATAGGTCTCGGTCATCGCGTATCTCCGTCGGTTCCGGGTCAAAGGTAAACCGTCCGCCCGGGAATGCCAGAGGCGCTGTCACACCATCGCTTTGATCGCCGCCACATGCGCCGCCGTCGCCCCGCGCGCATCGGCGGCAAGCTCTGCCACCGCAGCCATCAGCGCCTCGGGTTCCACCAACCGGTCGATCAAACCCCAAGCCAGCGCCTCCTGCGCCGAGGCCTTCATCCCCGCCATCAGGATCAGCTTGGCCCGCGCCGGACCAACCAGCCCCCGCAAGCGCTGCGGGTCAGAGGGTTGCGGCAGAAACCCCAGCCGCATCACCGGGTAGAACACCTTGGCCCCCGGCACCGCCACCCGCAGATCGCAGGCCAGCGCCATCCCCATCGCACCCCCCGCCAGTGTGCCGTTCAGCGCCGCGATGGTCAGACAGGGCAGGGCGGCAATCGCCCCCGATAGCCGCTCCCACACCCCGTCGGTCGCAAGGCCCGCCCGCGCCTCGTCCAGATCGGCGCCAGCCGAAAACACCTTGCCCGCGCCGGTCAGCACGAACACCCGCGCTCCCTCAACCGCCGCGCGCTTTGCAATCGCCTCCAACTCCAGCAACATGGCGCGGGTCAGCGAGTTCGCCTTCTCCGGCCGGTTCAGCGTGACCGTCCACAGCCCATCCTCAATCGACAGCGCGATCATGCAATCAGCCCGGCGCGCTTGCGGATACGCTCTTCACGCAGCGCGACCTCGTGGCCCACGAACTCATCCGCATCGGCTGAACACATCCACAACAACGCCTTCGCCGGCCAATCCGCCGGGATATGCGCGGTCGGCAGAAGCTGGCTGACCGGATTGATCCCCGAGGCGCGGATTTTCACCTGCATCTCGGTCGCCACGGTTCCCGGCGACAGCCCCATCACCCGCACGCCAGCCGCGCCCGCCTCCAGATGCGCAACGCGCGTCAACATCGCCGCCCCCGCCTTGGCGGCGCAATACGCGCTCCACCCTTCCAGCGGGTTATGCGCCGCGCCGGAACTCACCGTGATGATGGTGCCCGACCGCCGCGCGATCATCCCCGGCAGCGCGGCGCGAAGACCGTGAAACACGCCCTTCAGGTTGATGTCGATAGCGCGGCCCCAAGCTTCGGGATCGGCATCGCTGATGCGCGCGATCGGATCAATCACGCCTGCATTGTTGATCAGCACGTCCAGCGGGCCATAGCTGGCCTCGGCCTCCGCAAAGGCCGCGCTGACCGCCCCCGCATCCGCCACATCACATGTCAGCGCCATTCCGCCGATCTCTGCCGCCAAGGCCGAAATCGCCGCACGATTCCGCGCCAAAAGCGCCACCCGCGCCCCCGCAGCCGCAAAAAGACGCGCGGCTTCTGCCCCAATCCCACGGCTTGCACCGGTGATAATAACGGCTTTTCCATTCATGCCTGACATGTTGTCCTCCACGGTGCTGTTTCCCACATTTACCGCCGCTATTCGCCCCGTGGAAGCCCTTGACGTTATACCAGCCAAGCCGGATGCTTATGGCGGGAAATTTTCAACGTTAGAGGTTCATTATGGGACAGTCGAAATTGTATTTTGGGGGCACAGTTTTGGCGGGCCTTCTGCTCGGCACATCGGTGCAAGCCGCCGTTACGTCAGATCAGCTCTGGACCAAATGGCAAAGCTACGCGTCCGCCCATGGCGCGACGATCACCGCGGGTTCGAAACAGACGGTCGGTGACACGACGACGCTCAAGGACGTGACCACAACTTTCGCATTGAAAAACGCCAATGCCGACGTCTCCATGAAGGCGGCGATTGCCGAAATCGACCTGCGCGATCTCGGGGACGGCACCGTCAAGATCACCGCCGCCTCCACCATCAACATCGACGAAAGCATTACCTCCGCAAAGGGCGAGACCACCGACATCAGCCTGAAGGCAACCCAAGATGGCGGGTCGATCATCGCCAGCGGGTCTGAAGATGACATCACCTACACCTCGGCGGCAAACGAGGTGGCCGTGGCGCTGGACGGGCTGACCGTCAAAGGCGAAGACATTCCGGTGGACGGGACGGTCACGCTGTCCGGCCTCAACGCCAAACAGGAAATGAAGACCGCCGCCGACCAATCCGTCACCATGACGCAAGAGGGCACGGTCGATTCGATCGCACTCGTCGCCAAAGGCAAAGATACCGGCAACAAGGGTGCCAGCTTTGAGGCGACCGGTAGCTTTGCCAAAGTCGCCTATAGTGGCTCGGGCACGGTTCCGGTGACCCAGGCGACCGATGACTTTGCCGCGATGCTTGTGGCGGGCTTTACCTCGAACGGCAAACTGACCACCGGCCCCTCCAGCTTTTCCGCGAATTTCAAGCAAGATGACAAGACTTCCGCAATGACCTCGTCGTCGGATTCGACGGAACTGACCGTTTCGATGGACAAATCCCACCTGCAATACGGGGTGGACTCCAAAGGCATCGCCCTCAACATCAAGGACGACAAGCTGCCCGTCCCCTCGATCGACATGAAGCTTGCCGAATCCGCGTTCAACCTCACGATGCCGATCGCCAAATCCGACACCCCGCAGGACTTGGCGCTGATGACCAAACTCGACGGTCTTTCGGTGAACGACGAAGTCTGGGCGATGATCGACCCCACCAAGGCGCTGCCGCGTGACCCGGCGACGCTGATCGTCGATCTGTCGGGCAAGGGGAACTGGCTGTTCGACCTGTTCGATGCGGCGAAAATGGCCAAGCCGCCGGCCAAACCGGGCGAAATTCAGTCGGTGACGCTGAACCAGTTGAAAGTCGCCGCGGTTGGCGCGGATCTCTCCGGCACCGGTGCGGTCACCTTCGACAACACCTCCGCGGTGCCGGTCCCCTCGGGCTCGGTTGACCTCAAGCTGGTCGGTGGCAACGGGCTGATCGACAAGTTCATCGCGATGGGCTTGCTTCCCAAGGATCAGGCGATGGGCTTCCGCATGATGCTGGCGATGTTCGCCAAACCGGGCGAGGGCACCGACACGCTGACCTCCAAGATCGAGTTCAACAAGGACGGCTCGATCCTCGCCAACGGCCAGCGCATCCAATAATCGCCGTGCCGCCCCGAACTGCGGTTCCGGGCGGCACCCTTCGGCCTTGTTACCCCGACGCCTCGTCGAAGGTCGGTTGTTTGTGAAAGTATCCTGATGCGCGTTTCCAGCCGCTTCGTTCCCGCGCTGTGTTTGCCGATGCTGCTCGGCACCCCGGCCCTCGCCGATCTCACGCCGCAACAGGCGTTCGACAGCTGGAAATCCGCCTTCACTGCCCCCAACGCCAGCTTCACCTTCGCCACACAGGCCACAATTGGCGGCAAAATCGTGGTCAAGGGCATCGCCCTCGGCGTCAAGAGCACCAAGATCGATCTCAGCGTCAAACTGGACGAGGTCGATTTCGCCGACGCAGGCAACGGCACCGTTGCCATCACCCTGCCGAAGACCATCCCCGCGACCCTCACGATAAGCGGCGTCAGCGCGCCCATGGCAGACGTCACCCTGCGGCTTGACCAGACCGGCCAAACCCTCACCGCCAGCGGCACGCCGGGCGCTATCACCTATATCGCCACCGCCGAGACGGCGATCCTCACGCTGAACGCCAAATCGCCGTTCTTCGCGCTGACCGGAACCGAGGCGCTGACTGCGCTGACCTCCACCACCTCCGTGCAAACCTCGGCCAATGGCACGCGCAGTTGGGTCAGCGATGGCACCTCCGGCTCGTCTCAGGTGATCTACACCAACACCATGCCAAACCGCACCACAAAGGGTGACTACCATGGCGCGAATGGCACCACGCATTTCCAACTGGTGCTGCCCAGCGCCCCCGACAAAGACCTCGGCGTGGCGCTGCAAAAGGGTCTTGTCATGGCGATGGACGTGACCAGCGGCCGCTCCACCTCGACCAGCACCACTACGCGCAATGGCATCGCGCAGTCGAACGCCACACAGTCCGGCCCCCTAACCATCGCCACCAAGATCAATGCCGACGGGTTGCAGGCCTCGACCCGCGCCACCGACTACATCCAGACCATGACCGGGGTTCCGCATCTGCCCGGCCCGGTCACCATCAAGGTTCCGTCGCTGTCCGCCAATATCGTCATGCCCCTGCTGGCCTCCCCCACCGACAGCGACGTTGCCGTTAGCTTCCACCTTGCGGGCCTCACGTTGGATGACGCGCTGTGGGCGCGGCTCGACCCGCACGGCGACCTGCCGCATGACGCGATTTCCGCCGACATAGACCTCACCGGAAAGGCGCACCTTGACCAAGGCGTCTCAAACGTGCCGATCAACCAAAAGGCGCCGGTCGGCAAGATCGACCAATTGACGGTGAACCATCTTGATCTGTCCGGCGCGGGCCTTGCCTATACCAGCACCGGCAGCTTTGCCTTTGACGTGACCGGCCCCGACATCGCGCCCAATCTTCCCGCGACCTCCGGCACCTATGACGCCAAGGCAAGCGGCGCGAACCAACTGCTCGACAGCCTTGCCAAGATGGGCCTTGTGCCACCCAGGGGTATGCAGCTTGCGCTCCTCATGCTTGCCATGCTGACCCGTGTCGGAGATCAGCCGGACGGGCTGACCTCGCATATCGCGATCAAGCCCGATGGCTCGATCTTCGCCAACGGTCAGCAAATCAAGTAGTCGCCCCGCGCAAATCCGCACCGCTGTCACCGCCCGCGCTTGCACGCGGCGCGATTGGCCACTACCTCCGTTGGGACCGTTGATGGAAGGCCCGCCCATGACCAGCACCCTCGAAGCCCTGACCCAAGCCCTGCTGTCCGCCGCTGCCAAGGCAGGCGCCGATGCGGCCGATGCAATCGCGGTTGATGGCACCTCGGTCTCTATCGACGTGCGGCAAGGGCGGCTGGAGCAGGCAGAGCGATCTGAAGGGATTGACATCGGCCTGCGCGTCCTGATTGGCCAGCGGCAGGCCTGCGTGTCATCTTCCGACACCCGGCCCGAGACGCTTGCCGCGATGGCGGAACGCGCCGTGGCCATGGCGCGCGAGGCCCCAGAAGACCCCACCATCGGCCTCGCCGATCCCTCGCAACTGACGCAAAGCTGGGATCTGGCCACGCTGGAACTGGCCGACGAAACCCCGGAGCCCTCCGCCGCCGCCCTGCAAGAAGACGCCCGCCGGGCAGAGGCCGCGGCCCTTGCCATCGCCGGCATCTCGCAGGTGGAAAGCGCGGGCGCGGGCTATGGCCGCCGCAACATCCACCTTGCCGCCAGCAACGGCTTTTCCGGCGGCTATACCCGCACCTCGCGCGCGCTCTCCTGCGTCGCGATCACCGGCACCGGCACCGGGATGGAGCGCGACGGCTACGGCGACAGCCGCACCTTTCAGGCCGACCTGTTCGACCCCGAAACCATTGGCCGCACCGCCGCCGAGCGCACCCTTGCCCGTGCAGGCGCGCGCAAGCCGAAAACCGGCGCCTACCCCGTGCTTTATGACGAACGCGTCGCCGCCTCGCTGATCGGCCACCTGCTCTCCGCCATCAACGGCAGCGCCATCGCGCGCGGCGCAAGCTGGCTGCGCGATGCGATGGGTGAACAGGTTCTGCCGTCGGGCCTCACCCTCACCGAAAACCCGCTGCGCCCCCGCGCCAGCGCCTCGCGCCCGTTTGATGCTGAGGGTCTGCCCAGCCGCACGCGCGACATCGTGGCTAATGGCATCCTCACCGGCTGGACGCTCGACCTCGCCACCGCCCGCAAACTTGGCCTGACCAGCACCGGCAACGCCACGCGCGGCACCTCGTCGCCGCCCTCACCCGCCGCCTCCAACATGGCGCTAACGCAGGGCACCCACTCGCGCGACGACCTGATCCGCGAGATGGGCACCGGCCTTCTTATCACCTCGATGATCGGCTCCTCCATCAACGCCACCACCGGCGATTATTCGCGCGGCGCCTCCGGCTTCTGGGTCGAAAACGGCGCCATCGCCTATCCGGTCAATGAATGCACCGTTGCGGGCAACCTGCGCGACATGCTGATGCGCCTCACCCCCGCCAATGACGCGCGCCTCTACCTTGGCACCGTGGTTCCCTCGCTGCTGGTCGAGGGGCTCACCCTTGCCGGCGAATGACCTCGCGCTTCTGACCGAGGCCGCACACGAGGCAGGCCGCATCGCGATGCGCTTCTGGCAGCGCACCCCCGAGACATGGGAGAAACCTGAAGGCGCAGGCCCGGTGACAGAGGCCGACCTCGCGGTTGACCGGATGCTGGCCGCCACGCTGTGCGGCGCGCGCCCCGACTATGGCTGGCTGTCCGAGGAAACCGAAGATACCGCCGCCCGCCTCGACGCACCGCGCACCTTCATCATCGACCCGATCGACGGCACCCGCGCCTTCATCGCGGGCGAGGAAGGCTTCGCCCATTCCCTCGCCATCGCCGAGCATGGCATCATCACCGCCGCCGTGGTTTACTGCCCCGCGCTGAACCGCCTTTACACCGCAACCCAAGACGGCCCCGCCTTGCTCAACGGCGCCCCGATCCGCCCCAGCGCCCGGCAAGACGTCACCGGCGCCACCGTCCTGTCCAACGCGGCGGCGCTCAAGCCCGAATACTGGCCCGGCGGCGTGCCAGAGGTCAAACGCGCGTTCCGCACCTCGCTCGCCCTGCGGCTTTGCCTTGTCGCTGACGGAACCTTTGACGCGATGATCACGCTCCGCGACGCGTGGGAGTGGGACATCGCCGCCGGCGACCTGATCGCCCGCGCCGCGGGGGCCATGGTCACCGACCGGCGTGGCGCGCCGATCCGCTATAATCAGCTCCCTCCGCTGGCCGGTGGCGTCCTCGCCGCGCCCGCCACGCTGCACCAAGATCTTGTGGACCGGCTGAAACCCATCCCCTAGGCGATGAAAAAAACGGGCGCAGCCTTCGCCACGCCCGTTTTGGAAATCTTGCTGGTGCCCCAGGCCTGGCCGCGCTGCTCTCAGGCCTTCGGCTTGGTGCGCGGTTTCATCCGTTGCGAGGTATCCGCCGCGTTGAACGCCGGTTTCGCCGGTTTGGCGGCACCCTTTCCGGCAAAGCTGCCGGTCTTGCTGGCAAACCCCTTGCCCGCCGGTTTGGCATCACCAAACGAGCCGCCCGGTTTGCCCGCATACGGCTTGCTCGCGGGACGCGCATCGCCAGACCGCTCGGCGCGGCCTTCCCACGGCTTGCCCGCGCCCTTGCCCTCGCCGCCCTTATAGGGCGCCTTGCCCGCAGGCTTGCCATAGGGCTTCGCGTCGCCGTTCCCCGCAGGTTTCGCATAAGGCTTCGCGTCGTCCTTACGCGCATAGGGCTTGCCCTCGCTCTTCACAAAGGGCTTTGCATCGCCAGCCTTCGCATAGGGCGTCTTGCCCTTATACCCGCTCGACACCCGCGCCGCGCCCTCAGACCCTTCGGGACCATCCTCGCGCCGTGCCGGTTTCACGCCAATCCGGCGCGCCGGTTTGAACGGCTCGCGGTTCTCGTATTTGCTGGCGCGATAGGCCTTCTTGCCGTCGATCGACACTTCCGCCGGGGCCACATAGGCCTTCTTCACCGGCTCGGCAGGGGCGGCATAGACCTTGGCCTCAACCGGCTCTGCCACCGGCTGCTCTACCACGGTCTCGGCGCGCGCCGCATAAGGTTTGCGCTCTTCCCGCTCCGCATAGGGCTTACGCTCCGGCTTCTCGCCATAGGGCTTCCGCTCTGGCCGCGCCAGCGTCGGCTCTGCCGCCAACCGCGTCAGCACAACGCCCGCCTCCAGCGCCATCTCGGCACCCAAAGCGTTCACGAACCCTGCCGTCGCCTGCGCCGCGATCTGCACATAGGTCACGTCTTCCTGCACGCGGATCGCGCCGATTTCGTTCTTGGTGATCTGGCCCTGATCGCACAGCTTCGGCAACAGCCACCGCGCCTCGGCCCGCCCGGTGCGCCCGACCGAGATCGAGAACCAGGTCGAATCGCCAAACTCATCGCGCGGACGCCGCACCACTTCCGCCGGCGCACCCGAGGGCGCCGCGTGCAGTTCTTCCGGGGCCGAGCGTCCGGCGCGCCACAACCGCACAAATCCCGCCGCGACGGTCTCTGCACCATAGCGCCCGATCAGCGACTCGATCATCGGCATCTCGCCCGACTCGATCGCGTCGCCCAGAACCGGAGCGTCCAGCAGCCGCTCGTCATCCTTGGCGTTCACCTGATCGGCGGTCGGCGCATTATCCCATGTCGCGGTCAATCGCGCGCCCTGCAACAGCCGCTGCGCCTTCTTGAAATCCTTCGGCGTCACGATCAGCGCCGAAACCCCCTTGTTCCCCGCGCGCCCCGTGCGGCCCGAACGGTGCAACAGTGTTTCCGAGTTGGTCGGCAGATCGGCGTGAATAACCAGCTCCAACCCCGGAAGGTCGATGCCGCGCGCCGCCACGTCGGTGGCAATACACACCCGTGCCCGCCCGTCGCGCATCGCTTGCAGCGCATGGGTCCGCTCGGTCTGGCTGAACTCTCCCGACAGTGCCACCACGGCAAACCCGCGGTTCTGGAAACGTCCCATCAGGTGGTTCACCGCCGCCCGCGTCGTGCAGAACACCAGCGCGGTTTTCGCCTCATAGAAGCGCAGCACGTTGATAATCGCGTTCTCGCGGTCATAGGGTGCCACGCTCAGCGCGCGATATTCAATATCCACATGTTGCTTGGTGTCCGATGCGGTCTGAATCCGCACCGCATCACGCTGGTATTTCTTCGCCAGCGTCGCAATCTCGCGCGGCACGGTGGCCGAAAACATCAAGGTGCGGCGGCTTTCCGGCGACTTGGACAGGATGAACTCCAGATCCTCGCTGAAGCCCATGTCCAGCATCTCATCCGCCTCATCCAGCACCACGGCGCGGATATTCGACAGGTCAAGCGAGTTGCGCTCGATATGGTCCTTCAGCCGCCCCGGCGTGCCGACCACGATATGCGCACCACGTTCCAGCGCGCGCTTCTCGGTGCGGTAATCCATGCCACCGACGCAAGAGGCAACCTGCGCCCCGGTCTCGGCATAAAGCCAATCCAGCTCGCGCTTCACCTGCAACGCCAGCTCGCGCGTTGGCGTCACCACCAGCGCCAGCGGCGTATCGGCGAACAGAAAGCGGTCGGCCTCGCCCAACAGCGTCGGCGCAATCGCCAGACCAAAGGCCACGGTCTTGCCCGACCCGGTCTGCGCCGAAACCAGCGCATCGGCGCCGTTCAGCTTGTCATCCAGCACAGCGCGCTGCACGGGGGTCAGCTCGGTATAGCCACGTTTGGCAATGGCGGACGCCAATGGCGCCACGATGCCCGAATAATCAGTCATTTGGTCAACTTCCAGAAAAGGGGCAATCCGGCGCCCGATGAATGGCGCCAATTCCCCTTCATGCCCAGGCCTCCTCGCCCAGCATCCCGGAATATACGGAGCCTGATCGCGCCTCATACAGGGGAAATGCCCGTCTGTATAGGGTGCGTGGATGGCCGGGTCTTCCCGCCCGGCATTGTCCTGCCATCCTGCGCGCGACTACATTATCAATATGACACTAAATCGCCGTGGGCCGTGCCTGTTGATAGCCCCCCGTCAATTCACTACCATTCCCTTGTGATAGTCCCTACCCCCGGCGATTGCCGGATGACTGGAGTTTGCAAGTTGACGAGTATGCGTGGTGTCGCCCAATTACGTGCCTTTCTTCACGAAATGGAGGTCGATCTCGGCCTCACCGATCTTCCGCCCATGGAAAAGGACGTTCTCTACGCGATTATAGAGACGCTGGAGGGAGTTCCGCCGATTGCCCGCTCCGAGGCCGTGCGCGCCAACCCGCTTGCCGCCGCGATCCCACAGGCAAGCTATCACCGGGCGCTGCGCAACCTGCTGGCAAAGGGTTTCATACAGCGCGCGCCGGATACCAAGGCGGGGCGTTATATTCTCGGTCGCAACGACAATTGATCGCCAATAACCCGCGCGAAATGTCGCAGGCGACTTTCGGTCGGACGGCAGAACAACTTTAGGTAGTTATTGGACCCGCTTTCGGCGCGCCCGGCCCTTGGCACAGGAATTTGCGGCCCTGCACAATCGTATGCATGAAATACATACGGTTACTGCATGAAAAACATACGCCAATCGGGCCCTCGGCTTTACCCTACGGCCCCCTTCGTCTACGGTGCCGCAAATTCCCTGACTGGAGCCTGACATGACCCAACGCCTGCACCTTGTCTTTGGTGGCGAGCTGGTGGACCCGAACAAAACGGTGTTCAAAGACCCCTCCAAGATCCACATCGTCGGCATGTTTCCCGACTATAATTCCGCCCATTCCGCGTGGAAGGCCGAGGCACATCGCACCGTTGACGACGCCCACATGCGCTACTTCATCGCCCATATTCACCGCCTGCGCGATGAGGCGACGGCCGCCAGCCCGACCGAGGAGTTGGGCGCGTAACAGCGCATATCATGCGATCACCGCTTGGGTTGTCCCTATATCTTGCGATAAAGTCGTGGCGCGCGCGGGCCTTGCCCGACTTGGCAGCGCTTGAAAATCAGCGGCCCGCGCGTCAGCCGGGGCCGCTGATCTGGCTGCACATTCCGGTTGAAACCGGCATCCAAGCCGCCTCTGAACTCGCCCGTCGCCTGCAGGACGAACGCCCCGACCTCAAGATCCTCACCACGCATCCCGTCGGCGTCACCCCGCCGCGCGACACGCTGGCGCAGCCCTTGCCGACCGATACCGCCGCCTTTCTGGCCTATTGGCATCCCGACCTCATCGCACAGGTCGGAGGCGGGCTGGACGCCGCCCTGATGGTCCAGATACACCGCAAAAAAATACCGCTTTTCCTAATAGAATCCGATATTTCCATCACGGGAGCCTTACGCTGGATTCCGGGGATGGCGCGTGCCTTGCTCGCCCCCTGCGCCCGAATTCTGTCCCCCGACGAGGCCACAACCCGCGCCCTCCGCCGCATCGCTGGTAGCGGATTAGAGCTTGAAACGACGGGCCGTCTTGAAAGCGGCACCGGCGCGCTGACCTGCACCGAGGCTGAACGCGCCGCGATGACCCGCCTCTTGCAAACCCGCCCGGTCTGGCTCGCCGTATCCCTGCCCGCCGCCGAGGCCGACGCCGTGATAGAGGCGCACCGCCACGCCCTTCGCCTTGCACATCGTCTGCTGCTGATCGTGGTGCCAGAGTTCCCCGCCGACGCCATTTCGCTGGCCGAAAAGATGACCGACCAGCAAGGCTGGACCGTCGCCCTTCGTTCAACGGATGAGGACCTGGATGAAGAATGCGAAGTCTATGTCGCTGATAACGAAGAAGAATTCGGCCTCTGGTATCGCCTTGCACCGATCACCTACATGGGCGGCAGCCTAAGCGAGCAAGGCAGCCTTCGCGCGCCGTTCGAGCCTGCGGCGCTGGGCTCGGCGATCATCCACGGCCCGCGCACCGGCATCTTTGCCGCCAGTTTCGCCGCATTGATTGAGGCGCGCGCCACCCGAGAGATCCGCACGCCCGCCGATCTGGGCGACGCGGTTGGCGACCTTCTGTCGCCCGACCGAGCGGCACTTTTGGCGCATAATGCGTGGTCCGCCTCGACCAGCGGTGCCGAAGTCGTCGATCGCGTCGCGCGCCTGCTGCTGAACCAGCTTGACCGTTTGGGGGCACGCTGATGGGCGCCCCGAAGTTTTGGTTCACCTCGCCGCAAACCACCGACTGGCGCGCCCGCC
Source organism: Pseudomonadota bacterium (assembly GCA_021779835.1). Lineage (GTDB taxonomy): Bacteria > Pseudomonadota > Alphaproteobacteria > Rhodobacterales > Rhodobacteraceae > Solirhodobacter. The sequence goes on along the minus strand of JAJXZX010000001.1, from coordinate 31,306 downwards.
TCCTCGCCCCCCTTGGCGCGCTCTACGCCGCCGGAACCGCGCGCCGCTTGCGCCAAGGCCCCGGCCGCCGCGTCGGGGTTCCGGTGATCTGCATCGGCAACCTGAACGCGGGCGGCACCGGCAAAACCCCCACCACCATCGCGGTGATCCAACGCCTCGCGGCGCGCGGGATTTCGGCCCATGTCGTGTCGCGCGGACATGGTGGCAGGCTGCCCGGCCCGGTGCAGGTTGACCCGCTGCGCCACAAAGCCGCCGATGTCGGGGATGAGCCGCTGCTGCTCGCGGCCTTCGCACCGACATGGATCGCCAAGGACCGCGCCGCGGGGGCCGAGGCCGCAGCAAAGGCCGGCGCGCAGGTGATCGTGCTGGATGATGGGTTCCAGAATCCACATCTTTTCAAAGACTTGTCGGTAATCGTCGTGGACGCGTCGCGTGGTTTCGGCAATGGCCTCTGCCTGCCCGCTGGCCCATTGAGAGAGCCGGTTCGCGTCGGGCTTTCCCGTGCCGATCTGGTGCTTTCCATCGGCGACGCCCCGGCGCAGGTCACATTTTCCCAAAGCTGGGGCAGCGCCCTGCAGGTGCCGCATGTGACCGGGCGTCTAGCTCCGCTAGAGATGGGGATCGATTGGCGCGGCCATGCCGTGATGGCTTTTGCCGGCATCGGGCACCCGGAAAAGTTCTTTGCCACCCTGCGCGATCTGGGCGCAAACCTGATCCGGACCGAAGCGTTGGAGGATCATCAGCCGCTGTCAGAGGCGCTGATGCGGCGGTTGGTACACGAGGCGGGTGCGAACCACGCGCAGTTGGTCACCACCGAAAAGGACGCGGTGCGCCTGCCTTCCACCTTCCGGTCCAAGGTGCTGACTTTGCCGGTGCGGCTGCAAATCGATGATTGGGCCACGCTTGATGCTGCGTTGGCCGGAGTATTGCCGGGGTTTGCGGGCTGACGGCAGAAAAATTGCCAAAAAAAAGGGGCCAGTGGCCCCCTAATTCATTTCATTGGGCCGATCAAAGCGCGCTGGCGACCCAGCTTGCAAGCGCCGCTTTGGGCGCTGCGCCGATCTTGTTCGACACCACCTGACCGTCCTTGAACAGGAAAAGCGCGGGAATACCGCGCACACCCATTTGGGCGGGGCTGTCGGGGTTCTCGTCGACGTTGACCTTCACGAACTTCACCCGACCGGCATATTCAGTCGAAAGCTCTTCCAGGGCCGGGCCGATCTGGCGGCACGGGCCGCACCATTCCGCCCAGAAGTCAACGACAACGGGGATGGCAGATTTGCGGACTTCGGCGTCGAAGGTGGCGTCGGAAACGGGAACGGTGGCCATGATGGATGCTCCTGGGGAAAATTGGTTGGCTCAGAACGTATGTTCGGGGCGCCCCCCCGTCAAGGGAGGGTCATGTCTGCAAGCGAGGCCACCACAAGATCGTGTGGTAGGCGCATCAATTTTGCACATCTTGTCCACAGAATTGCGGTCTCAATGGTCCGCCCTGGGTAGATCTGGGCAAGCGCTGCCGCATAGGCGCCCATCTGGCGAAGAATACCCGACGGCACATCTTCCGGCCGGTCAGGGGTCACAGCGTTCGATTTGTAATCGATGGCGAGCACATGATCTGTGGTCACGATAAGACGGTCGATAGTCCCGACCAGACGTTGGCCGTTGAAATCGGCGGCGATGTCCACCTCGGCAAGCCCGTCCGGGCCGAAAAGGGGCGCAAGTTCCGGCGCGCCAAGCACCGCCTCAGCCTCCTGATACAGCGCCGAAGCCTCAGCCTCCGTGGCGCTGTCCTCGCCGCCGCTCAGCAGCACGCGGGCAAATGGAGGCCACTCGCCGCGTGGCGCAAGCGGTAAATGTTCCAGCAAGCGGTGCAATTGCCGCCCCCGGCGCTTTGCCTCCTCTTCCGACAGACCTGCGCCCTCACCGGTCAAGACCTTTGCACCGCCAAGCGCAGAGGGCGAGATGGGCGCCGGTTTTACGTCTGGTGCAGGCGCGTGGGCACGGGCCCAATCCGGCAGGATCACGGCACTTGCCCCGGTTTCAGCGCGATTTATCCCTGCTTCCGCAGGCCACGCGCCGGATTGCAGGCGAAGAATGGGGCCAAATCCGTGGCCGACGCTTGTTTCGGCCTCGGCTTGCCTAAGTCCCGCCGATACCAGTTCATACCATGCGCCGTCTTTTGAGACTTTGCCGGCCGCGCAGACGATCAGCCAACACTCGGCCCGCGTCATCGCCACATAAAGAAGGCGCAGGTTTTCCTCGTCCTGCTTGCGCCGCATCTCGGCCCGTGCGCCGGAAATCGCGAGGGGCGAGTCGTCGGCACCGGTTTTCCAGACGATGCGGCCCCCCTCCAGCGTGATGAAATTGCCCTCGCGTGGGGCATTGCGATCTGCTGTATCGGGCAAAATGACGACGGGCGCCTCCAGCCCCTTGGCGCCATGCACCGTCATGACGCGAATACGGCTACCGGCGCTGTCAGGCTGGCGTTTCACCTCGACCTCGTCGGACCCGAGCCAGACGAGAAAGCCGGTCAAGCTGGGCACCTCCATCCGCTCATAGGCAAGCGCCTGGCTTAGCAGTTCGTCGATGCCATCCTCAGCCTCCGGCCCCAGACGCGCGATTAACCGCAGGCGGCCCCGGTGGCGCGTAAGCGCCCGTTCGATCAGGTCGTAGGGACGCAGGAAATCAGAGCGGTCGCGCAGATCCTCCAGCGCCGCCACGGTCTCGGGGAATTCGTCCTTGCGCCGGCGCAGGGCTTCCCACAACAGCGCGCCGCCACGATGCGCGGCAAGACTGTGAAGCTGTGCCTCGGTCCAGCCGAACAGCGGCGAGCGCAGGGCAGCAGCAAGCGAAAGGTCATCCTCATCGGTCGCGATGAACGACAGAAGCGCGGTGATGTCCTTCACCGCAATCTCACCGCCAAGCTTCAGGCGGTCGGCACCCGCGATCGCCAGATCGGCGGCTTTACAGGCCCGGATAATCTCGTGAAACAGAACCGAGCGGCGCTGAACAAGGATGAGGATATCGCCCTCGGTCACCGGACGCGGGCCATCCTTGTGCGGAATTTGCACGCCGTCATCGATCATGCGCCGAATCTCGGTGGCAATCCGATTGGCTAGCTGCGCGCTGTGGTGCTGATCGGAAACCAGATCAACCGGGTCGAACCAATCCTCTGACTCGGGGTCCTTGACCGCATCGATCACCGGCCAAAGGTCAACGCGGCCCGGCATTTCGGTCCTGAAGGCAAGGTGCTTGACCTCGCCCCCAAGGCCGCGCCCGCTGCGTTCGTCGAATGTCAGGTCGACCAGACGCAAAATCGCCTGCGAGGAGCGGAAGGAATATTCGAGGGTAAGGCCCTGAAGCGCGATCCGCACGGCGGCAAGACGGTCGCGGAAATGGTCACGCATCGTCTCGAACGCACGCAAATCGGCCCCTTGGAAGGAGTAGATCGATTGCTTTTTGTCGCCCACGACAAAAATCGTGCGCGGCTCTTCGCGTGCGCTGCTGCCGGTGGTGAACTCTTGCGCCAGCAACTCGATCACCTTCCACTGCTCGGGGCTGGTGTCCTGCGCTTCGTCGACCAGAATGTGGTCGATGCCGCCGTCGAGGCGAAACAGCACCCATTGCGCGACGGACGGATCGGTCAGCAGACCACGCGCCTTGCGGATCAGATCGTCGAAATCCAACCAGCCACGAGCGGCCTTGCGCGCCTCATAGGCCGTCAGAAACACCGCGGCGAAGCGATGCAGGGCCAAGGTTTTCTCGGCCGCCATCAGGCCAAGTCTTTTGGGCCGCGCCGCCTCTACGCGCAGCATCAGAGGCTCCAAGCGGTCCAACAGCGCACCCAGCGCGGCGCGCGTCGCCTTGGTGGGGAAAGTCGCTATCTTGGCGGTAAACGGCTCTTTTGCGCCCGATCCGGTCAGCAGAATGCCTTCCAGAGCGGCAAGATCGCCAAGGCTCGGCGGATAGAGGGACAGAGCCCGCAGTTTCGCAGCATTGCCGACATCGGTCGGCGCACCGGCAGCAAGGCAGGTGGCGACCTGCGGAAGCCACTCCTCCTCGCCGCCAAGGAATACCTCCGCGAGGATGGTCTGCGCATCGGTTTCGGGGTCCACATCAAACAGCCCAAGCGCCTCGTCGCGCGACAAAAGCGGCTCGAATCCAGCGCGATGGCGTGACATTTCCGCGGTCAGGTTCGCCAAATCTTCATCTGTCAGATAGCGGGCAACCCCGTCGATCAGCGCAATGCCATCGCCCGACGCCATCTCTTCGACGATTTCTTCGCGTAGGAGATTGGCAGAGCGGTCGTCCATTTCGGCGAACTGCGGAGTGACGCCTGCCTCGAGCGGAAAGCGGCGCAGAAGGCTGGCGCAGAACGAGTGGATCGTCTGAATTTTCAACCCGCCCGGCGTTTCGATCGCGCGGGCGAACAGACGCCGCGCCTTTGCCAACGTCTCGGCGTTAATGCGGCCCTCGACGCCCAACTCGGACAGCGCGTGGCGCAGGCTGTCCTCTTTCAACATCGCCCATTCGCCAAGCCGCTTGAACAAACGGTTCTGCATCTCGCTGGCGGCGGCTTTGGTATAGGTCAGGCACAGAATGCGCTGCGGCTCGACCCCGTCCAACAGCAGGCGCGCGACACGGTCGGTCAGCACACGGGTCTTGCCCGAGCCTGCGTTGGCGGAAAGCCACGTCGAGGCCATCGGGTCAGAGGCCTGAACCTGCCGCTCGCTGGCTGCGTTGCGCTGGGTCATTCAACATCCTCCGGCTTGGCGGAGTTCGTCATGTCCCATTCGCCATAGCGGGCAAGGTGGTCATAGTCGCCCTCGATCCGATCGGAAAACACCGCCCGCCGCGCTGTGTAGCCTTGGGCCGCATCGTTATAGCTGGCGATAAGTTTGCCCAGATCGCCCCAGACCTTGTCGGTGATCTCCTTTGTCATCGGCGTCACCACCTCCTTGGGCGAGGAGCCCAGCCCGACATAGGTGATCTGCGCGACTTCGCTGGGGCCGAGTTGCGCAAAAGCGCCGCGTTCGGCCATCGCGGCCTCCAGCAACAGTTGCTTTTCAAACACGCCCTGTTCTTTCTCGGTCGGCGGGGAGCCGGTTTTGTAGTCAAGGATATGAAGGCGTCCATCGTCGAGAATGTCGATGCGGTCGGGCTTTGCGGTCAGCACAAAATCCAGATTTTCCAGTGAAGCAGAGCCTTGCTTTTCTAAAATCACCGGCGATCCTCCGCGCTCTGCTTCGCGCGCCAGGAACCAATCGGCGGCACGCTCAAGCCGGGCGCGCCACAGCCTGCGCGCGGTTGGCCATGCAATCTCAGCCGCCATCACCTCGTCCGCTATCGCAAGCAGCCGGGCCTTGGCCTCTGCCCGCGCCTCGGCACCGCGCTCTTTGACAAACCTCTCGAAAATCGCGTGGAGGACCGAGCCGCGCAGCCGGGCGTCTGGCTTCGGATGAAGGGGGTCAAGCGGTCGCAGGCGCAGGATATGCCGCGCATAAATGGCGTAGGGGTCGCGGATAAGCGTGCGTATCCCGGTAACTGCCAGTTGTTTTGGTCGCGCAGTAACCGGCGGCCTTGGGGCGGGGCGGGTCGCGGCGGGCATCGTGGTCTCGGGCGTGTCCAACGCGACTGCCAAAGCCAGCCATTCCTTGCCGCGACCCCGCATATCCGTAAGACAGCCCTTGCCGTTCTGTTCCTCCAAGCCACTCATCAGGTTCATCAGCCGATTGAGCCAGCGCGATGGCACCGTCTCCGCCTCGCCATCGCGCACGGACCGCGTCAGGACAACTTCGCGTGCGGCAATCGCTTGCTGATAGTCGTGCGCCGACAGGCCGATCTGCCGTTCGGGCAACAATAGACCCGCATCGCGCCGCATTTTGCGGTTCAGCCACGGGTCGGGTTGGGGCAATTTGGGCCAGATACCGTCGTTTAGGCCGCCAAGGATCACAAGGTCTGCGCCCTGAACCCGCGCCTCCAATGTGCCCCAGATCATGATCTTTGGGTGACCCTGCACGGCGTCACGCACCTCGTGCCGGTTCAGAATGGCGGTGAACAGATCGCGGTAGTCCGCGGCCTCCATCTCTCCGCCATAGGACGCTTCCCGCGTCAATTCATCCATGGCGGTGCGTGCGGAAAGCCCCGCCTCTTTACGCCACAACTCGCCCGGATCGAGCCCCTCTGGCCCACGCGCCAGCGCCTCGGCAAGGGCAAGGTGATGCGTGACATGCGCGCTCAGAGGGCGGTTTCGGATGGCTTCAAGCCCAGTCAGGAGGTCCGCAAGCCACTGTGCCCACGCGATCAGGCCAGGGTCAGCCTTGGCTTCGGCCCAGAGAAGCAAGTCCGCGCCCGTCGGAAAGGGCGGCCCTTTGCGGCGCAGCTTCATTTCAAGGTTGCGCGTCCAAATCAGATGGTTTCCTCGCGTGTTGCCGCCGGTATTGCAAAGCGGATGCTTGAGCAGGGTTAGCAGCGCATCCGACGTCAATTTCTGCCCGAACAGAGCCGCAACGTGGCGCAGAAAGCGACCGGGAGGCGACAATGCAAGCGGTTTACCAGCGCTATCGTCCGGGGTGATGCCCCAGCGATCCAATGCGGCGGTAACTTGGCGCCCCAAGGTGCGATCGGGTGTGATCAACGCGGCGACACGGCCATCCTCGGCGGCCTTGCGCAGGCACAGCGCGATGGAAAGCGCCTCTGCGCGTGGTGAAGGCGCCTCGATCAGCGTCATATTTGCCGTGGCTGCGGGCAAGTCCGTAAGGTGGCGGCCCTCAAGCATCCATTGGTCGGTGACGGGTGCCGGGCGCAGGGATAGTGACACAAGTCGGTTGCGCGCCGGGTTTGGCACGCTCGTCGCGGACCAAAGCGTGACCGCTTCGGGGCCAAGCGATAGGTCACTTAGCAAGCGGTGAAAGCGGTATTGCGGATGGTCCTCGCCCGTCATGGCATCATCAAGGCTATGCCAAACCGACGATGGCACATCGAAATCAAAGCCGGGCAGGATCAGAGCACCCTGGGGCAGCGCTGCGACGGCGCGCATGAACAGAGCCGTTGTCCCGCGCGACCCAGTAGAGCCCGCCACCAGAATGGGATGCTGCGGCGGTGACTTGGCCCACCGCGCTGCGATGCGTTCAACAACCAAACGCTGCCGCGCCTCGACATCGGGGGCGCTGTCTGGTCCGAAATACTGCGCGACGATGGTCAGGAAATTCAGGCTGCGTTCCCAATGCTTTGAGTGGTCGGACAGGTCGAGACCTTTCAACACATCCGGGTGAACGCCTTCGCCCTGCATTTCATCCATCAAATCGGCTAGGCTATCGGCCAGATCGTAGATCGCCGCACGTGGTGCCAGATCGGGTTGGCGGGCGACCAGCTTGGCGACCAGTTGGCTAAGCTCCAGCCGCCGCCGCAGGGGCGGAATCGCCGGGGGAAGGTCCGCCAGCGCAACATCGTCGCCAAGATTGGTCACAAGCCGGATGCGGGGAAGCAGCAGCGCACCGCTTTGCGCCAGAATGTCCTTCACCCGACGCTGCATCCGGCGCGTGTTGACGAACAGCTCGACACGGGCCAGTGCCTCTGGCGGCTGCCCGCGCATCCGTTCGGTCAGCCCGACAGCCAATGCCTCAGGGAAGTCGGTGCCAGGGGGAAGGGCAAACACGCGGGGCGTGGAGGTTGGCTCAAACATCGCCGTTCTCACGCAGCATCGCTTCGGCCTCGGCGATACCCTCGGGGCGGCCGACGTCACACCACGACCCTTGATGAACCACGCCGAAAGCGCGCCCTTCGGCAATCATCTGGTCCCATAGAAGATTGAGGGAAAATTTCGCGTCAGGGATCGCCGCGAGCCGTTCGGTGCGAATGATCTGGGCACCGGAATAGACGCTTCCCGGCCCGCGGGTAATGCGCCCGTCCGCGTCGATGGTAAAATCCCCTTTGCCCGAATGACCGCGCGCGTTGCCGCGTTCAATCAACAAAAGCAGGGCGTCCATTTCATCGGGTCGCCACGCCGCCCGAAGCTGTTCGATAGGGTTGCGCCCAGTCCACACCGCATCAGAGTTCAGCGTAAAAACCGGCCCCGCGCCAAGATAGGGCAAGGCCTGACGCAAGCCCCCGCCGGTTTCCAGCAGTACTGGTTCGCAAGACAGGCTGATCTCTGAACGCGCGGCGAGATGCGCTTCGATTTGTTCGGGCAGATAGTGAAGATTTACCACGACATGGGCCACATGCGCAGCCTCGGTCAGTTGCAGGGCATGATCGATAAGCGGCCGCCCGGCCACAGGAATAAGCGGTTTGGGGCGTGATGCGGTCAGGGCACCCATGCGGGTTCCAAGACCTGCCGCAAATAGCATCAGGGCGTCGGGATCGTGCCGCATTGGTCGCGAATCCTTTGCAATATTTCCGCCGTGGGCTTTGGCAGCAGGGTTTCGACTGCTCGGGCCAAAGATGCAAGCGCGGGATGCGCAAGATCACGCTGGAGGTCGCGCCAAACACGGGGGATCAGATCGACATAGTCCGGTTTGCCAAAGTGAAGCGAAAGGCGGGCGAATATGCCAAGGATCCGCAAGTGCCGCTGGGCGCCCACCACCGCGTAAGCCATGCGGAAGGCGGTCTCTTCACGCCCAGTGAGGGCGACAAAGCGCAGGATCATTGCCTCTTCGACGGCGGGGGAAACGTCGCGCCTTGCGTCCTGCAACAACGAGACAAGATCCACAGCGGGGCTCGACAACATGGCCATTTGGAAATCAAGTAGACCGACACGCGCAACCCCCTGACGCTGCGGAAGCCACAGCAGATTTTCCGCGTGATAGTCCCGCAGAATCATCACGGGCGGCTCTGTGTCAACTTTTGCCAGCAGATCGGCCAGCGGCGCCTGCAGAGCGGCAAGGCCAGAACGGGCGCCCGTGATCGCCAAGGCATACCAATCGGTTGCGGGCGATACCGCATCGACCATTTCGCGCGCGCCATAGGGGGGTAGGGCGGTCGCGGGCGCATTGGCCTGAAGGAGCGCCAAAACGTCGGTTGCGGCGGCATAAAGCGGGGTTTCAAGCGATGGCGTTGCCGGGATGACGCGGGCGTAAAGGTCATCGCCCAGATCTTCGAGAAGAAGAAAACCGTTGGAGGTGTCAGCCGCAATGATCTGCGGCGCGCTAAGGCCAAGCGAAACTAGGTGGGCGTCGATCCGGGTGAAGGCACCGACGTCTTCGCCCTTGTCCGGGGGCGCATCCATCAGAACGGCGGTTGCGCCATGTTGGTCATGTAGCCGATCATACCGACGGGCCGAAGCGTCCCCGGCCAGAAAGGCTCGGCGGGCATTTCCCCATCCGGCACGGTCAAGAAATGCCTGCGAGAGGGCGCGACGGTCAGACATTCGGGATGGCCCGGGCAGTCAGTGTTGCAAGTAACGGTGACCAACGATCACCGCCTGAAAGAACCATCTTGCGTCCGTCAATGTCGGCGGGTGCAGACAGCGTGATCCGAAGCGCGCCTTGCGGGGTAAGCGACCCCAGCCTGTCGGGCCATTCGACCAGACAAATTGCCGTCTCAAACGCGTCGGCAAGACCCAGCTCTTCGGCCTCATTGGGGTGGGTCAGACGGTAGAGATCGGCATGCCAGACTTCCGTACCTCCCCCGTCGTAGGTTTGCACCAGAGTGAAGGTCGGCGAGGGCACGTCTTCGTCCCGACCAAGCGCCGCAAGCCGCGCCTTGATGATGGCGCGTGCAAGATGGGTCTTGCCTGCACCTATCGGGCCCGACAACAAAATGACATCGCCGGCCTTTAGTTGTGGCGCCAGCCATTGACCCAGCCGGGTCATATCCTCTTCTGAGGAAAGGGTGAGGTGGGTGGCGCGATCACTCATGCGCCGAGTCTTAGCGACACCACCGGTCGCTGCAAGTGCGTTCAGGCGCTTTGGAGGGCGGGTGCGGCAGGCGGAACAAGGGCGCTGACCTCAGTCGGCGCAAGTGGTGAAAAGCCGATCAACGTCGATCCGCCTGCGAGGGGTGCAAAACGGCATTTCAACAGGCGCCCGTCCGACAGCCGCGCCTCGCCTGCCCACGGTGTCCGATTCCCGATGCGCCCGATAAAAGTTTGCGCCTCTGCCCAAAGCGGGCTTGGCGCCGTAAGGCCGTGCCATTGTTTAATGGCGTCGGCCACAAACATTTCGCGGCTGGCAGACGACTGGTCGCGACCCCAAAGCTGTGCGTAGGCACAGTTCGACAGGACCAACAGGCCAGTTGAGGAAAATACCGCAATTGCCTCGTCCAGGCTGTCGACGACGGCTTGCCCAAGTGCCATTTCGGCGCGGAACGTGCGCGTTTGCGTCATTGCGGCGCTGATATCTTCGAAAAGAAAGGCAACAGCGCCGTCTGGATGGGGCCGACCGGTGACGCTGTAGGTCTGGCCGTTGGGAAGTGCCCAGATATCTTGATATTGGCCAGAAGCGGCCGCCTGTTCGAGCGCACTTATTTCGTTGCGCCAGCTTTTGTAGTCTTTCGGTTCTGGGATCATCCGGGTTTCGCGCATCGCGTCCAGGAACGCAAAAAGGGTCGGGCGGGCGGACAGAAACGCCGGTGACAGCCCGGTCAGATCGACCAGCGATGGGTTGAAGAGAACAAGTTGGCGATGCCTGTCAAAAATCGCGAGGCCGAGGGTTAGTTGCGCGAATGTCTTGGTCAACGTCTGGATGAAGGTGCGTAGCGAAGCCTCGGCTTGAACCGCAGAGTCCGCCGGGAGAGCAAACACCAAACGATCGCTTCCCTGCGGATAAACATATCGCTCGAACCACCGCGACTGGCCGGTCTCCGGAACGGTGATCGAGGATCGACGGCTCTCGTCGGGGTGCGAGGGGTCAGAATCTCCGGATAACGGAAATAAGTGAGGCGCCGCATCGTGGCTTGCCTTGTCCGCGCCTTCGGCAAGTTTGGCATACGTCTGATTGCGCCACGTTATGGCCCCGTTGGCGTCTTCACGCCAAGCCAGGATAGGAGCGTGGTCGACAATGTTTCGCAGCATTTCCACTTCTTCTTCAAGGGCACGATAACTAAGCGCGTCGCTTGCCGGCGCATCGCTTTCGCGTCTCGCTCCGGTAAGGGAAATGCGCGCCAGCCCGCCGCGCCACTCTGCGCGGAGGGTCAAGGGTTGGGGGCCCGAAGACGTGAGCACAATACGCCCCAGAGCCGGCAGGCACGCAAATTTCTCCTCGAACTCCGGAAATCTTGGAACCGCATATTCTAGAAATCGGCTCCACGGGCCATCCTCGGACTTGCCAAGGGAAAGAAGCGTGCGCCCGGAAACAGATGCATCCAGCAGGTCCTCGCGATCAAATAGCATAACACAAGCCGAGGTCTGGTCCGAGAATAGACTCGGTTGTGCAGTCTTCCTTCCGCGCGGCGGAGCGGAAAGCGCAATCAGCGCAGCAAATGCGGCAATCAATGAAGATCCGACGATCGTCAGCACGTGCATCCAGGTCATGGGCCCAATCCCAACCGACCGCTCTTAAGACGGCCTTACGGATTAAACCTTTGGTTGCAATGGTTAACGGAACGTTAACGAGGCAGAAAAATACGCGCGTCGCTGGAAATTACTTGCTACCCGCGCCCTCAATGCGATGTACGCGCGTTTTTGCCTGCATCGACCGACGCTCGCTGGGGGCTCCAACAAAAAGAGAGCGCCCGTTGCGCCAGCACGGGATTGAAACGCCAGGGCGGTTTGCCTCCTTGATGCTTCAGACCAAGCATATAGGATGCGCCGGGGCGTTGGCGGATATCGTCAAGGGACGTTTGATTTCAATTTGAGGCAAATGCCCTCGTAGATGACCACTTTTGGGCATCAAACGATCGCATGGCATCGTCAATGGTGACGCGGCAAGAGGTGACAAGTGGCGACGGACAAGAAAGTGGGATCCAAGGACCGCGTGAAGCAGACGCCTCCGGCGCAGTCGATCGGAACGAAGTGCGGGCTGACCAAACGGGTGAGTCCACATGGCAAGATCACGGCCGTTTCCATGATGAAAGACGAAGGGCCGTTTCTTCTGGAATGGATTGCCCACCATCTGGCTGTCGGCTTTACAGATATCGTTGTTTACACCAACGACTGTTCGGACGGCACGGACAAGATGCTTATGCGGCTTGAGGAGCTTGGCCTTGCGTACCACCGCGTCAATGCGATTCCCGAGGGGCAGCGCCCACAACCCTCTGCCCTGAACTACGCGCAGGAAGAGCCGGTCATCGGTGACAGCGACTGGGCGCTGGTATTTGACGCTGACGAATTCCTCTGCATCAAATACGGCGACGGCACGCTGGACGACCTGCTGTCTGCGACGAAAGCGCTGGGCGCCAATGGCATTGTGATCACGTGGCGCATCTTTGGGTCAGGCGGCGTGCACCATTGGTCACGCGATCCGGTGACGGAGCAATATCTCTATGCCGCACCGCCGATGTGGAACAAGGGGTGGGGCGTAAAGACGCTTTTCCAGTTTGATCCCGAGAAATGGAAATTTGGTATCCATCGGCCAAAAATGAAGAACCGCTGGATCGACACGGAGTTTCCCGACAGCATCAAATGGCTGAACGGGTCAGGCCGCCCGATGGAGGATTACTTCAGATTTCGTGGCTGGCGCTCGATCGTGCGAACCATCGGCTATGATTGGGTTCAGATGAACCACTATGCAGTGAAGTCGATTGACAGCTACGCAATCCGGAAGTTTCGCGGCAACGTGAACTTCAAGAAGGACAAATATAACTCGGATTACTGGGCGCTACAGGATCGCAACGAAGTGCGTGACGATGCCATGTTGCGCTACACCGCCGAGCGGAATCGCATCGTTGCCGAATTGCTGAAGGACCCGGAATTGAACCGGCTTCACTTCGCAGCACTGGCGCGTGCCGAGGCGCGGCTGGCGGAGTTTAAGGGCACCGAAGCCTACGAGGAACTCGTCGCGGGGCTGAAGGCGGCAAGCGCGATACCCATCACGCAGGTTGAGGCAAAGCCGCCGCAAGCGCGCGACCCTGAAAAGATCGCGGCGCTCATGTCGGATATGGAAAAGCGCGTTAGCGGCAAGCGGAAGGAAGAGCTGAAAAAGCCGCCCGAGGACCGCACGCTGGCGCCAATCGACCTCTATGTGCGCGAAGAGGTGGACATGTCGGCAGAGCCGCCGATGGAATGGTTCGCCAACCATGAAATCGACATCCCGGGTGATCCACGGGTGTTCACACCGCAAGCGCTTTTGTTCATTCAGGCCGGCAAGTTTGAACGCAATACGGCGCGAATGTTGCCTCGCGTCCTCGCGCAGGGCAGTCGCCATGCCGAAATCGGATGCGGATGCGGCTTCATGGGCGCGCACTTGTCGCGTGTTCGCCCTGATCTGGACCTGTTCCTGCACGAGCAGTCCCCCGCGCTTGGCACGGTTTTGTCGCGGATATGGGCTCGACGCGGCATTGAGGTTGGGCCGCGCCTGCACCTTGAGACGGGTGGGATATCTCAAGAAGCCGAGAGTCTTGCCGCGTACCTTCGCAACGTGCGCGCGGACAGCTTGCAATTGGGCGATCCGGCGCTGACCGCCGAGACGCTGCGCCAAGCGATGGCCTTGGCCGATGTCGCCGCACCGTCCCGCATCTTGATTACCGGGCGGCTTCTGGTGACACGCTATGCAGAGCTTGCTGACTTTGAGACGTTGTTCCGAGAGTGGGGCCTCGTAGAGCGGATCCCGCTCGATGCGTCCACCTCCTTCGCGTTGCAGCGACCGGGAACGCCAATTGCCTAACCTGTCCCGCGCGCGCCCCGAACCAAAACCGGCTTGGGGCGCGCGCGTGGTAGTTCAGTAGCGGTAGTGATCGGCCTTGAACGGCCCTTCGACGGGCACGCCGATATAGGCCGCTTGTTCCGGCTTCAGTTCGGTCAGTTTCACGCCAATCCGCTTCAGGTGCAGGCGGGCGACTTTCTCGTCCAGATGCTTCGGCAGGATGTAGACGCCGGGCTTGTATTCGTTGCCGCGCGTCCAAAGCTCGATCTGCGCCAGAACCTGGTTGGTGAAGGATGCGCTCATCACGAAGGACGGGTGGCCGGTGGCGTTGCCGAGGTTCAAAAGACGCCCCTCGGACAGCAGGATGATGCGGGCGCCCGAGGGCATCTCGATCATGTCCACTTGATCCTTGATGTTGGTCCACTTGTGATTGCGCAGCGCCGCAACCTGGATTTCGTTGTCGAAATGGCCGATGTTGCCGACGATCGCCATGTCCTTCATCTCGCGGATATGCTCGATGCGGATCACGTCCTTGTTGCCGGTGGTGGTGATGAAAATGTCCGCCGTGGCAAGCTCATCCTCCAGCAGCGTCACCTCAAAGCCGTCCATCGCCGCCTGCAGCGCGCAGATCGGGTCGACCTCGGTCACCTTCACACGGGCGCCCGCGCCGCGCAGGGACGCGGCAGAGCCTTTGCCAACGTCGCCGTAGCCGCACACAACCGCGACCTTGCCTGCCATCATGGTGTCGGTGGCACGCCGGATGCCGTCGACCAGCGATTCCTTGCAGCCATACTTGTTGTCGAACTTCGACTTGGTGACCGAGTCGTTCACGTTGATCGCCGGGAAGGGCAGTTGGCCTTGCTTGTGCAGGTCATAAAGGCGATGCACGCCGGTGGTGGTTTCCTCGGAAACGCCCTTGATCGCGTCGCGCTGCTTGGTGAACCAGCCGGGGCTTTCCTTCAGGCGTTTCTTGATTTGATTGAACAGGCAGACCTCTTCGTCCGAGGTCGGCACCGCGATCAGATCGGTCTCGCCCGCCTCAACGCGCGCACCCATCAGGATGTACAGCGTGGCATCGCCGCCATCGTCGAGGATCATGTTGCAAGTGCCTTCCGCGAATTGGAAGATCTTGTCGGTGTAGGTCCAGTAATCCTCAAGCGTTTCGCCCTTGATGGCGAAAACCGGGGTGCCACCGGCCGCGATGGCCGCCGCGGCATGGTCCTGCGTCGAGAAAATGTTGCACGACGCCCAACGCACGTCAGCCCCCAGCGCCACCAGCGTCTCGATCAGTGCGGCGGTCTGGATCGTCATGTGCAGCGACCCGGCAATCCGCGCGCCCTTCAGCGGCTTCGATCCACCAAATTCTTCGCGCAACGCCATCAGGCCCGGCATTTCCGTTTCGGCAATAACCAGTTCCTTGCGCCCGAAATCGGACAATGCAATATCCTTGACGATGTAATCCTTCGGCATCCCGCCAAACTCCTTTAAACCATGGTTGCGCGTCAGATAGCATTAGCGCCCTCGTTCGACAATGGTTGGGCCATTTGGGTAGAGTCCTCACAGGAAAGGGCGAGCTATGAAACAGCCGCGCGCATGGCAGAGGATGTTGTCGGGTCGCAGGCTCGATCTGTTGGACCCCACGCCGGTCGATATTGAAATCGAGGACATCGCCCACGGCCTCGCCTTTGTCGCGCGCTGGAATGGGCAGACATTCGGCGATTGGCCCTATTCCGTGGCCGAGCACTCGCTGTTGGTCGAGGTGCTTTTCGCGCGCGCCAATCCCGGGATTGCGGCGAAATGGCGGCTTGCCGCACTGCTACACGACGCGCCCGAATATGTGATCGGCGATATGATCTCGCCGGTCAAAGCCGCCGTCGGCGAGGCATATGGAGAGTTGGATGCGCGGCTGACAGCGGCGGTTCATCTGCGGTTTGGTTTGCCTGCCGTGCTGCCTGCTGCGATCAAGAAAGCCATCAAAGCGGCAGACCGGGTTTCGGCTTGGATGGAGGCGGTGCAGATTGCCGGTTTTACGGCGGCAGAAGCAGACCGCCTATTTGGCAAGCCCGACGCGAAACTCATTCAAGGACTGGAGATTCGCTTACGCCCGCCAAAAGAAGTGCGGGCGGAATATACCGCCCGCCATTCAGAGCTTATGGCCACCCTCGCGGCCTGAATACACATCAGATCAGCAGGTCATCCGGAGACTTTCCAGCCTTGAGTGCCGCGTCCATCCATTTAGGTTTGCGCCCGCGCCCGGTCCACGTCTCAGACCGATTGGCCGGGTTTGCATATTTAGGCGCTGCCGATGCGCGCTTGCGCACTGTTGTGCCGCCGGTGGTCAAATCCGACAGGGAAAATCCCAGCCGCCGCGCAGTTTCTTCAACTTCAGCCAGGGCTTCGCGCTTCTTGCGATCTTCAAATGTTGAAATTGCCTTGGTGACCTGAACATTCAGATCCTTCAGTTCTTTCAACGAAAGGGTGTTGATGTCGATTTCCAATGCATTAATCCTTTTACGATTATTCGTGCGCCTGCGTAAAAATTGCCGAACACTAATAGAATGGCAAGCGCGAAATGCGCAAGAACCATTATTTGATCCAAACCTCGGCGCACTTTCGCCAATTCATTACCTTTACCACACCAAGATAGCCGCCTTTTGAAATGCCTGTCGTTATTTTGGCGACCGCTTGGCAAGAATCCTTTGCAGCGTCCGACGATGCATGTTGAGGCGCCGCGCCGTTTCGCTGACATTGCGGTCGCAAAGTTCGTAGATACGTTGGATATGCTCCCAGCGCACGCGGTCCGCCGACATCGGATTTTCCGGCGGCAGCGGAAGCGCCTCGCCGCGCGCCAATAGCGCATTGGTAATATCGTTGGCGTCGGCAGGTTTGGAAAGATAATCGATCGCGCCGATTTTCACGGCAGCCACAGCTGTCGCAATGGCGCCGTATCCTGTCAGAACAACGATCCTGCAGCCCGGACGCTTTTCCCGCAGCGTTTCCACGACATCAAGGCCATTGCCGTCTTCCAGCCGCAAGTCAACCACGGCGTAGGCCGGCGGACGGGTGGTCGCAATCGCTTTGCCTTCCGCAACACTCTCTGCGGTTTCCGGCAGAAAGCCCCGCTTCTCCATGGCGCGCGCAAGGCGTTTGACGAAGGGTTCGTCGTCGTCGACCAACAACAGCGACCGGTCGTCACCGAGGTTCGCGAAGTCTTCCTCCGGCATAATCAAATCCTTGCATTCCCATGTATATGAGAATGTTTCTAAGACGATCCCCCGCCATGGTCAAATGCCGTCAGCGGGCACCCATGAAACAGGCCACACGGTCGGCCATTTGCTGAGGCGAGACGTCGCGCCGAAAGAAGTCAAGGAACCCTTTTCCCGGCATCATCAGATAGGTGTAGGTCGAGTGGTCGAACAGATAATACTTCTGGGTGGGGTCCTGAATATGGTAATAGACGTGATACTCTTTTGCTGCCGCTTTCACCTGATCCTCACTGCCCGTCAGGCCGATCATCTTGGGTGAAAGATTTTGCGTGAACGCACGCAATACGCTCGGCGTGTCCCGTTTCGGATCGACGGAAATGAACACCGACTGCACGTCAAGCCCGCGTTTTTCAAGTATGTCCGTCGCTTCGGCGTTTCGGGCATTGTCGATCGGACAGACGTCCGGGCAAAAGGTGTAGCCGAAATAGATCAGGGATGGCTTCGATATCACATCCTTGTCGGTCACCGAAATCCCCGCCTCGTTCACCAGGGTGAACGGCCCGCCGACAGAGCCGGCCCCGGTGGCGATCTGTCCCTGTCTGCAGGTGGAATAGGGATCTCGTTCCTTTCCGACGGTCACGAAAAAGAGCAGGCCGCCAAGCAGTGCTGCGATCAGAAGGACGGCGGTCCCGGCGTAAATTCGTGTCATCTGCTGCATCGTTCCTCAGTGGCCCGGCATCGCATTGATCCCCAGTCCCATTCTCTCTAACAATGAGACACTCTGCCCCAACGAAGCAATATGTTGTGATGAACCGCGGATTTCCAGGCTACGACGTTCGAGATACCCGGAGCGAGTGGGTTCGCCTCCGCACCTTGATTGTGCTGCGCTGGATGGCGATTTTCGGCCAGGTTGCGGCCATATTGGTTACGGATCTTCTCTATCACATTCAGCTTGAGCTTGGGCTTTGTTTCCTCGCTGTTGGCGCCTCTATCCTTACGAACCTTGTAGCCTCGGCAGTCTTTCCCAGTAACAAGCGTTTGTCAGAAGCAGAGGCGCTGCTGACGCTGCTGTTCGACATCTCGCAACTGACATTTCTGCTCTACCTGACGGGCGGGCTGAACAACCCCTTCGCGCTTCTTATCCTTGCGCCCGTGACAATTTCCGCGACAGCCCTGCGGTTGCGCACGACGGTTTTCCTTGGGTCTGTCGCTATCCTGCTGATGACGGTGATTGCGGTTTACAATCTGCCGCTGACCACCCGATCAGGCGCCGTCTTGCTGGCGCCGGGGATACTCGGATTTGGCTTCTGGCTTGCGATTGTTATCGGCATCGCCTTTCTCGGCCTCTATTCTCACCGCGTCGCGTCAGAGATTCATTCGATGTCCGAGGCGCTGCTAGCCGCCCAAATGGCGCTGGCACGCGAACAGAAATTGACGGACCTTGGCGGCGTTGTCGCGGCGGCAGCGCATGAGTTGGGCACTCCGCTGGCGACGATCAAATTGGTCAGCACCGAGTTGATGGACGACCTGCGGGACTCTCCCGCGCTTCGGGATGACGTTCGGTTGATCCGCGATCAGGCCGACCGTTGCCGGGATATCCTCAGGGCGATGGGGCGGGCGGGCAACGACGACCTTCACCTGCGTCAGGCGCCCCTGGCTGCCGTCGTTCGTGAAGCCGCCGATCCGCATATTGCCCGCGGCAAGCGCATCATCTTTTCGGATCGCGCGGTGCATGGCGGCAGCGACCGGCAACCCACGATTCACCGGCAGCCAGAGATCATCCATGGCTTGCGCAATCTGATACAGAACGGCGTCGATTTCGCGCGAAGCACCGTCTGGGTGGATGCCGAATGGACGGATCGGACCATTTCGGTGCGTATCATTGATGACGGGCCGGGGTATCCGGTCGAGGTCATTGGCCGCATTGGCGACCCGTTTGTGCGATCGCGCCGCGCGGATCGTGGGCCGGTCGAACGACCGGAATACGAAGGAATGGGGCTGGGGCTGTTTATCGCCAAGACCCTTCTTGAACGGTCCGGTGCCGAACTCAACTTTGCAAATGGCGCCGATCCGTTTCTGCATGCAAATGAGCTTCCAGAGCGCTGCGGCGCGATTGTCGAGGTAACGTGGCCGTTGGAACGTATATTGGCGGACGGAACCGAAGCGCTTGGGCAGAACAAGCCGCTCGCGACCTGACGATCGCTTCGGGGCAGGCTACCCACGCTTTGCTGGACAGCCGAAGATTGATATGGAATATCTCTGGCTAAAATAAGGACAAAGTGGATGCCCGTGATGAGTGTCCCAAGAGTCGGAGCATAGAGGCAAAGTGGTGAAAGCAGTATCAGGAAAAGTGGTGGACTCTGTACGTCGGCCCGTCGCGTCACTGTGGATTGGGCCAAGGCTGCAATACCTCAACCAACTGTGCCTGCTTAGCCACGTTCGGCACGGCCACCCAACCACGCTTTATTGCACCGAGACGGTCTCCAATGTGCCCGACGGCATAGTGGTGAAACCTGCAACAGAAATCATGGACATCGACATGTCCATTGTCGAGCAGACCAGCGCGTCGTTCCTGTCGAATGTCTTTCGTTACAAGATGATCCAGAAAACAGATGCCGTGTGGATTGATTGCGACGCATTTTGCTATCGCCCATTCCCGGACGAGATGCAGAATATTTTTGCCGGTCACGGTTTCCGTGGCGCACTGAATTGTGGCGTCGTCTATATCCCGCAAAAGGGTGAGTTGATTGACCGCCTGCTGGACTATTACGACAACCTGCCCGACGCGCCGGCATGGTTTAATAAGCAGCAGCGCAAACGTTTGGAAAAGCAGGATCCTAAACTTCCCCACGCAGTGCGAATTTATAACGCAGAGCGCACGTCTTTCGGGCCGCAAGCGTTCACCTATTTCGCACAACAGACGGGTGATTATGAAAAAGCCCTGACGCCGGATTACCTTTATCCGGTGCCGTTCCAGCTAAATGACGTGTTCTATGATCCCTATGGTCGGGTAGAGGGGCACTTTACCGACAACACCCTATCGGTTCACCTCTACACCAATGGCACCAAGCCGTGGTGGCGTAAGAATCCGCCGTTGGAAAACTCTTACGCGTGGCGCATGTGTAAAGAGGTTGGTGTAGACCCGGCCCTCGCGCTGGAAGAATAGGCCTCCACATGGCCCAACCTACGCTGACTTTCGCCTATATCGTCGAGCCGCCCGATTACCAGATTTACGCTTGCACCCTGCTTGCGTCGATCCGGAGCAATTTTGGCGATAACGTGCAGGCGGTGGGCTATTGCCCCGAACATCGCATGGCGGATCTGGACCCGGCGGTGTTCAAAGCCCACGAAATGATGGGCGCCGAAATCCGGCCGATGAAAACGTTGGGAATGTGGGATACGGATTATCCGCACGGCAACAAGATCATCGCCGCAATGCAGCCGCGCGATACCGAATACTCGGCCTTCGTCGACTCCGACGTGCTGTTCATGCGCCCGAACGATCCTGCCAACCTGTGCCGCGCCGGACATGTCTCGTGTTCAGTCGCAGCCTCGATGCGTTGGGCCGGTCAGGAAATCTGGGACACCATCTACGGCGCGTTTGACATGCCGGTGCCCACGGAACGCATTCACATGATGCGTCAGAGCAGGCCGTGGGTCGTGCCATATTTCAGCGCCGGATTGGTGGTCTTCCCCGAGACGGGTGGCCCAGATGGCCGCTTCCCGGATGTCTGGTATGACACCGCGCGGAAATTGGACCGCGTCGAAACACTGGAAAACCGGCGCCCCTATCTGGATCAGATGACGCTTCCGCTGGCAATCAAGAGAGCGGGGCTGGCGTGGAACCAATTGCCGGAAGAACAGCATTACATCCTTGGTGGCTTAATGCGCGGCAAAGCCCTTCCCGACGACCGGGAAATTTACACGGTGCATTATCGAAACTTGAATGTGCTGCGCGAAGTTGGGCTGAACAAGATCGGCCAACGCTTGCTTGCGCAACATACCGGCGTGGCTTTTGTGCGTCGACTGAACCCTGATGCGCCGGACACATCCGGCACCGAGGCAGCGACACAAAACCTTGGCAATGAGGACTAACCTTGGGTATCTCACTAATTCCCGGCATGTTTCTGGCGCGAAGCGCGAAACATTTGCAGGATGCGAAGCGCGGCATCATCCTCGGGCGCCAGAAATTGCACCTGCAAGGCCGCAAGCTGGAGCGGTTTGTCGCGGCGCTGCCTGCAGAGGGGCACACGCTGACAATGGCTGATGTCGTGCAAGAGGATGGCTTTACCGAGAACCTGCTGACGTCTTTGGGCTATCCGGTAATTGAAGCAATGGACTTCACCGACAAGGAACAGGCCCAACACATCCACGATCTGAACTATCCAGTGCCAGAGCATTTGCACGAACAATTCGATGTCGTGCTGGACGGTGGAACGACCGAGCATATTTTCTACATCGGACAGGCGATCGACAATTGCTTCCACATGCTAAAGCCCGGTGGGTTGATGCTGGGCTTCATCGCCGGTGATGGGTGGTTTGGGCATGGCTTCTTTCAGACCGGCCCAGACGTCCCTTGGCGCTACTGGCACCACGCGCGTGGCTGCGAAATGCTGGAAGTCTCGCTGGTTCCGCGCCGGTCGCCTCGGACCATCATTCCCGTGCCTGATCCAACCGGCCGGCATCGCGGCGGTGAGAGGTTCCTTGAGGGCCCTCACATGCTGCTTTACGCCTGCCGCAAACCGATGGAAGCGCGGCCCTACACGCCGCCGATCCAAGGCCATTACGTTTAGGCAGGCAGGATCAGGTCCCGCTGCAATGCCTCCAGATCGGTGCATCCGGTAACGACTACGGCCGAAAGGCCTAGGCTGATCACCGCCTCGCCCACCGCAAGCGTGACGTCGGGGCGAGCGGGCCACTCTGACAGGTCGATAACATCGGCGGGCCGCCAGTCGGTGATGGTGCAGACGCCACCGTAGGCGATTGTGTAAGTCACGCCGCCCGGTCCGCCGGTGATCTGGTTTTCGCCGGGACCGACAAAGAACTGGTCCTTGCCATCGCCCGAAATAACCCGGTTCCGACCCGGCCCGGTATGGATGATCGAACTATGCTCGCCATCCATGATCAGATCGTTGCCCGGCCCGCCATAGATCTTGTTGAACCCGTTGCCGCCATAGATCACATCGTCGCCCGGCCCACCGTCCAGCGTATCGCGGCCATTCCCGCCCTTCAGCGTGTCATTACCGGGTCCACCGTAGAAGGCGTTGTGGTCGTTGCGACGCGATGACCCCGAGGTCAGCACATCGTTTCCCTCGCCGCCATAGAACGTCGCGCCCGCGTATTTCGGCCCGACCATGATATCGTCGAGGCGGCTTCCGACAACGTGAACCGACACTCGTTCAGAGGATTCAAAATCGATCTCGCTGTCGGGATGCGCGACGATATGCACGACCTTGCCAGTCTTCATATCCTCTTCATTCCGCGCGACCACCGTGGCAAGCCGCACCGTTTCAATATTTGCCGGAACCCGCAGAGTATAGCCGTCTGGCCCTGCCATATACCACAGCGTGTCGTGACCGCCGTGCGGCGTCTCGACAATGCGTTCGGCGGCCTCGCCATAGGCCCAATAATCATTGTCCGCGTTGCCACCGGCCAGCACGACAGAGCCGTCCATCGCCATCATGGCGTTGACGCCATCCGCAGGGTTCTCGAAACCGCGAAGGTCAAGGCCAAGGTCCAGCGCGGATTTTACCAACTCCGCCCGCAGAAATGCGGTTTCCGGGCCACCAGCCAGATTTGTCGTCTCTCCGGGGTCATTCTCTACGTCATAGACATGCTCTTCGCCATTCGGGTAGCGGAAGTAGCGAAGATGCTCATATCCTTCGACTGAGGGGCGCACCGACAAGGTGCCAAATACCGCCGTCAGGGGCGATTTAGAGCGGTCAAACGTGCCAAAAGAGGGGTCAATCAACGGCAGCAGGCTCTGCCCCGAAACCCAGTCCGGCCGGTAGGGAAGTCCTGCAAGATCAAGGATCGTCTTGGGGATGTTATGCAGCGATACGGGCATATCCAGCACCAGGCCCGGCTCCATCCCGGCATGCCAGATCCCCAGTGGCACATGGGCCGCACTGTCCCACTGGCTCATTTTGTGGAAGCTGTCATGCGTGCCCAGATTGAAGCCGTTGTCGGACAATAGAATAACCGTAGTGTTTTGCCCCAAAGGCGACGCACGCAGGGCATCCATGAAACGACCGATTTCATGGTCAACATGCGAACATGCCGCGAAATATCCGCGCACAACTTGCCGCCACGCATCGTCGCCGGCTTTCTCGGGTGTCCAGTTGCCGTTGACGATATAGGCCAGTTCGTAAACCGCCATGCCGGGCTGCGGACCAGTGAAGTCGTCGGGATGTGCGATCGATGGCCAGCGAATATCCTCTGGCCGATACATCTGATAAAAGCGGTCGGGACAAATCAGATCGAAGTGCGGATGCTTGAAGCCAAGCTGGATCAGGTGCCGACGCGCGGGGTCGGCCTTGCGCAGATAACTGATCGCATTCTGCGCAACCCGTTGATCGTAAAACGCCTTGTCCTGCGTGCCGTCATCATTGGGATGGTTCACGCTGCGTATGCCTGGCCCTCGATCAAGGTAGTCATGCACGTTGCTGCGGCCACCGTGATCCTTTGCCTCGACGTCATGATGGAACAGGATGCGGCGATATTCGTCGGGCATCGGCTTGTAGTTTGCATCGGTCTTGCCGGTGGTAAAGGTGCGAAACCCGGCGCGGCGCAGGTCGAACTGCCAGCCAGCGGTTGGCGGCAGTTCGTCACGCCAAAAGCGGTTCAGGTCAACAAGCCCGGTGCGGAACGGCGATAGCCCGGTTGACAGCTCTGCCCGACATGGGGCGCACAGCGGAACGGTGGCGTAGGCATTGCCGAACCGCGTCCCCTCTTTCATCAGCCGGTCGATGTTCGGGGTCTTTATTTCCAGACCAAACGCCGTCCGCCATGTGAAAATGTCGATCATGTCATCAATCCAGATGACACAGATATTTCCGCCATCAATCGACGACCGGTCAAATCCCATCGTTTGTTCCCCCGCGCCAATAGCTTAGGGCCGAAGCCAGCGCCGGATCATTGTCCGTCGCAAGGCAGTCATGGCCGGGCCAAAGCAGAACGTCGGTCAACAGAAAGCTTCCCAGTTTGCGCCGCAATCCGGGGCGGTGGCCGCGACAGCCGATGAACAGATCGGCAGGCCCGGTGAACTCGCCGCCCGCAAGCGCACCCGAGATCGCGGGCAGATCATTGACTTTCAGCGAAACCTGCCCGTTTGACACGCCACAGATCACCAAAAGCGACGCGCCGGACTTTTGTTCAAGGGCCTGCGCCAGCGCAAGCGAGCCTTTGTCCTGTTCCGCCTTAATCTCGGCGTTGCGGCCCGCGAGGTAGAGGTAATCCTTCTGATGTTCTGGCATCAGCGTCAAAAGCGTCTCTGCATCCTGCTGGGTCGTGCAAAAGATGATGCCGAAACTCGTACAGCCTGCGTCTGGGATCTGTCCTGCCAGTAGCAGGCCGCCATGTTCTCCGGCCTCGAACCGCAACGCTGCCCCGCGATTTTCCACCTCAAACAAGGTGCCGGCGGTATTGGGCGCCGTCTGCACCGCCTCTGCATCGCCCGAACGTGCGGTCCAACCGACAATCCGACGCGGATCGGCGCCTGAGGGCGTCGTCAACGTGGGGTCGGCGGTCAGCCAGACCGGGGCAGGCGCACCAGTTTGGGGCAACACTTGCTGACGCATGGCAAACGAAGTGACCAGCGCGCCCGGCGGCAGGCGACCTTCATAGCGCAGCGTCATAGGTTTTCCCCGGGATGGATTGGTATCGCCGCCGGATTGGCCCAGCGATGCAGCAGCGGGCCTGTCAGGCTTGGGCTGGACCAGTCATCACGGATTCGGCCACGGTTAGCCGAGTACGCGTCGGAACTGGGCGCAGCGCCAAACGCATAGCGAAGTTCTGGCGCGGGACCACTCAACGGGCGATCACAGGTTAGGATCAACGACTGCGGGTCGTTATCTGCAACCTGCACGCCGATCACCGACGTGGCCTGCTCGACCCCAGCAATCGAAAACCCACACGAAGGCCCCGCCCCGAACGGATCGGCGGGATCGATCACCAGATCGCCAAGCGCGCGCGCCGTCACGCGGATTTTTGCCCCCTCGTATTCTGCAAGAAGGAACAGCGGGCACAGCCACTCTTTCCGCTCTGAAAGGGCGACAATGGCGTGTGCATCCATCTCTGCCATGCGGATGCGCGCAGCTTCGGTTGGGCGACCAAAATGGGATTGTTCGAACATGTAGCCCGGCGCGCTGAACGCAAGGTCGTGCTGGCCATGCTGCCACGCCAATTCCCAATGGGCCCGGATATGGTGCTGGTCGCCACGCAACGGCGTGCCACTTTCGAAGGTTGCGATGAAAAACGGTTTGCGCAGCCCGCGGCGATTGAAATCCCGTTCTATCCGCTGCATCAACTCGCGGATTCCACTAACGATTTCGTCGGCGGTGGAAAGCACATCCTCCAGCGAATAGTCTATCCCAACCGCCAAGACATGAGGCCGTTTCCCAAGGCTTTGCGCCGCGAGAATAAGATTGTCGACCGCAGTCAGAAAATTGCGATAACCGGGGCCTTCGGTCAACGCGCCTATGCTTGCGGTTCCATCCGTCTCGGCGCGCGCGAAAAACAACGGAAGCGCGCGGAGGTCAACCCGACGCCAGCGCAGCAGCGTGTCCGCGATCAGCGTGTCGCGGGTGGCATGCGGGATGCGTTGCAGCCGATCCGTCGGCTGCGCGGTATCGGTGCCCTCCAGCCCGACCGCGCCAATATGATCGCCGGGCGACACCACATGGAAAGAAAATTCCGGCGGTGCCTCATTGAAGCTGGCACGGCGTGCGCCACCGATGCTGAAAAGGCCATAGAGCGGCCCCGGTGCCGCCGCGATGATATCGCCGCCGTCAATGCGCCGCTGATAGTCGCGCGAGGGCGTCGAGCGTTCCAACGCGGCGGTGAACCGATACCAGTCCGACGTCGTCCGCACGTTCCACGCGTCAATGTCTCCTAAGACCTCGATCAGATCGTGGTCGCTGGCAAGCGCATCGCCAAGACGGCCACGAATGTCCCCGATAACCGCGTCCGAGAGCCGCAGGGTAAGGCCCGTCTCGTCAAACGTAATCACATCGCCGTTGTCGGCGCGCACCAGAACCCCGGTGCGGGGCACCGAAAGATCCGAACCTTCGTTGGTCACCGCGCCACTTTCTGTTGTGCCTTTGGTTGGCATCGCTTTCGCTCCACTATGGCGCGGGCGCACAAGGGCAGGCGGACGTTCACTCGCCCGGTTCTCCGCGCCGCACGGTCATTTGCCTGTGCGAGGCGTGCGGGGTCAAGTCGTTTGACGGGTTGTGTCAGGGGATTGCGACCCGGAAGCCCGCATAGAACCGGGCCACTGCTGGCGCGCAATTCTTCGCCAAACGCGTCACAAAGTGGGAAACGTCACCGAATTTTCCCTTTGTCATTGTATATCTTTAGCCTACTCTCGCGCCATTGAACGAAGACCGGCGCACTTTTCAGCCGGAAAACGGGGATGGCCGCAGGCCGCGTTGCGAGCGAGGAGCACACCGCATGAGCAAGAGAGACGATCTGATCGCGAAATATGCCGACGATCTGAAGAACAAATGCAAGATGACGCCGGATATGGCGCTCTTGACCAAAGTCACCATCGGCTGTGGCCCTTCGATTTACAACGCCGACAGCTCGACTGTCGCTGGTTCCGATCCTTCGGAGCTTGAAACGGTGAAGAACAACTTCCTGATCAAGAAACTCGGCCTCGCTGACAGCCCGAAGCTGATGGAAGCGATCCATTCTGTCATCGAAGTTTACGGCAAATCCGAGCGCCAAAAGCACCGCGCGGTCATCTACTACATGCTGACCAAGCACTTCGGTAAAGAGACGATCTACGGCTGATCCTCAACGACCGCAAACAAGGCGCCCTCCCAAAAGGGGGGCGCTTTTTCTTAATCTCAAGTAACTAATTTCATTATACTTATTTGTATGCGAGATTTGCACGCGGCGGCGTTTGCGTCTACGTTCACCTTATCGGCCAGTATGGTCGGGACCTTATCAAGATCACGTGCGGTGCTGAGGGAGCGCGTGGGGTTGTGGAGGGTTCCGATGGGGTCGGGGCCCTCCATATTTTTTCAACGCTACACTCAGATCGCGGTCAACACGGTCCCAATGATAGTTCAGGCGATCACCGCGTAGCCACCGTTGATCAACGACAGATTTCGGGGGCGAAACGAATAGGCGGTCACTACGGCCAGAAATATCCTTAGGAAATCCATCTGCCCCTCCCTGTAGATGGTCAGTCAAACCACGGCTCAAGGATTTGATTTTCGCTAGGCTGACAGATCACCCAAGGCGCAAATCCTGTTCCACTCTTCTTCCGACACTGGCTGCACCGATAGGCGAGAGTTCTTGACCAGCACCATCTCTCGCAAAATTTCGTCGGTTTTGCAGGTCTCCAGCGTGACCGGGCGGCGCAAGGGGCGCACGGCACGCAGGTCCACACAGTCCCACCGCGCATCCGTGGTCGTGCTGTCCGGATGGCTCAACGCGCATACCTCTACGATTCCGACGATCTCTTTCCCTTGATTGGAGTGATAGAAGAAGCCAAGATCGCCCAGCTTCATCTGCCGCATGTTGTTGCGCGCCTGATAGTTGCGCACGCCGTGCCACTCTTCGCCCGCGTCACCCTTTGCCAGTTGATCAGCCCAGCCCCAGGTGTCCGGTTCTGATTTGAACAACCAATACTTCATCCGCCAATCACCCGGTTCCACTCGATCACCGTAACGCTTTCGAACAGGCCCGCCTTGGCATAAGGATCCGCCGCGGCCCACGCTTGCGCCTCTGCAAGTGAGCCAACGTTCAGGATCAAAAGCGACCCGCACATACCGCCATTTTCATCCAAAAACGGACCGGCTTGCTCGACCACGCCGGTGCCGCGCAAATATTCGAGGTGCATCGGGCGATTTTCTTGCCGCACGGCCAGCGCCCCCGCTTTGTCCCGGCAGATGATTGCAACACGCATAGCTCACTCCTGTTTCAAAGGACGCGACAGCAGCGCATCTATCGCGTCGCGTATGTTGATCTTTCCATCCAATACCACCGACACCATCCGTGTGATCGGCATGTCGATACCCTCTTTCGCGGCCAACGCAGACACCGCATGGGCCGTAGCAACGCCTTCGACGGTCACCGAGCGATCAAAGGCACTGCCGTCGCTCAGGGCGCGACCATAGCGGAAATTCCGCGACTGCGCCGAGGTGCAGGTCAATACCAGATCACCAAACCCGGACAGTCCAGCAAGCGTTTCCGGTTGCGCCCCAAGATGCAGGGCCATCCGCAGAATTTCCGCGTAGCCGCGCGTCATCAACGCCGCCCGTGCGCTTTCGCCAAGTTCGGCCCCGACAACAATACCAGCCGCAATCGCGATGACGTTCTTCAACGCCCCGCCAAGTTCTGCGCCGATCACATCGGATGTCCGATAAACACGCAACGTCGGAGTGGAAAGCCGCCGTTGCAGATCTTCGCCCGCCGCATGGTTGCGACAGGCCAGCGTCAACGCAGTCGGCAAGCCGCGCGCTATGTCGGCCGCGAAACTCGGCCCCGTCAGGATGGCGGCTGTCGAGGCCGGGCACGCATCGGCAATCAGGCCGGTCGGGCCTTTCAGGCTGGTCAGATCGACCCCCTTGCAGCACGCCACCAGCGCGCGACCGTTCAGATGAAGGTGCGCCTCTGTCAGGAACGCGCCCAGTGCCTGCATCGGCAGCGCAAGCAACACCGGGAAAGTGCCTGCAACGTCTGCCAGCGATGATGTCACCGAAACCGACTGCGGCACGGTCACTCCGGGCAGACGCCCATTCTGACGATCACGCCGCATTCGCTCGACCAGCGACGGATCACGCGCCCACAGAATGACATCGGCCCCCCCTGCCACGAGCGCGACCGCAAGCGCCGTTCCAAATGCCCCACCGCCGAGGATTGCAATCTGCGTCACGCCTTGGCGCCTTTCTTGCCCGACCCCAACATCGCGGGGCTCGCCTGATCCAATGGCCAGCGCGGGCGCGCAGCCAGGTCCAGCGCGTCCGTCAGTCCGGCCCGCATACGCTCTATACCTGCCCAAGCAATCATTGCCGCATTGTCCGTGCACAGGGCAAGCGGCGGTGCCAGAAAGCGCACGCCAAGATCAGCGGTAACGCCCTCTAACGCGGTCCGAATCCGCCGGTTGGCGGCAACTCCACCTGCCACAGCAAAAGCCGGATGCGCCGGGCCGCCTTGCAGATACTGCAGCAACGCGCGCCGCGACTTCTCGGCCAAGACATCCGCAACCGCCTCCTGAAACGAGGCGCACAGATCCGCGCGGTCAACCCGCTTTAGCCCGCCGTTTTCCGCAATCAACCCGTCGCGGGCGCGCAGAAGGGCCGTCTTCAGCCCCGAGAATGACATGTCACATCCGGGTCGGTCCAGCAGCGGGCGCGGAAAGGCGATCCGTTTGGGGTTGCCAAGCGCGGCTTCGGCTTCCACCGTCGGGCCACCCGGTTGCGGAAGGCCCAGCAGCTTGGCGGTCTTGTCAAACGCTTCGCCCGGCGCATCGTCAATCGTCCCGCCCAAACGCTTGAACGCCCCCGGTCCGCTGACAATCAGAAACTGGCAATGCCCGCCCGAGACCAGCAGCATGAGGTATGGAAACGCCAGATTGTCCGTCAGTCGCGGCGTCAGCGCGTGCCCCGCAAGGTGGTTGACGCCGATCAAGGGCAGGCCGGCGCCCGCAGCAATGCCCTTGGCGCACATCACGCCCGACAGAACCCCGCCAATCAGTCCAGGCCCCGCGGTCACGGCAACGGCGTCTATCTGCGCCAACGTCAGGCCTGCCTTGTCCAGTGCCTCCTCGACGCAGTGGTCAATCTTTTCAGCGTGGGCGCGTGCCGCAATCTCTGGCACCACGCCACCAAATGGGGCGTGCAGCGCGGTTTGCCCTGCGACGACAGACGCCAGAATTTCGGCGGTTTCACCCGGTCGATGACGCACGACTGCGGCCGCAGTATCGTCGCAACTGCTTTCAAGTCCAAGGATGGTCAGGGTGTCGGTCATGGGTCTGACGGTTGCAACAGGATCATACCGCAGGTAACACCGCCTGAGGTACCGCACAATGCCGGCAGGGCTCCGATGACTGATGCCGCCCCCGTTTTGCTTCTGACCAGACCGGAAAAGCAGTCGCTTCGCTTTGCCGCGATGGTCGAGGCGCAATTGGGGCCGGTGTTTCGCCCGATTATTTCGCCGCTGCTCGACATCGTTACGATTGCCGGGCCGATCCCAACCGACGGGGTGGGCGCGTTGGTATTCACCTCGGAAAACGGCGTGCTGTCCTTTCTGGCGCAAAGCGATGCGCGCGATATTCCGGCGTGGTGCGTTGGTAACCGCACGCAGGATGTCGCGCGCCAAGGAGGGCTTGATGCCCGTTCGGCCAACGGTGACCTTGACGCCCTGCTGGCGCTTTTGACGACGCAGAATGTGCCGACCCCGGTGTTGTATCTGCATGGGGAAACGCAGCATGGCGACTTGGCCGCCATGCTGAACCAGCGTGGGATAGAGACATACGAGCGTGTGGTTTACCGCCAACAGTCACGCCCGCTTAGCACCGATGCCGTTGCGGCCTTGACTGGCAATGATTGGGTAATCGCACCGCTCTTTTCGGTGCGCACGGCGCAGCTCTTTCGCGCGACCGCCGAGGCATTGGGCGCCACCGCCACGGTGATCGCACTTAGCGCCGCTGTTGCCGAAAATATGCGGGGCTGGGGGGACGGACAGGTAGCAGTTGCCGCCACCCCTGACGCCGAGGCGATGATTGCGCTGCTTGCAAACCAGATTGCCGCAGGCCGTTCTGCTTGAGGGGGGGGCATGTGCAGTCTAAGGTTCTTGGAATCGGCGGCAGGCGTCGGTGCAGACAGTCAGGAGACCCAAGACAATGGCCAACAAGAAAAAGTCGCCAGGGGATCAGGGTAATGTGATGGACACGATTTCCGATGTCTATGTTGCGCCGGAAACACCCGAGATGCCCGCCGAGCCTGATACTGCGCCAGAAGCGCCCGTGGACCGGCAGGTCGCTGCGCCTGCGCGCCAAGCGACGCCACAGCCCGTGAAGCCAAGACGGGGCGGGTTTGCGCCGCAGCTGATTGGCGGCCTCATCGCGGGGGGGATTGGTTTCGGTGCGGCGAACAGTGTGACGCTGGAAAGCTGGTTGCGTGGCACACC
>JAJXZX010000043.1 GCA_021779835.1 Pseudomonadota bacterium | reverse complement strand
ACGGTGAAATCCGCGCCATCTGGTCGTCGGACAACAGGAACATATCGGTCATGGCGGCCCCCCTTGGTGCCACCAGTGAATCAGTGGGCTCCGAGGCCCGCAAGCGATTTAATGGGTCCAGACCCTAAGTCGCGAGTATAGTGCGCATATGGCTGCACGGCCCCAGCGAATTCTCGCATGAATGTTGACCATGGCTCGGACCAAAGCCCAGCGCCATACTCCGCCCAAACATTGTCTTGCAGCCATTTCCGCAGGTTCCCGGGGCTGATCTGGTCACTATCCCACCTCAGTAACACCGACTGTGCATCGGGGTGGCCACACACTCCAAGTTCAATGATGCTGATGGCCTCCACGCATTGGCGCGTGAGCGCCAGCGCGTTTGCGTGCATCCCATCGCGGTTCGCTTGGTTTGCCAACAACAATGTGTCGAGCATAAAGAAATGAGCGAGCATTGGCGCCGAACTGACCTGAAATGCCATACCGTTTGCGGCCACCGCGCCCGCGATCCGAGCCATAACCTTAGAGGTTGCATCCTCGGCGGCGGGAAACCAATCAGGCGGCGGTCGGGCCATTGCCAAGTCATCCCTCGGCGACAGGGCAATCTACGCCCGATGAACGTAAGGCATGATCAGGCCATCAATTTGGTGCGGATGACAAGCCATTTGCAGTGCTGTTGCAACTCGTTGCAATCGAAAGTTCGGCACCGGATGTCAGCTAGTGATAGGATTTCCAGAACTGCACGACCCTGCTCCCGGAAGACACCATGACTGACACAACCGCCACCGAAGACCCCTCCGGCGCCCCGCGCCGCCGACCGCCGCAGCGCGGGCGGGTGCGGTCCGAGTACCAGTGGGACCGCATCCGAGGGACCCTGCACGAGATGCTGATGGCCCGGCGCCCGCTGGGGCAGATCGCCGAGGTCTTCGAGGTCAGCGAGAAGACCATCCGCCACTGGCGCGACCGGATGCACGACGAGATGCGCCCCGACTACCGCAGGATGCAGCCCCATGACTATGCCTTGGAGGTGATGGACGGCCTTCGCACCGCCATCGGCGAGGCATGGATGACCTACCGCGGTGCCGACACGCCCAAAGCGAAGGTTGCAGCGCTCCACTTGTATCTGAAGTCGTTGGAGCAGCAACACCAGTTCAACCAGTCGGTCGGTGTTTACGGTCAGCGCGGCGCCCAGCCGCTACACCCGGCCAGTTCCGGCGACACCGCCAACGACGGAGCCAACTCGCTTGCTGCGATGGCAAAAGAGTTCCTCAGCGCCCTCCGGGACGAGCGAGATGGTGTTGGCACTTCGGGCGGCGTTAGCTGGGATGACATTCTTGGGCCAGGTGAGGGCGACGACCTCCTGCCCCTGGAAGACAGGGAACTGCCGGAAACCGCAGCGTCCCCGGTGCCCGTCGTGCAGCCCGGAGAGGCCGACACCGACGCAATGCCGTCGCCGTCTACCAACTGAACATGACCGTCCGCAAGCGCAAGCGGCCGGGCTTCGACGGGGCCGCCTAACGCGCGGCTCTGCAACCCGGTGCAAGTCGGTGTGTGTCAACCGCGAGGGCGCAAGCGCTGGGCGCCGCATAACGCTCTCCGGCCCTAGTTTGCCGCCAGATCGCCCCAACCTCGCCCAAATGCTTTGGGACGAACGTCAGTGTGTGTCGTGGCGAAGCTGGTTGGGGCGAGGGAATGAACCGTTTTCTGTTGAAGCTCGTCTTGTTCGTGGTGGCGCAAGGCTTCATTGCCGTTATGTCGGTCACCAACGCCTCCGAAGGCCTCGCCATAAGCATCGGCATTTCAGCCGTTTCCGGCTTCGCCATCCTCCGACCCCTTCCACAGATCGGTCTGATCGGCAGCGCCTATAGCGCGCTCGTCTTCATCTTCATCGGGTTGTTCGGCGTCGTCGCGTCCAATGAGCAGCAGCGGATGGACCTTTTGAAAGCCTCTGACCCCGCAGCTTACCTCGCATCGCTAGAACAAACCAATCACATGAAGTGGCTCGCCGAACTGAAAGTCATGGGACCGCAGAAATATGCTGCCTTGGAGGCTCAACAGGCAGCCGATGCTGCGGCCACCAAGGCCCAGCAAGATGCCGCCGCTGCCACCCAGCAAACAGCGGCGGAGGCAGCCAACGCGCAGGAGAAGGCGAAGGCAGATTGATCCGCCCCGGGTTTGCCGGAGACCAATTAGTCCGTGTTACGCGACCATATCGAGTGTGTTCAAGTTTGCATAGAAGGCCTCCTCTGCTTCGGCGGGTGGGATGTTTCCGATGGGCTCAAGCAGGCGGCGATGATTGAACCAATCGACCCATTTGAGGGTTTCTAGCTCGACCTCTTCCATGGTTTTCCACGAACTGCGCCGCCGGATGACCTCGGTTTTGTAGAGGCCGTTGATCGTTTCGGCCAAGGCCCTCGCCAGTGGGCTTGAACCAATGGCGCACACTGGCTCGATCATAGGCGTCGCCGACGCTTCCAACGGATGGTTCGATGCCCGCTTTCCCCAAACGCTCAGTATATCGGATCGAGACGTATTGGCTTCCCCTGTCGCTGTGGTGGATCAACCCGCCCTGATGAGCCGGACGGCGGGCATAAAGTGCCTGCTCAAGTGCATCGAGAACGAAGTCGGTCTTGGCAGACCGTGACGCCTTCCAGCCGACGATGCGGTCGGCGAAGGTGTCGATAACGAAGGCGACGTAAACAAACCCCTGCCACGTTGAGACGTAGGTGAAGTCGCTGACCCAAAGCATGTTTGGCGCTGGTGCCCGGAACTTGCGGTTCACCTTGTCGCGCGGGCACGGCACTGACGTGTCAGGGATTGTTGTTTTCATTGCCTTTCCGCGAACAATGCCTCGCAATCCCATGCTTGCCATGAGGCGTGCCACGGTGCAGCGCGCAGCAGCTTCACCTTCGCGGCATAATTGCCTCCAGGCTTTCCTGACACCGTAAACCTTCCAGTTGTCATCCCAAACTTTTTGGATTTTGGGTCGTAAAACCGCATCCCGCTGCTGGCGCGCAGAGGCTTTGGTCGGATCGGCGCGCACCACGAGGCAGGCATAGTAAGTGGATGGGGCAATCGGCAGCACCCTGCAGATCGACTCGACCCCATGAGCCACGCGATGATCGTCGATGAAGCCGATCATGGCTTGAACGGGCGGTCGAGTTCCGCCTGAGCAAAATACGCTGACGCCTTGCGCAGGATCTCGTTTGCCTGCCGAAGCTGGCGCACTTCACGCTCTAACTCCTTGATCCGCTCACGCTCGGCGCTGGTCGCACCATCCCGTGCCCCGCTGTCTTTTTCCGCCTGCCGAACCCAGACCCTCAGCGTCTCCGGGATGCAGCCAATCTTTGGGGCAATCGCAGCAACCGCCGCAGATTGCGTTTCATAGGAGCCTTGATGCTCCAGCACCATCCGAACGGCGCGTGCCCGCATCTCAGGTGAATAACGGTTTGATGTCCTGCTCTTTTCCATAGCCCTCATCCTTAGTCAGGTTGAAGGTCTCCAGCAAACCCGGGGCGGTTCAAACCAGTTGCACCAGCGCTTCGCTAGACACGCGCTCTCCTGTGTACCGCCAGACTGTGCGCAAATTCAAAGACCTTGGCTTCTAGCAGCATGAAGTTCCCTTCGCAGATAACTTCGAGCACGTCTTGGCTTCGGTCCCGAGCAAACGGGCGCATGCTGCCGCCGTGCGCCACCGGCTCTTGGAGAAAATCAGACAGTACCCGGATCGACTGCATCTGCCGACCACTCAGCGATGTTGCGACCAACCATTCGTCTGCATGTCGGAAGTTGTTTCCTGCGGCACGCAGCCCTTCTCCGAGGCTCCGGCCGCCGATGGGCGCGCCAGCGTTGTTCCACTCCGTCGCATTGGCCTCCATGTCTTTGCAAAGATTGCCAAGCGCCCAGTCTATCACCAAAATGATCGTGCTAGCGTAGACATCTGCGGCTTGCTTTGACAGTTCATGGCGGTCCACTGCTGCCCAAAGGCCGGAACCAAATTCTGGTGTGGGCCACTCTGAGGGGGACGGGACACTTGAGTTCCAAACAGGTGTCGGCAAGTTGTTCAGATTAGCTTCCGCTGCCAGAGCGCCTGCCTGCGCAGACAGCATCGTGTGGAATAGGGTCCACAAGGCCGGGTAATTATACCGCCAAAACTGCACGAAACTGAACAACGCGTGGTAGACCTCGTCGTTCAGCATCAAGTCGCCACGTCGGGTTAGTGCGATGTCGCCGCCCCGAACGGTGAGGTCGCCCTGTGTCTTAAGGATGACCATCTGGTTTCTATCCACCACGTCATCGTAATCGGGAACGGGCGGCAACGCCAACGAGACCTCTGGCATAGCGACTCCATTTGCACCTACCGCTGGTAGAGCCGAGGCATCAGAGGATGCTGGTGTCAAGTGAAGTTCGCAGCTAGGCGCGATTTCTGTTCTGCCAAGCCACATCCCACGAACCAAGCATTTCAAAAATGGCGGGCTCTTTGGCGGGTAAATCTCAGAAATAGACAAATTATGCAGTATTTTCAGTTACATATGGCGGATGGGGTGGGATTCGAACCCACGGTACGGTTCCCCGCACGCTAGTTTTCAAGACTAGAGCCTTAAACCACTCGGCCACCCATCCAAAGCCGCGCGACCCTAGCGAGGCGCTTGCGGGAATGCAAGCCAATCACCCTGCATAAAGCCATCCCCTCACGCGCGTTTTTCCCTTGCAGCCTCCCGGCGGCCCCGCTATCTCCTGCGGCATGGAGTGCGGGCGTAGCTCAGGGGTAGAGCATAACCTTGCCAAGGTTAGGGTCGAGGGTTCGAATCCCTTCGCCCGCTCCAAATAAACCAAGCCCGCGTAGGGTTTGGGCAGGGCGCTCAGCTCGAATCTTTCCTCAAAATATACATAGGATCGCCTGGAAACGGTGTTGCATCAGCGCCCGCTTGTTCAAAGCCATCGCCAAAATAAAGGGGCGCCCAAAGGCGCCCCCATTGGTCATTAGCGCCACACTCAGTCGACCGACAGCGCGACAAAGCGCGGATCACCGGCGCGGCGGATCAAGAGCAGCACCGATTTGCGCCCGGCGTCTTTGGCCTGCGTAATGCGATCCTGCAGATCTTTCAGCGTCGCCACCTTCTGTTGCCCGGCCTCCACGATCAGATCGCCCGGCAGCAACCCTTTGGTCTCGGCCTCGCTTGCCGGATCGACCGAGCGCACAACGATGCCCTCTGCCGTCAGCGGCAGCTTCATCTTGGTGCGATCATCCGCCGTCAGCGCGCCCAGCTTCATGCCCAACATCGACTGATCGACCTGCGGCGGCGGCGTCACCGGCGTTTTGGCGGCAGGCGTGTCGCCATTATCCGCCGTTTCGCGCCGCCCGAGCGTTACGCTTAGCGTCATCGGTTTACCGTCGCGGATCACGCCAACCTGCACCGCTTTGCCGATCTCGGTCGCGGCGACCTTGCGCACCAATTCGCGCGTATCGGGCACGTCGGTGCCGTCAAACGAGGTGATCACATCACCTGCCTTCAGCCCCGCCTTCTCGGCCGGGCCGGCGGGAACGTCGGTCACCATCGCGCCGCCCGCTTTCGGCAGGCCCATGGCATCGGCCATATCCGCCGTCACGTCCTGAATGCGCACGCCCAACCAACCGCGCCGCGTCTCGCCGTATTTCTTCAGCTGATCCACGACCTTCGACACTACGTTCGACGCCATCGAGAATCCGATCCCGATCGAGCCGCCGTTGGGCGACAGAATCGCCGTGTTCACCCCGATAACCTGCCCGTCCATGTTGAACAGCGGCCCACCAGAGTTGCCCTTGTTGATCGAGGCGTCGGTCTGGAAGAAGTCGTCATACGACCCGTTCAGCGTGCGCCCCTTGGCCGAAACGATCCCGGCGGTGACAGAAAAGCCCTGCCCCAGCGGGTTGCCCATCGCCATCACCCAATCGCCGACCCGCATCGCGTCGCTGTCGCCCAGCGTGACAAACGGCAACGGCTTGGCTGCGGCCACTTTCAGCAGCGCGATATCGGTCGCCTTGTCGATACCCACCACCTTGGCTTTTTCCGAGGTGCCGTCGATGAACTGGATCTCGATGTCGTCAGCGCCGTCGATCACGTGGTTGTTGGTGACGATATAGCCGTCGGCCGAGATCACAAAACCCGACCCCAGCGCCTCGCTGCGCTGCGGGCCTGTCGAGGGCGGCGGTGCATTGTCGCCGTTGCCCTGCCCTTGCTGGTTCATGAAATCGCGGAAGAACTGTTCGAACGGCGACCCCGGCGGCACTTGCGGGCCACCATCGGTCGAGGCCGCGACCGTAGTCGAGGTGGTGATATCCACCACCGCGGGGCTGACCTTGGCGGCCAGATCGGCAAACCCATCCGGCGCGCCCTTGGCGACTGCCCCCATGCTTTGACCCAGCACCAGCGCGAGTCCCAGCGCAAGGCCCCAGATCGCGCGCATCGGCGCTCCCGACCGGGCGGGAAGGGTAATTGCTCTCATCTGCACTCCGAACTCCTCTCGTTGTCCTGCAACGTCCCGGCAACGCGCCGGATCCTATTCGCATAATAGCTAACTAGCTTGCCACAATAGCAACTCAAACACACCAGAGTCTCACTTGCCCGTGTCTTCACCTGGTCGTGTCTTCACCGGGGCGTGAAACCCCGCAAACCGAAAGGGATCGCCCGCCCGCCGTCAAGCCCCGACCGACCGCGCCAGCCAGATCAGCACCACGCCAAGCGCAATAACGCCGAGGCCAAGCCCGCGCCGCGTCTGCACCGGCAACCGCACCAACAACGCCAGCACCTCTTCCAGCCGCGCCGGGGCCAGTGCAAGCACCAGCCCCTCGATCGCGCAAACCAGCCCAAGCCCCGACAGCAGTGTGGTCATTTCACCGGCGCAGCCGCAGGCGTTCTGCCCCCATCCGCCTTCAGATAGTTAAAGAACTCGCTGTCCGGGCTTAGCACCATCGTGGTGTTTGTGCCGTCCAGCGCCTTGGGGTAGGCATTCAACGAGCGGAAGAAGGCAAAGAACTCAGGGTCTTGCGAGTAGGCCTTCGCGTAGATCCCGTTCGCCTCGGCATCGGCCTGACCGCGCACCATATCGGCCTTGCTGCGCGCCTCGGACGTCATCTGCAACGCCTGCTTGTCCGCCGTCGCGCGTACCAATTGCGCCTGCTGGTTGCCCTTTGCGACGGCATCTGCCACCTCACGGTCGCGCTCTGCCCGCATCCGGTCATAGGTCGCTGAAAGGTTCTGGTCCGGCAAGTCGGTGCGGGTCAGGCGCACGTCGATCACGTCCACCCCCAGCGAATCCGCCTCTTTCTTCGCCAGATCGCGGATCTGGTTCATCAGCAGGGTGCGGTCATTCGACAAAATCGCCTGACTGTCAACCGCCCCCAGCACCTGCCGGATCGCCGCCGGCAAGATCTGCGACAGGCGGCTTTGGGCAAACCGCACGCCATCCGGGCCGGTCGCCTGACGGAACTTTACCAAATCGGCAATGCGCCAGCGCGCGAACGCATCCACGACCAGACGTTTTTCATCCAGCGGCGTCACTTCCAGCGGATCGGTCGGCAGGCCCAGAATACGCCCGTCATAGCGCACCACGTCCTGAATAAGCGGGATCTTGAAATACAAGCCCGGATCCTGGATCACATGCTCGACCTGCCCGAATTGCAGCACCAGCACCTTTTCGCGCGGATCGACGATGAACACCGACGACAGCACCACCGCGATGGTGAGAACGCCAGCCGGAACGACATAGGTCATGCGGTTCATCATTTGCCCGCTCCCTTCAAAAGATCATTCAGAGGCAGGTAAGGCACCACAGGTGATCCCGTCCCCGCGCCGGTTTGCGGGTCAAGAATGACCTTGTGGATACCGCCCAACACACCGGCCATCGCGTCGATATACATGCGCTTGCGCGTCACCTCTGGCGCCGCCTGATAGGATTTCAGCACCGACAGAAAGCGGTTCGCCTCGCCGGTCGCAAGGTTCACCACCTGCGCGCGATAGCCATCGGCGTCCTGCTGGATCTGGCTCGCCGTGCCGTTCGCCGCCCCGATTGCCTTGTTGGCATAGGCCTGCGCCTCGTTGATCAGCCGGTCATGCTGCTGCTGTGCCGCCTGCACCGCACGGAAGCTGTCGATGACTTCCTTCGGCGGATCGGCCTGATCGAAGTTGATGCGGATCACCCGGATACCCGATCCGTAGCTGTCCATCGTGCTTTGAATTGCTGTGAGCAAATCGGCCGAAATCGCGCCGCGATCCTTGTTCAGGATCGGCGCCATGTCGGTGCGCGCAATGATGTCGCGCATCGCGGATTCCGAAACCGCCCGGATCGTGTCCGCCGGATCGGCAAGGTTGAACAGGAACTTCGAGGGGTCTTCAATGTTCCACACCACCTGGAAATGCACGTCCACGATGTTCTGGTCGTTGGTCAGCATCAGCCCGGTGTCATATTGCCCACCCTGCCCGTTGCCGACATCCGTCGTGCGTTCGGCAGAGGTCGGCACCACTTCCGCATTGATGACCGGCCACGGCGCAAAGTGCAGGCCGGGCCCGCCGACGCGGTAGAACTTGCCAAGGAACAGCTCGACCGAGCGTTGTTCCGGCTTCACCGTATAGACCGAGGCGAACACCCACAGCACCACCGCCACCGCAGCGACGCCCAGCCCGATCAGCCGCGGGTTCGGCAGCCCGTCGCCGCCAGACCCGGTGCCACGCCCGCCGCCACCGCCACGCCCGCCCATCAGCAGGCGCAACTGGTCCTGCCCCTTTTTCATGATCTCTTCAATATCGGACAATTGCGGGCCGTCGCCCGGCTTGCGCCCCCCGCTGCCACGGTTGTCATCGCCACCACCTTGGCCGCCGCCGCCCCAGGGTCCGCCACTATTTCCTGCCATCGACCTGTCGTTCCTATTCTAATGTCCGGTATGGGTCATGGTCCCAAGTATTTACCATGCCGCGATTTTCAAGCTTTCCGCACCGGAGTTTTCATGGTGACCAGTTCTTCAGACATGGTCGGATGCACCGCAACAGTGCGGTCGAAGTCTTCTTTTGTTGCGCCCATCTTGATGGCAATCGCCGCCAACTGGATCATTTCGCCCGCATTCGGTGCGACAATGTGACAGCCCAGAACCTTGCGGCTGGCCTGCGACACGATCAGTTTCATCAGCACGCGATCCTCGCGCCCGGCAAACAGCGTCTGCATGGGGCGGAAAGACGCACAGTAAACCTCGATCGGCTCCGCCTCCCGCGCCGCTTCCTCGCTGAGGCCGACCGAGCCCAACTCCGGCTGCGTGAACACCGCCGAGGCAACCAGCTCGTGGTCCGCCGTGGTCGGCTTACCCTTGAACACCGTCTCGGCAAAGGCCTGCCCCTCGCGGATCGCCACCGGCGTCAGGTTCAGCCGGTCGGTGACGTCGCCCACCGCATAGATCGACGGCACCGCGGTCTGGCTATAGTCATCGACCACCACCTGCCCCTGCCGCCCCAGCTTGACGCCCAAAGCCTCCAGCCCCAGCCCGCCCGAATTCGGCACACGCCCCGTAGCATACAGCACCGCGTCAAAGCAGCGGTCATGCCCGTCGGTCGCCGTCACCTGAATGCCGTCCGCAACACGCTCCATTGCCATCACGTCGGTGCCGCAATGGATCGCCACCCCCGACGCCCGCATCGCCTCGGCGACATGGCCACGCGCCTCATCATCAAAGCCGCGCAGGATCTGCGCTCCGCGATAGTATTGCGTAACATCGACGCCCAAGCCATTGAGGATACAGGCAAACTCTGACGCGATATAGCCGCCGCCCACCACCAGAACGCGCCTCGGCAACGCCTTCCACTGGAACACCTCATTCGAGGTAATGGCAAGCTCCGCCCCCGGCACCTCCGGCACAAAAGGCCGCGCGCCGGTCGCGATCAGGATATGCTTCGCCGTGAACCGCGCGCCGCTTGATAACTCCACGGTATGGGCATCGACCACCACCGCGCGCGCGTCATGGATCGTCACCCCGGCCCGTGTCAGCGTGCCGCGATAGGCCGCTTCCAGCCGGATCAACTCCGCATCCAACTTGCCGCGGAACACCGTCCAGTCAAATCCACCCTGCGTCACGTCCCAGCCATAGGCCCGCGCATCCTCCACCAACGAGGGATAGCCCGAGGCGAACACCATCAGCTTCTTGGGCACGCAGCCGCGAATGACGCAGGTGCCGCCCATGCGGTATTCCTCGGCCAACCCGACCTTGGCGCCGCCCTCGGCACTGGCAATCCGCGCCGCCCGGACCCCGCCAGAGCCGCCACCGATGACGAACAAATCATAGTCAAACGCCATAGGCTCAGTCCCCGAGGTCGGCAAAGATGTTGTCGCTGTCGACAAAGTCGATACGTCCTTCCTCGACCGCACCGGTATTGGCGTCGCGCACCTCAACCCGCCCATCGCCATGCCCGATCACCACGATATCGCAGATGTCGATGAACAGCCCGTTTTCCACCACGCCCGGCACCTGATTAAGCACCATCGCCAGCTGCCGCGCATTGCCAATCCGGTTCAGGTGCAGATCGACGATATAGTTGCCCTCGTCGGTCAGAAAAGGCCGCTCGCCGTTCATCCGCAGGCTGGAGGTCTGACCCAGCACATCAAGGCTCACCAGCATTTCCTCCACCAGCGCCTTGGTGGTCTGCCAGCCAAACGGGATCACCTCGATCGGCAGCGGAAAGGCGCCAAGCTGCGCCACCTGCTTTGCCGCATCCGTAATCACGATCATCTGGTCGCTCGCCGTCGCCACGATCTTCTCCATCAACAGCGCGCCACCGCCGCCCTTGATAAGGTTCATGTCGTCGTCAAACTCATCGGCACCATCAATGGTCAGATCCAACCACTTCGCCTCGTCAAGGCTTACCACCTTGATGCCGCATTGGCGTGCCAGTTCCGCTGTCCGCGTCGAGGTCGGCACCCCGGTGATCCGCAACCCATCCTCGCGCACCAACTCGCCCAGACAGCGCACCATCCACGCCGCGGTAGAGCCTGTGCCAAGCCCGACCCGCATCCCGTCCTGCACAAACTCGACAGCCCGCTTTGCCGCCACAAATTTCGCCGTGTCGATCGGGGAAAGCGCGCCTGCCATGTCGGTCTCCATCTCTTGGCCTTGCCCGCTTATAGGCAATGTTGCCGCAAGGGGCGAGATGGAAATGCGCCGCATTGCCGCTTCCCTCGCCCGCAACGCCCACCCGGCGCGCCATTTTGTCGCGTGACCGGATGCGCCACCCGTGCCACAACTGGTGACAAATGGCCCGCCCCTCGCGGGGGCTTTTGCAAAAAGGTTACTCTGTCGCACATGTATATGCTGCACTACGCCCCGGATAACGCCTCGCTTATCGTCCGCCTCGCACTGGAGGAAATCGGCGCGCCCTATCACACCGTGCTTGTGGATCGCGCGACCCGGCAGCAGGACAGCGCCGCCTACCGCCGCCTCAACCCCGCCGGGCTGATCCCGGTGCTGGAAACCCACGACGGGCCGATGTTCGAGACCGGCGCCATCCTTTTGTGGCTGTCAGAGCGGCACGGCGCCCTTGCCCCCGCCCCCGGCAACGCACAACGCGCGGCCTTCTTGAAATGGCTGTTCTTCCTGTCCAACACGCTGCACGCCGACCTGCGCCAACTGTTCTACGCCCCCCGCTACGTCGGCCCCGATCCCGAGATGCAGGAAACCTTTCATGACCTCACCGCCGCGCGGATCAACCGCCACCTGAAACTGCTCGACCAACTTGGCATGGACGAGCGGCCAAGCTGGCTTTCCGGCACCCAGCCCTCGGTTCTTGGCTATTACCTCGCCGTCTTGCTGCGCTGGTCGGCGTTGTATCCCACCGGCAACACCGACTGGTTCGACCTTACCGCTTACCCATTCCTGCAAGGCCTTGCCGAACGGCTCGAACGCCGCCCCGCCGCGCTGCGCTGCGCAGAGGCTGAGGGCTTGGGCCCCACCCCCTTCTCCCAGCCGACGCACGCCACACCGTCCGAGGGCAGCGCCCTCTGACCATCTACCCTTATTGCGCTTTCCCCTCCAAAGCGTCGCTTTCAGCGTGGCCAAACCGGCGCCGTCCCCGCACTCTGCCCCCAGCTACAGGAGCGCGCACATGTTTCTTTCCGTCTTCGACATGTTCAAGGTCGGCATCGGCCCCTCGTCGTCCCACACCATGGGCCCGATGGTCGCCGCCGCGCGCTTTTTGGCACTCCTGCGTGAAAGCCTGTTTCACCCCAAAGGGCTGAAGGCCTCGCTGCACGGCTCGCTCGCCTTCACCGGCATCGGCCATGCGACCGACCGCGCCACCATCCTCGGCCTCGCAGGCTTTGACCCAGCCAGCTACGACCACGCCAAGGCAGAGGCAGCACTTGCCCAAATCCGCGACACCAAGACCGTCACGCCCCCCGGCCTGCCGACGCTCACCTTCGACCCAACCCACGACCTTTCCTTCGATTACGGCCCCGCCCTGCCCGGCCATGCCAACGGCATGATCCTGCGCGCCACCGATGCGCAGGGCGACGTAATCTTGCAGGAAACCTACTATTCCATCGGTGGCGGCTTCGTCCTCACCGCCGCCGAACAAGAGGCCGCCCGCCTGATCGCCGCCGATCCGAAAAAGTCCGAGGCGCGCGCGCCCGTGCCCTACCCCTTCCAAACGGCGGCCGAGATGCTGGCAATGGCCGCCAAAAGCCGCCTGACCATCGCGCAAATGAAACGCGCGAATGAACGCACCTACCGAACCGACGCCGAAATCGACGCTGGCCTCGCACGCCTTTGGCAAGTGATGACCGACTGCATCGACCGCGGCCTCGTCACCGGCGGCATCCTGCCCGGCGGCCTCAAGGTGCGCCGCCGCGCCCCCGGCATCCATCAGGCGCTGATCGCAGAACGCGGTCTCAACCTCGTTGCACCCCACACCATCAACGACTGGATGTCAGTCTATGCCATGGCGGTGAACGAGGAAAACGCCGCCGGCGGTCAGGTTGTCACCGCCC
Source organism: Pseudomonadota bacterium (assembly GCA_021779835.1). Lineage (GTDB taxonomy): Bacteria > Pseudomonadota > Alphaproteobacteria > Rhodobacterales > Rhodobacteraceae > Solirhodobacter. Next base: position 6,489 of record JAJXZX010000043.1, on the reverse strand, counting down.
CCACCAATGGCGCGGCAGGCGTGGTGCCAGCAACCATCCGCTATTGGCTCGACCACGTTCCCGGCGCGCAACCTTCCCGCATCGGAGAGTTCCTGCTGACCGCCGCCGCCATCGGCGGCCTCGTGAAACACAACGCCTCGATCTCGGGCGCCGAGTGCGGGTGTCAGGCCGAGGTCGGCTCCGCCGCCGCCATGGCCGCCGCAGGCCTCGCCGCCGTGCTGGGTGCCACGCCCGAACAAGTCGAAAACGCCGCCGAAATCGCGCTGGAACATCACCTCGGCATGACCTGCGACCCGGTAAAGGGCCTCGTGCAAGTCCCCTGCATCGAACGCAACGGCCTAGGCGCAATCAAGGCCGTCTCTGCCGCATCGCTGAGCCTGCGCGGCGACGGCCAACACCTCGTCTCACTCGACGCCTGCGTCGAAACCATGCGCCAGACCGGCCACGACATGCACGAGAAGTATAAGGAAACCTCGCTGGGCGGCCTCGCGGTCAACGTGCCAAATTGCTGAAACCCCTGATGCCTCCGGCGGGGATATTTCAACCAAAGCAAGGACAAGGACGCGGCTCCCCCAATTGCTTTGGCCAAAATATCCCCGCCGGAGGCATACAAGGCCGGCCAATGTCGCAAACGGGCGTGATCGGCGCGCATCGCCGCGCTAGGTCGAGGCCATGACCAAGCCAGCCGACCGCATCCCGCTTGGCGTCGCTTTCATGCTGGGGTTCTGTGTGCTTGCCCCGCTGATCGACGTCTTCTCCAAACTCTCCGCGCAGACCGTTTCGGTTGGCGAGGTCACGCTTGCGCGTTTTGTGGTGCAGGCCGCGCTTATGGCGCCCTTGGTGATCTACTACCGCCAGGGCTTTACCATGTCGGCCCGCGTCTTTTGGCTGACGGTCCTGCGCGCGGCTGTGTCAATACTGTCCACCTATTGTTTCGTGGCCGCAGTTCAGGTGATGCCGATCGCGGATGCCTTGGCCATCGTATTTGTCGAGCCGTTCATCATCCTGTTCCTCGGCTGGCTGGTCTATAAGGAACACGTCGGCCCGCGCCGCTTTGCCGCGGCCTTTGTCGGCTTCCTCGGCTCGCTGCTCATCATCCAGCCGAGCTTTGACCTTTTTGGCCCGGTGGCTTTATTCCCCTTGGGCACCGCGCTGACCTTCGCGCTTTACATCCTCATCACGCGCCAGTTGGCGCCGCTGATGCACCCGGTCGCGATGCAGTCGCACACCGCAATCGTCGCCACCGTCCTGTGGCTGCCGGTGATGGTGCTGACCATGCACTCCGGCATCGCCTCGCTGGCCTTCGCGATGCCCGTGGGCTGGGTCTGGGTCTTTCTGTTCGGCGTCGGCCTTGCCGCCACCGTCTCACACATGTCGATGAGCTTTGGCCTGCGCTTTGCCCCCGCCTCCACCCTCGCGCCGCTGCACTATCTGGAGATGGTCAGCGCCGCGACCTTCGGCTACCTTGTGTTCGGCAACTTTCCCAACGCGCTGACCTGGTCCGGCATCGCGGTGATCTGTGCCTCTGGCCTCTATATCATCCACCGAGAGCGTCAGATCGCACGAACCCCGGAACCCGCGACTCTATTGCCGGAAGCAGCGCTGCCCGAGGCAGAATAACCAGCATCCGCCGCGCCGAGAACCGCAGCCGCACCAGCGGCGCGGACACCTCGTTCGACACACCCACCGCGCCGTCGGGCGCGAAACCCACGCCGCCGATCGGCCAGCGCAGCCCCTCGCTTTCACCCGCTACTGCGCCCATCGGAAACAGCGACAGCCGCGAGCCGGGTTTGAGCCGAAGTGTCACCTCTTCGGGTACCACAAACACCACATCACGCGGCGACAGCACGAAACACGCTTGATCCGCCCGCCGCACCAAGGTGTTGAACACGCCCAAAGTATGATCGACCCGTCCCCCCGCAAACCCCACCGCCAGCACAAAGGGCGCCGCGATATGGCGCAGCGCCTTGTCGAAATCCGTGGTGTCCTGCTCGGCAATCGGGTGCAGCACGCCTGCGGGCAACCGCGCCCGCGCGCCTGCGCTGATCGAGTCGCAATCGCCCATCACCGCCTCGGGCATCAGCCCCGCTGCCAGCACCCGGTCCGCGCCGCCATCCGCCGCCACCAGATGCGGCGCCAACCTTAACGCCGCACGCAAACCGACCGGCGTCACCGGCCCGGCCCCCACCAATGTGACACCGCGCTGTGTCTGGACAATCATGCTATTCATGGGATCATTGTTCCCAATTAAGGCAGGGGAACGCAATGAGGGCCACAAACAATCCTTGAAATTACCCGCTTATGTGCACGGAATTGAACCTGTGCCCCAGCATGGTGAGTTAACTGGATTAGACAGAAGGCGAGCGTCCGATGATCGGTGCGAGTAAAATTCTTACGGTTTCTTACGGAACTTTCTCCTGCACGTTGGAGGGTTTCGACGAACCGTTCTCGACCATGAAAGCAATCGCGGAGTATTTCCGGGATCTTGCGGCCGACGACCGTTACTTCGGGGCAGAGCCGCCAACGCCTGATGCAGAGATGCTTCATCGCATCGCTGAACGCCAGATTCAGCGCCGGGTCGAGGCAAAAGTGGGCGATAACAGCGTGTTGCTACGCGCCGAGGGCAGCGTGGCCCTCGCCGCTCCCGCTCTTGAAGAACCCGCCACGCCACCCGCCGTTGAAAGCGTCGCAGCCAAATTACAGCGCATTCGCGCCGCCGCCGAACAGGGCCGCAGCCCGGCCATGCCCGCCGCCGAAGTCGTGGCGCCCGAACCGGTCGCGACCGATTACGAAGACGAGCCCAATTTCGAATCACACGAAGCGTTGGCGCCGCCGCCCGCAGCGGCTCCGGCCCGCGCCCCAATTGTGGATGACGCCATCCTCGCGCCGCAAGCCGCAGCCCCTGTGGTCGCATCGCCCCTCGTTGCCACCCCGTTCGCGCAACCCACCGCCGAAATCTCGCTGGTGCCGCCGGTCGAGCCGACCCCGGCACCGGTTGCCGCGCGGGTTGACCGCTCGCTGGAAGACACCATCAGCAATGTGATGGCGTCAATGCAGGCTACCGCCGCAACCGAGCCCGCCGAGCAACCGCGTGCCCGTGCCCGCGTCATCAAGGTGCGCCGCGTCGAAACCGAAACCGGTGCGCCGCAATTTGAGGCCGCCCCCGCAACGGACGAGGAAGCGGCAGAGACCCGCGCCCAACTCGCCGCGCTCGAACAAGCCCGAGTCGAACGCGCCGCCGCCCGCGCCGCCCGCGCCGAGGCCGACGCGAAAGCCAAGGCAGACGCCGAAGCAGCGGCGAAAGCCGAAGCCGAAGCCAAAGCCAAGGCGGACGCCGAAGCGGAAGCCAAAGCAGAAGCCGACGCCCGCGATGAGGCTGACACCAAGGCGCGAGCCGAAGCGGAGGCGGCAGCCAAAGCCAAGGCCGCCGCAGAGGCTAATGCCAAAGCTGCCGCTGTCGCTCCGGCCTCGACGCTCTCGCCCGAGGCAGAGGCGCAGCTTCAGGCCGAACTCGCAGAAGTCGAACGTGACATCGCCGCCACTCGCGCCACCGCTGTCGCCCCCAAAACTGTTGACGCCGAACCCAAAGCCGCGCCGATCGCCGAGGCTGAGACCGCACCCATTGAGATCCCGGTCGCCGAGACCAAACTGGAAACCGCCGAGGCGGCCCCGGTCGAAGCCCCGCAGGCCGAGGCCCCCGTCGAAGTCATCGTCCAGGCAGCAGCCCCGGTTGAACCCGCGCCGGAGTCAATCGCCGCTGAGCCCGCGCCAGAGCCGCGCGATCCGGCCCGCCGTGCCTTTATGGATGCGGGCACCAAGACCGACGACGCCGACCTCACCCGCCTGATGCAACATGCCGACACCGAGCAGGCCGAGCCGGAAAACCGCCGTCGCCTCTCTGCGATCCAGCACCTCAAGGCGGCCGTTGTCGCCACCGAGGCCGAGAAGGAGATCACCTCCAAGTCCGGCGACAGCCCCGAGCCGTCCGTGCTGGACCGCTACCGCGACGACCTCGCGCAAGCCGTGCGCCCGCGCCGCCCGATTGCCACGTCAACTGCGGCCTCGACGCGCCCCGTCGTCCCGGCGGAACGCCCGGCGCCGCTGGTTCTCGTCTCGGAGCAGCGCATCGATGATCGCCCGAGCCACGAGAATTTGATGATCCGCCCGCGCCGCGTCACCAACGGCAACCTCGCTGTCGACGATCAGGACGACGACGACACCGACACGGACGGCGAGGAAAACATCTTTGCCGACAGCCACGGCTTTGCAAAATTCGCCGAGGCGCAAGGGGCCATGCAGATGCCTGACCTCCTCGAAGCTGCCGCCGCCTATGCGCTTGGCGCCGAAGGTCGCCCGCATTTCTCGCGCCCGCAGATCATGCGTTCTGCCATAACCGCCGTCGGTGAAGAAGAGATCAGCCGTGAAACCAGCCTTCGCGCTTTCGGCATGTTGCTGCGCCAGGGCCGTATCCAAAAGGTAAAGCGCGGGCAGTTCATCGTCGCCGAAACCTCGCGCTACCTTGCCGAGGCGCGCAAACTCTCCAAGTAATTCCGCTCTTGCAGGAACGCGTAACGAGTAAGGCGGATGGGGCAACCCATCCGCCTTTTTTCAGTCGTGCTTGTCGTCCGGGGCCGCATCCGGGTCAGCGCGGCCCACGCCCAGAAACACAAAGCGAAACGGCGCCATCCACAGGAAACCGAGTGCGACATAAACCACCAGTTCAAGCCAGACCGGCGGCCGGTTCATCCAATCCACCACCGTCACCGCCGCCACGATATAGAGCGGCAAGCCCACCAGCAGGATGATAAGCGACCACCGCCGCCGTGCTTTATAACTCAATGCCATCCGCTCAATCCGCAAACGGGTCGGTGACAAGGATGGTGTCGTCCCGCTCGGGGCTAGTTGACAGCAACGCCACCGGGCATTGAATCAACTCTTCGATGCGCTTGACATATTTGATCGCCGCCGCTGGCAAGTCGGCCCAAGTGCGCGCGCCCGCCGTCGACTCCGGCCACCCCGGATGGCTTTCATAGATCGGCTTGACGCGCGCCTGCAGGTTCGCCGCCGTCGGCAGATAATCATAGGTCTTGCCGTCAAGCTCGTATCCCACGCAAATCTTCAACTCGTCGAACCCGTCCAGCACGTCCAACTTGGTCAGCGCAATCCCCGACACACCCGAGGTCGCACAGGTCTGGCGCACCAGAACCGCATCGAACCAGCCACAGCGCCGCTTGCGGCCGGTGACGGTGCCAAACTCATGGCCCCGCTCGCCCAACCGCGCGCCATCGCCGTCAAACAACTCGGTCGGGAACGGACCTTCGCCGACCCGCGTCGTATAGGCCTTGACGATGCCCAGCACGAAATCAATCGCCGTCGGCCCAAGACCGGTGCCCGAGGCCGCCATCCCTGCCGTCGTATTAGACGAGGTGACAAACGGATAGGTTCCGAAATCCACGTCAAGCAACGAGCCCTGCGCGCCCTCGAACAGGATGCGCTTGCCCGCGCGCCGCGCCTCGGTCAGCACCTTCCACACCGGCGCCGCATACGGCAGTATCTTCGGTGCCACTTCCTCCAGCGCCGCCTTCAGCGCTGCCCGATCCACCGGCTCCAGCCCAAGACCCGCGCGAAGCGCATTGTGGTGCGTCAGCAACCGGTCAATTCGCAGCTCCAGCGTCGGCCCATCGGCCAGATCCGCCACACGGATTGCGCGCCGCCCCACTTTATCCTCATAGGCCGGACCAATGCCGCGCCCCGTGGTGCCAATCTTGGCCACCGAGTTTTGCGCTTCCCGCGCCCGATCCAACTCGCCATGCACCGGCAGGATCAAAGGCGTGTTTTCCGCGATCATCAGATTGTCATGCGTGACCGTCACGCCCTGCGCCGACAGCTTCTCGATCTCGGCCAGCAGCGCCCAAGGGTCGAGCACCACACCGTTGCCGATCACCGACAGCTTGCCGCCACGCACGATACCGCTGGGCAGCAGCGACAGTTTATACACCACGCCGTCGATCACCAGCGTATGACCGGCGTTGTGCCCGCCCTGAAACCGCACGATCACATCGGCCCGTTCAGACAGCCAATCGACGATCTTGCCCTTGCCTTCATCGCCCCACTGGGCACCCACCACGACGACGTTGGCCATTCGCATCCCTCGCGTTGCCTTGCAAACCTCGGGCGGTATAGCGGGCTGGCGCGCCCCATGAAACCACTATTTCGCCGCATCAGCCTTTGGCAGGCTAGACAGAACCCGCAAATTTTCGCTACCCAAGGCCCACAACGTTCGGTCATACTGTAACATGAAGGCAGGGGGGGCAGCATTAGATGGGGATATTCCTGCGTTGGCTCTTCGCTTTCGGGCTGCTGACGGCAACTTTTAACCCGACCTCGTTCAACTATGTGCGCTGGGTGCAACAGAACCAGACCGCCAACCTGTCGCTTACCGTGTTTTTCGGCCTGCTGCTTTTCATCGGCTATGTGATTTACCTGTCT
>JAJXZX010000016.1 GCA_021779835.1 Pseudomonadota bacterium | reverse complement strand
GATCATCGCGACATGCTGGTCGGGACGGAAGGTCGGATCGAACACCTCGGCGATGACGACATCGCCCAGATTAAGCGGCGTCAGCGCCGCGCGGTAGGCGCCGATGTTGATCGGCTGCACCGCCTCAGTGCGGATCGTGGTGCCGCCCAGAAAGTCGATGCCAAAGTTCAGCCCCCAGATGAAGGGCGCGATCACCGAGATCACCACCAGCAGCATAGAGCCGCCAAAGGTCACCCTCGCAATGGCGAAGAAGTCGATGTTAGTATGATCGGGAACCAGACGTAGCCGCATCTTCTTACACCTCGATTGTCTTGGGACGGCGGCGTTCGAACCACATCACGATGAACAGGCGCGACAGGAATACCGTGCTGAACACCGAGGTGATGATCCCCAAGGCCAGCGTGACGGCAAAGCCGCGCACCGGACCCGAGCCGACGAAGTAAAGGATAAGCGCAGAGATCAACGTGGTGATATTACTGTCCACAATAGCGCTCAGCGCGCGGTCATAGCCAAGCTCAATCGCGCGGGCCGGGCCTTTGGCGTTGCGCAATTCCTCGCGGATACGCTCATAGACCAGCACGTTGCCGTCCACCGCCGTGCCGACCGTCAGCACGATACCGGCGATACCCGGCAGCGTCAGCGTGCCGCCAATCATGCTCAGCGCGCCAAACAACATGCCAATGTTCAGCACAAGGCTGAGGTTGGCGATCCAGCCAAACCAGCCATAAACCAGCACCATGAACACCCCCACGGCAAGCGAGCCTACCACGGCGGCAACCTTGCCCGCCTTGATGCTGTCGGCGCCCAGTTCCGGCCCGATGGTGCGTTCTTCAAGGAAATTCATCTTGGCCGGCAGCGCCCCGGCCCGCAGCAGCACCGCGAGCTTGGTCGAGCCCTGCACGGTGAAGTTGCCGGTGATGATGCCCGAACCGCCGCCGATATGCGCCTGAATGACCGGCGCCGAGATCACCTGATTGTCCAGCACGATCGCAAAGGGCGACCCGATATGTTGCGCGGTATAGTCACCGAACTTGCGCGCGCCCGAGGCGTCAAAGCGGAAATCGACCGCAGGCCGTCCGTTCTGGTCAAAGGCGGGCTGCGCATCGGTCAGATCCTCGCCAGTCACCACCGGCGTATCCTGCACGATGTAATACACACCCTTTTCGTCCTGCGACGGGATCACGACGTTCCCCGCCCCGGCGATGGCATGAGGGTCAGCCGTGCGCCCGACAACCCCGTTAAAGGTCAGCCGCGCCGTGGTGCCGATCAGCGCCTTCAGCTCTTCGGCAGAGCCGATGCCCGGCACCTCGATCAGGATACGGTCGGTGCCTTCGCGTTGAATGGTCGGCTCGCGCGTGCCTGCCGCATCAACCCGGCGCCGCACGATCTCCAGCGATTGCTGCATGGTGCGGTCGTCGGTCGCGGTCTTTTCCGCAGGCGACAGCGAGATGGTGATGGTGTTACCCACGCCCACCGCCTGAATATCGCGCTGGCCCACGCCCGCCAGCGACACCACCGGTTGCGACAGCGCCTGCACATCGGCCAGCGCCTTTTGAAGCCCGCCCGCCTCGGAAATCGAGACGCGCAGTTGGTCGGGCGGCGAGGGTTCGCGGCGCACGTTGCCCACCACGCCACGATCGGTGCGCAACGCATCGCGCACTTCCGGCCACAGCGAATTCATCCGGTCGGCATACACATCTTTCAGCTGCACTTCAGCCAACAGATGCGCGCCGCCGCGCAGATCCAGCCCCAGATTGACCAGGTTGGACGGCAACCAGTTTGGCCAGCCCGCCGCCTGCGCCGCCAGATCGGGGGTCGATCCCGCTTGCGCGATCTTTTTCACCGCATCGTTATGGTTCTCGACCCGCGTGTAAAACAGGTTCGGCACCGCGAACAACACACCAAGGGCGCAAAGGCCCAGGATAATGATCCGCTTCCAAAGAGCAATTTGCATGCGCGCTTTCCGAAATCAGGCTGTGAGCGACGAGGGGGGGCGATCAGGCGGCGGGTTCAGTCTTGGACAGAACCTGCGCGATCGTCGATTTGATGATACGGACCTTGACGCCCTCGGCAATCTCGATCTCCAGCTTGCCGTCGTCCGTTACCTTGGTCACCTTGCCGATCATGCCGCCCTGCGTGATGACCTGATCGCCGCGACGCAGCGCCTCGATCATCTCGTTATGGCTTTTCAGCTTTTTCTGCTGCGGGCGGATCATCACGAAATACATGATGCCCAGCACCAGGATCATCGGGATGAACATGCCCCCGGTAAAGGCACTGGCACCGCCACCGGCAGCTTGAGCAAAAGCGGGAGTTGCGAACATGAAGCATCCTCTCATTGTCCCGCGCCACGGACGGCACGGCATAGGGCAAAGGGGCCGTGGCTGACCCCGAAATTGGCGCGCACCCTACAATCGCCCCCTCGGGATGGCAAGGCGCGCGCGGCTCATTTCGGCGTGTGGCAAAGCTGCCGCAGGGCTCCGCGCCGGGGAAAAGGGCGCGGATTGGCCGCAGCACGATCGTATGCATGAAATACATACGAAAAACATACGATTTACATACGCCCGTTTCGGCTTCACGTCCGCCGCACAATCGGGCATATCTGGCGCGTTCAATCTGAGGTGACCCATGCACGACATCCGCGCCATCCGCGAAAACCCCGCCGCTTTCGACGCCGCCCTCGGCCGCCGGGGACTGTCGGGACTGTCGTCTGAAATCCTCGCGCTGGACGAGGCCCGCCGTGCCAAAATCCTCGCCGCAGAGACCGCGCAGGCCGCACAGAACACCGCCTCGAAAGAGGTGGGCGCCGCGAAGGCTTCGGGTAATAACGTGGAATTTGAACGGCTTAGGGCGCTTGTGGCCGATAAAAAGGCCGAAGGCGCGCGCCTGAGCGAAGAGGCCGCGGCCGAAGATACTCGCCTGCGCAACCTCCTCCTCACCATCCCCAACAGCCCGCTTGCCGACGTTCCCGATGGCAAAGACGAGACCGGCAACGTCGAGGCGCACCGCTGGGGCACACCGCGCAATTTCGCCTTCAAACCCAAAGAACACTTTGATATTCAAGGCGTTAAGCCCGGCATGGATTTCGCCACCGCCGCCAAACTCTCCGGCTCGCGCTTCGTCGTCCTGAAAGGCGCCATCATCCGCGTCCACCGCGCCTTGGGGCAATTCATGCTCGACACCCATGTCGCCGAACACGGCCTGACCGAAATGTGGACCCCGGTTCTGGTCAAGGAAGAGGCGATGTATGGCACCAACCAACTGCCGAAATTCGCCGAGGACAGCTATCAAACCACCAACGGCTGGTGGCTGATCCCGACCTCTGAAGTCACGCTGACCAACTCGGTTGCGGGCGATATTCTTGAGGAAAACCAATTACCTATGCGGATGACCGCGCTCAGCCAATGCTTCCGCTCCGAGGCGGGTTCGGCGGGCAAGGACACCTCGGGGATGCTCCGTCAGCACCAGTTCGAGAAGGTCGAGATGGTGTCGATCACCACGCCCGAAACCTCGCTGGCGGAACATGAACGCATGACCAAATGCGCCGAGGCGATCCTTGAAAAGCTCGCCCTGCCCTACCGTCGCATGGTTCTTTGCACCGGCGACATGGGCTTTGGCGCCACCAAAACCCACGATCTGGAGGTCTGGCTGCCGGGGCAAAATACCTATCGCGAGATTTCCTCGGTCTCGGTTTGCGGTGATTTTCAGGCGCGCCGCATGAACGCCCGCTATCGCCCCGCTGGCGGAAAACCTGAATTTGTTCATACGCTTAACGGCTCCGGCCTCGCGGTCGGGCGCTGTCTGATCGCGGTGTTGGAGAATGGCCAGCAAGAGGATGGCTCGGTCGATCTGCCTGCCGTGCTGCACCCCTACCTAGGCGGCAAGACCCGCATCACCGCGGACGGCGCGCTGGTTTGAACCCAAGGGCCGGGCGCAAACCCGGCCCGAAAAGGCGCAAGATGACCCTGCCAACCATCACGCAATCGCCCACCGACCCCGCCTTCGTGCAGGACCCCTACGCCTTCTATGAGCGCGCCAGGGCCTTGGGATCATTGGTGTTTTGGCAGGATTACAACCTGCCCTGCGCCCTTTCCTATGCCGCTGTCAACGCCATCCTGCGCGACCGCCGCTTTGGCCGCGAGGTGCCGCCGGAAAAGCGCAAAGACATCCCCAACCACCTCGCCCCCTTCTACGCAGTCGAGGCCCATTCGATGCTGGAACTGGAGCCGCCCCGCCATCCCCGCCTGCGCTCGCTGGTGCTGCGCGCCTTCACCTCACGCCGTATCGCCGCACTGGCGCCAGAAATCGTCAGCCTTTCCAATACGTTGATCGACGTCCTTCCCAATGGGCCGTTCGATTTGATGCCGACCTTCGCGCAAAAGCTGCCGGTCATCATCATCGCCCGCCTGCTGGGCGTGCCAGAGGAGATGGCGCCCGATCTGCTCCGCTGGTCGAATGCCATGGTCTCGATGTATCAGGCGCGCCGCACACGTGAGGTTGAGGACCGTGCTGTGGCCGCGACGCAAGATTTCGTAGCCTTCATGCGGGGTTACATCGAAGAGCGCCGCGCGCGTCCGGCCGATGACCTCATCACCCACCTGATTGCCGCCGAGGAGGCGGGCGAGAAGCTTTCGACCGACGAACTTATCGCCACCTGCATCCTGCTGCTGAACGCGGGGCATGAGGCGACGGTGCATTCCCTTGGAATCGCTGTGAAAACCCTGCTGGAAACCCGCACACCCATTGCCGCCCTCGCGCCCGATCGCGTCGAGGCGACGGTGGAGGAAGTGCTGCGTTTCGACCCGCCGCTGCACATGTTCACCCGCCACGCCTATGAGGATGTCGAGGTGCTGGGCCGCATGATCCCCAAGGGCACTGAGGTTGCCTGCCTTTTGGCCGCCGCCAACCGCGACCCGTCGATGTTCGAGGATCCCACGCGGTTTGCCCCCGGTCGGGTGGCGAAAACCAACCTCAGCTTTGGCGCCGGGCTGCATTTCTGCGTCGGCGCGCCGCTCGCGCGGCTGGAGTTGCAGATCGCGCTGCCGATCCTGTTCGCCCGCCTGCCCGGCCTACGGCTGAAAGGCCAGCCGCGCTTTGGGAATGTCTATCATTTCCATGGGCTTGAGGCGCTGAACGTCCGGCGCGCCTAACGCCAACAGACGGCAGCGCCTCCCGGCCTAAAGCGGCAAAAGCGTGGTGGATTTGATCTCTTCCATGCTCAAAAGCGCCGTCACGTTATAGATCCGCACCTCGGAAATCAGCGCCTGATAGAAGGTGTCGTAGGCGCGGGCATTGGCGACGCGGACCTTGAGGATATAGTCGATGTCGCCCGCCAGCCGGTGCGCCTCCAGCACCTCGGGCCGCTCGCGCAGCGCTTTCAGGAATTTCTGCTGCCACGCCGCTTCGTGTTCCGAGGTGCGGATCAGCACGAAGAAACACGCCTCCAGCCCCAGCGCCTCTGGGTCGAGGATCACCGTCTGGCGCGTAATCACCCCCATCTCGCGCAGCTTGCGGATGCGATTCCACACCGGGGTCTTGGAGGAGCCCACTTTGCGGGCGATTTCGTCCAGCGATTGGCTGGAATCCTCCTGCAACTCGCCAAGGATTTTCCGATCCATCTCGTCAAATCGGACTGCCATTCCGGTTCCCCTTCCCAATTGGGACTACGTTTTCACTTGCAGCGAGTATCGGAACATCTTTCCTTCTTTGCAAGAGCATCTGGCGGAATAGTAGGATAAAATTCTATATTCAGGAGGTGAAACTCGGCTTTTGGAACCCGCCCATGCAGTATTTCCCGATCTTTGTGAACCTTGTGGGCAAGTCGGTCGTTCTGGCCGGTGGCGGCGAGCCTGTGCTGGCAAAGCTGCGCCTGCTGCTCAAGACCGAGGCAGAGATCACCGTTTTCACGCCCTCAGCCAGTGCCGCCATCGCCGCACTTGCCGCCGAAGGGCGCATCACGCTGATCCCGCGCGACTTTGTGGCGGGCGATGCCAAGGGCGCGCGGCTCGCCTATGTTGCGACGGGGGATGAAACCGCTGACGCCCGCGTGGCCGCACTGGCGCAGGCCGATGGCGCCTTGGTCAATATCGTCGATAACCTGAAAGACAGCGACTTCATCACGCCCGCCATCGTTGACCGCGCCCCTGTGGTGGTGGCGATTGGCACCGAGGGTGCGGCACCCGTGCTGGCGCGCGCGATCAAAGCCAAGGTGGAGGAAGACCTTTCGCCCCTGCTCGGCCAGCTTGCGCTCCTCGCCAAGGATTTTCGCGCCGTGGCTGACCAGTTGCCCCAAGGCCGCGCGCGGCGGGCGTTCTGGGCGGAGTATTTCGAAATCACTGGCCCGCGCGCCTTTGCTGCGGGCGGCGCCGAGGCGGTGCTGGAGGTGCTTGACGATCTGCTCAACCGCCACCTTGCGGCGACGCCTGCACCGGGGCGCGTCGATCTGGTCGGCGCCGGTCCGGGCGACCCCGAACTGTTGACACTGAAGGCCCGCGCGGCGCTGGACCGGGCGGATGTGGTGATCCACGACCGTCTGGTTGCACCTGCCATCCTTGAGCTTGCGCGGCGCGAGGCGGTGCTGATTGATGCGGGCAAAGAGGGCTTTGGCCCCTCGATCCCGCAATCCGACATCAACGCGCAGATGGTGCGCCATGCGCTGGCGGGCAATCACGTCTTGCGGCTGAAAGCGGGTGATCCCGTCGTGTTCGCGCGGCTGGACGAAGAGATTGAGGCGCTGGACGCCGCCGGTATCGACTGGGCCATCGTGCCGGGCATCACCGCCGCCTCTGCTGCCGTGGCCGCGATCGGGCAAAGCCTGACGCGGCGCGGGCGCAACGGATCGGTGCGGTTTCTGACCGGGCATGACGTGGCGGGCTTTGCCGATCAGGACTGGCGCGGTTTGGCCCGCACCGGCGAGGTCGCGGCAATTTACATGGGCAAACGCGCCGCTCGCTTTCTGCAAGGCCGCCTGATGATGCACGGCGCCGTGCCCGACACGCCGGTCAGCCTCGTGGAGAACGCCTCGCGCCCCGATCAGCGCATCATTGGCACCACCTTGCGCGCCCTGCCAGAGGCGACGGCAACCCTCGAAGGCCCCGCCGTCCTGCTTTACGGCCTCGCGCCCCGGGCAGCCTCTGCCGCACTTGAAGACTTGAAGGAAGCCTTGTCATGAGCCGGTTCACCCCGAAAGTTGTCACCGCCAACGCACTGCTGGAAGGCGATGTGGTCTATTTCACCGAGGATGGTCGCTGGTCGCGCCACCATACCGAGGCAGAGCTGATCGAGGATGAAGCCCACGCGCAATTGCGCCTGCTGGACGCTTCGGCCCAGCGTAACGTCGTGGTCGGGGCCTATCTGGCCGATGCCAAGGCAGGACCGCGCGGCCCCGAGCCCGTCCATTTCCGCGAGGCGTTCCGCACGCGCGGGCCCTCGAACTACGCGCACGGCAAGCAGGAAGACCCGCAAAATGTATAAGTATAACGACTTTGACGAGGCCTTCGTGCGCGAACGTGTGGCCCAATTCAGCGCCCAAGTCTCCCGCCGCGTCGATGGCAGCCTGACCGAGGATGAGTTCCGCCCGCTGCGCCTGATGAACGGGCTTTACCTGCAACTGCACGCCTACATGCTGCGCGTGGCGATCCCCTATGGCACGCTGAATTCGCGCCAGATGCGCGCGTTGGCGCTGATTGCCGACACCTGGGACAAGGGCTATGGCCACTTCACCACGCGCCAGAACATCCAGTTCAACTGGCCCAAGCTGACTGACGTGCCCGCGATCCTGTCGGCGCTGGCCGATGTGCAGATGCACGCGATCCAGACTTCTGGCAACACGATCCGCAACGTCACCGCCGACCACTTTGCCGGGGCTGCGGCGGATGAAATTACCGACCCGCGCCCGATTGCCGAATTGCTGCGCCAGTGGTCCACCGACCACCCGGAGTTCCAGTTCCTGCCGCGCAAATTCAAGATCGCCATCACCGGCAGCCCGCATGACCGCGCGGTGACCAAGGCGCACGACATCGGCCTGCGCATGGTGACAAACGACGCGGGCGAAACCGGGTTCGAGGTGATTGTGGGCGGTGGCCTTGGCCGCACCCCGCTGATCGGCCATGTCGTCCGCGCGTTCCTGCCAGAGGCGGACCTACTGCCATACGTCGAGGCGGTGCTGAGCGTCTATAACCTGCTGGGCCGCCGCGATAATAAATACAAGGCGCGCATCAAGATCACGCTCCACGAAACCGGCGCGGCAGAGCTGACGCGGATGATCGAGGACCGCTTTGCCGAGCTGAAGCCCACCTTTTCGGGTGCCGATCAGCATCTGCTGGCCGACATCCGCGCGGCCTTTGCCACGCCCGTCTTCAAAACCGCGCCGACCAAGGCGCACGACGCGCTCCGCGCATCGGACCCGGTCTATCGTTCGTGGGCCGACACCAACCTCGCCCCGCATCGCAACCCGGATTACGCCATCGTGCAGGTCTCGCTCAAAGCGCCCGGAGCCACGCCGGGCGATGCAAGTTCCGACCAGATGCGCACCCTCGCGGACCTCGCGCAGTTCTGGGGCCATGACGAATTGCGCATCAGCCACGAGCAGAACGTGATCCTGCCGCATGTCCACAAGGGCGACCTGCCCGCAGTCCATGCGATCCTGAAAAAGGCCGGGCTGGCGACCGCCAACATCGGCCTGATCTCGGACATCATCGCTTGCCCCGGCATGGATTACTGCGCGCTGGCCACCGCGCGCTCGATCCCCGTCGCGCAACAGATCGCGCAGCACTTTGACGCGCTGGATCTGGAACACGAGGTGGGCGAGATCAAGATCAAGATCTCTGGCTGCATCAATGCCTGCGGGCATCACCATGTTGGCCACATCGGCATCCTTGGCCTCGACCGCGCCGGGGTGGAAAACTACCAGATCACGCTGGGCGGTGACGCGACTGAGTCCGCCGCCATCGGCGAAAAGGCTGGCCCCGGCTTTGCCTATGACGAGGTTGTGCCAGCGATTGATCGCCTGATCCGCGCTTATCTGACCCTGCGTCTCGAACCGACAGAGACCTTTCTGACCGCCTATCGCCGCCTTGGCCCCGCGCCATTCAAGGCCGCACTTTATCCCGAAGAAAGGGACCGCGATGCCGCTTGAATCCCCCCTTGTGCCGATCGCCGAACGTGTCGCCGATCTGAACGCCCGCTATCGCCACCACGGCGCCACGGCGGTTCTGGAACATGCACTGGCCGATCCGATGGTGGGCCGCCTTGCGCTGGTGTCGTCCTTCGGTGCCGAGTCGGTGGTGCTGTTGCACCTCGTTTCGGTGATCGACCGCACCACGCCGGTTTTGTTCATCGACACGCAGATGCTGTTTCCCGAAACCCTCGCCTATCAGACCGAGGTGGCGGAAAAGCTGGGCCTGACCGAGATCCGGACCATTCGCGCCAATCCGGCGCGTATCCTTGCGCAAGACCCCGACAACCTGTTGCACCTGACCGACACGGACGGTTGCTGCGCCCTGCGCAAGACCGAGCCGCTGGAACGCGCGCTTTCCGGCTTTGACGCGTGGATCACCGGGCGGAAACGCTACCAAGGCCAGACCCGCCAAGCCGTCGAGTTCTTCGAATCCGAGGGCGGCATCCGCATCAAGGTCAACCCGCTCGCCCATTGGGGCCGCGAGGATATCGAGGACTACATGGTCAACAACCGCCTGCCCCGGCACCCGCTGGTCGCCAAGGGCTATGCCTCGATCGGTTGCGCCCCCTGCACCACGCCGGTCGCGCCGGGTGAAGACCCGCGCGCCGGACGCTGGCGCGGCAAGGCCAAGGAAGAATGCGGCATCCACTACATCAACGGGCGCATGGTGCGTGGCCCCCAGTCACAGGAGAACGCAGCATGAGCGTGATCGTCACCGACCAAGGCTTTGCCCAAGATGATTTCCGCGGCAGCTTCACCCCCCTTGGCGATCTTGCCGAGGGGACAGCGGCGCTTGATCTGCCCGCGACCACCGACCTCGCCACCCTTGGGGGTCGGCTGGATGGTGTCGCGCTGATCCGCATCGCGTTTCCCAGCTTTGCCGACGGGCGTGGCTTTACTCTCGCCCGCCGCCTGCGCCTGATGGGCTACACGGGCCGCCTGCGCGCGGGTGGCCACGTCATCGCCGATCAATACGCGATGGCGCGCAGATCGGGCTTTGACGAGGTGGAAATCACCGCCGACCTTGCCCTGCGCCAGCCCGAGGCACAGTGGAAGTTCCGCGCGGATTGGCGCGCGCATGACTATCGGTCGCGGCTTTACGCCTGAACTTACCCTTTTCCAAAACCGCAGCACGGATTACAGAGGACGGGGACGCGCATCCCTGTAACGCATGACTGAATTGACCATTTTGAACGATATACCCGCCACCCCCGTCAAGACCCTGCCCGACGCGCAGACCGTAACGGCCGTTCATCATTGGACGGACCGGCTGTTTTCCTTCCGTGTCACGCGACCGAAATCGCTGCGCTTCCGCTCGGGTGAGTTCGTGATGATCGGTCTGATGGGCGACAACGACAAGCCGCTGCTGCGCGCCTATTCCATCGCCTCGCCCTCGTGGGACGAGGAGTTGGAGTTCTACTCGATCAAGGTGCCGGACGGCCCGCTGACCTCGCGGTTGCAGCACATCAAGGTCGGCGACCAGATCATTCTGCGCCCGAAACCGGTTGGCACGCTGGTGCATGACGCCCTGCTGCCGGGCGATCGGTGCTGGTTCCTTGCCACCGGCACCGGCATTGCGCCCTTTGCCAGCCTGATGCGCGACCCCGAGACCTATGAGAAATACGACACCGTCATCATGATGCACACCTGCCGCGAAGTGGCAGAGCTGGAATATGGTCGTCAGTTGGTCGCAAACCTGCATGACGATCCGCTGATCGGTGATCTGGTGGCCGACAAGCTGCGCTATTATCCAACGACAACGCGCGAGGCCTCGCCGCTTATGGGGCGCATCACGGACAACCTCTTGAACGGCAAGGTGTTTGCCGACCTGGGTCTGCCGCCGATGGATGCCGAACACGACCGCGCCATGGTCTGCGGCAGCCTTGCCTTTAACCACGACGTCAAGGCGGTGCTGGAGAAATTCGGCCTGCGCGAAGGCGCAAATTCCGAGCCGTTGGAGTATGTCGTCGAAAAGGCATTTGTCGGCGACGGGATCTGATCGCCCCACTCACCGCAAATCAAAAGGCCGCGCGGGTTGCCCTGCGCGACCTTTGTTTTTAACGGCGGCGGCGGGTTACCGCCGCAGCAATCACATGCCCATCGCGCTTTTCAGCTGCTCAAGCACGGCCTGAATTGCGGTCGGGTCCGACTTCGCCTGATCCAGCGCGGCCTTCAGCGTGGCCTTCACCGTCGGGTTGATATTGGCCGCGTCGATGCGCGCCGCAATGTCCGCCGTGCTCAGCTTCGACGCGTCCCAAGACATCGCGCCCGCTGCATCTGATGCGGCCTTTGCCGCGGCATCGGCTGCGGCTTTCGCATCGGCGGCGGCCTTGTCTGCGGCGGCCTGCGCGGCAGCGTCAGCGGCCGCCTTGGCATCGGCTGCGGCTTTGTCTGCGGCGGCCTTCACGGCTGCGGCCTGATCGGCCGCTGCTTTCGCCGCAGCATCCGCGGTAGCTTTGGCATCCGCTGCCGCTTTTGCCGCGGCGTCAATGGCTGCCTGATGCTGTGCGGCCACATCGCGCTGATGCGGCACATAATAGCCAAAATAGCCACCTACAGCCACAAGGACCACAACGATGGCACCAATAATGCTCGACTTATTCATATCGCTCCCTCCAAGAAGCTTACCCAACTGCACGGACTCTATGACAGATTAGGCGTCCAAGGAAAGAGCGGCGTCGTCGCGACTGCGCCCAGCATCGTATCTTTGCCGATGGCAAACTGTCGTCAGTGGACAGTTTTGGCGTCCTAGCCCCCCATCGCCTTCCGCAACTGGTCCAGAACAGATTGCAGTTTCACCGGGTCACCCTTGGCATCATCAAAGGCGATCATCACCTTTTGCCGAGTGGTTTCGGGGATGTCGGCAGCGGCGATGCGCGACTTGATCTCATCAAGTGACAGCGTCGCCACCGACCAGGACATTTTGGCCGCGGCGGCGGCGGCCTTCGCCGTCGGGGCGGCGCCATTGCTGCCGGGCGGCGGCGCAGTGTCAACCGCGCTGTTGGTCGCGGCGCCGACCGCATCCGAGACCGCCTGTTTCACTGCCTGAGCCGCGCCGGTCGCCACGGTCGCGGTCACGTTAACGGCGGCATCCGCCACCTTTGAGGCGGTTGTAGCGGCACCATCAACCACCTTCTCGGCCGGGCTGACCGCAGGTGGAGGCGCGGCGGGGGTCGGCGCCACGGCCACCGGCATAGCTGGTGCCACGGGAGCGCGCTCGAACTGGATAAAGGCACCCAAGGCCAGCACGGCGGCGATTGCCGCAGAGAGGAGGGGCTTGTTCATTCAGGGACACTCCATATCCACCGCTTCGAACGCGATCGGCTTCGATATGCCAGTTTGAGGCGGGCTTGGAAAGCATAGAGCCAATCAAAATTCTGCGTGTTTTCAGGGCGGCACCGGAATCCGGTTGAAGTACCTGCCCACGCCGTCTATTTTGCGCGCCAGCATCAATAACCACCAAAGGAACGCCGCCATAGCCCGCAGACCCCACAACGCCCCGCCGCAACGCGAAACGGGACCCCGTGTGAATGACCGCATCCGTTCGCCTGAAATCCGCCTGATCGGCGCGGATGGCGAGAACGTCGGCGTGGTGACCCCCGCCCGTGCGATGGCCATGGCCGAAGAAGCGGGGCTGGATCTCGTCGAGATCTCGCCGAACGCGGAACCGCCGGTCTGCAAGATCATGGACTTCGGCAAGTATAAATACGAGACCCAGAAACGCGAGGCTGAGGCCCGCAAGAAACAGCACGTCATCGAGATCAAGGAAATCAAGTTCCGTCCGGGAACCGATATCCACGATTACGACGTCAAGATGCGCTCGGTTTTCAAGTTCCTTGATGAGGGGGACAAGGTGAAGATCACGCTTCGATTCCGCGGGCGCGAGATGGCGCACCAGCAGCTGGGAATGGAGTTGCTGAAACGGGTCGAGGAGGACGTGGCGGAGGTCGGCAAGATCGAGGCTTTCCCGCGGCTTGAAGGGCGTCAGATGGTGATGATGATCGGCCCGAAATAAGGGTCTGATCTGATTGGAATTGGAAGGCCCCTTCGGTTGGAGGGGCCTTTTTATTGGGGATTTGAATGGATTCCGACTTTTTTGTTAACCGGATTTAACGAATTTCTCGCGGGCCTAAGCGCCCCCCCCACGCCCCTCTTCCGACAAAAATCCCCTCGCCTTACCGGTCGTCCAGCCCCTTGCCGTCAAGGATGCGGGGGATGGATTTTTCGACTCTCGCCGTGCGCGTTTGGGATTGCTTTGGCGCGGTGAAGAAGAGGTTGTAGGCGCGTTGGCGGCCGGGGGTCAGCGCCTCGAACGCGGTGCGCAGGTCGGGGTGGTCGGCAAGGATTGCGGTGAACTCGTCGGGGTAGACCAGCGCGTCGGGCGACCGCTTGGGCAGCTTCAGCCCGGCGGCATCGATTGCCATCGCCTCGGCGACGTAGGATTTCAGCACGTCCTCCAAGGCGGTGATGTCAGCCGCGCCAGTAAAACGGATCTGGCGGGCGGATTGCACGTTATCGGTTTGCTGGATCAGAATCGCATGGGGGTCAGGCATCAGTGCGCCCTTGAAGAACAAGAGCGCGCAGTAGTCCTTGAACCCGTGGATCAGGGTGATGTTGCGCCCGTTCGCGGTGTAGCAGGGCCAGCCCCATTTGCGCTCCTCGGTCAGGGGGAGGCCGAGCAGAAGGGCGCGAAGGGCGCGGTATTCGTCCTGCCACGGCTGCGGCTTGGCGAAGAAGGCGTCGAGATCGGGGTTGGTGGTCATCGGCGCGGCCCCCTTGGTGCGGAGTCGGAAGGATAATGCGCGGCGCAGGTTGCGTCCAGCGCGGCTTAGACCTAGCGCGCTTAACTTTCGCGCGGATGGGGGCGGATCGGGATTTCCTTCAGGAGGCCACCGACGCCCATTTCGGCAATGTCATCGGCGGTGACTGTAAGGCCGCAGGCGAGGCGTTCCAGCACCCAATCAGCGCCGTTCAGCGCGGGCGAGCGGGCGCAGCCGGGCAGACCGATCACCGGGCGGGGGCCGAGGCTGCCGGTGAACAAGAGGTTACCGGGGTCGACCGGCATACCGAAGCGTTCAACATGGCCGCCAGCGGCGCGCAGGGCCTCTGGCCCGGTGTCGTAAAGGTCGGAGGTGGCGGAGGCGGTGAGGATCAGGATCATCTCGCCGGTCAGGCGCGGCAACGCAGCGGCGATGGCGGCGGTGTCGTGCGGGGTGATGACGACCTCTGCCAACTCCATCCCCAGTGCGCGCAGGCGGCGGGCGGTGACCTCGCGCGCTTTGGCGTTGAGTTTGCCGTCTTGGCCGGGAAGTTCGGTGAGCAACAGGCTGGCGGAGCGGCGGGTGACGGGAAGGATGCGGATCGCGGCGCGGGCGGTGTCGCAGGCCTGCGCCAAGCGGGTGGCATCGACGGCGTAGGCGATGATCTTGACCGTGCCGGTCAGGGTGCCAACGGCCACGCGGGTGAAGGGCGCGAGGGTGGCAAGTGTGATGGCGGGGTCGATGCGGTTGAGCGCGTGGATCGCCGTCGCGTCAAGGTGGACGATACCGGGGGCGGTGGCGTGCAAGTTGACGCGGCCGGTGGTGGCGGGGGAGCGTTTTAGGTGGGCTGTGCCCTCGTCCGGCACCAGCGCCGCGCCGAGTTGGGTGGCGGCGGCATCCTCTGGCACGTCGCTCGGTGCGGGGCGCGCTATGGTAAGGGTTTGCACGCCGATGGCCGTGAGGGCAGCGATGTCGTCGGCGGTAAGCGTGTGGCCTTTTTTCAGCTTGCGGCCAGACAGTTGGTGGGAATGCGCAAGGATGGCACCCAGCGCTTCGCTCAGGGGGCGCGGGCCAAAGTCCATCAGGCGGTCCGCAGCGTTTCGGTGATTTGCGCGAGGATCGAGACGGCGATTTCGGCGGGGGATTTGGCACCGATGTTAAGGCCGACCGGGGCGTGGATGCGGGCGATCTGCTCGGCGGTGAAGCCTGCGGCGGTGAGGCGTTCGACGCGTTTCGCGTGGGTGCGGGTGGAGCCGAGGCAACCAAGGTAGAACACGTTGGAGGCAAGCGCCGCGCGAATGGCCGGGTCGTCGAGTTTGGCGTCATGGGTCAGCGTGACAACAGCGGTGCGGGCGTCGAGACCGTGGGCGGCCATCGCCTCGTCCGGCCAGTCGTGGGAGATGGTTTCACCGGGAAAGCGGGCGGCGGCGCCGAACGCCTCTCGCGGGTCGATCAGCAAGGGGTCATAGCCGGTGAGGCGGGCCATTTGCAGCAGGGGTTGCGCAATGTGGACGGCGCCGACCACGATCATGCGCAGGGGCGGGTTGTGGATGGCGGCGAACCAGTCGCCCTCGACCCCCGATTTGTCGGAGCGGAAGCGGGCGTTTAGTTCGGCGTCCAGTGGGTCGCCCTGCCCGTCGGTCAGGCGGGTTTCCCATGTGGAGAGGTTGATGAGGGCGGCGATGGGGCGGCGCGCGGCGCGGGCGGCGACCAGTTGCTCGAGTGCGGGGCGGCGCGCGGGGGTGATCGGTTCGACCAACACGCGGATGGTGCCGCCGCAGGCAAGGCCAACGGCGAAGGCATCGTTATCCGACACGCCGAAGGTCAGAAGGCGGGGTTTGCCATCGGAAAGGGCTTCCAGCGCCTCCTCCACCACCGCGCCTTCGACGCAGCCACCTGATACGGAGCCCATGATTTCGGCGTCAGACGAGATGGCAAGCTGGCTGCCGGGTTGGCGCGGGGCGCTGCCCCAGGTTTCCACCACGGTGGCAAGGGCGGCCCCTTTGCCCGCGCGAAGCCAGCCGAGGGCGATTTCGGGGATTTGGTCGTGCTGAAGGGGGGGCGATTGAGTCATTGGGGAAATATGGGGCGGGATCAGGCGCGGCGCCAGTGCAGAGTGCGGGGTTGCGCCTAAAGTCGCAAGGGTGCGCCCGCCCCGGTGGGGGGCGAGCGCTGGGTTCGATTAGTTCAAGAGGCCGGTGATGCGACGGATCACAACACGGCGGTTGGCATCGTCGGGGCCTTGGGTCTGGTCTTTCAGGTCAGATTCGCCATAACCCTGCGTGATCATGTTTTGCGGCGGCACCCCGTAGTATTGGGTGAGCGCCAGCGCCAAGCCTTGCGCCCGCGCATCCGAAAGGGCCAGGTTCACCGCCGGGTCGCCGACAGCGTCGGAGTGCCCTTCGACAAGGAAGACCTCGTTCGGGTTGGCGGCGATCAGGTCGGACATCACGCGGCCAAGGGTGGCAAGCGACTGCGCCTGATTTTGGTCAATGGCGGAGGAGCCACTGTCAAAGCTGGGCGTGGTCAGTTCAACCTCTGGCGCGAGGTAGCGCACCTGCCGGATGCTGCGGATCTGTTGCAGGCTGAACGTGCGGCCAGCGGACTGAATCGGCTGCGTCTCGAACGCCGCGCGCAGCAGGTTGGGATCGGTGTCGGCCGTGTAGAGCAGGTCGATCGGCGATTGCGGCGGCAGCTCTGCGATGACCGGCGGCGGCGAGGGTTGCGTGTTGTCGAACAGCACAACCCGACGGCCACCGGGATATTCGACATGACGGCTAAGCACACGGCCGTCAGCGTCGCGGATTGTCACAATGACGGTGCCATCGGCCTGAGTGTAGCGGCTGAGGATAGATCCGTCACCGAAATCCTGCGTCGTATAGTTGGTGCCTTCACGATAGAGCAGCGCATCATCGTCGTGGTAAACGCTGTAACGGCCGTCGGGGTCACGCATCACGACACGGTCGCCGGAATTCGACACGACATGTTGGCCGTTTGACAAAATCGCGCCGACGGCAACGGCACCCAGCGCAATGAGGCCGAATTTCTGGAAGTCGCTAAGCCCGTTGTTGGGACGGGCAAAGTTGTTCTGGTTGGCGCGGCGCACGTCGCCCGCTCCAATCTTGAACGAGCGGGTATTGGCACCGGGCCTGAAGTTGCCCTGCGTCTGCGCTGCGGCAAGGGGCGGGCCGCTGCGTCGGACAAAGGGGTTGTTCTGGCGCTGAGGCAGTAGCGGTTGCACGCCGGGTTGGACACCAGGCTGCACTCCGGGTTGACGGGTCGGCGCGACCGGGAGGGTGTTTTGCAAGCGGCCGGGAGCGCCGGGAGCGCCTTTGAAGCCTTGGTTCTGGGTGTTGACGCGCTGGCCCTGCGGGACGGTTTGCTGCTGCAGGAGCGGGGGCGTGTGGACTTGCGGATTGACCGGCGCGACGGGGATCTTCGGCACCACCGGCACGATTGGTGACTTCGGCACCACTGGCGCGATATGCGTCTGCGGGGTCACGGGCGCAATATGGGTTTGTGGCAGCACCGGCGCAACATGCGTCTGCGGGGTGACCGGCGCGACGGGCACCTTCGGCAAAAGCGGGGCGACGTGCGTCTGCGGCGTCACCGGCGCTATGTGGGTTTGCGGTGCCTGTTGCACGCGCGGTGCCTGCTGCTGTTGCACACGCGGTGCCAGTTGCACACGCGGTGCCTGTTGCTGTTGCACGCGAGGTGCCTGCTGAACGCGCGGTGCCTGTTGCACACGAGGAGCCTGCTGCTGTTGCACACGCGGTGCCTGCTGCACGCGAGGCGGCGGGTTCGCGTGCTTTGGTGGGACGATCGGGCAGTCCTTGGTCCCCGGCACACAGTTTCCCGGACCCGCCGCAGCGGCCATTTCGGGGATTGGTGTCGCCAGCACCAAGGCGATGCAAAGCGAAGTGGTGGCGCGAAGGAAGGGAATACTCATGTCTGCTCCTGAAACTCTGGGCCGAAGACTCGCGGCCCTCGCCATTAAGATAAACCTTTCCTGCGGTAATACAGGAGGGAGGCGTCGGCGAACCGATCATAGGTTAGTTATACGGTGCCTTCGGCGGATTCCGGCGCAGACCTTGGGCGACTACGCGCGTAAAGCCGCCATCAGGCGGGTTTTCTCGCCGCTGTCAGCCGCGTTGGAGATCGCGGCGGCGAGGGTTTCCAGCGTGGCGATATTGTGGCCAGAGCGGAAACAATCGACATAGGGCAGCATCGCGGCGATGCCCTTGGCCTTGGGCGCAAACCCCTCCCAGCGCAGCAGGGGATTTATCCAGATCAGGCGGCGGGTGGAGAGGTGGAGGCGCTGCATCTCATGCGCGAGGGCGGCGGGGTCGTCGCGGTCGAGACCGTCGGTGATAAGCAGGACGACGGACCCCTGCCCCAACACGCGGCGCGACCAGTCGCGGTTGAAGGCGCGCAGGCTGGCGCCAATGCGGGTGCCGCCTTGCCAATCCTGCGCCTCTGCCCCGGCGGCGGCAAGGGCGGCGTCAACGTCACGGGTGGCAAGGTGGCGGGTGATGTTGGTCAGTCTTGTGCCGAAGGTGAAGGCGTGAACGCGCGCCCAGCCCGCGCCCTTGTGGTTGGCGACGGCGTGCAGGAAGTGCAGAACCACGCGCGAATAGGCCGACATCGAGCCGGAAATGTCGCAAAGCACGACAAGGTTGGGCCAGCGCGTCTGGTGGGCGCGGTGTTCGATGCGGGTGATCTCGCCGCCCTGACGCAGGGCCGCGCGCAGGGTGCGGCGGCCATCGGGGCGTTTGCCGAACAGGTCGGCACTGGTGCGGCGGGATTGGAGCGGTTTGACGGGGAGCGTGAGGCGAGACAACATGCGTTTGGCCTCGGCCATTTCCTCGGTCGACATCTGCTCGAAATCGAGGGTTTTCAGGCGTTCTTCGGTGGAGGCGGTGAAGGAGGCGTCGATCTCGATTTCCGGGTCGGGGTCTTTGGAGCCTTCGGGTTTGGGCACCTCACGCGTCGCGCCATCAAGCAGCGCCTCTGCCGCGCGCTTCTCGGCGGCGCGGGCGTTGCGTTCGTCTTGCACGCCGCGCACGGCGGGAAGCATCAAGCTCATCATCTGTTCAAGGAACTGCGGGTCGCGCCAATAGAGACGGAAGATTTGCGCGAAAGTGTCGCGGTGTTCGGGGCGGCGCACAAAGCAGGCGTGCAGGGTCCAGTAGAAATCCATGCGTTCGGAAAAGCCCGCCGCCTCGACCGCGCGGATGGCGTCGAGAATCTGGCCGGTGCCGATGGGCAGCCCGGCGCGGCGCAGGGCGCGGGCGAAATGGGTGATATTATGGGCGAGCTTGCCGTGTTCGGGCAGGCTGAGGGGGGCGTAGTCAGTCATGGTGGTGCTTGGGGTGAGACTGGGGGGCTGTCTGCCCCCCAGACCCCCCGCGGATATTTTTGGACAAAAAATGAGGGTTGGAGGCGGTCATGTGGGGGTGAGTTCCTTGCGGACCTCGTCGAGCAGGCGTTTCGCCTCGGAGCCTTGGATGCGCTGGATATCGTCCTGGTATTTCAGGATGGCGCCAAGCGTGTCGGCGATCACCTCTGGCGAAAGGTCGATGACGTCGAGCGCAAGCAGGCACTTGGCCCAGTCGATCGTTTCGGCAACACCGGGGCGCTTAAAGAGATCCTCGCCGCGCAGTTTTTGCACGAAGGCGACGATCTCGCGGCTGAGGGTGGCGGTGGCCTCTGGCGCGCGGGCGTGGAGGATTTCGATTTCGCGATCGAAGGAGGGGTAATCCACCCAGTGGTAAAGGCAGCGGCGTTTGAGGGCGTCATGCACCTCGCGCGTGCGGTTGGAGGTGAGGATGACGATGGGTGGTTCTTCGGCGTGGATGGTGCCGAGTTCGGGGATGGTGACCTGAAAGTCCGAGAGCGCCTCTAGCAGGAACGCCTCGAACGGCTCGTCGGTGCGGTCGAGTTCGTCGATCAACAGGACGGGCGCGCCGCCGGGTTGCGGGCGCATCGCCTCTAACAGCGGGCGGGCGATGAGGTAATCCTCGGTGAACAGCTCGGTCTTGAGCGCGTCGCGGTCAGAGGCGCCGGTGGCCTCGGCGGTGCGGATGGCGATCATCTGGGCGGCGAAGTTCCACTCATAGACCGCCGAAGAGGCATCGAGCCCTTCGTAGCATTGCAGGCGGATCAGGCGGCGGCCCAAGCCTGCGGCGATGGCCTTGGCGATTTCGGTTTTGCCGGTGCCGGCCTCGCCCTCAAGGAACAGCGGGCGGCCAAGGCGGAGGGCGAGGAAGGTGACGGTGGCAAGCGCGCGGCCGCAGACGTAGTTCTGCGCGGCGAGCATGGATTGCACGGCGTCGATGGATGCGGGTGTTTGGGTCAAGGCGGTCTCCTCCAGCCGCCATGCTGGGGGGCGCGGACGGGGCGGTCAAGGCATCCGTTGGTCTTAGGTGGTCTGCGTCGCGGCCCAGTTGCGGAACGAGGTGAGCGGCGCGCGGGGGGCGCGGGCCTTGGGCCAGACGAGGTAATACGAACCCAACGCGCGGATCGGTGCGCCAAAGGCGGGGATCAGGCGCCCCTCTGCCAGTTCGCGTTGGATGAGGAAGAGCGGCAGCAGGGCAAGGCCAAGGCCGTGGATCGCGCCCTGCATCATGGTGGCGAACTGGTCGAACAGCATTCCCGTGGGCCGCGCGCCGGGGTGGCCGTGGTGGGCAAGCCAGCGGCCCCAGTCCCCCGTGCGGCTTTCCAGTTGCAGAAGCGGGTGGCTGAGGATCGCCTCTGGCGTCGTAAGGGGTGATTTCAGCAGCGATGGCGCGGCGACGGCCAATATCTCTTCGTCCATCAGTTTCAGGTAATCAACGCCGGGCCAGTCTTGGCGGCCATAATGGATGGCAGCGTCGAAGGCAGAGGTGGCGAAATCGAACGGGTGCAGGCGGGTGGAAAGGTTGACCGTCACCTCCGGGTGTTCCTGTGCGAAACCGGCAAGGCGCGGGGCGAGCCAGTGCATGCCAAACGCGGGCAGAATGGCGAGGTTCAGGCTGCCCCCCGTCGGATTGGCACGCAGCGTCAGCGAGGCGGCGGAAAGGATGGCAAGCGCGCGGCGCACCTCTGCCACATAGTCCTGCGCTGCGGGGGTGAGGATCAGGCGCTGGCGCTCGCGGCGGAACAGCGGCAGGCCAAGCTGCTCCTCCAGCGTTTTCATCTGGCGGCTGATGGCGCCTTGGGTCAGCGCCAGTTCCTCGGCCGCAGCGGAGGCAGTGCCAAGGCGGTCGATCGCCTCCAGCGCCGTCAGGGCGGCGATCGAAGGCAGGTAGCGGCGGGCGGCGAACATTATGAGCTTTCCTCATGAAGTGCGGCTTTGGTTTCGATAGGCTGTTTGGCGGGATCGTGCAATAACGGCGAGGCTAATTGACCGAACCCCGGAGCACGCAATGACCGACCAGCCCAAGCTGAAACCCAAGGATGCCCCTGACCTGTCGCGCTTTGACTGGGAGGATGCGCTGCGGCTGGACGAGCAGTTGAGCGAGGAAGAACGCATGTTGCGCGACGGCGCGCGGGCCTATGCGCGCGAGAAGTTGCAGCCGCGCGTGACGCAGGCTTATCGCGACGAGGCGACCGACCCCGCGATTTTCGCAGAGATGGGGGCGATGGGGCTGTTGGGCGTGACGGTGCCCGAGGAATACGGCGGGTTGGGTGCCTCCTACGTAAGCTATGGGCTGATCGCGCGGGAGATTGAGCGCGTCGATTCGGGCTATCGCAGCATGATGTCTGTGCAATCCAGCCTCGTGATGTATCCGATCTATGCCTATGGCACCGAGGCGCAGCGCAAGAAATACCTGCCGGGGCTGGCGGCGGGCACCCTGATCGGCTGCTTTGGTCTGACGGAACCCGACGCAGGATCGGACCCGGCAGGGATGAAGACCAAGGCGGTGAAAACCGCCAACGGCTATCGGCTGAACGGATCGAAGATGTGGATTTCCAACGCGCCGATTGCCGATGTGTTCGTGATCTGGGCCAAGTCAGAGGCGCACGGCGGCAAGATCCGTGGCTTTGTGTTGGACAAGGGCATGGCGGGACTGTCGGCGCCGAAGATCGGCGGGAAACTGAGCTTGCGCGCCTCGATCACAGGCGAGATCGTGTTGAAGGATGTCGAGGTGGGCGAGGACGCCCTGCTGCCCTTCGTCGAGGGGCTGAAGGGGCCGTTTGGCTGCTTGAACCGGGCGCGCTATGGCATCTCTTGGGGCGTGATGGGGGCGGCAGAGGCCTGTTTCCACGCGGCGCGGCAGTATGGGCTGGACCGCAAGCAGTTCAACCGGCCGCTGGCGAATACGCAGCTTTACCAAAAGAAGCTGGCCGACATGATGACGGAAATCACGCTGGGCTTGCAGGCCAGCCTTCAGGTGGGGCGGTTGATGGACGAGGCGAAGGCCGCGCCAGAGATGATCTCGCTTATCAAGCGCAACAACTGCGGCAAGGCGCTGGATATCGCGCGGGCGGCGCGGGATATGCACGGCGGCAACGGCATTTCGGACGCGTTCCCGGTGATGCGA
Organism: Pseudomonadota bacterium; assembly: GCA_021779835.1. Taxonomy (GTDB): domain Bacteria; phylum Pseudomonadota; class Alphaproteobacteria; order Rhodobacterales; family Rhodobacteraceae; genus Solirhodobacter. The sequence goes on along the minus strand of JAJXZX010000016.1, from coordinate 64,589 downwards.
CACATGGTGAACCTTGAGACGGTAAATACCTATGAAGGCACGCATGACGTTCACGCATTGATCCTGGGCCGCGCGATCACCGGGTTGCAGGCGTTTTTCTGAGCCAAACGCGCAAGGCTTGACAGGGGCCGGGTAGCCATGGCTGCCTTGGCCCCTGATCTATCAGGGGCACCACATGAGTTTTCACGTTTGGCTGACCTTCGTCGCCGCCGCCACCGTGCTGTTGATGATCCCGGGACCGACGATCCTGTTGGTGATCTCTTACGCGCTGACGCAAGGGCGGCGCGTGGCGCTGATGATGGCGTTGGGCGTGGCGCTGGGGGATTTCATCGCGATGAGCGCGTCGCTGATGGGGTTGGGCGCATTGGTGCTGGCTTCCGCCAAGCTATTCACCGTGCTGAAATGGGTGGGCGCGGGCTACCTGGTCTGGATGGGGATCAAGCTGTTGCGCGCGGCGCCTGTGGCGGCGGATGTTGCGGCCCCTGCCCCAAAGGAAACCCGCGCGATCTTTGCCCATGCGGCGACAGTCACCGCGCTGAACCCAAAATCCATCGCGTTTTTCATCGCCTTTGTGCCGCAGTTCCTCAGCCTCGACGCACCGTTACCTGGGCAGTTCGCCACGCTGATCGCCACCTTTGTCAGCCTCGCCACGCTGAACGCGCTAGGATACGCTCTGTTGGCAGACAGGTTGCGCACGCGGATCCGGCGGCCTGCGGTGCTGAAATGGATGAACCGCGCCGGGGGATCCGCCCTGATCGGCATGGGCGCTCTGACGGCGGGCCTTGCGCGAAGCTAAGCTGATTGCTTTGGTCAAAATATCCCTGCCGGAGGCATAGGACGCCTGCCCCGCGCGCGCCCCTTGCAGTGCTGCGCCCCAACGGGCAGGGTAGCGCCCATGAAGACGCTGATGATCACCACAATGCGCAACGAGGGCGCGTTTCTGCTCGAATGGATCGCCCATCACAGGGCGGCGGGCGTCAGCGATTTCCTTGTTTACACCAATGATTGCGACGACGGCACCGATGCGATGCTCGACCGGCTTCAGGCGATTGGGGGGCTGACGCATCGGCGCAATCCGGGGCCGTGGAAAGAGGGGCCGCAATGGGCCGCGCTGAAGGACGCGGACAGCCAAGGCGTCGTGAAGGCGGCGGATTGGCTGTTGGTGTCGGACGTCGATGAGTTCGTGAACATTCATACCGGCGATCACACGGTTGGCGCGCTGGTCGCGGCCCTGCCCGAGGCTTCGGCCATCGCGCTGACCTGGCGGTTCTTTGGCAACGCCGGGGTGGTGGGATATGAGGACCGCCCGGTGACCGAAGTGTTCCGCCGTGCGGCACCTGCGGTGCTGCACTGGCCGTGGCGGGCGGCGATGATCAAGACGCTGTTTCACAATGACGGCACCTATCGCAAGCTGGGCGTGCATCGCCCTCGCAGCCCGAATCCGGGCCTCATTGCGGGGGCGCGGTGGTTCGACGGCTCGGGCCGCGACTTGGGCGAGGCGTTTCGCACGCAGCGGCTGTTTTCCGACTTTGGGCAGGACAATTACCAGCTTGCACAGATCAACCATTACGCCTTGGGCGCGATGGAAAGTTATGTGGTCAAGGCCGACCGTGGCCGCGCCAACCGCGAGGCGGGCGCATTTGACATGGCCTATTGGGTAGAGCGGAATTTTAGCGCGGTCGAAGACACCTCGATCGACGCGCTGGCGGGGGCGCGGGGCGCGGTGCTGGCCGAATTTCACGCCGATCCGATTCTGGGCCCGCTGCACCGGGCGGCGGTGGCGTGGCGGCGGGCGCGATTCACCGCGTTGATGAGCGCAGAGCCGTGGCGCGCGCTGTTCGGGCGGCTGATGATGACACCGGCAACGCGGGTGCTGTCGCGCGAGGAAGCAGCGCTTGTGATCGCCCACGCAATGCGCGCGCGCGCCGGAGTAGCAGGCGAAACAATGGCACCTGACTGTTAACGAATGTGGCGTTAATTCCGCAGTCTTGCCCTATTGCCCCCTCACTCTTGACGTCAGAGAATGGGAATAGACCGCCAGTTTGACCGAGTGAAAAGGCCCAGACAATGCAGGATGCGCTTAACGCCGACGCGAGTGACACCACAACTCAGGCAGAGTGGTTCCAGCGTATCGAAGATATCGGCGAAGAGCTGGGCTATTTCGAGCCGCTGGGCGCCAAACATTCGGCCTTTTTCGTCGACGACACCACGACTCTGTTGGTGACCTTCGAGACGGTGGCCAATATTCGTGAAAGCGGCGAGGGGCAGATGCCGCTGGGCCATACCATCGCCAAGGCGCAGGGCTGGTCGCATCTGTGCATCATCGCGGACGGCGACACTTGGTATCGCGACGTGGCGGTTTACCGGTTTTTCGACCGACTGACCGATGACGCGTTCTTCGAGGATTTCGACCGCGTGGTGTTTTATGGCGCCGAAATGGGCGGCTATGCGGCGGCGGCCTATTCGGTGACGGCGCCGGGGGCCGTGGTGTTGGCGGTGCAGCCGGTGGCGACGCTCGACCCCGCCATCGTGCCGTGGGACACGCGTTTTCCCGGCACCCGGCGACTGGATTTCGGCGACCGCTATGGCTATGCGCCCGACATGACCGAGGGCGCGGGCGATGTGTTTGTCGCCTACGATCCGGCGCTGGTGCCAGACGCGATGCAGGCTGCGCTGTTCACGCTTCCACATGTGGTCAAGCTGCGGTGTCCCAATATCGGCCCGAAGCTGGAGGCCGCCTTGCAGGGTATGGGCATCCTGCCCGACCTGATCGCGGCGGCGGGCAAGGGCGAGTTGTCGGTCGAAAGGTTTGCCAAACTCTATCGCGCGCGGCGCGACTACACGCCCTATCAGCGCGCGCTGCTGCGGCGACTCGACCGGGTCAACCGGCCCTTTCTGGGTGCCATTGCCTGCCGCGCGCTTCTGGCGCGTCACCCATCGCCGCGCTATCAGCGGCGGCTGGAGGCGTTGACGGAGCTGCTGGGGGCGAAGGGCGTCCACCTGCCCGAACGGACGTCGCAATCGGCCTGAGGCGCTTGCTCTGACGCGAAGCGCTGGTGGAAACGGCGCGTCGTTTGAGTATTTTTGCCAAAAAGAAGGTGAAAGGGGCCGTTTTTGGGCCCCCTTAGAGACCACCTTCGCGGATCAGGAAGTCGGTGATTTCCGCGACGCCCTTGCCGTGGCGCAGGTTGGCCATGACGTAGGGCCGTGCGCCGCGCGCGGCTTTGGTATCGGATTCCAGCAGTACCGGATCGACGCCGACATAGGGGGCGAGGTCGGTTTTGTTCACCACGAGCAGGTCTGATCGGGTGACGCCCGGGCCTTTTTTGCGCGGGATGTCCTGACCCGCCGCAGTGTCGATGACGTAAATTGTCAGGTCGGCGAGTTCGGGGCTGAAGGTGGCGGCGAGGTTGTCGCCGCCGGATTCGATCAAGATGATGTCAAGGTCGGGGATGGCGCGGTTGAGGTCGGCGATGGCGGCGAGGTTGATCGAGGCATCCTCGCGGATCGCGGTATGCGGGCAGCCGCCGGTTTCGACGCCGCGGATACGCTCGATCGGCAGCGCCTGAGCGCGCATGAGGAATTCGGCATCCTCGCGGGTGTAGATGTCATTGGTGACGACGGCGATCGAATAGCGGTCGCGCAGCGCGCGGCAGAGTTGCTCGGTCAGCGTGGTCTTACCAGCGCCGACCGGGCCGCCGATGCCAATGCGGAGGGGGCCGTGGGGGGAGGGTTTAGCGCTCATGTGCGGAAGATCCTGACATCGAGGGTTTCGTGCTGCATCGCCGCGAGGTCGGCCCGGATGGCGCCGGAGCCGATAGCGTTGAGCGGCACCGTGGTGGCCTCGGCGGCGATGCGCAGGATGAGAGGGTGGAGGGCGGCAAGCACCCCCTGCCCTGCGGTCTGGCCGAGCGGGATGAAACGGACGCCAACTTGCACGAGGTTGGAGGTGAAGGCGTGCAGGGTGAGGGCGATGACCTCTACCGGCGCGAGCGCCAGGGTGCGCGCGGCGGCGGCGATGGCGATAGGCAGCGGCATGGCGGGGAAATCGGTGCCGGTCAGTGCATTGGTGGTGCGCAGGAAGGCGGCGCCCTGCTCCTCTGCCTCGGCCAGTCTTTCGCGTGAGGGGGCAAGGGCGCGGGCGATGGCGGCAAGGGTGCCGAGGTCGGCGTCGGGGCGCAGCGCGTGGGCAATCAGGATGGCATCGGTGCGGCCTGCGCCCTCGGTCAGGATGGTGCCTACCCAGATTTGCAAGCTGGCCGCATCCGAGATTTCGCCCGCAGCGATGGCGGTCTCAAGCCCGTGCGAATAGGCGAAGCCGCCCACCGGAAAGGCGGGCGACAGCCATTGCGTCAGCGTCAGCAGGTCTGGCGTCACACTTCGACCTCGGCCTCGTCTTCCTCGTCGTCGGGCGTGGTATGCGAGATGTGCGTGTGGACGTGGGTATGGCCGTGGTCGTGACCCATCGTGCGGCCCATGCCATAGGCGCCGCCCTCGGGGGTGAAGGGCGCGATGGCGGCGATGACGGTCGCCCCGAGACCGCTGAGCATACCGGCAAGGACGTGGTCGGCGCGGATGACAAGGCGGTCGGGATTGATCTGGCAGGGCGTATGGCGGTTGCCGATGTGCCAGGCAAGGCGCGGCAGGTCACCGGTAACGATCAGCACGGGCTCGTCAGCGGCGGCGATGGCGATCAGGCGGCCGTCGGACAGTTCAAACGCGGCACCTGCGGCAAGCGACGTGGTCTCCGGCAGGTCAACAAGGATTGCCTCGCCCGCGTCGGTGGTCAGACGTTTGCGGCGCAGAAAGCGGTCCTCATACCCCAGTGTGACCTGGCCGTGTGTCATCTGTCCGTGGCCCGGCGCACGGATGCTGTGGGCGGTGGGTTGGTCGGTCATGGTCATTTCCTCCGGCAGGGGGCGCGTGTCGGGAGAAGTCTAGCGCCTAAGTCGCGCCAGTGTCAGCCCTAGAGCGTGTCAGGTTTGCATTGAATCGAAAATCGCGGCCTCTCGCGGCCGCTCGACGCGTTTTTCGATAAACTGTTTTGATGTAAACCCGACACGCTTTAACGCGCCTAGCAGCGGTAGGCTGCGGCGCGGATGATGGTGACCATGCTGCCGGGATCGACCTTTTCAAACACCACCGTGTTTGCGCCGTTGGCACCTGCGTCGCGCAGGATGGCGTTGCGGGCGTAGTCCTGCGCCTTGGCGGCGAAGATGCCGTAATCGCCGGGCGTGTTGGAGAAGTTGGAGATGAATTTGCACTGGGCCACCTCGCCCGCCGAAGCGGTGCGGACCGGAGAGCCCGCGTATTGCGCAGGATCGTTCATGCAGGCGCTGAGCGCCGCGATGGCAAGGAAGGCGGGAAGGATGGCGCGCGGATGTGTCATGGGGGGCTCAATGCTGCTGTGGTGTTTTGCGCCTGAGTCTGCGGTTTTCATCAAGGGCCCGCAAGCGGGGTGATTGGGCTGGGCGGGAAGCCGCGCAGGGGTTTGCTGTGCCCCGTGCCGAAAAGGGTCCGGCGCGGGGCGGTGAAGGTCGCCCGATGATCAGAGATCGAACAGATCACGGAAAACATGGGCGGGGATGTCGGCGCGCGTGACGCCCAAGGCTTGTAGTTCGTCGTCGGGAAGCGCGCTGAGGCGGCGCATTTCTTCCATGCGGTTGCGCCGCTCGAGGTAGGCGTTGAAGCCCATACCCATGGTGGCGAAGTAGCTATCGAGGCGGTCTCGGATACGGTCATCGCGGTCGGACTGTTCCGATTGGTCGTGAACTGCACGTGCCATGTGGAAACCTCCTGCAAGGATATGGCGGGTTTCCTCCCATGGGGTCAGCATGCGCGCAGGGGGTGGTCATTGCAATTGCTGCATTTGCATTGCTGCATTGCGGTGCATATCACTTGGCGGCAAGGGATTGGCTAGAAAAGGAAATACCGCTGCGCGAGGGGCAACTCCTTTGCCGGTTCGCAGGTCAAAAGCACACCATCGGCGCGCACTTCGTAGGTTTCGGGGTTCACTTCGATCGCTGGTGTTGCGTCGTTCAGGCGCATATCGGCCTTGCCGATGGTGCGCGTGCCCTCGACCGCTACCAGATCCTTGGCCAGCCCCAATTCGCCGCGCAAACCGCCCGCAGCCGCCGCACCAGAGGTGAAAAGCACGGCAGAACGTTCGACCGAGCGCCCGAACGCGCCGAACATCGGGCGCGAATAGACCGGCTGTGGCGTCGGGATCGAGGCGTTGGGGTCGCCCATCTGCGCCATCGCGATGGTGCCGCCGATCAGCACCATCTCTGGCTTCACGCCGAAGAACGCCGGGTTCCATAGCACCAGATCGGCGCGCTTGCCGTCCTCGACCGAGCCGATGTGGCGCGACATGCCCTGCGCGATGGCGGGGTTGATGGTGTATTTCGCCACATAGCGGCGCACGCGGATGTTGTCGTTGTCGCCCTGTTCCTCTGTCAGCCGCCCGCGTTGCACCTTCATCTTATGCGCGGTTTGCCAGGTGCGGATGATGACCTCGCCCACCCGGCCCATCGCCTGACTGTCCGAGCTGAGGATCGAGAAGGCGCCCATGTCGTGCAGGATATCCTCTGCCGCGATCGTCTCGCGGCGGATGCGGGATTCGGCAAAGGCCACATCCTCGGGGATCGACTTGTCGAGGTGGTGGCAGACCATCAGCATGTCGAGGTGTTCCTCGATCGTGTTGACGGTGTAGGGCATGGTCGGGTTGGTCGAGGACGGAATCACATTGGGCGCCGCCACCACCTTGATGATATCGGGCGCATGGCCGCCCCCTGCCCCTTCGGTGTGGAAGGCGTGGATGGTGCGGCCCTTGAAGGCTGCAAGGGTGTTTTCGACAAAGCCCGACTCATTCAGCGTGTCGGTGTGGATCATCACCTGCACGTCCATCGCGTCGGCCACCGACAGGCAGCAGTCGATGGCGGCGGGGGTGGTGCCCCAATCCTCGTGCAGCTTCAGGGCGCAGGCGCCGCCCGCGACCATCTCCTCCAGTGCCGCGGGGCGCGAGGCGTTGCCTTTGCCCGCAAGGCCGAAGTTCATCGGGAAAGCGTCGAGCGATTGCAGCATCCGCCCCAGATGCCACGCGCCCGGCGTGCAGGTGGTGGCGAGCGTGCCATGCGCGGGGCCGGTGCCGCCGCCCAGCATGGTGGTGATACCGGAGTGCAAAGCATCCTCGATCTGCTGCGGGGCGATGAAGTGGATGTGGGCGTCCATGCCGCCAGCGGTCAGGATCTTGCCCTCGCCCGCGATGATCTCAGTGCCCGGGCCGATGATGATGTCGACGGCGGGCTGGGTGTCGGGGTTGCCCGCCTTGCCGATTTTCAGGATGCGCCCGTCGCGCAGGCCGACGTCCGCCTTGTAGATTCCGGTCCAGTCAAGGATCAGGGCGTTGGTGATGACCGTATCCGCCGACCCCTCGGCCCGAGACGCCTGCGACTGCCCCATGCCATCGCGGATCACTTTGCCGCCGCCAAACTTCACCTCCTCGCCGTAGGTGGTCAGATCGCGTTCGACCTCGATGATCAGATCGGTGTCGGCCAGCCGCACCCGGTCGCCGGTGGTGGGGCCATACATGTCGGCATAGGTGGCGCGGGAAATGCGGGCGGGCATGGCGTGATCCTTTTCGACGGGTCAGTTTTGGGCGGTAAGGTCGGTCAGGTCCTTGGTGCGCGCTGTGGTCAGCCGCGTCTGGCATTCAGCCACCACCATCGGCTCGATCGAACCGCCGTGGTTAGTGTAACCTTCAGCGATGCAGGCCTGATCGCGGAAGGTGATCCATGCCTTTTGCGCCGCCAGAAGCGCTGCAGCGGCGCCGCGTTGGTCGGCGGGCAGATCGGCGTCAATCGCGCGCATCTGATCGCGTGCTTTGAGATAGGCGGCGTTCAGCGCCTTATCCGCCGCCGCGAAATCCCGCCCGGCGCAGAACGTCATATCGCTTTGCGTGACTGGATTGGAACAATCCGCCGCCTGTGCCATCAGCGGCAGCGCGGCTGAGACAAAAGCCACGACCAAGATGCGCCAGCCCCTCACAGCGCGCCCATCACATTGCCGTTGAAGCCATAAACCCGCCGCGCGCCGCCATAAGGCACCAGCCGCACCTCGCGGCTTTGACCTGGCTCGAACCGCACCGCGGTGCCTGCCGCGATGTCGAGCCGCATACCGCGCGCCGCCGCGCGGTCAAAGGCCAGCCCCGCGTTCGTTTCGGCAAAATGATAGTGCGAGCCGACCTGCACCGGGCGGTCGCCAGTGTTGGCCACCACCAGAACCACGGGTGTCGCGCCCACGTTCAGCTCTATCTCGCCCGCCTTGGGGAAAACTTCACCCGGTATCATCGCGCCGCCTTTCCTGTTCGTTCACATGCCCCCGCCCGCCTAGCGGATCGGGTGATGCACCGTCACCAGCTTGGTCCCATCGGGGAAGGTCGCCTCGACCTGCACGTCGGGGATCATCTCGGCGATGCCTTCCATGCACTGATCGCGGGTCACCACATGCGCGCCCGCCTCCATCAGATCAGCGACAGAGCGGCCATCGCGGGCGCCTTCGACCACGAAATCGGTAATCAGGGCGATCGCCTCGGGGTGGTTCAGCCTTACGCCGCGCGCCAGCCGCCCGCGCGCCACCATTGCGGCGAGCGAGATCAATAGTTTGTCCTTTTCGCGTGGGGTCAGGTTCATCGTCTCTCCTCAGATCTGCCAGACGCGGGGCAAAGGTTTGCCGCGTATCACGCCCAAAAGCTGTGCCATCGCGGCCTTCAGCGGCATTGCATCCACCGCCATCAGCCGCACCACGCATTTGCCGTCCCAAGCCGAGGCTGCGGCCATCATGCCCTCCGGCAGCGTGCGGCGCACGGTGGCCAGCATATCCTCTGCCCCCGGCGCGATCAGGGCGATGGTGGCGAAGGCGCGGTATGCAGCCAGCGCCGCCGGGCCAGCGGTCAGGGTTTGCGGCGTCAGGCGCAAGGGCTCAAGGAACACGGGCTGGCCCGCGCGACGCACCTCGCGCCAGTCGGTCAGGTCGATATCGTGCAGCGTCTCGCCCATCGCGGCGCGGCCCAGCACGACGCATTCGGCCAGCAACAGGCGGGCATCGGCGGCAAGATCGGCGTTGAGACGGCGCGTGAGGCGGGATTGGTCGAACAGAATCGTCTCTTGCGGCAGCCAGTCGAGGGCGGCACCTGGGCCAAGGGTTAGCCTCACCGACAGCTCGGCGTGGCCGCCCGAACTGGCATAGGCGCGCTCGGCGGTTTGGGTGGTGGCGACGGCGCGCACGCCCGCGCCAAGGTCCAGCGCATAGTCCAACCGGTCGCCGCCGGTCAGCCCGCCAGAGGTATTGAGAAACACCACCTCGGGCGCCGCGCCGTGCATACGCGGCAGCATCGCCTTGGCAGAGCCGGATTGGTGCAGGTCAGTCAGCCGCGCGCCCTCTGCGTGCTGGACCAGCCGCACTGCCGCGCGTCCACGGGTGCGTTGCAAAATGGAAACAGAGGGTGCGGCATCAAGCATGTGGCCTATTTATCCGACGCGACGGCAGAGGCGAGCGCGCGGCGGCGACGAAGCGGCGGCAACGCCGCGACGCAGCAACTATTGCCCAAGTGGGGGGCGCGGTTGCTTATGAAATGGGCAGCACGAAAACCGGTGGACCCACTGGAAATTGCCTTCCATTTTGTGTAACCGCAAGGCATGACCCAAAGCCTCACCCTCCGCCGCCCCGACGACTGGCATCTGCACCTGCGCGATGGTGCCATGCTCGAAGGTATCCTGCCCGAGACGACGCGCCATTTCGCGCGCGCCATCGTGATGCCGAACCTTGTGCCGCCGGTGGTGACCGCGCGACAGGCCGCCGATTACCGCGACCGCATCCTGAGGGCGATGCCGGAGGGGGCGACGTTCACGCCGCTGATGACGCTCTACCTGACCGAGGACACCGACCCAGAGGATGTCATGGCCGCCGCCGGGTCCGGGCTGGCCGCTGCGGTAAAGCTGTATCCCGCCGGGGCCACCACCAACTCCAACTCTGGTGTGCGCGACTTTGACAAGGTGCGCCCGGTGCTGGAGGCGATGGCCGACATTGGCCTGCCGCTGTGCGTGCATGGCGAGGTGACTGATCCGACCGTCGATATATTCGACCGAGAGGCAGTGTTCATCGACCGCGTGCTCGACCGGATCCGGCGCAAGACGCCGGGGCTGCGCGTGGTGATGGAGCATGTGACGACGCAGGAAGGTGTGGCCTATGTCCGGTCGGCGGACGAAGGACTGGCCGCGACGATTACCACGCATCACCTGATCCTGAACCGCAACCACATCCTCGTCGGTGGCATCAAGCCGCATTATTATTGCCTGCCGGTCGCCAAGCGCGAATTGCACCGCCTGGCGCTGCGCGAGGCGGCGACCTCGGGCGATGCGCGGTTCTTTCTGGGCACCGACTCGGCCCCGCATATCGACGCGCTGAAGGAACATGCCTGCGGCTGCGCGGGCTGTTTTACCGCGACCAACACGATGTCGATCCTGGCCGAAGTGTTTGAAGATATGGGGCGGCTCGACCGGCTGGAAGGCTTCACCTCGCTGAATGGTGCCGCGTTTTATGGGATGGCGCCGAACGAGGCGACGATCACGCTGCGCAAGGGTGACCCGGTGACCTATCCGGCCAAGATCCTGACCGGCGCCGGCCCGGTTACCGTTTTTGACCCCGGCATGCCGCTGCATTGGCACGTCGAGCCCTGAACCGGCGCGCAGCCCCCCAAGTGGGAGGCTCCGCCGGGAGTATTTGCGCCACGAAGAAACCCGTATCCTGCAAGGACCATCGCCCATGCTGCCCACTTCCTTCCCCGACAAGGCCGAAATGGCGCGACTGACCGCGCGGATGCTGTTGGAAATCAAAGCGGTGCATTTCAACGCCGAAACGCCATTCACGCTGGCCTCTGGCCTGCCGTCGCCGACCTATATCGACTGCCGCAAGCTGATCTCGTATCCGCGCATCCGCTCGACCTTGATGGATTTCCTGACCTGCACCGTGCTGCGCGAGGCGGGGTTTGAGGCGTTCGACAATATCGCGGGCGGCGAGACGGCGGGGATTCCCTTTGCCGCGATGGTCGCCGAACGCATGGCGCTGCCGATGACCTATGTGCGCAAGAAGCCCAAGGGCTATGGGCGCAATGCGCGCATTGAGGGCGCGATGAGCGCGGGCGAGCGCGTGCTGCTGGTCGAGGATCTGACAACGGATGGCGGATCGAAACTGTCCTTCGTCGATGCGATCCGCGAGACCGGGGCGACTTGCGGCCATACGGCGGTGATCTTTTACTACGGAATTTTCCCCGAGACGGAAAAGACGCTGGGCGATCACGGGGTTAAGCTGCATCACCTTTGCACCTGGTGGGACGTTCTGGCCGAGGCGCGCGCCAGCGGGGCGTTTGACGCCAAGACGCTGAGCGAGGTCGAGGCGTTTTTGAACGCGCCGCGGGTGTGGCAGGAAGCGCGCAAAGGTTGAACAAAAGCTCACTTTGGGCCGTTTGGGCTGTGGACGGCTGGGTATAACCCGGCCCTCCGGCCAAATGGGAATCGCGACCCGCTGCGGATGGCTTCGTCTTTCGCACCAGATGTGGTAGGATGAAAGTTACCCACACCCGATCCACAGCTTTTGCACCGGGTTATCGCGGGGAAATCCACCATTATTTCCCGATTGCCCGAGGCGGGAAAGGGTTTATGCAGACGACCTTGGACGGGGACAAACTATGACCGAAATCGCCACTTTGCGCACAGTTTTGCCGGCGACGGCAGAGCCGGAAACCGCACCGCATAACATCGAGGCCGAGCAGCAATTGCTGGGCGCGATCCTGACCAACAACGATATTTTCGACCGCATCTCCTCGGTGATCCAATCCGAACATTTTTATGAACCCGTGCATCAGCGCATCTACGAGGTCGCCGCCGCGCGCATTCAAAAGAACGCGCTGGCCTCGCCTGTGACGATCAAGGCGTTTCTGGACGACGATCCGGGGCTGAAGGAACTGGGCGGTGCCGCCTATCTGGCGCGTCTCGCGGGCGCGGCGATCGCGGCCTATGCGGCGCGCGATTATGCGCAGATGATCTATGATCTGGCGGTGCGGCGCGAGTTGATCACGCTGGGCCGCGACATCGCCGCCAAGGCGCAGAAGATCGAGGTTGAAAGCGAACCGAAGGACCAGATCGTCGAGGCGGAACAGCGGCTATACAAGCTGGGCGAACAGGGCCATGCCGAACGCGGGTTCCAGAGCTTTCTAAAGGCGGTGAAGGATGCCGTGGATGTGGCGAATGCAGCCTATCACCGCGAGGGCGGGCTGGCGGGTGTGTCGACCGGGCTGGTCGATCTCGACAAGAAACTGGGCGGGTTGCATCCCTCTGACCTTCTGATCCTCGCCGGGCGTCCGTCGATGGGCAAGACCTCGCTGGCGACCAACATCGCGTTCAACATCGCCAAGGCCTATAAGCGCGGGCGCTTGCAGGATGGCACCGAGGGCGCGGTGGATGGTGGCGTTGTGGGGTTCTTCAGCCTTGAGATGTCGGCCGAACAGCTTGCTGCGCGCGTTCTGTCAGAGGCGTCCGAGGTGCCCTCGGAACAGATCCGGCGCGGCGATATGACCGAGGCTGAATTCCGCCGTTTTGTCGAGGCCGCCAAGCAGTTGGAGGCCTGCCCGCTGTATATCGACGACACCCCGGCCCTGCCGATCAGCTCGGTTGCGGCACGGGCGCGGCGGCTGAAGCGGACGCATGGGCTGGACGTGCTGATCATCGACTATTTGCAGCTGCTGAAAGCGGCGTCGGCCAAGGAAAACCGCGTCAACGAGGTCAGCGAGATCACGCAGGGGCTGAAGGCAATTGCCAAAGAGCTGAACATCCCAGTGATCGCGCTGTCACAGCTGAGCCGTGCGGTGGAAAGCCGCGAAGACAAGCGCCCGCAGCTGTCAGACCTGCGCGAGTCCGGCTCGATCGAGCAGGACGCCGACGTGGTGATGTTCGTCTACCGCGATGAATATTATAAGGAACGCGAAAAGCCGGGCGAGGATAACCTCGAGGCGATGGCCAAGTGGCAGGACACCATGGAACGCGTGCATGGCAAGGCCGAGGTCATCATCGGCAAGCAGCGCCACGGGCCGATCGGCACGGTTGAGCTGAGCTTCGAGGGTCGCTTCACCCGCTTTGGCAACCTTGCGCATGGCTGGCAGGGCGACAATAGCGGCGGCGACGCTTACTAAGGCCGCCCCGTTGACGGGCTGAGGGGCAGCCTGCCCCTCAGCCGTTGCGCCTTAGTCCACGGCCTCTTCGGACTGCTGCATCGCCCAAAGCTGGGCATAGCGCCCCTGCCGCGCCAGAAGCGCGGTATGGGTGCCCTCTTCCACCACTTCGCCCGATTCCAACACGACGATGCGGTCGGATTCCGCGATGGTGGACAGGCGGTGCGCGATGGTGATGACGGTGCGGCCTTCACCTGCAAGGGTCAGCGCCTCTTTGATGTCCTGCTCCGTCTCGGAATCCAGCGCCGAGGTTGCCTCGTCCAACAGCAGGATCGGCGGGTTTTTCAGCAAGGTGCGGGCAATGCCGACACGTTGCTTTTCGCCGCCCGACAGTTTCAGCCCACGCTCGCCCACTTGCGTCTCGTAACCCTTGGGCAGCGAGAGGATGAACTCGTGGATCTGCGCGGCGCGGGCGGCGGCAAAGACCTCTTGCTCGCTCGCATTGGCGCGGCCATAGGCGATGTTGTAGCGGATGGTGTCGTTGAACAGCACGGTGTCCTGCGGCACCACACCGATCGCCGCGTGCAGGCTGTCTTGCGTCACATCGCGCACGTCTTGGCCGTCGATCTTCAGGCTGCCGCCGGTCACATCGTAAAAGCGGAACAAAAGCCGCCCGATGGTGGATTTGCCTGACCCGGTAGAGCCGACGATGGCAACCGATTGCCCGGCGGGCACGCGGATCGTGACGCCCTTGAGGATGGCGCGTTCAGCGTCGTAGCCAAAGCGGACGTCGTCCAGCACAACCTCGCCGCCGGTGACGGCCAACGCGGGCGCGCCGGGTTTGTCGACCACTTCGGCGGGGTATTCCAAAAGGTCGAACATGTCGCCCATGTCGATCAGCGCCTGGCGGATCTCGCGGTAGACCGTGCCCAGAAAACCCAGGGGCGCAGTGATTTGCATCATGTAGGCGTTGACCATGACGAAGTCGCCCACAGTCAGCTTGCCCGCAGACACGCCCATTGCCGCCATCACCATGACGATGACCAGCCCGGTGGTAATCAGGAACGCCTGCCCGAAGTTCAGCATGCTGAGCGATTGGCCGGTCTTGACCGCTGCGCGCTCATAGCCCGCCATCGCCGTGTCATAGCGTGCCGCCTCGCGATCTTCGGCGCCGAAGTATTTCACCGTTTCATAGTTCAGCAGGCTGTCGATCGCCTTTTGGTTGGCGTCGGTGTCTTGCTCGTTCATCTGGCGGCGGATCTTCACCCGCCATTCGGTGACCTTGATCGTGTAGGTGACGTAAAGCGTGATGGTGACAAGCACGACAGCGGCATACCAGACGGTGAAAAGCGAGGCGAAGATCACCATCACGATCAGGATTTGCAGCATCAGCGGCCCGACCGAGAACAGCGTGAAGCGCAGAAGGAAGTCGACGCCCTTCACCCCACGCTCGATGACGCGGGACAGCCCGCCGGTCTTGCGCGACATGTGATAGCGCATCGAGAGGCGGTGGATATGCGTAAACGTCTCCAGCGCCAGCGCGCGCAGCGCCCGTTGCCCAACGCGCACAAAGATGGCGTCGCGCAATTCGCCAAAGCCGCTGTTCAGCAGCCGCGTCACACCATAAGCGATGGTGGTGCCAATCGCCCCCATCGCCAGCATCCAGCCGGGATCAGAGGTTTTACCCGCCAGCATATCGACCGCCGCCTTGTAGAAGAACGGCGTGATCAGCGCAAAAATCTGCGCCATCACCAGCGCGGTCAGCGAAAGCACCACGCGGCGTTTGACCCAAAACTGCCCCTGAGGCCAAAGATAGGGCAGCACACGGCGGATGGTGCGCAAGTTGCTCTTGCGGGTCGAGGTATCAGTCTGGCTCATCTGCCGCTCCTTGGTTTCACGGATACCTAGGGCGGTATCTGCGAAAACGCCAGTGCCGGAACGCAGGTTCCCTGTGCGCGAGGGTCAGTGGTTGGCGGGAACCGAGAATACCTGCCCCGGATAGATCAGATCGGGGTTGCGGATCTGGTCGTGGTTGGCCTGAAACACCTTAACGTAAAGGATGCCCGCGCCGTAGCTCGCCTTGGCGATGCCCCACAGGGTAAAGCCGGGCTGCACCGTAATGATCGCGGCATGAACGCCCACCGTGCCACCCTGCCCGACACCCGCCACCGCCAGCGCCTCGGGCGCTTCGCGTTTGAACGGCGTCTCGAACCGCGACGTGACCTTGCCGCTGGCATCAAGCTGATCTGCGCGCAGGGTGTAAAGGCCGGGATCGACCGATGGCAGATCAATCTGCCATTTGCCATCGGACGTGATGGTGGCGGTCTGAACCGCCGCGTTGTTCAGGTAAACCCGCACGCTGGCGTTCGGGGCGCCGTGACCGTTAAGCTGCACCGCGCCGCTGTCGGGGTAAGAGATCGAGTCGATGCCGATGCTTCCCGCCGGGCCCGATTGCGCGCCGCCGGGTTGCAGGACGGTCACGCCGGTTTTGCCCGCCAGCAGAACGGCGGGGGCGGTCGCGGCCTCCGGCGCAGGGGCGGATTGGGCGGTTGTGGCCGGGGCCACGGCGGGTGGGGTTGTGGCCTCTGCCGTGGCGGACGCGGCGGGGGCAGAGGTGCCTGCCTCTGCGGTAGGCGCGGCAGCGGTTGGCGCAATAATCACGCTGTCAGCCGAGGCCACCGTGCTGCCATCCGGCTGGCTTTCCTGAAGCGTCACCACGCGCGGCTTGTCGCTGGGCGCGACGCTGAACTGGGTCACGAACTTACCGCTCGCATCTGCCGTGCCAGAGGCGACCTTGGTGTTATCAACCATGACATCGACGCTGGCGTTCGGCGCGACAGAGCCCGCAACCAACGCGCCGCCATCGGGGGCCACGCGCACCACGTCAAAGCTGGGTGCGGGGGCGGTGATCTTGGCCTCTGGCTTGGCCGTTGTGGGGGCCGGGGGCGTCGTCGGCGCAGGTGCCGCATCCGGCGCGGTGGCGCTGGTCGCGGGCGCAGAAATCGTCGCGGGCACGGGCCTTTGCGCGCCACCCCGGCCAAACAGCCCGTAGCCCAGTGCCGCCACAGCGATCACACCCGCAGATACGACGGCGGCCTTGCCACCCGTCCCCATTTCGTTCCAGCGCGCCATGTTGTCTAACAGCTTCCCACTATCGTCCCTGATGCGCCGTGCCCTTTTTCCGACCAGCGCTTGAGTGACCATAGCAACCCCGTTATCAGGGGTCAAAGCAACCCTTTTCAGAAATGAGAGCCCGATGTCCCGTCCGAACCGCTCTGTCTGTGTCTACTGCGGCTCACGCAATGGGGTTTTGCCCGCCTATGTCAGCGACGCGCAGGCGGTTGGTGCGCTGATCGCCGACGAGGGCTGGCGGCTGGTCTATGGCGCGGGCGACATCGGATTGATGGGCGAAGTGGCACGCACGGCGCAGGGTGCGGGGGCGGAAACTTTTGGCGTGATCCCTACCCATCTGGAAAAGCGTGAGGTCGGCAAGCGTGACCTGACTACCCTAGTAGTGACCGAAACCATGCACGAGCGCAAAAAGGTCATGTTCATGAACTCGGACGTGATCGTGGTGCTGCCCGGCGGCGCGGGCTCGCTGGATGAGTTTTTTGAGGTGCTGACATGGCGGCAGTTGGGTCTGCATCAGCGCCCTATCGTGCTGCTGGATACGGCGGGCTACTGGCAGCCCCTGCTGGCGCTGCTTGATCACGTCATAGCGCAAGGCTTCGCCGAGGCGGCAATGCGCGATTACATCACTTTGGCACCCGATGTGCCTGCGCTGGCGCGCGTCCTGCGCGCGGCGCTGTCCTGACGCTGCCCCCTGACGTCAACGTAAAAAGCCTGCCGAGACGATCCCCGACAGGCCTTTCCGCAGATTTCAGAGTGGCGTCACATGCCCATCACAGGCGCGACGCGACATTTTCCCAGTTGACCAGATTGTCGAGGAAGTTGGTCAGATAGGCCGGGCGCTTGTTGCGGAAGTCGATGTAGTAGGAATGCTCCCACACGTCGCAGCCCAACAGCGCGGTCTGCCCAAAGCACAGCGGGTTGACGCCATTCTCGGTCTTGGTGACCTTCAGCGCGCCGTCCTTGTCCTTGACCAGCCAAGCCCAGCCAGAGCCGAACTGACCCGCGCCCGCAGCCGCGAAGTCATCCTTGAACTTCTGCACCGAGCCAAAGCTTTCCACGATCGCTTTTTCCAGCGCGCCCGGCATCGCTTTCTTGCCCGGCCCCATCATTTGCCAGAATTGTGCGTGATTCCAGTGCTGTGAGGCGTTGTTGAAGATGCCATTCTGCGCCACGGCGCCAGCGGCATAGGTGCCGCGAATGATATCCTCGACCGATTTGTTTTCCCACTCGGTGCCAGCAATCAACTTGTTGCCGTTGTCGACATAGGCCTTGTGGTGCAGGTCGTGGTGGTATTCGAGCGTTTCTTTCGACATGCCATGCGCGGACAGCGCGTCATGGGCATAGGGAAGCTCGGGAAGGGTAAAAGACATCGGAAAATTCCTTTCGCGCAGAGTGAAGGTATGGGTGGAATAAGGGCCTTCAAGCGGCGAAGGTCAAGGGTTGACGGGCGCATACCCACCCGACCACCCGGTCACTTTGTAGCGCAGAAAGCAAAAGCGACGGCAAAGTCGCCGTTTTCTACGCCGTTTGCCCCCCGCGCAAAGCGTTACCAGCGCCGTGCCCCCTTGGCAGCCCCGCACTCATCGGCAATCAGCGCTGCGTGCAACTGCCGGTGCCCTGCGACTCGGGGTTAACGTAACCCATGACCTGTGCCGTCATCGTGATGGATCGGCTGCCCGTGACGTAGGTCGCGTTGTAGTGAATATCGACGTTGGTCGAGCTGCCGCGGTTGGTGTCGCCCTTCAGGTTCTTGACGGTCCAAATCAGCATCAGATGCTGGGGCGTATCCTCTTCAGTGGTGGCCCACAGCGGGCGACCGTAGACCGATTTCACATAGCCGTCGTAGATCGCGACCTTATGTGTCGAAGGGTCTCGGATCAGCAGGATGCGCGGAGGAATGAACGACTCGTGCATCCCCATCTGGCAATCGTAAACGGTCGAGCCCGGCGCGATCACAAGGCTGGATTGCTTCGCGAGTGCCCCCGTCATGCCGGACAACACCATCACCGCGCCGATAGCCAGACCGGCCCCAATACGAAATACCTTCACGTCCGTTCCCCAGATTGATTTTCCGGGCCCAGCTTTTCCCGCACCGGGGAAAACGTCAATCGAAGATTGCGCGGAGCCTCACAAATTCGCCCTGGGAAACTGCCGGTCAGAACAGGCCCACCTCGCCCCCCGGCGCGGCCGAGGCGCGGAGCAGGCCCATCACATAGCCCGCGACCGACCGGAAGCAGACCAGCGTGAACTCATCCCCGCCGCTCAACCAGAGGGCCGCCGCCACCTGTGCCGCGCGGGTGCGGCGCACCTCGCCTGCGTGGAAAACCGCGGGGGACAAATCGACAGGGCACAGTTTGGCCAGCACTTCGCGCGCCTTGTCGCCCTTGATGCGGAACACAGCGCGCGCGTCGGAGACGTCAACCGCCAGCGCGTGATCCTTGCCCAGCGCCGCCGTCAGCGCGGCCTGCGTTGCCGTCACCTCGGCATAGGGCAGCACCAATAGCAGCTCATCCGGCGACATCCATGCCACCGATTTCGTCCCCGCCGTCTCGATGCGGCGCGAGGCGGGAACCTCGACGCCCATCACCGATTCGACCGCCTTGGCCAGCGTTGGTGAGCCGAGCGCGCCGCGCAGGGTGATCATGCCGACCGGGCCGACCTCTTCCACGGTGACATAGCCCTCGAACCGGGCGCCGCCCAATGCAGAGATTGCCTCAGACATTCGCCTTCTCCCCGTCTTTGTCGAAGAACACCGCATCGACAATGCGCGCCGTCACCGAGCCGCCGCCGATCTTCGGGAACTCCACCGTCTCGCCCATCCGTTCCGGCCCGCGCCGCACCAGCCCCATCGCGATGCCGCGCTTTAACGTCGGCGAGTAATAGGTTGATGTTACACGACCTTCGGTGTTTCGCTGCCCATTGGCGTTGACCCCCGGCGCAACCGCAATCGCGCCATCCGGGATCACCGAGCCGTCCAGCGTTTCCAGCCCCACCAGCTTCCACCGCTCGGGGTCGGTCATGTGCACACGTTCCTGCCCGCGCTTGCCGAGGAAGTCGGCCTTTTTCTTGGAAATCGCCCAGCCAAGGCCCAGATCCTGCGGAATGATCGTGCCGTCGGTTTCATCGCCGATCATGATAAAACCCTTTTCCGCCCGCATGATATGCAGCGCTTCGGTGCCATAGGGCATCATGCCGAACTCTGCCCCCGCTGCGATGCAAGCATCCCAGAAGGCGCGGCCAAGCCCGGCGGGCACCGCGATTTCATACGACAACTCGCCCGAGAAAGAGATGCGATAGACCCGGACAGGGAAGCCACCGAGGATGCCATCCGCCCATTGCATGAAGGGCAGTGTTTCCTTCGACACGTCCATGCCGCCGAGTTTTTCCAATACTTTCCGTGCATTGGGGCCAACCACGGCCACCTGCGCATATTGTTCGGTCAGGTTGGCGGTGTAGACCTTCCAGTCCCACCACTCACATTGCAGCCAGTCCTCCATCCAGGCGTGGATGCGGTCGGCCCCGCCGGAGGTGGTATGGCACAGCCAGCTATCCTCGCTGATGCGCGCCACCACGCCGTCATCCGACAGAAAACCGTTTTCATTGCACATCAGGCCATAGCGGCACTTGCCCACAGGTAGTGTGGACATCACGCCGGTATACAACATGTCGAGGAATTTGCCCGCATCGGGCCCTTTGACCAACAGCTTACCCAGTGTCGAGGCATCCAGCAGCCCGACATTGGTGCGGGTATTGACGACCTCGCGGTGAACTGCCTGTTCAGTGGTCTCGCCGCTGCGCTTGAAGGTGTAGGGGCGGCGCCAAAGGCCGACCGGCTCCCACTCCACCCGATTCGCCTCGTGCCATTCGTGGATTGGCGTGCGGCGCAGCGGTTGAAAGATTTCGCCGCGCGCCTCACCGGCCAAGGCGCCCAGCGTAACCGGGGTATAGGGCGGACGGAACGTGGTGGTGCCCACCTGCGGAATCTCAGCGTTCAGCGCATCAGCAAGGACTGCCAAGCCATTGATGTTGCTAAGTTTTCCCTGATCCGTCGCCATGCCCAAGGTGGTGTAACGCTTGGTATGTTCGACCGAGGTATAGCCTTCGCGCGCGGCGAGTTGCACGTCAGAGACCTTCACGTCGTTCTGGAAATCCAGCCACATTTTGGAGCGCAACTGCACGCTCGCACCCTGCGGCATCACCCAGATCGGCGCCATCGGCTGCTCTGCCTCCGCCGAGGCGGTTGAGAGGTCTGATTTTGCAGTGCGCCCAAGGCCTTGCGCGGCGTTCTTACCAGCGTTTGCGGCATCGAAAAGCGTGGCTTCAGCCTGCAACGCGCCATTGGCGGCCCCGCCCGCAATCACAAAACCCTGGCCATCTGCACCAGTCGGCGGGCGCGTCGCATCGGGGCGGAAATGAGCCTGCGCTGCGTCCCAAATCAGCTTGCCACCGCAATGGCTCCACAGGTGAACCACAGGCGACCAACCGCCGGACATGGCAACCGTATCGCACGAAATCTCTTCAATAACAGTGCCTTCTCCCGCCTGCTGGCAGATGGCGACGCCGGTCACGCGGCGCGAGCCCTTGACCTTGGCGATAGCGCGGCCGGTTTCGACACGGATGCCCATGGCACGCGCTTTTTCTGGCAAAGCACCGGTCGCGGTGGGGCGCGCGTCGATCACGAGGGGAACAGAGAGCCCCACCTCGACCAGCGCGATGGCGGTGCGGTAGGCGTCGTCGTTATTGGTGACAACCACAGTGCGGTCGCCGGGGGAAACGGCGTAGTTCACCACATAATCGCGCACCGCCGCCGCCAGCATCACGCCCGGTATGTCATTGCCCGCAAAGGACAAAGGCCGCTCTATCGCGCCGGTGGTGGTGACGACACGGGCGGCGCGGATACGCCAAAGCCGATGTTTCGGGCGCCCGTCGCCGGGGGTGTGGTCAGCGACTTTCTCGTCGGCCAACACATAGCCGTGGTCATAGACCCCTGCCCCCATACAGCGCAGGCGCAGCGTGACATTACCCATGTTTTCAAGTGCTTCGACGGCGATCTTGATCCATTCGGCAGCGGGTTTGCCGTCGATGGAGACGCCGTCAACCGGGGCGCGGCCGCCCCAGTGGGGGGTTTGCTCGATCAGCATGACGCGCGCACCGGACGACGCGGCGGTCAGCGCAGCTTGCAGTCCGGCGATGCCACCCCCAACAATTAGTATGTCGGTGAAGGCGTATACATACTCGTAGCGGTCGGCGTCGGGGTCTTTGGGGACTTGGCCGAGGCCGGCGGATTGGCGGACGATGGGCTCGAACAAATGCTTCCACGCGGCGCGGGGATACATGAAGGTTTTGTAGTAAAACCCGCCGGGCAACATGCGGGCGGCGTAGTTGTTCAGCACGCCGATGTCGAATTCGAGGCTGGGCCAGTGGTTCTGGCTGGTGAAGCTGGCGCCGTCGAACAGTTCGGTGGTGGTGGTGCGCTGGTTCGGCTCGAACCGGCCACCTTTACCAAGGTTAACCAGCGCGTTCGGCTCTTCTGCGCCGGAGGCCACGATGCCGCGGGGGCGGTGGTATTTGAAGCTGCGGCCGACCATCACCTGATCGTTGGCCAACAGGGCGGCGGCGAGCGTGTCGCCCTTAAACCCACGCAACCGCTTGCCGTTAAACGAAAATTCCTGCGCCGAGGCGCGGTCGATCAGGCGACCACCTTTGGAGAGACGGGTGCTCATTTATAGCCCTCCCATTCGGGGCGCTTGGCTTTGATGCGGGCAATCAGGTCTTCGGGCGGCGCTTTGGACTGCGCGGGATAGGTGCCGAAAACCTCTAACGTGGCGGTGTCGCGGGCGGCGAGGAACCATTTTCCACAGCCATAAACATGGCGCCAGCGTTCAAAATGCACGCCTTTTGGGTTCTTTCGCGCGAACATATAGGCCTCGTAATCGTCATCCGAGGAGCCTGCGCCAAAGCGTTTCAGATGCGCCTCGTAGCCGGGAGAAAGCTCGGTTTCCTCGGCCTTTACGCCGCAATAGGGGCATTCAAGGGTCAGCATGCCGGGCCTCCGTCTGGGATATGTTTTTCATGCAGCAATCGTATGTTTTTCATGCGCATGATTGTGTGGTTGGTTTCGGTGCGGGTGAGAGGCATCAATGCGCCACCCCTGCCGCGACGGACTCGTCGATGAAGCGCCCCTCGCGGAAACGGTCCATGCCGAAGGCGGCGGCCAGCGGGCCGGGCTCGCCCTTGGCGACCAGTTCGGCCATTGCCCAGCCGGAACCGGGGATCGCCTTGAAGCCGCCGGTGCCCCAGCCGCAGTTGATGAAGCAATTGCCCAGCGGGGTTTTCGACAGGATGGGCGAGCGGTCGCCGGTCATGTCAACGATGCCGCCCCATTGGCGCAGCATCTTGAGGCGCGAGATCATCGGGAAGGTCTCGACCAAAGCGCGCAGGGTTTCCTCGATGTGCTGGAACGAGCCGCGCTGGGTGAAGTTGTTGAAGCCGTCGGTGCCGCCGCCGATCACCAACTCTCCCTTGTCGGATTGCGACAGGTAGCCGTGCACGGTGTTGGCCATCACGACGACGTCGATGCAGGGCTTGATCGGCTCTGACACCAGCGCTTGCAAGGCGACCGCCTCGACCGGCAGACGGAAGCCCGCCATTTCAGCGACCTGGCCGGAGTGGCCGGCGACGACGATGGCGAGCTTCCTGGTGCCGATATGGCCCTTGGTGGTCTCAACCCCGGTGACCTGACCGTTTTCCTGGGTGACGCCCTTCACCTCGCATTGCTGGATGATGTCCATGCCCATTTGCGAACAGGCGCGGGCATAGCCCCATGCGACGGCGTCGTGGCGCGCGGTGCCGCCGCGCGCCTGATAGAGCGCGCCGAGAACCGGATAGCGCGGGCCGTCGATATTGATGATCGGCACCAGTTCCTTGACCTTGGCCGGTTCGATCCACGAGGTTTCCACGCCTTGCAGCATGTTGGCATGGACGGTGCGCAGGTAGCCGCGCACCTCGTGGTGGGTTTGCGCCAGCATCAGCAGGCCGCGCGGGGAGAACATCACGTTGTAGTTGAGATCTTGTGAAAGCCCCTCATACAGGCTGCGCGCTTTTTCGTAGATCGCGGCAGAGGGGTCTTGCAGGTAGTTCGAGCGGATAATCGTGGTGTTGCGGCCGGTGTTGCCGCCGCCAAGCCAGCCCTTTTCGATGATGGCGACATTGGTGATGCCGAAATTCTTGCCAAGGTAATAGGCGGTGGCAAGGCCGTGGCCGCCCGCGCCGACGATCACCACGTCGTAGGATTTCTTCGGCTCTGGCGAGCGCCAGGCACGCTCCCACCCCTGATGGAAACGAAGCGCTTCTTTGGCGATGGCGAAAACGGAATAGCGGGTCATGGGCGGATCGATTCCCTGCTGTGGACGGGCGCGGCCTGAGGTTGGTTCTGGATCAGCCTTGGGTTATAGCCGCACCTGCGAGCGGCACAATCGAAGAAGAATGCGACATGCGCGGGTGCGTCGCAGGGCTGCCATGCGCGCATTGCCGTGCCTGCGGCGGTTTGGGCCTTTTTCCCTGTGGCGTTAGGCCTTACATGGGAGGCTCCTAAGGAGGGTCGACATGGGTTTCTGGATCGCCGCCAGCGGCATGACCATCGCGGTAACGCTTTTGCTGATCCTGACGTTGCGACGCGGCGGCGCAGGCGAAGAGCCGACAGCGGCGTATGACCTGCGGGTCTATCGCGACCAGTTGAAAGAGATCACCCGCGACGAAGCGCGCGGCACGATCGGCGCGGACGAGGCGGAACGGTTGCGCACCGAAGTGGCGCGCCGCGTGCTGGAGGCTGACCGTGCGCTTAGCGGCGCCGAGGCGGAGGTGCGCGCGCCCAAGACGGTGACTTGGGTGGCGGCGGGGCTGATGATGGTGCTGGGCGTGGGGGCGTTGTGGCTTTACCAGCGCATCGGCGCGCCGGGCTATAACGACCTGCCGATCGCTTTGCGCATGTCAGAGGCGCGGCAGATGCGGGCGGACCGCCCCTCGCAAGCCGCGTTGGAGGCAAAGATTGCCGCCTCGCCCGACATGACGGGGGTGGATGCCAAAACGATGGACCTGATCGCCAAGCTACGCACAGCGGTGGCGGCGCATCCCGATGATCTGAAGGGCCAGCAGTTTCTGGCGCAATACGAAGCGCGGCTGGCAAATTACACGTCGGCAGCGGTGGCCGAACGCAAGGTGATCGCGCTGAAGGGTGCGAATGCTGTGGCAGAGGATTACGCGGCGCTGGCCGATCTGGATGTGCGCGCGGCGCAAGGGGTGATCGGGCCAGAGGCGCAGGACGCCCTCAAAAAGGCGCTGGCGCTGGATGCGGGCAACAAGCTGGCGGCGGCTTATGTGGCGCTGGAGGATGCGCAGAAGGCGGCGACCGCCAAGCCCGACGATCTGGCGGCGCAAGGCACGCTGGCGCAAAGCGCGGCGGCGTTGGGGCTGTATCCTGCGGCGTGGCGCGCGCAGGCAGAGGTGGTGCGCGTGTTGGGGCCGAAGGTTCAGGCCAAGGACTACTCTGCCCTCGCCGGCCTGATGATCCTTGCCGCCAATAACGAGGTCTCGCCCGAGGCGGACAAGGCGCTGGCGCAGGCGCTGAAACTGGACCCCAAGGATGGCGCTGCGCGCTTTTACACCGGGCTGATGTTTGGCGAAACCGGGCGCCCCGATCTGGCGTTTGAGTTGTGGCAGCCGCTGTTGGCCAGCAGCAAGCCGACCGATCCGTGGTTTGGCCCGATCCGCAGCCAGATTGAACCACTCGCCGCGGCGGGCGGCATCAATTACCGGCTGCCCCCGCTGGCAGGGGACACCGCTGGCCCGACGGCCAGCGACATGGCGACGGCGCAGGGCATGAGCGCGGGCGACCGCCAGCAGATGATCAAGGGCATGGTGGCGCAACTGGCCGAACGGCTGGCGACGCAGGGCGGTTCTCCGGCCGAATGGGCCAAGCTGATCAACGCTTACGGCGTGCTGGGCGAGACCGACAAGGCGCGCGAGGTCTGGACCAAGGCGCAGGCCGCGTTTGCCGGGCACGACGCCGACCTCGCCCCGGTCAAGGCTGCGGCGGAAAAAGTGGGCGTCGCCGGATGAGCGTGTTTGACAGCATCGAGGATTTCGCCCGCGTGGTGCCCCCGATGCGCGCGCTTGGCGGGCTCGATCTGGGCGAAAAGACGGTGGGCGTCGCGGTGTCAGACCGGCTGTTGTCGGTGGCGACGCCGCAGGAAACCATCCGGCGCAGCAAATTCACGCTGGACGCGGCGGCGGTGCTGGCGATTGCCAAGTCGCGCGAGTTGGGCGGGCTGGTGTTCGGCTTGCCGCTGAACATGGACGGATCAGAGGGCGCGCGGTGCCAATCGACGCGGGCGTTTGCGCGCAATCTGTCGCGCCTGACCGATCTGCCGATTGCCTTCTGGGACGAACGTCTGTCCACCGTCGCCGCCGAACGCGCGCTGTTAGAGGCGGATACATCGCGCAAGCGTCGCAAAGAGGTGATCGATCACGTCGCGGCGGCCTATATTCTGCAAGGCGTGCTGGACCGCTTGCAGCATATCCGTTGGGCAAAGGACGAATGATGGACGAAGTCTGGAAACGCGAAGAGGTCGAAAGCCCCTGCGTCAAGGTCTGCGTTGTCCACCCCGAGGCGCGCATCTGCGTCGGCTGCAACCGCACCATCGACGAGATCGCCGGATGGTCCAAGATGACCCCCGAGGCGCGGCGCGAGATCATGGCGGCGCTGCCCGACCGCAGCTCTATGCTGACCAAACGGCGCGGCGGGCGCAACGCGCGGCTGGAGCGCTGAGGGGCTGGCGTCGGAGCCTCCGGCGGGGATATTTCGACCAAAGCAATGGGAGGGGTAAGGCGCCCGGTTGCTTTGGTGCAAATATCCAAAAACGCGGGGTTCAGGCGGCGTCGGTGACAGCCTCGGTGATGGCGGGATACAGCACCTCGTGCAGCGCGGCGTCCAGCACGTCAAGCCCGGCGTCGCGGGCATTGGCGCGCTCGGACAGGATGCGTCGCCAACTGCGCGCGCCGGGGCGGGCGTGGAACAGGCCCTGCATGTGGCGCGTGATCTGGTGCAGGCGACCGCCGCCCTCCAGGTGGCGCGCGATATAGGGGCGCATCAGTTCCACCGCCTCGAAGGCGTCGATACGGCGCGCGGCGCCAAAGATCTCGGCATCGGCAGGCAGCAGGATCGCGGCGGGGTCGTGATAGGCGGCGCGGCCGATCATCACGCCATCAACCCCTTGGTCGAGAAAAGATTTCGCCTGCGTCAGGCTGCTGATGCCGCCGTTGATCGAGATCGCCATCTGGGGGTAGGCGCGTTTCATCGCCAGCACGAGGGCATGGTCCAGCGGCGGAATTTCGCGATTTTCCTTGGGCGAGAGGCCCTGAAGCCACGCTTTGCGCGCGTGGATGATGACGTGTTGCGCCCCCGCCGCCGCGATGGTTTCAAGGAAGGCAGGCAGCACCTCGTCGGGCACCTGATCGTCAACGCCGATACGGCATTTTACCGTGACCGGCAGCGCGGTGGCGGCGCGCATCGCGGCGACGCACTCGGCCACAAGCTGTGGCTTTTCCATCAGCACCGCGCCGAAACAGCCCGATTGCACGCGGTCGGACGGGCAGCCGACGTTGAGGTTGACCTCGTCATAGCCGAAGTCGGTGGCAATGCGCGCGGCCTCGGCCAGTTGTGCGGGGTCAGAGCCGCCAAGCTGCACCGCGACCGGATGCTCGCAGGCGTCAAAGCCCAACAGACGCGCGCGGTCGCCGTGCAGAATCGCAGGGGCCGTCACCATCTCGGTGTAGAGCAGCGCGTGGTGGCTGAGGGTGCGGTGAAAGACGCGGCAGTGGCGGTCGGTCCAGTCGATCATCGGGGCGACGGACAGGCGAGCCGCCGCACGCACGTCGCGCGTCATCGGGTGGGCTGAAAGATCAGGACTCGTCATCGCGCCGATTTCTGCCGTTTCTCGTCTGTGGTCGGGTTTGCAGGGTCCGTGCCCCTGTGGCACATTGGCCCGGGCTATAGCACCCGATCATCCGCAGAGCCAGCCTGAAGGCGGCATGACGGCTGCCCCAGGACGCGCGGCCCAGGCTGGCCCGGGCGGCCCGACTGCACGCCGGTCGGCTTTGGCAAAATGGCCGCGCAGCACCCACAGGACCAACGCGATCAGCGCGACATAGGCCTGGCCTGCAAGGGACATCGGTTGATGCTGCCAAGGCTATCAGCATGGCAAGCCCGACGCTTCGCATCACCACGACAACCCGCACCGCCCCGAACCGGTCGGCCAACCATCCGGTCGCCAGCGAGGCCGCGCCCGACAGCAGGAAGCCCGCCGCCATCAAGGGCCCGATCAACTCTGGCCCCTCGCTGAACCGAACCGGATCGCGAACCAGTAGGAAATCAGCGGCCCGGTCATCCTGATGCCGCTGCCGTTCAGCATGTTGGCCAGCACCAACCGCAGCATCAGCCCGTTCTCTCGTTTGCGCACCACGGTCTTGAGATCGGTCTCTGGCGCGGGTCTTGCGACCGTCGGGTGTGGACCGGGCGGCGGTGCCTCGCGGTCTTCGGCAGCCCAGATCAGGCCAATGCAGATCACCGAGGAAAGCGCCGCCAGTGCGAAGAGCGGGCGAAACGACCGCGCCCCACGCGCCGTTGAGGCTGAACACCCGCGTGCGCCCCGCCGCGGGCACGTTCTGCGCCAGCCACGCCTGCTCGACCGGCGAGAACGGTCCCGCCGCGCCATTGCCGCCGCGCCTGAAGCCGCCAAGGATGCCCGCCGCCCCCAGCACCAGCGCAGCGCCCGACAGCAACGCGGCGAGGGCGGACAGCAGTTGCACCGCCTGATACCCCAGCAGAAACCGCCGCCGCCCCAATCGGTCGCTCAGGGGGCCGATAATCATCGTCAGCACGCGGCCAAACAGCAAAGCCGCGCTGAGCACCAGGCTGATCTCAACCGCCGACCAGTTGAGCCGGTGCAGGTAAAGCGAGAAATCCACCACCAGCGCGCCCTGCCCGACCAAGCGCTCTCGCTACGCTTCGTTGCCCGGTGTGCAAGCGCGCCGCCATCACCTTCCAGTCATTCGCTTGGTCGGGGATGGCCGCCCTCAGGTCGGATCCGCAAGTAGTCCGCGCGCGATGATCGTGCGTTGAATTTCAGAACTGCCTTCATAAATGCGGAAGATCCGAAGGTCGCGTAGGTAGCGTTCCAACGGAAAATCGCGGCAATAGCCGTAGCCGCCATGGATCTGTAGCGCGCGATCCGCAATGCGCCACGCGGCTTCGGAGGCGAACAGCTTGGCGTGCGCACTCTCGGTTGAATAACGCGCGCCAGAGCCGCGCAAACGGGCGGCGGCATATCCAAGCGCGCGTGCGGCAGCAAGGTCGTTGGCGCTGTCGGCCAGCATCCATTGCAGGCCCTGAAAATCGGCAATCGGATGGCCGCCGACATGGCGCGTGCGGGCGTAGGCGACGGAGGCGTCAAGGGCGGCAGCGGCGATACCGGTGGCTTGGGCTGCAACCTCGATGCGGCCGTTATCAAGCACACGCATCGCGGTGCGGAAACCGCTGCCCTCGGGGCCGATCCGATTTTCTTCGGGCACGAAGCAGTCGAATGTCACGCCGAATACATGCCCGCCGCGCAGGCCCATCGTGCGCTCGGCGCGCGCCACGGCGACGCCGGGCGTAAGGGCCGGTTCGACCACGAAAGCCGAGATGCCGCGCGCGCCTGCGTCTGGGTCCGTCTTGGCGAAAACCACGATGAACGCGGCGGCGCCAGCGTTTGAGATGAAGGCTTTGGCACCGCGCAACCGATACCCTGCGCCCTCGCGGCGGGCTGTGGTGCGCATGTCGGCAGGGTTCGACCCGGCCTCGGGCTCGGTCAGGGCGAAGGCACCCAGAGCACCCGCCGCCGCGCGCGGCAGGATACGGGCCTTCAGCGCTGCGTCGGCCCCCAGATGCAGGCTGTCGGTGGCAAGATAATGCGCCGTCAACATGGACGCGGTGGAGCCACAAGCGCCGGCAATAATCTCGACCGCGCGATAAAGCGCCGGGCCGGTCAGGCCCAGACCGCCCTCCACCTCTGGCAGATTGAGGCCCATGAGGCCAAGCTCTGCCATCGCAGGCAGATGGCAGACCGCGAAGGTCTGGCTTTCGTCCAAGTCTGCTGCGCGCGGTGCCAGCACTTCCGCCGCGAACCGTTCGATCTGGTCGAGGATCAGCGCCTCGTCTTGCGTCCATGCCGTCATGTTATTGCGCCATCTCGGCACGGATTTGCGCGCCATGTTCATCAAGCCCCGGTGCCGCCCGTCGCCCGCCGCGCGGACTGCCCGCGAAATGGACGGGCTGTTCGGGCACATCGATCGGCCCAAGGAGCGGGTGGGTCACGGGTGAGGTCAACCCGCGCGCCACGGATTGCTCTGACGTCCATGCCTCGCGGGCCGAGGACAGCGCCGCCGCCGGTATGCCTGCCGCCGCCAGCGTGGCGACGGCGCTTTCGGCGGTATGGGCCGCAGCCCAGCCCTCAATTGCCGCGGCCAGCGCGGGCTCGTTCACCCGCCGTGTGGCGTCGGAGGCGAACTCCGGACGCGTTGCAAGCTCGGGCCGCCCGATCGTTTCGCAGAACCGAGCGAAAAGCCGGTCGTTCAGCACCGCCACGGCGAAATGCCCATTGCCCGCCTGATAGACCCCAAACGGTGCAGACAGCGGGTGGCGATTGCCGGTGCGGACCGGGTCTTGCCCGCTGATCAGCACGCGCGCCGCCGCGGTTGGCATCATCGACGCAAGCGCGTCATAGAGGGCCACGTCGATCACCCGGCCCTTGCCGGTGCTTTCGCGCTCATACAGCGCAGCCATGATGCCCCATGCGGCAAACAGCCCGCCCGCCACATCGGCCACCGCCTCGCCAACCATCGTGGGCGGGCCGTCAGTCGTGCCGGTCAGGGCCATCAGCCCGCTCATCGCCTGCACGATAATATCGTAGGCGGGCCGTTCGGCGTTCGGGCCGCTTTGGCCAAACCCCGAGATCGAGGCATAGATCAGGCGCGGATTACGGGCGGTCAGCACGTCGGGCCCCAAGCCCAAACGCGCCATCACACCGGGGCGAAAATTCTCGACGACGACATCGGCGCGGTCGGCCAGCGCCAGTGCGACTTGGTGATCGTCCGGGTTTTTGAGATCCAGAACGATGGACCGCTTGCCGCGGTTCGCGGTCTGGAAAAGCGCGCTTTCGCCTTCGCGGAAGGGGCCGACACGGCGGTATTCGTCGCCCTCGGCACCCTCTACCTTGATCACATCCGCCCCCAAGTCGGCCATCAGCGCGGTGGAATATGGGCCCGCCAAGACCCGCGTGAAATCGAGGATTTTCAGGCCGGACAGGGGTTTGGGGCGGGTGGTCATGGCAATCCTCTGATGCAGGGAAACGTGCCACCTCTGCATAGGACCGAAATAGGAATAGGCAGAAATAATACTTTGCAATAGATTAGATTGATGAAATCTATTCCCTTTAGCTTTCGTCAAATCGACTATCTGCTGGCCGTGGCCGATACCGGCTCAACCGCTGCTGCGGCGCGAATGCTCAATGTCTCGCAACCTTCGGTCTCGATAGCGGTGGCGCAGTTGGAAACCCATTTCGGCGCTGCGCTGTTTTTCCGCCTGCCGGGGCAAGGGATGCGTCCGACCCCGTTCGGGCGGGACCGGATCGCCCGGCTGCGTGGGCTGCGGGCCGAGGCGAATATCCATTTCGGCACGGCGCAGGATCTTGGCCAAGAGCTTCGCCTTGGCGTCTTTTCCACGCTGGGCCCGCGCTATGCGCCAATGCTGATGCGCAGCTATGCGGATGCCTATCCGGGCGACACTGTGCGCCTGACCGAAGGGGACATTGGCACCTTGACGCGTGACGTCCTGACCGGCGCGCTGGACCTTGCACTGGTCTATGACGTGGGGCTTCCCGCTGGGTTAGAGGTGACGTGGCTGGCCGATATTGCGCCCCGCGCGGTGCTGCCACCGGGCCACCGGCTTGCCGCGCAGGCGGAGGTTGATCTGCGCGATCTTGCCGCCGACCCGCTGATCCTGATCGGTTTGCCGCATAGCCGGGGCTACTTCCTGTCGCTGTTTCAGAATGTTGGCGCCCATCCCGAAATCGCCGCTGAGACCGGCTCGATCGAGATGCTGCGGTCTTTGGTGGCGAATGGGCATGGCGTCGGGTTGCTTGCCACCGACGTGCCCTACGATTTGACCTACGACGGGCGAAGCGTCATCAGCCGGCCCGTGGCCGGTGCCCCGCTGCCAAGCCGCGTTGTGCTGATCCGCTCGGCCCGCGTTCGTCCCACCTCATCCATGACACGCTTCACGGCGCTGACGCGCGAGAGGATCGGTGTTTAGCCACGCGAGGGAAGAGGACGCGACAGAGGGGCTACACCGGCTCGATCACCGTCGGCGGCGGCAGCGCGCGGCGGCGGTCGGTTGTGATCAGCGCGACGCCCGCAAGGATGATGACGCCGCCAATCAGGCGCGACGGTTGCAGCGGTTCGCCAAGAAAGAACGCGCCGCCCAGCACCGAGAAGATTGGCAGCAGCAGAAGGAACGGGGCGACCTGACCGACCTCGTGGCGGATCAGGAGCGCGTTCCACCACGCATAGCCAAGCGCCTGCATGACGAGACCGAGATAGAGGACGGCGAACCACACGCGCGGGCCCGCGTCAATGATCGCGGCGCGCTGACCGGTTTCGAACAGAAACGACGCCAGAAAGAGTTGCGGCACGGCGAGAACCGCGATCCACCCGGTGACGGCAAGCCCGTTCAGACCACGGAGTTTGCGCACCAGCACCTGACCAAGCGCCCAGGTGAAAGCGCCCCCGAGAACGAGGGCGACGGACGTCAGCGATCCCTGAAGGTGGCCGATGCCGGTAATCGCTGCGACACCGGCAAAGGCGATGCCAATGCCGGCCCATTTGCGTCGGGTTGGACGCTCGCCCATCAGCACCGCGCCGAGGAGGACAAGGAAAGGCACCTCGGTCTGCACCACGAGCGCGGCGACACCGGCACCAAGGCCGCTCAGCCCAGTGAAGGTCAGCGCGTATTGGACGGTTGCGCCGATGAAGGTGGCAAGAAGCAGCCAGCGCATGTTGCCCGCCGGTTTGGGCAGGAACCACACCAGCGCCGCCGAGGTGACAACGAAGCGAAACGCCTGCATCAAGATCGGCGGAAAGGTTTCGGTGCCGCCCTTGGCAACGACAAAACCCATGCCCCAGATCAACGCGACACCGATGGCTTTGGCCACGTCTGCGGCGCTCATTCGCTGGGCTGGGGGCATTTGGGAACTCTGGTTAGGCTGGCCTGCGCTATCTTTGCGCCAGTGCTGGCGCGGCGTCCAGTGCGCGCAGCACTAGCCCTCCATCGCCTTGATCATCTCGACCCGCGTGGCATGGCGGCCACCCTCGAAACTGGCGTTGAGGAAGGCGTCCACCACATCAAGCGCAAGACCTTCGCCCAGCACGCGCGCGCCGAGGGAAAGCATGTTGGCGTCGTTGTGCTGACGGATCATGCGGGCCGAAAATGTCTCGGCGCAGACGCCGCAGCGGATGCCTTTAACCTTGTTCGCGGCCATCATGATGCCTTGGCCGGTGCCGCAGATGATGATGCCAAACCGGCAATCGCCCGAGGCGACCAGCCGCGCCGCCGCCTCGCCGTGCTGGGGATAGGGGGTGCTTTCGGGGGTGGTCGGCCCGATGTCCACCGGCACCCAGCCCCGCGCCGCAATATGGGCGGCAATGGCCTGTCGGAGCGGAATGGCAGAGTGGTCGCTGGAAAGCACGATGCGGGTGTTGGCAGTCATGGAAAAAGCGCTCCGTTTTCCGGGGAAAATTGATGGCGCACCCTATTGGGTCGGGTCGCCTTTGTCGCGTGGATTTTTCCGGTCTTGGGGGGCTGAGTGCGCGCGGATCTTGGGTTCGCCCCGCGGACCCGCCGACAGCACCGCGATAAAGCTGTTCTTTCGCCGCCATTTTCACTACCAGTTGCGGGGCAATATTTCCAAGGGAAGGCGTAGCCACCCGATGCCAAGGCCCTGCATACAACAGTGACACAATCGTTCGATCCGCCCCCGCTGTCATTGCCCGCCCTCGGCTGGTCGGCGTTCTATGACGACCAGTTGGAGCCAGAGGAAACCGGCCTTGCGCGGCTGCGCGTCGCGACCGTCCACCGCGCGCGGCTGACCGCTGAATCTGCGGTTGGCCCGGTGCGGATCAACCTGCCCATTCACGCCAAAACGACTGATTTTGCCGTGGGCGATTGGGTTCTGGCCGAACCGGAGACCCATATGTTCCTGCGTCGGCTGGCGCGGAAGACGCTGCTGCAACGCCGAACCGAGGGCGCCGGTGCCCAACAACTGATCGCCGCCAATGTTGACACGCTTTTCATCGTCACCTCGTGCAACGACGATTTCAATCCCGCCCGGCTGGAGCGTTATCTGGCGCTGGCGAACGAGGCCGGGACCAACCCGGTGATCGTGTTGACCAAGGTCGATCAGGTGGCGGAAGCGGCGCGGTATCAGCAAGAGGCGGCGGCGCTGCAACGCGAACTGGCCGTTGTTATGGTCAACGCGAAAGCGCCGGATGCGGCGGCGATCTTGGCGCCATGGTGCGGCTTGGGGCAGACTGTCGCGCTGGTCGGATCCTCGGGCGTGGGGAAATCGACGCTGCTGAACACCCTTGCCGCGAAGTCGGCGGAGGAGGCGCAGCCGACCGGCGGAATACGGGAGGGCGACGCCAAGGGGCGGCATACCACCACGTCACGCTCGCTTCATGCGATTGAGGGCGGCGGCTGGGTGATCGACACGCCGGGGATGCGCACGCTGCATGTCAGCGACGTCGCCGCCGGGTTGGAGACGCTGTTCGCAGAGATCACCGAGCTTGCGCCGAACTGCCGCTTTCGCGATTGCACCCATGCGCACGAACCGGGCTGTGCGGTTCAGGCGGCGAGCAAGGCCGGGACGCTTGACCCGGCGCGCCTTGACCGGTGGCGCAAGCTGCTGGCGGAAAACCACACCAACACCCCCACGCAGTCCGGCCCCAGAGGCAACAAGCTGCCGGTGCGCGGCAAGCGGCGTTGACGTCTTTGGCCCACGCGCGACGTGGGCGTTGATCAGCCGACGCTCCACCACCACCTTGCCCGGGCCTAAGGCGGCGGCGTAAAGGGAGGGGAGATCGGAGGGCGTGCGATGAAGGTTTTGGTGGCGGCTATTGTCGGGCTACTGCTTGGCGCCCCGCCCGCGCTGGCGGAGCTGGTGAATTGCAAAGCCTCGGTTCAGGGGCAGGCGCGGGTGCTGCTGTATGATACCGCGCTGCCGGTCTATTCCTCGTTCCGCGAGCATTATATGACGCGGGCCAAGACCTGTCCGGGGGCGGTGGTGGTGGCGTTCATGATGCCGGATCTGACCGAGGATCAGCGCGCCGAGTTCTGCGCGAACTGGGACCCGAAGGCGAAAACCTACACCTTTCCGGCGCGGGGCGAGAGGGATGCCTACGGGCAATGCCGGCGGGTGTCAAAAGCCTGCCGCATCGTGAACACCACGACAGATCAGGCGATGAGGATCGTCGGGGTCGGGCGACGGATCGAGAAGGAGGCCGACGAGTCGGGGGTGACGGCGGTCGCGCGGCAGTCGGGGGTGCTGATCCTTGCCGGAGGGCAGGCGAGTCTGGGGTCGCTTTTGTCGAGCGCCGGAACCGGGCTTGCGGCGGCCTTGTCGGTCCCGGCTGTGGCGGCGAGCGTGGTCGTGGTCGGGTCGGCGGTGTATGTGTGCGGGTGATTTTGGGGGGGGAGTTGCCCCTTCGCCCCGGTTGGCGCGCGCTAGACCACAGCAGGTCGTCCGGCCCAGTTGTTAGAATACGCGGTCAATCAGGTTTCGGAGCCCTATCGCGCCACGGTTGATTGCCTGCACCGCCGATAGTTGGCATGGGGGCGCCACGTTCGGGCTGCCGCTCCCGAGTGATGGGTTGTGGACGACGTGCCACATGAGGATAAATGATGAGGCATTTGTCCTGTGGCCCAAACAATCCAGATTGCCAATTAGCCCGGTTCATTATAGGGTGATGTCAAGTGTATCCTGCTGATGATCGCTTAGGCAGAAGTTGTAATGGAGAATGACTATGAAGGTACTAATTCTTGGAACCGCGTTCGCGCTCGCCGCTTCTAGCGTTTTCGCGGGCAATTTGAAGGCTCCAACGATGGAGGCTCCGGTGGCAGTCGCGCCGGCTACCCTTCAGAACGTATCGACCGGGTCGGTGTCGCCGCTCCTGATCGCTGGCGGTCTGGCGCTGGTGGTTCTGGCCGTTGCCGCAGGCAACAACGGGTCGACCTCGTCCTCGGGCACGCACTAAGCCAGTTGTCGGCTAACGCCGCGACGTGAAATATATGCCGACCAGCGCCTTGTGCGCTGGTCGGCATACTCATGATTAAGCCCCCCTGTCGGGCTGACGTTGCGATTCATTCGTGCTTCGGTGCCTGCCTTGGGTTGGCGTGACAAGGCACTCGCGGAGTCACGACCTCCACCGCCTGTGCGCGTGTTTTCCTCCCCCAACAAGTTTCCGCTTCCCTCTATGAACCGCCCGGCGTAGCAAGCCTGTATGTGGATATTTGTCGTCCTCATAGGTCTCGGCGTCGCGGCGTTTGGTTTGAGGCTGCGGTGGCGGCAGCGGTTTCGCAAAAGCCTGCTGACCATGGCGTTGACGGGGCATCAGCGCGCCATCGTGGAACAATATGTACCGTTGATCCGAAAGCTTCCGACGGCCCTGCGCGGGACGCTTGAAGGCAAGATCAACGTCTTTCTGGATCAGGTCGAATTCGTCGGCTGCCTCGGCCTTGAGGTGACCGACGAGATGCGGCTGTCGATTGCGGCGCAGGCCTGCCTTCTCGTCGTAAATACAGAGACTTGGTACGATGACCTGCACACGATCCTCATGTATCCGGGCGCGTTCAAATCGCGCACCACTGAACACCACGGCGATGTGGTGACCGAGCGCGAAACGGTGCGGGTGGGCGAAAGTTGGTCGCGCGGGCCGGTGGTTTTGTCTTGGGCCGATGCAAAGCAGGGCGCGCTTGATGAAGAGGACGGCCATAACGTCGTCTTTCACGAGTTCGCCCACCAAATCGACAACCTGTCCGGCCATACTGATGGCGTGCCGGTGCTGAACAACGGGCAACAGGTCGCGGATTGGCAGCATGTGTTTGTCAGCGCCTTCAAACGACATGTTCGCAATGTCGAAAGCGGCCACCCGACGGTATTTGCCGCCTATGGCGCGACTGGACCGGAGGAGTTTTTCGCGGTGGCGGTCGAGGTTTTCTTTGAGCGACCAGCGGCGCTAAAGCACGAAAGCCCGGCGGTTTACCAGCAGTTGGCGGGCCTGTTCCACCTTGATCCGTCCGCTTGGGGGTAGGTCAACCTACAGCGCTTGCAGGTACACGATCCCCGTCGCGACCGCGGTCAGCAACAGCGCGCAGGCCGCGAACAGGGCCACGGCCAGAAGGACGGCGGCGAAGCGGCGGGGCAGCGCGTGGAGGAGCGGGCTGAACCATGTGCGCTGTCCTGCGCCGTTCGCCAGCAGTTGAGTGATGGCAACCGTGTAGACCGGGGCCGCGCTGCCAAGAGTTGCGTAAAAGTAGACACCCGAGAGGTTGGCAAACAGGGCGGAGCGCGCCAACGTCGGCCCGACCACCCGCAACGCCAGCCAGTGGTCGCCGCCGAACGATCTGAACCAGTCTGCCGAGAGGAAATAGATCAGTCCGTGCAGGAGGATAAACAGCACGACCCTCAGCGGCGGATCGATCAGCAGGACCAGAGCCGAGGCATCGTCGCGGCCCCGCTCTGCTTTCAACGCGGCGTAGAGGAAAAAGCCGGTGTAATTGACGGTGAAAACGACGAGCAGGCCGTTCGTCACAACTTGCCGCAGAAACAGGCGGAGTGCTGTGCCGCCGTCCAGCAGCATGGGACCGAAGCCGGGCGTCGAGCCGACATAGACCAGCAGCAATGGAATGAGGCAGAGGCCGCTGACGGCCAATGTGTTCAGCGCGAACCGCCAGAACGGCATGTCGGTGGCGAAGTATCTGTCAATCATCGCCCACAGTTACGTCCTTCGCAGCGGTGGGTCGATGAGGCATTTGGGTTGGAGGGCTTGAAGAGCACCCGATCTTGCCCTTCGCCAGCGCCTTCAACACACCATGTCCAGACTGGTGCCCGTATTGCTGGGCAGCGGTAGCTGCGGCAGGTGTATTTCACACCCTGATCGGCGGGGGCCTTGGTCGTCAAAGGTTTCTTCATCATCTCACCGCCATGTGGGGTCAGGATGCGGCGCAAGCTCTCCACATCGCAATCAGACTAACCTCTCGCCGGGCGTTGATGGCGGACGCGCCCGGCCGGTGGCCCCGGTCGGTAACGGAAGGAAACGATCAGTTGATACCGTCAAAGCCTTGGCATCGCCTCTGTTTTCGTGCAATCGTCGGTGGCGCGGTGCGACGGATGAGTGTAATACTTAGCTGAAATGACTCAAGATATTCGGCAACAGGATGACCTGAATTCCTCCGAAGCGGTTCGCTTTACGGAACGTGATCTTAATGACGAGGGCGCCTATTCGATGCGCGCTGCGTCGTTTTGCGCGCTCGCTATCGCGGCATCGCTGTGGTGGCTGTCGCGCCTGACGCCGGACGTGCGCCACGAAAGCATCGTGATGCTGGTGCCCGCCATCGCCGCCGCCTTCGGGCCGTTTTTTCTGGTCGCCGGTGTCCGCTCTGGTCTGCGGCTGCGCTTGTTCGGCCGTTCCAGCATCGAGATCGAAAAACCGGTGCAGGGCGAGCCTTTGCGCGGCATCATTCGCACCGCGCGGCGCGTGAATGCGGTCAGCCGCTACACCATCCACCTGCGCTGCGAAGATATTCAGGGCCGCTCGATCGCGACCACACTGTTCAAGGGCGCCTGCCATGTGCCCTATGCCAAAATCGACAGCACGCACGGCATTCCCTTCGCCATCGAGCCGCTGCATGGCGAGACGGCGGCGGGCAACTCTGACCGCCTCTCTGCCGAGAAGGTGAAGTGGTGGATCGAGGTGCGTGCTCACACCGACATGATTAGCTACCTCGCGGTGTTCGACATCTCCAGCATCCTGCAAAACCTTGACGAGGATGAAGAAAAACCGTGGTGGCTGCAGCTTGATCCGGACACCGACCCGCTGCCTGTGGTGCCCGCGAAAAAGGCGGCGGCGCCAAAGGCAGCGGCAACCCCCAAGCTATTCTAACCGCGCAGGGTAGCCCGGCGCGCGCAGGTCGGTGCCCAGCACATCCTCCAACAGCTTGACGATCTGCGTCGATTGCGCTTGGCCGCCATAGGCCGCGCGCCCCTTGACGAAGGTCTGGTTGGTTAGCCCCGCCAGATCCAGCGGCACTCCGAATTCACGGCCGAACTGCATGGCAAAGCCCAGATCTTTCAGCGCCAGATCCATCGTGAAGGCAATGTCATAGCTGCCGTTCAGGATCAGTTGCCCCTCGGTCTCATGCACGAAACTGCTGCCCGAAGACGCGGTGATCGCCTCCCATGCGCGGCCCAGATCCAGCCCGCCACGTTTGGCCAGCATCAGCGCCTCGCCATCCGCGACCAGATGGATGAAGGCCAGCATGTTGGTGATAACCTTGATGATCGCTGCCGAACCGAGCGGCCCCATGTAGAAAATCTTGCCGCCCATCGCTTGCAACGCGTCGCGGTGGGTATTGAACAGGCCTTCGTCGCCACCCGCCAGCACAGTGATCTTGCCCTGCCCCGCCAGGTGCACGCCGCCCGTCACCGGGCTTTCCAACACCTTGACGCCGTGGCTTTCCGCCAGTGCCGCCAGCCGCAGAACATCGTCGCGCCCCAGCGTCGACATCTCGATCCACGTCGCCCCCGGCCGCATCGCAGGCAGCATCTCGCGCAGCACCGCCTCTGACACCGTGGGCGAGGGCAAGCAGGTGAACACGACATCTGAAGCCGCCGCCACCGCCGCCGCGCTGTCGCCCCAGTGCCCGCCGAGCGTCAGATGACGGTCGGCAAGGCTGCGATCACGGTCGTGCACCGTCACGTCAAAGCCATTGCGCAGCAGGCTCGCCGCCAGATGGCCGCCCAGATTGCCCAATCCAACATAGCCATATTGCGTCATTTACTGCCTCTCAATCCTGCATGATTCCACAGTTGCTTGCGATTATCGAACATTTCAGCGCGCCACATGAATACGGAACGCCGAGCGGATCGCGGCATCAATCTCCGGATCGATCTGGTTGCCCGCCTTCGCCAAAATGGAGTTCTTGCGTGCAATCGCCCGATCCAACAACTGCGGCTTGCCCGCCTCGACCCATTCCTTCGGGCTCATCCGGTTGGCGACGACGGGATAGATATACTCCGTCTGCATCAGGCTCAGCGTCTGCTCGTGGCCCAGGTAATGCCCCGGCCCTTCCAGACAGACCTGCCGCATTGCCTCGATGCTGACGGTATCCTCGTTCACCTCGATGCCGCGTACGCAACGCATCGCCTGCCCCAAAAGGTCATCGCCCAGCACAAGGCTTTCCAGACTGAATCCCAGCAGCGAGGCGTGCATCCCCACCGCCTCGTAGCACATGTTCAACCCCGACAGCCCGGCGAGCACGTTGGTGATGCCCTGCTCCCATCCTGCCTGCATATCGGGCAGCTTGCTGTCCGAAATCCCCGAGGCCGCGCCGCCCGGAAGGCCGTAAAACTGGTGCATCTGCGCGCATCCCGCCGTCAGCAGTGCCTGCTCGGCTGAGCCGCCCGACATCGCCCCGGTGCGCAGATCGCTGACAAAGGGCCAGGTGCCAAAGATGCACGGGTGCCCCGGCGCCATCGCGTTGACGTAAACCACGCCCGCCAGACATTCGGCCACCGCCTGCACAATCGCCAGCGCAATCGGTGCCGGCGCCGTCGCCCCGGCCTGCCCCGCGCTCAGCAGCAGCATCGGCATACCGGCGCGAATACAGGCCTCCATCGTGATGCAGCTTTCCTCGGCGAACTTCATCGGCGGCACAACAAAACAGTTGGAGTTGGAAACGAACGGCCGCTCGCGCCACTTGTCCTCGCCCCCCGCGAT
Organism: Pseudomonadota bacterium; assembly: GCA_021779835.1. Classification (GTDB taxonomy): domain Bacteria; phylum Pseudomonadota; class Alphaproteobacteria; order Rhodobacterales; family Rhodobacteraceae; genus Solirhodobacter. The sequence continues at coordinate 24,091 of JAJXZX010000016.1, read as the reverse complement.
CATGTGCAAAAGGTCAAAACAGCCCTTCACATGCGAGGGATCAGAGAACGAGGTGCCGACATGTTTCGTGGTCCCCGCGCAACAGGCGTAAAGCGTGTTCACGTCCATCTCGTAATTGTCGAGGATATCGCGGCACACCATGGCACGCTGAAAGAAATGCACGTTATCAAGATGATGCGTGATCTTCGCCGCGTCATACAGATCCTTAGCGGTCGAGTCGCGATACTCGTTCCGCTCCAGATCAACGATATGCACCGCAGCCCCCGCCGTGCCGTAATGCACCCGCGTGCCTTCCAGATGCAGGTCATAGGCCGGGTCGCGCCCGTATAGCGTAATACCCCGCGCCGCGACCCGCAGCATGTCCTCGACCAGCGCGCGCGGGAAGCGCAGCCGCCCGTCCTCGCCTAAAATCGCCCCGGCGCCGGTCATAATCTCGATGCCCGATTTCGGTGCATTGGCCAACCCGATCGTCTCCAACGCGTCCAGCGCGGCCTGATGGATACGCTCCATCCCGGCTTGGGTCAGCGGCTTATACTGCCCCCCCGACATCCCCGCCCGGACCGGGCGCAGGTTGTCCGCCAGTGGCGCAGATCGCACCGCCACCCGATTCGCCCGCCCGCCCGACCGCCGATTGCGCGACGGCGCGCAGCCTTCCTCAATCACGTCCATCCCACCACCCATTTTCTGTCCTAAAATATCCGCGGGGGTCCTGGGGCGCGCTACCCCCGGCCTCGCCTACATCCGCACCCGTTCGCTTTTCGGGTCATACATCGGCGCCAGCGAGGCCACCGCCCGATGCCTGCGCCCCGCCACCTCAATCTCGTAAGTCGAGCCCAGCACCGCCTCGGCGCTCTCGCCCTTGCACGGCACATAGCCAAGCCCGACTGCGCCGCCCAAGGCATGCCCGTAGTTTGCCGAGGTGATGATGCTGACGATCTTGCCATCGCGCACCAGCGCCTCGTTGTGAAACAGCATCGGCTCTGGGTCGGTCAGACGGAACTGCACCAGCCGCCGGTTCAACCCTTCGTCACGCTTGCGCAGCACCGCGTCACGCCCGATGAAAGCGCCCTTTTGCGTGCGGACGGCAAAGCCCAAGCCCGCCTCCAGCACATGATCCTCATCGGTGATGTCATGGCCGAAATGGCGGAACGCCTTCTCGATCCGGCACGAATCCAGTGTGTGCAGGCCGCAGAGCCGCATCCCCATATCTGCCGCCTCCAGCGCCTCGAACACATGCGCGGCCTGATCGGAGGAGACGTAAAGCTCCCACCCCAGCTCGCCCACATAGGTCACGCGATGCGCCCGCGCGATGCCCATACCGATCTCGATTTCCCGCGCGGTGCCAAAGGGATGCGCGGCGTTGCTAAAGTCATCCGGGCTGACCGCCGCCATCAGATCGCGCGCTTTCGGTCCCATCACGCACAACACCGCCTCCGCCGCTGTCACATCGGTAACCACGACGAACTCATCCGTCAGGTGCTTGCGCAGCCACGCCAGATCCCGCTGCAACGTCGCCCCCGGCACCACGAGGAAATACGCGGTCTCCGACAACCGCGTCACGGTCAGATCGCTCTCAATCCCACCGCGCGCGTTCAGCATTTGCGTGTAGACAATCCGTCCCGCCGCAACGTCCACGTCATTGGCGCACATCCGCTGGAGGAACGCGCAAGCGTCGCGCCCCTCGACGCGGATCTTGCCGAATGAGGTCATGTCGAACAGGCCGACGCCGGTCCGCACCGCCGTATGCTCGGCCTTCTGGTTGTCGAACCAGTTCTGCCGCCCCCAGTCATAGCGGTACTCCCGCTCCTGCCCCGGACGCGCAAACCAGTTCGCCCGCTCCCAGCCCGCAACCTCGCCAAACACCGCGCCGCGCGCCTTCAGATGCTCGTGCAGCGGCGAGCGTCGCACCCCGCGCGCGGTTTCCACCTGCCGGTAGGGGTAGTGGTCGGCATAAAGCAACCCCAGCGTTTCAGTCACCCGCTCCTTCAGATAGCGCCGGTTGCGCTGGAACGGCTGCGCGCGGCGAATATCGACCTCCCACAGGTCAAACGGCGCCTCGCCATCATTGATCCACTGCGCCAAGGCCATGCCCGCGCCGCCAGACGACACGATCCCGATCGAGTTATACCCCGCCGCGACCCAATACCCTTTCAACTCCGGCGCCTCGCCCAGATAATAGCGATCATCGGGGGTAAAGCTTTCCGGCCCGTTAAAGAAGGTATGAATCCCCGCCGTCTGGAACATCGGCATCCGCCCCATCGCCGCCTCAAGGATCGGCTGGAAATGGTCGAAATCCTCGGGCAATGAGTCGAAACAGAACTCTTCCGAAATCCCGGCCATCCCCCACGGCTTCGCCTTGGGTTCAAACGCGCCCAGCATCATCTTGCCCGCATCCGACTTGTAATAGGCACACTCATCCGGCACGCGCAGAACCGGCAAATGGCCAAGCCCTTCAATGGGTTCCGTGACCAAATAAAAATGCTCGCACGCATGAAGCGGCAGCGTCACACCCGACCGCCCCGCCAACTCGCGCCCCCACATGCCGCCGCAGTTGATCACCACATCCGCCGCGATATGGCCCCGCTCGCCGTCGGTTTCCCAATCAACCCCGGTGACGCGCCCGCCCGCCTGCGCGACGCCGGTGACTTTCACTCCCTCAAGGATTTTCGCCCCCCGCATCCGCGCGCCCTTGGCGAGCGCCATCGCGATATTGGCCGGGTCGCACTGCCCATCGAGCGGCAGATGTACCGCCCCCACCACGTCGCCGACCTCGACATGCGGATACATCGCCTTGACTTCGGCCGGGCTGATCTCGCTGACATCCACGTCAAAGGCGCGCGCCAATGTCGCCTGCCGCAGCAATTCCTCGTGCCGCGCCTTGGTCAGCGCCACGGAGATCGAGCCGACCTGCCGCATCCCCGTCGCCACCCCAGTCTCAGCCTCCAGCTTGACATAAAGATCTGCGGAATATTTCGCGAGCCGCGTCATGTTCTGTGACCCGCGCAACTGCCCGATCAGCCCCGCCGCGTGCCATGTCGTGCCACAGGTCAGCTGCTTTCGTTCCAGCAGAACCACATCGGTCCAGCCCAGCTTGGCCAGATGATAGGCCACCGAACAGCCCGAGATACCGCCCCCGATAATCACCGCCCGCGCGCGCGCCGGAACCTCAACCATTTCCCTAAGCCCTCATTCTTCTTGGCAAAAATACTCCGGGGTCCGGGGCAGAGCCCCGGCCGCCGGTCACGCGCGAATGCGCTCGTTTTTAGCGTCCCACAGCGGCTGATCCTCCTGCACGACGGCAGGAAAACGCTCGCCAAAGATTTCGACCTCCAGCGCTGTGCCCGGCACCGCCAGATCGGCGCGCACCATGCCCAACGCTATGCACTTATCGACCCGATGCCCCCAGTAGCCAGAGGTGGTCTCGCCCACAACCGCGCCCTCGTGCCACAGCGTCGACATATAGGGCGGGTCATTTTCGCCCGCCTCGACCACCAGCGTGACAAACCGCTTCGCGGGCCCCGCCTGCATCTCGGCCAAGATCGCCGCCCGGCCGCGGAACGCGTATTTCGTCGGATCAACGAAGCGCGACAGCCCGGCCTGCACCACGGTATAATCGGTCGACAAATCGCCCTTCCACGCGCGGTAGCCCTTTTCCATCCGCAGGGAGTTCAACGCGAACATGCCAAACGGGCGCAACCCCTGCGCTTGGCCCGCCGCCCAGACCGCGTCGAACACAGCACCCGTATCCGCGACGCGCGAGTGGATCTCCCACCCCAGTTCACCCGCGAACGACACCCGCATCAGCATCACCTCGGTCCCGGCGATATGTGCCAATTGCCAGGTCAGCCACGGCTTCGTCAGATCGGCATCCGTCACCCCCGCCAACACCGCGCGCGCATTCGGCCCGGTCAGGATGTGGCACGACCACGCCTCGGTCTCATCCGTCAAGGTCATCCCCTCGGCGAGGTGGTCGCGCAGCCATTCAAAATCATGCGCCTGCGCGGTGGCGGCGGTAATCAGCAACACCTCATCCGCCGCCATGCGCGCAATCGACATCTCGGTAACAATGCGCCCGTCGTGGTCGGCGAAATAGCCCAAGCCCAGCCGCCCGACCGCCGGCACTTTGCCGGTGATCTGCGCCGACAGCCAGTCGGCGACATGGGCGCCCTTCACGCGAAAGCGCGAAAATCCGGGCAGGTCCAGAATTCCCGCCGCATCGCGCACCGCCAGACATTCGCGCCGCACCGCATCGAACCACGGCCCCTTGCGCGCCCAGGTATGCGTCCCCTCTTCCGAGGTATCCTCGCCGGGCGCGGCATACCAATTGGCACGCTCCCACCCGTTCGCCACGCCAAACACGCCGCCAAGTGCGACGATGCGGTCATGCACCGCCGACAGCTTCTGGTTCCGACCCGCAGGCCATGAATGGTGCGGGAAGTGGATGGCATATTCGTTGCCATAAACCTCCATCCCTTTGGCAATGCAGTATTTCTGATCGGCAAATCCGGTAAAGCGGCGCGGATCGCAAGACCACATGTCCCACTCCGTCTGCCCCTCTGTCACCCATTCCGCCAGCACCTTGCCCGCGCCGCCCGCCTGACAGATGCCAAAGGTGAACACGCAAGCCTCAAACGCATTCGGCACCCCCGGCATCGGCCCGATCAGCGGATTGCCATCGGGCGCATAGGGGATCGGTCCGTTGATGACCTTGGTCAGGCTCGCCTTTTCCAGCAAAGGCACCCGCGCCATCGCGTCGGCGATATACCACTCAAGCCGGTCCAGATCGTCGGGGAACAGCTGGAAACTGAAATCCTCGGGGAAAGGATCGTCAGGGCTGATCCAATGCGCCTTGCAGTTTTTCTCATAGGGGCCAAGGTTGAAGCCCTGCTTTTCCTGTCGCAGATAGTAGCTGGAATCCACATCGCGCAGCAGCGGCAGCTTGTGCCCCACTTCTGCCGACCAAGCCGCCAGTTCGGGGATGGTGTCGAACAGCATATATTGATGGCTCATCACCATCATCGGCACGTCGCGGCCAAACCACTTGCCCACCTCGCGGGCATAGTAGCCCGCCGCGTTCACCACGATTTCGCAACGGATCTCGCCCTTGGGGGTGGAAACCACCCACTCATCCCCCTCGCGCCGCACGCCCGTCGCCGGGCAAAACCGCAGGATCGTCGCGCCCAGCGCCCGTGCGCCCTTGGCCAACGCTTGCGTCAACTGCGCGGGGTCAATGTCGCCGTCATAGGGGTCGTAAAGCGCGCCGGTCAGGTCATGCGTCTCCAGAAACGGATATTTCGCGCGGATCTCGTCGGGGCCAAGAATATCAAGGTCCATGCCCTGATAGCGCCCCATCCCCTTGACGCGCTGAAATTCCTGCAACCGCTCGCGGCTGTGCCCCAGTCGGACCGAGCCGGTAACATGGTAGTTCATCGGGTAATCGACCGCGTCCCCCAGCCCGCGATAGAGCTGCGCCGAATAGCGCTGCATGTTCATGATCGACCAGCTTGACGAAAACGTCGGCACGTTGCCCGCCGCGTGCCAGGTCGACCCGGCAGTAAGCTCGTTTTTCTCCAGCAAAATTGCGTCAGTCCAGCCAGCTTTCGCAAGGTGATAAAACGCCGAGGCCCCCACCGCGCCGCCGCCGATAATCACCACCCGCGCGCTTGTCGGTATCTCGCTCATGCCTCGCCTCCCAGCCGAATTTAGCGGAGTATCAGCGGGCTTCGCAGCACTTTCAATTCAGATATATCGGCGCTATTGATCGGATATTCCGATCAGTGAGCCCCAAGGCAAACTCCATGCAGATCGACCTGCTCGACACCTTCCTAGACCTGATCGCCACGCGCAGCTTTCACCGCACCGCCGACCGGCTGGGCGTCACGCAATCCACCGTGTCGGGCCGCGTGCAGGCGCTGGAAACCGCGCTTGGTGCGCGGCTCTTCACCCGCTCGCGCGCAGGCACCGACCTGACCACCGAGGGGTTGAAATTCGAGCCCTTCGCGCGCAGCCTGAGCCGTGAGTGGACCGAAAGCCTACGCGCCGTGCAAAGCACCGGCGCCTCGGCGCTGAACCTGCGGCTGGGGATGCAGCATGACTTGGCCGCCAGCCACATCGGCGACTGGGTGTCAGAGTTTCGCAAAACCCTGCCCGATACCGCGTTTTATATCGAGCTCGATTACTCGATCCAGATGTGCCTCGACATTGCGCGCGGCGCGTTGGATTTCGGCGTGATTTTCACCCCGCGCCCGACGCCAGACCTGCATTTTGAGACGGTGGGAGAGTTGCGCTATCGCTTGATTTCCACCGAAACAGATCGCCGGGCCGGGCTCCGGCTGGAAAGCTATATCAGCGCCGAATACTCGCCCGCCTTCGCGCTGCTGCACCGCCAGATGCTGCCAGACTTTGCCGAAACCCCGATTGCCTCGGGCCAAAACGCCGCCGTCGCGGGGCTTTTGGCCACCCTCGGCGGCTCGGCTTTTGTGTTGGAGGAAACCGCCGCGCAAATGGTCGATGAGGGCCGCGCGCGCTATGTCAGTGACGTGCCGCCGCTGCCGCAGCCGGTTTATACTGCGGTTCACATCCGCAACCGCCCCTCGCATGTGCATCGCCGCTTGTTGGCGATTGTGCGGGCACGGTTGGGGAGGCGGTAAGCGCCGGGGCTCTGCCCCCCAGCCCGCCCGACACGGGCGGGCGTTCTTCGCTGAAACTTTCCCCCGGAAGGTTTCCGGGCGCTGATCACCCGGAGTATTTTTGCCAAAAAGAAATCGCACTTACACTTGGGTATGCAACCGGTAGCCCGGCCCGTAGGCGAGCCGCACCAGCGTAATCGGCGCCTCGCCGGCCCATGTTGTGCGCTCGGTGATGAAAAGTGCAGCTCCGGGGGCGACGTCCAGATATGCGGCCTCATCGGGGCTGGCATTGGCGGCGGAAAAGGAAATGTCTCCATAGGTATAGGCCACGGTTTTCACCAGCCATTCGTTGATCGACATCTCGGCCAGATCGGGGGGCAGCCCCTCGGGCAGCACAGCGGGGTTCAGCCAGCGATCCTCGTACAGGAAGGGCTTGGCATCGGCGAAATGCAGCGTGCGCAGGTGCAAAAGCGTGGCCCCAGGCGCAAGGCCAAGGCGGCTGGCAACCGCCAGCGGCGGCACGGCCTTGGTCTGCGCCAGCAGGCGAAAGCTATAGACTTGGCCGCGCCCCACCACCTCCAGCCGCGTCACCGGAATATCCAGCGTCGCCTTGCGCACCGGGTGGGTGGCGACGCGCGTGCCCGCCTTGCGCCTGCGTTCCAGCACGCCCGCCAGCGCCAGTTCGCGCAGCGCACGGTTGACGGTGGCGCGGGCACAGCCGAATTCGGCGGCAAGGTCTTCTTCGGTCGGGATCAACGCGCCCGGTGCCCAAACGCGGCTGTCGATCCGGCGCAGCACCTCGGCGCGGATCGCCTCCCAGCCTTGTGGCGCGCTCACATGCGCCCCCTGAGCGCGGCAAGCGTGGTGCGATAGCGCGCGGTGATCGCGTCGTGGCGCGCATGGCGACCGGCAGAGACCAGATGCCGCCCCGCCGACCAGACCTCGGCCACCATGCGGTCATCGCCGGCGAATATCCACGCATCCAGCACCGCATCGCCCTCGCGCCCGATCAGGTCGGTGTGGTTGCCATCCAGCGCCATCAGATCGGCCCAAGCCCCCACCGCAATTGCCCCCGAGGCGCGCCCCGCCGCCTGCGCGCCGCCCGCAACCGCGCCTTCATACAGGACACGGCCGGTGGAGCGTTCGGGGCTCGCCAGCACGGCGCGGCCTTTCTCGGCCAGACGCTGCGAATACTCCAAGCTGCGCAGCTCTTCCGCCAGCGCGATGCGCACATTGCTATCCGAGCCCACGCCAAATCGCCCGCCCGCGCCCAAATAGCGCACGCCGTCAAAGATGCCGTCGCCCAAGTTCGCCTCGGTGATCGGGCAAAGCCCCGCCACAGCGCCACTTTTCGCCAACCCCAGCGTTTCTTCCGGCAGCATCTGCGTCGCGTGGATCAGGCACCAGCGCGCATCAACCGCGTGGTTTGCCAGCAGCCATTCGGTCGGCCGCGCGCCGTAAGACGCCTGCAACTCCTCGACCTCGGCCACTTGTTCGGCCAGATGCATGTGGATCGGCGCATCGGGCGCCAAGGCCACCGCCTGCGCCACCCCCTCGCGGCTGACCGCGCGGAGCGAGTGGGGGGCCAGCCCCAGCACCGCGTCGGCAGGCAGATCCGCCATCGCGCGCCCCGCCGCCTCGCGCAGCCGCACGAAACGATCAAACTCATTGCCGAACCGCGCCTGCCCCGGCCCCAGCGCGCGGCCATCGCAGCCGCCTTGCGAATAGAGCACCGGCAGATGCGTCAGGCCAATGCCGGTCTCGACCGCCGCCGCCACGATGCGTTCGGACATCTCGGCAAGGTTTGTGTAGGGCATGCCGCCGGGCTGGTGGTGCAGATAGTGAAACTCCGCCACCGCGCCATAGCCCGCCTCCAGCATCTCCATCTGCACGAAGGCGGCGATAGCCTCGACGTCGTCGGGCGTGAGGTGGTCCAGGAAGGCATACATCAGCCGCCGCCACGTCCAGAAACTGTCGCGCGGATCAGGTCCGCGCCGTTCCGTCATCCCCGCCATCGCGCGCTGAAAGGCATGGCTGTGCAGGTTGACCATCGCGGGCAGTAGCACATCGACGCGCGTGCCGTCGGGTGCGGCCCCCGCCGTCACCTTGGCAACACGCCCCGCCGCAATCTCCACCCGCACCGCTTTCGCCCAGCCCTCCGGCAACAGCGCCTCGGCGGCCCAGAGGATGATCGGTTTGGCCATCGGAAACTCCCTTGACAGCGGTTATTATGTGCAGACATATTAGCCCATCACGCAGACATAAGGCAAGCGAAATGGCGATGATTCTTGGCAACGCGAAGATCGCGACGATGACGGGCGGCTATGGCCTGATTGCGGACGGCGCCGTGGTGGTCGAGGGCGAGCGCATCGTTTGGACCGGCCCAGAGACCACGCTTCCCGCCCAATACGCATCCGCCCCGCGCCACGACATGGGCGGCCGCCTGCTCACACCTGCGCTGATCGACTGCCACACCCACACCGTCTTCGGCGGCGACCGCGCGCGGGAATTTGAGATGCGGCTGAACGGCGCCACATACGAGGACATCGCCCGCGCCGGGGGCGGCATCATCTCCACCGTCAGCGCCACCCGCGCCGCATCCGAGGATGACCTGCTGGCCCAAGCCCTGCCCCGCATCGACCAGATGATCGCCGAAGGCGTCGGCACCATCGAGGTCAAATCCGGCTATGGCCTTGATGTTGATACCGAACTGCGCATGCTGCGCACCGCCCGCCGCATTGGCCGCTCCCGCCGCGTCACCGTCGCCACTACCTTCCTTGGCGCCCACGCCATCCCGCCGGAATACAAGGGCCGCGCCGACGATTACCTGAGCGAACAGGCGATCCCTGCCCTGCGCGCCGCCTATGCCGAGGGCCTCGTCGATGCCGTTGATGGCTTCTGCGAGGGCATTGCCTTTTCCCCCGCGCAAATCGCCCGTGTCTTTAGCGTGGCGGAAGAGTTGGGCCTGCCCGTCAAACTCCACGCCGAACAACTTTCCAACCTGCACGGCGCGGCCCTCGCCGCCCGTCACGGTGCGCTTTCCGCCGACCACCTCGAATGGCTCGACGCCGAGGGTGCCGCCGCGATGGCCAAGTCTGGCACCGTCGCGGTGATCCTGCCCGGCGCGTTCTACACTCTGCGCGAAACCAAACTGCCCCCCATCGCCACCCTGCGCGAGGCTGGCGTCGCAATGGCGGTCGCCACCGATTGCAACCCCGGCACCGCCCCGATGACCTCGCTCTGCCTCGCGATGAACATGGCCTGCACCCTGTTCCGCATGACGCCGGAAGAGGCGTTGGCAGGCACCACCCGCAACGCCGCCCGCGCGCTTGGCCTCACTGACCGGGGCACCATCGCGCCCGGCCAACGTGCCGACCTCGCCATCTGGCACGCCCACCACCCCGCCGAGCTTGCCTATCGCACCGGCCCCACCCCCCTTTTCGCCCGCATGATCGGAGGCCACCTTGACGCCTGAAACCCTCACCCCCGGCGCCACCACGCTCGCCCAACTCGAACGCCTGTGGCGGACCGAGGCCCCTGCGCGCCTTGACCGCGCGGCGCGCCCTGCCGTGGAACATGCAGCGCGCGCCATCGCCGCCGCCGCCGCCGGAACCGCCGCCGTTTATGGCGTCAACACCGGCTTTGGCAAACTCGCCAGCCTCAAGATCGCGCCGAAAGACACCGCCACCCTGCAACGCAACCTGATCCTGTCGCATTGCTGCGGCGTGGGCGAGGCGATGCCGCGCGCCACCACCCGCCTGATGATGGCGCTGAAACTCCTCAGCCTCGGGCGCGGCGCGTCCGGCGTGCGGTGGGAGCTGATCGAGCTGTTGGAGAACATGCTGGCGCGCGGTGTCACGCCCATCGTCCCGGCCCAAGGATCGGTCGGCGCGTCGGGCGACCTCGCCCCCCTCGCCCACATGACAGCCGTGCTGATTGGCGCGGGTCAGGCCGAAATCGGCGGCGCAATCCTGCCGGGAACCGAGGCGCTCGCCGCCGCGGGCCTCAACCCGATCGCGCTTGGCCCCAAAGAGGGCCTCGCCTTCATCAACGGCACGCAATTCTCCACCGCCTACGCGCTCGCGGGCCTGTTCGGTGCGTGGAACGCCGCGCAAACCGCGCTCGTTACCGCGGCGATGTCCACCGACGCCATCATGGGCTCCACCGCCCCGTTGCAACCCGAAATCCACTCCCTGCGCGGCCACGCGGGCCAGATCGAGGCCGCCGCCTTCATGCGCGCCCTGCTCGACGGCAGCCAGATCCGCGAAAGCCACCGTGAGGGCGACACCCGCGTGCAAGACCCCTATTGCATCCGCTGCCAACCCCAAGTCACCGGTGCCGCGATGGACGTGCTGCGCATGGCCGCTGGCACCCTGCAGATCGAGGCGAACGCCGCCACCGACAACCCGCTGGTGCTGACAGAGGCGGGCCTCATCGTCTCGGGTGGCAACTTCCACGCCGAACCCGTAGGTTTCGCCGCCGATATGATCGCGCTCGCCGTCTCGGAAATCGGCGCCATCGCTCAGCGCCGCGTGGCGTTGATGGTTGACCCTACGCTCAGCTTTGACCTGCCGCCGTTCCTGACGCCCAACCCCGGCCTCAACTCCGGCCTGATGATCGCCGAGGTCACCACGGCGGCATTGATGAGCGAGAACAAACACCTCGCCACCCCCACGGTCACCGATTCCACGCCGACGTCGGCTAACCAAGAGGATCACGTCTCGATGGCCGCCCACGGCGCGCGCCGCTTGGGCCGCATGGTGGAAAACCTGAACGCGATCCTGGGGGTAGAGGCGATGTGCGCCGCGCAAGGCATCGACTTCCGCACGCCGCTCACCACCTCCGCACCCCTCGGCCGCGCCATCGCCCGCTTCCGTCAGGACGTGACGCATCTGGACGAGGATCGCTACCTTGCCCCCGACCTCGTTGCCGCCGCCAGCCTAGTCGCCTCTGGTGACCTCGCCCGCGCCGCCGCCCTGCCCCTTCCGCTTCTTCTTGGCTGAAATACTCTGCGGGGGTCCGGGGGTGCAAAACCCCCGGCGTCCGCCACCCGAAAGGACCGTTCAAATGACGCACAACCCCCGCCACAACATGCGCGACGTCTATCCCGCCACCGGCACCACGATCACCGCCAAAAGCTGGCTGACCGAGGCGCCGATGCGCATGTTGATGAACAACCTGCACCCCGACGTCGCCGAAAACCCGCACGAGTTGGTGGTCTACGGCGGCATCGGCCGCGCCGCCCGCACGTGGGAGGATTTCGACAAGATCGTCGCCACCCTCAAAACGCTGGAGGATGACGAGACCCTGCTGGTGCAGTCCGGAAAACCCGTCGGCGTGTTCAAAACCCACAAAGACGCCCCCCGCGTGCTGATCGCCAACTCCAACCTCGTGCCGCATTGGGCGACGTGGGACCATTTCAACGAGCTCGATAAGAAGGGCCTCGCGATGTATGGCCAGATGACCGCCGGGTCATGGATCTACATCGGCACCCAAGGCATCGTGCAAGGCACGTTCGAGACCTTCGCCGAGGCGGGCCGCCAGCACTATGACGGCAATCTCAAGGGCCGCTGGATCCTCACCGGCGGTCTGGGCGGCATGGGCGGCGCACAACCCCTTGCCGCCGTGATGGCGGGCGCCTGCTGCCTCGCCGTCGAATGCGACGAAACCCGCGCCGATTTCCGCATCCGCACCCGCTATTGCGACGCCAAAGCCCACACGCTGGACGAGGCGCTGGCCCTCATCGACCAATGGACCAAGGCAGGCGAGGCGAAGTCGGTCGCGCTCATCGGCAACGCCGCCGACGTGTTCCCCGAGCTTTACGCCCGCATGAAAGCCGGTGGCCCGCGCCCCGACATCGTCACCGACCAAACCTCGGCCCACGACCCGATCCATGGCTACCTGCCACAGGGCTGGACCGTCGCCGAATGGCGCGCGAAACAGGAAACCGACCCCAAAGCGGTCGAAAAAGCCGCCCGCGCCAGCATGAAAAACCATGTCGCCGCGATGGTCGATTTCTGGAACGCGGGCGTCCCCACCCTCGACTACGGCAACAACATCCGCCAGGTCGCACAGGAAGAGGGGCTGACGAACGCCTTCGCCTTCCCCGGCTTTGTCCCCGCCTACATCCGCCCGCTGTTCTGCCGCGGCATCGGCCCGTTCCGCTGGGCGGCGCTTTCGGGCGACCCCGAGGATATCTACAAAACCGACGCCAAGATGAAGGAATTGTTCCCCGAAAACAAACACCTGCACAACTGGCTCGACATGGCGCGCGACCGCATCGCCTTTCAGGGCCTGCCCGCCCGCATCATGTGGATCGGCCTCGGTGACCGCCACAAGGCCGGCCTCGCCATCAACGCGATGGTGCGCTCGGGTGAACTCAAAGCCCCGGTGGTGATCGGCCGCGACCACCTTGATAGCGGCTCCGTCGCCTCCCCCAACCGCGAGACCGAGGCGATGAAGGACGGCTCGGATGCCGTGTCCGACTGGCCGCTCCTCAACGCGCTTCTCAACACCGCGTCGGGCGCGACATGGGTCAGCCTGCACCACGGCGGCGGCGTCGGCATGGGCTTCTCGCAACACTCCGGCATGGTGATCTGCTGCGACGGGTCCGAGGACGCCGACCGCCGCCTCGCCCGCGTGCTTTGGAACGACCCCGCAACCGGCGTCATGCGCCACGCCGACGCGGGCTACGACATCGCGCTCGACTGCGCCCGCGAATACGGCCTGCGCCTTCCGGGCATCTTGGGCAACTGACGCTACACCACGGGCGCCTCGTCCTCAGGGGCGCCCTGCAACATCCAGCCGGCCAGCGCCACCGCAACCCCGGCCCCGGCCAGTTCTGCCAGCATAAATCCGGGCAGATCCACCGGCCGTATCCCCGAAAACGTCGCCGTCAAACTGCGCGCAAGTGCCACCGCCGGATTGGCGAAAGAGGTCGACGCGGTGAACCAATAGGCCGCGGTGATATACAGCCCCACCAACCACGCCACCGCCTCCGACCGCGACCTGAGCCCGGCAAGGATCACAAACACCAGCCCAAAGGTCGCCACCCCTTCGGCAAGCCACTGCGCCCCCCCGCTCCGCACCGTGTCAGAGACCTGCCACACCGGCAAAGCGAACATCAGATGCGCCAGCCAGGTGCCCAGCACCCCGCCCACGCCCTGCGCCAGCGCGTAAAGCCAGCCCAGTCGCCACGCCATCTCGCGCCGCAGACAGAACACCGCCGTCACCGCCGGGTTGAAATGCGCCCCCGACACCGGCGCCAGCACGGTAATCAGCACCACCAACATCGCCCCAGTCGGCAAGGTATTGGCCAACAATTGCAGCGCCACATCCCCGGTCAGCCGCTGCGCCATGATGCCCGAGCCGACCACGGTGCACACCAACAGCCCGGTGCCCAGCGCCTCTCCTGCCAGCGCCCGCGCGCGGCTCATGCCCCTTCAGCGCCAATCGCGCGCAGTTTATGTACCAACGAAAGGCGGTCGATCGAGGCCAAGGGCAGCGCCAGAAACAACCCGATGCGCTGCGCCATCTGCCGATAGGCGAGATCAAACGCCAGCGCGCGCTCTGCCTCGTTGCCCTCTGCCGCCGCCGGATCCGGAATGCCCCAATGCGCGGTGGCCGGATGGCCCGGCCAAATCGGGCAGGTCTCCGCCGCCGCATTGTCGCAAACGGTAATGATGAAATCCAACGCAGGCGCCCCCGGCCCGGTGAATTCATCCCAGCTTTTCGACCGGGCAAAGCTGGTGTCATAGCCCAGCCCCTGCAACAGCCGCAGCGTCATCGGATGCACCACCCCCTTGGGGTCCGACCCGGCGGAAAAGGCGCGAAGCCGACCGCGGCCCTCGCGGTTCAAGATCGCCTCGGCCAACACAGACCGAGCTGAGTTGCCGGTGCAGAGAAACAGCACGTTATAAACCGGATCGCTCACGTCAGGGCTCCTTCAGCAGCCGCAGGTCAGGGTTTCAATGACCGGCGCACACAACTCTGGCCGCCCGCCACAGCAATCTTCCATCAGATAGGCCAACAGGCCCCGCATCCCGTCAAAATCCGCGAAATAGCGCACCGTGCGCCCCTCGCGCGCATTGCGCAGCAGCCCCGCTGCCAGCAGGATCGACAGGTTGGTCGACATGGTATTCTGCACCACGCCCAGCGCCGCCGCGATCTCGCCCGCCAGCATGCCCTCAGCCCCCGCCCGCACCAGCAGGCGAAACACATCCAGCCGCGTCGGCTGCGCCAAGGCCCCGAAGGCCGACAGGGCGTTTTTCTTATCCATATATCTAGATTATTCGATTAATAATTCCCGTCAAGACCTCGCTTCCCACCTCCCCATTTCTTTTTGGCAAAAATACTCCACAGGGGTGAGGAGCGCCCGGAAACGTCCGGGGGAAAGTTTCAGCGAAGAGCGCCCGCCCGTGTCGGGTGGGTTGGGGGGTGAACCCGCCGCGATGCCGCCTCAGGCCACCGCCGTCAACTGGATCGCCGCAACGCGCCAGCCGCCGCCAACCTTGCGGAACAGGCCCGACCACTTGATCTCGACCTCCTGCGCCTCTTCACCGGGGGGCGCGAAGGTGAAATGCGCCGGCACATGCAAAAGCGCGACCTCTGGCGCCACGTCAATCACCGTCACCGCGTCAAAATCCGGCACCAGCGACCATGTCCCGCGCCAGTTTTCCGCGGACCGCTCCAGCGCCGCCTCGCGGCCCCGGATCGTCACGCCGGTCGCGGTGACCCACAGAAAGTCCTCGCCCTCCAGCAACAGGGGCGCCAAAGCCGCCGCGTTCCGTCCATTCTGCGCCGAGATAAAGGCGCGATAGGTCGCCGTCACACTGACCGCCGTCGCACTGAGTGGTTTACCCATCCTGCTTCCTTCCAAGGCAATTCGCACCGAATGTTGCACAGGTGGGCCGGGGTGTCATCGGCTCCGATGGTCCCAAATCGACGCACCCATAAGGCTGGCGCTCGTCGTTGTCCGCCGCCCCTCTGGCGCATCTTGCATTGGAGTTTGAAGGCCTAAACCGTTCTATTTCCGCGCACTAACCAAGCATTTGACCGCGCGACACCCGCCGATTCTCACCGCCAATACGGATTGGACCACGCCCTTTTGCCGGCATGATCGATCAAACTGACCCGAAACCAAGGCGAGTCCCCCAGCCGATCAAACGGAACCCGCGCCCGTGTCAGGCTTTGCCCATGCACCGCCTTTGCCCCCGACCCGGCCCCCTGAATCACCACCGACCGAACCGAGGAACAGTCCACCTCAACGGTCTTCCCATCGAAGCGGATGCCCCTGATTTCCGGCCCCTGAGAGGAATAGAAATGCCCCGCCTTCAATGCCGCCAAAAGGGCCTCCGGGGTATTTTCCTCAGCCTTCACCATCACCCAGCCGCCAAAGTGGTCCGGCTCGGAAAAGTGGGCGTCGTCGGTGGCAATCAAGCTCAGCTTTCGCCCCTCGGTCAGCAAAAGATCCGCGATGGAAAACCCATCCGCCCGGTCGCACCCCTCGGCGCAGCCGTGATTATATATCTCCACCGCGTGCGCCGCCTCGATCGAGCGCGCATCCGCCAGCGTCAGTCCCGACCATTGCGGGTGGGCGACCGCGACAAAGGCCCCCGCCGCTACGGCCCGCGCGGCGATCTCGGGCCCGGTTTCTTGCCCCGCCACCGGGCGGAAATGCGGCGCGTTGCCGGGGGTGAAATCCGCAGGCAGGCCGACCGCCAGAATATGCCACAGCTCACCATTCTCCATCGCCCCGGAATGGAGCTCTGCCCCCAGGATCGTGGTGAAGCCCGCATCGCGATAGCCGGTCGTATCGGTGATCGGGTATTTGTAGAGGCCGATGAAGTGGTCGGTCAGGGCAAGGAAGTCATACCCCTCGGCCCGATAGCGCCGCACCACCTCGGCGGGCTCCAGCACGCCATCGGATCGGGTTGAATGCGTGTGAAGATTGCCGCGCCAGAAACGGCCGGGGGCGGTGAAGGCATCTTGCATGAAGAACACTCCAAAGAAACTGCTCAAGTTTTGCAACGCGTCCGCGCGCCGCGCAAGTCTTTCTCAGGCCACCCGCACGCCCTGCACGAAGGTCGCGCGCACCACCGGGGTCGCGTCGATCATGCGGATGCGGATCAGGTCGGCGCGCAGGCCCGGCGCGATACGCCCGCGGTCGGTCAGCCCGGTCGCCGCCGCCGGCGCTGCCGTCACGGTGGCCAGCCCGCGCGCGCAATCACCCCAGATTTCGCCCAGCCTCAAGGCCGAGGACAGCAGCGCCGAGGGCACATAATCGGACGACAGGATATCCAGCAGCCCCGCCTGCGCAAGATCCCCAGCAGCGACGTTGCCGGAGTGAGAGCCGCCCCGGATCAGGTTCGGCGCGCCCATCATCACGGCGATACCCTGCGCGCGGCAGGCGGTCGCGGCCTCCAGCGTGGTGGGGAATTCGGCCAGCCGGATGCCATAGCCCGCCGAGGTCGCGACCTGCGCCGCCGTCGTATCATCGTGGCTTGCCAGCACAGCCCCAAAGCGCGCCGCCGCCGCCACCGCCGCCGCCTCGTGTTCCGCGCCAAAACACGCGCGCAGGTCTTTCAACTGCGCCACATGGTCGGCAAAATCAGCATCCGTCATGCTGTGTTTGCCCTTCACATAGGCCGCCAGTTTGGTCAGATCGCGAAATTGCCGCTGACCCGGCGTGTGGTCCATCAGGCTGACAATACGAACACGGTCGTCGGGGCCGAAGGCGTCCAACTCTGCGCTCAACGTGGCTGAACAAACCTCGGCGCGCAGATGCAGGAAATGGCTGATCCGCAGCGCACCCCGCGCGCGCAGGTCCAGCAACTCCGACGCAAGCCCGCGCGCATAGGCGCCATAACTTGCCTTACCCGACGGGATCGAGCCGACCCGCATCGCGTCGAAAACCGTGGTGATCCCCACGCCCGCCAATTCGGCATCATGCGCAACAATAGCGCTGGCGTGGGGCCAGTCGACCTTGGGGCGCGGCTGAATGTGGCGTTCCAGATTGTCGGTGTGCAACTCGATCAGCCCCGGTGCAATCAGGTCGCCCTCGCAATCCACCGCGCCCACAGGAACGCCGGTGCCGTCGGAAATCTCGGCGATATGGCCATTCACCACACGCACAGCGCCCCGGCGCGTTTCGTCGGGCAAAACCAGCGTGGCGTTGGCGAGGATAAGATCAGACATGGGTGGTTCCTTGAGGTCTCACGCGGTATCGCTGATGGGCGTCACAGGGGTGTGACGCAAGACGGCCATAGGGGGCAACATGACCGGATTTGATCGCTACGCCATCTATTACGCGCCACCGCCGGGCACGTTGGCGGATTTCGGCGCGGCCTGGCTCGGGTGGGATGCCGCCACGGGGCGCGAGGTCGCGCATCCTGAGGTGGCAGACCTGCCGCGCCGGGTGGCCGCCCTGACCGAAACGCCGCGCAAATATGGCTTTCACGGCACGATAAAGCCGCCCTTCCGGCTGGCAGAGGGGCAAAGCGCCGAGGCGTTGCACCATGCCACGCAGGCCCTGGCCGCGCGGCTGGCACCGGTCACGCTCGACGGGCTGGGCCTGCATCGGTTGGGCGGTTTCCTCGCCCTGACGCCAGAGGGCGACGCCACCGCCCTTGCTGCGCTGGCGGCAGAGGTGGTGCAAGGGCTTGACGCCTTCCGCGCGCCGCCAACCGAGGCTGAACTGGCGCGGCGCAAGGCGAACGGGCTTAGCGCGCGCCAACAGGACATGCTGGCGCGGTGGGGCTATCCTTATGTGCTGGGCGAATTCCGCTTTCACCTGACCCTGACCGGCGATCTGCCAGCTACCGAAGCCGCGCAGGTCGAGGCGGCACTTGCCCCTCGCATTGCGCCCCTGTTGCCGCGGCCGTTCCGGGTGGCAGAGCTGTGCCTTTTCGGCCAGCCAAGCGACGGGCGTTTTCGGGTTCTGCAACGCTACCCCCTTTCCGGCTGAAGCGCCGCGAGGAAGGCCGCCACCGCCTGATCCAGCGGCCCGTTGTTTTCCACCACGCGGATCGGCACGCCATAGGGAATTTCGTAGCTGGCCCGCGCCAGCCTGCGCGCAATCTCATCGCGCGTCTCACGCCCCCGCGCGGCAAGCCGTTCCGCCAGAACCGGCACCGAGGCCGTGACATGAATGGCGGCAAGGCTGGGGTAAAGCTCCCACGCGTGGCCCAGCATGGCGCGTGAGCCGTTGAAGATCACGTTGCGCCCCTGTTCCAGCGCGCGGTCGATGCTGATCGGGATGCCGTAGGACAGGCCATGCGCCTGCCAATCAAGCGCAAATTCGCCAGCGGCGCGGCGGCGGGCGAATTCGGCCTCGCTGACGCCCTCGAACGGCTCGCCACCATCCTCCTCGGCGCGGGTGATGACGCGGCGCGCGATGTGCAGATCGGGGCGCGCGCGTTGTGCTGCCGCAATCAGCGTGTCTTTCCCCACCCCGGATGGCCCGACCACTGCAAAAATGCGCCCCGCCATTACATGCGCCCCGGGGCAAAGGCGCCCACATCGACCTCTCGGTCGGCGACGCGCTCCCGTGCGGCGGTGTCGTGGAATATCCCCACGATTGCCGCGCCGCGCGCCTTGGCCTCTTCGATCAGGCAGAGAACGGTATCGCGGTTGGCAGCGTCAAGGCTGGCGGTCGGCTCGTCCAGCAAAAGCGCCGGGTAATCATGGGCAAAGCCGCGCGCAATGTTAACGCGCTGCTGCTCGCCGCCGGAAAAGGTGGTGGGAGACAGCGACCACAGCCGCTCGGGAATGGCGAGGCGCTGCAACAGCGCGGTCGCGCGTGCCCGCGCCACCTCGGGTGCTACGCCCAAGGTCAGCAGCGGCTCTGCCACCACCTCCAGCGTCGGCACCCGTGGCACCACGCGCAGAAACTGGCTGACGTAGCCCAACGTCTCGCGCCGGAGCGCGATGATGTCGCGCGGCGCGACCTTGGCCACATCCATACCGCCAATCACAATCGAGCCTGCCTGCACCAGATAATTGCCGTAGATCATCCGCAACAGCGTGGATTTGCCCGCGCCCGAGGCTCCGGTCAGTGCGACGCACTCGCCCGGCGCTACCGACAGATGCGCCCCCGCCATCACCGGGATCACCACGCCACCCTGATTGTGCAGCGTGAACGCCTTGTGCAGATCGCGAACCTCGATCATCGCCACGTCTCCCAGGTTACAACCAGCGCTTCCGTTTGAAGAACAGATACGTGCCAACCGCCGAGGCAAGCATCAGCACCAGCGCATAGGCATAGCCGTAGTGCCATTGCAGTTCCGGCATACCGGTGAAGTTCATGCCATACATCGAGGCGATCAGGGTCGGCGGCAGGAACAGCGCGGCCACCACCGAAACGATGCGCACCGTCACGTTCTGCGCAAGGTTGATCATCCCCAGCGTGGCGTCCACCGCAAGACTGATGCGCGAGGACAGGAAATCGACATGCACCTCCAGCGCTTGCATGTCTGCCGTCTGGCCTTTGACGAGCGCGCCAAGCGCATCGCCTTCGGTCCGCGTCGCCAAGGTCTGGCCAAAGAAGCTGAGCGCGCGTTCCAACGTCAAAAGGCTCAGGCGCACCCGGCCCAGCAACTCGCCCTGCCGCCCGGTGGTTTCCAGCGCGGTTTGCAAAACGCTGGGATCTTGCGTCGCCGTCCCGCCGAAGGCCGCGCGCATCACGTCGTCCAGCGCCCGCCCCGAACCTTCGAGCAGATCGGCCAGCCGGGCGACGATATCCTCGATCAGCCCCAGAAACACCCGCTCTGGCGTGGTGCAGCCCGCCGTCGCCTTGTCGGCGCGGTCGGGATAAGTCTCGAACGGACGCGGGGCGTGGTGGCGCACCGTTACCAGCCGCGTTTGGGTCAGGATGAACGTTACCGGGCCGGAAATCTGCGTCTGGGTTTCCGACAGGCCGGGCAACACCACTGTCATGTAATCGGCCCCCTCTTCCCGATAGAGCCGGTTAGAGATCTCGATCTCTTCCATCTCGGCAAGGCTTGGCACCATCAGGCCCAAGGCGTCAATTTCTGCCGACTCCTCAATACTCGGGCGCAGCAGATCGATCCAGATCGCCTCCTTTGGCGGAGCGTCCGCCGCCAGTCGTTTCAGGCCAGAATGATCGCGGGAATAGGCAAATAACATGGGTCACACCTGTAAAACCGAGGAAACCAGCAACTGAGTATAAACATGCTGCGGGTCGTCCAGCACTTGGTCGGTCAGACCGCTCTCGACCACAAGCCCCGATTTCATCACCATCAGCCGATCCGCCAGCAATCGCACCACCGCCAGATCATGCGTCACGATGATCGCCGACAG
Source organism: Pseudomonadota bacterium (assembly GCA_021779835.1). Taxonomy (GTDB): domain Bacteria; phylum Pseudomonadota; class Alphaproteobacteria; order Rhodobacterales; family Rhodobacteraceae; genus Solirhodobacter. The sequence goes on along the minus strand of JAJXZX010000016.1, from coordinate 3,143 downwards.
GCCCATGCGCCGCACGAGCCCGCGCAGCAGGTCCAAAAGCCGCGCCTGCACACTGACGTCAAGGCCCCCCGTCGGCTCATCCATGAACACCAGCCGCGGCCCGGTCACGAGGTTGCGCGCAATTTGCAACCGCTGCTGCATCCCGCCGGAAAAGGCCGCGGGCCGGTCGTCCACCCGATCCGCCGCAATCTCGACCCGCGCCATCCAATCCAACGCCGCTGTGCGAATGGTGCCGTAGTTCCGCGCCCCCACCGCCATCAGGCGTTCGCCGACATTGCCGCCCGCCGAGACGCCCATGCGCAACCCATCGCGCGGGTTCTGATGCACAAAGGCCCAATCGGTGCGCCCCAACATGCGCCGCTCTGCCTCGGGCATCGTCACCGTATCGCGCGGGCCGGCGCCCGTCTCAAAAATCACCGCGCCCGCATCCGGCGCGAGATGCCCGGCGAGACAACTCAGCAGCGTGGACTTCCCCGACCCGCTTTCCCCAACGATCCCCATCACTTCGCCCGGCCAAAGCTCGAAACTGACATCGGCACACCCGATCCGCGCGCCATAGCGTTTGGTAAGGCCTTTAACCTGTAAAAGCGGGTATTTCTTCTTGGCAAAAATACTCAAATCCCCGGCCTCGGCCTGCACCACCTGCGTCATCCCTCCGCCCCCCGATGCCCAAGGCCACGCCGCGTCGCGCAATAATCGGTGTCCGAGCAGACGTACATGCGCCCTCCGGCATCGTCGATGATGACCTCGTCCAGATAGCTTTCCGACGCCCCGCACAGCGCGCAATTCTGCGCAGCCTTGGTCGGGGCAAACGGGTAATCCTCGAAGTCGAGGCTGACGACCCGCGTATAGGGCGGCAGCGCATAGATCCGCTGCTCGCGCCCCGCGCCGAAGAGCTGTAACGCCGGGCTGTCCGACAGTTTCGGGTTATCGAATTTCGGGATCGGCGAGGGGTCCATCACATAACGCCCCTCAACCGCAACCGGATAGGCATAGGCCGTGGCAATCTCTCCGTGACGGGCAATGTCCTCGTAAAGCTTCACATGCATCAGGCCATAATCCTGCAACGCATGCATCTTGCGCGTTTCGGTCTCACGCGGTTCCAGAAACCGAAGTGGCTCCGGGATCGGCACTTGATAAACGAGGATCTGCCCGTCGGTCAGCGGCGTTTCCGGGATGCGGTGGCGGGTCTGGATGATCGTCGCCACCGCCGTCGCCTCGGTGGTCGCAACCCCTGCCGTGCGTTGAAAAAACTTACGGATCGAGACCGCGTTCGTGGTGTCATCGGCGCCCTGGTCGATCACCTTCAGCACATCGTCGGGCACCAGACAGGCCGCCGTCACCTGCACGCCGCCGGTGCCCCAGCCATAGGGCATCGGCATCTCGCGGCTGGCAAAGGGCACCTGATAGCCCGGTATCGCGACGGCTTTCAAAAGCGCACGGCGGATCATCCGCTTGGTTTGCTCGTCCAGATAGGCGAAGGTGTATTCGCTCATTCCAATGCCTCCGACCTCGCCGCACTGGCGCCTGCGCGAAGGCGACGGACCAGTTCCAGTTCGGACTGGAAATCGACGTAATGCGGCAGCTTGATATGTTCGAGGAATCCGGTGGCTTGTATGTTATCACAGTGACTTAGAACGAATTCCTCATCTTGCGTCGGAGCACCCGCATCCTCCTCGCCCAACTCGCGCCAGCGCAGCGCCCGGTCCACCAAAGCCATTGAAATCGCCTTGCGTTCGGTCTGGCCAAACACCAAGCCATATCCGCGGGTAAACTGCGCCGGTTCGGTTTTGGAACCTTTGAATTGATTGACCGTTTCGCATTCCGTCAGTGTGACCTCGCCGATCTCAACCGAGAATCCTAATTCCGGAACTTCCATTGCAATAGAACAAGTTCCGATACGAAGCTCACCTACAAATGCATGGTTGCGCGCATAGCCACGCTGGGTGGAATACGCGAGACCGAGCAGAAATCCTTCGTCGCCCCGCGCAAGGGATTGCAGCCGAAGCGCCCGGCTTGCGGGCAACTCCAACGGCACTCGCGTCAGGTCAGACGGTTGCGAATTCGAGTGAGCTTCGGCTTCTATTAGCCCGTCTTTGTTCAAAAATTCCATGATGTGTGGCATCGCTTCGGCCTGCGGCTCTGCATCCGGCGCGGGCGGCGTGTCGCGCTCCGCCATGAGTTTGAAATCCAACAGCCGGTGCGTGTAGTCGAAGGTTGGCCCCAACACCTGCCCGCCCGGCGCATCCTTGAAGGTGGCCGAGATACGCCGGATGCAGTCCATCGCACCGGTATCAACCGGCTCCGTCGCACCAAAGCGCGGCAGCGTCGTGCGATAGGCACGGATCAGGAAGATCGCCTCGATCAAGTCGCCGCGCGCCTGTTTGATCGCCAGCGCTGCAAGGTCGGGGTCGTACAGCGACCCCTCTGCCATCACCCGGTTCACCGCCAGCGCCAATTGCTCGCGGATCTGTGCCACCGAAAGGTCCGCGACCGAGCGATCGCCCCGCCGCTCGTCCGCGAGGAAAGCATGGGCATTCTCGATCGCGCGCTCGCCGCCCTTGACCGCAACATACATCAGAGCGCCTCCACTTTGGTGCTGCGCGGCAGGCAAGCCATCTCCGCGCCACTGGTCAGGATCAGATCGAGCCCAAGCGGAAAGCGGCCCGCATTCACGCCAACCTCGCCCGGCAGAGCCAACGCGGCGGCCGTCGCAATTCCCGGCCCGGTCAACCGATGTGTTGCCGGAGACAGCGTCGAAACCTCAACGATCAGCGTGGCCGAGCGGTCGGGATAGTCCGCCGTCCCCAGCGGGAAACGTTGCAAGGGCAGCAGCGCGTCCCACGTGCCGACAGCAAACTCCGCAGCCTCTGCCGCAACCAAGGGCGCGCCGGTGTGAAACGCCAGCCAGTCGCGCACAGCCGCGACGTCGCAGGCCCCCGCCAGATGCACGGGTGTGGTGCCATCGGCCAGCACCAGCAGCGCCACGCCAGCCGCTACCGACAACGGCGCGGGAGGCAGAGCGCCCGACACCTGCGCGACCAAGCCGGGCCGCGCCATCGCGTTCAGTATCGCGCGAAACGCGCGCGCGGATTCGATCGCTGGATCAGCAAAACCGCCCCGCAGCGCCGCAGCGTCCATCA
>JAJXZX010000069.1 GCA_021779835.1 Pseudomonadota bacterium | reverse complement strand
CTGAACTTTGGCATCGACTTTCTGGGCGGCACCACGATCCGCACCGAGGCGGTGCAGCCGATCAACATCGGCGCCTACCGCGCGGCGCTGACGCCGCTTAATCTGGGCGATGTCGTCATCGCCGAGGTGTTCGATCCGACCTTCCGTCCCGACCAGCATGTCGCGATGATCCGGGTCGAGGCGCAGAAGGGCGAGGATTCGATGCCCGCCGCCAAGATGGCCAAGATCGAGACCGCGCTGAAGGCGGTTGATCCCTCGATCACCTTCCCCTCGACGGAAAGCGTGGGGCCGAAGGTCTCGGGCGAGTTGATGTGGAAAGCGGTGGAGGCAATCGTTGGCGCGGTGGGCGCGGTGATGGCCTATATCTGGCTGCGCTTTGAGTGGCAGTTTGCGCTGGGGGCCGCCGTGGCCACGGTGCATGACGTGGCGCTGACGGTGGGGATTTTCGTGCTGCTGCACATCCGCTTTGACCTGTCGATCATCGCGGCTCTGCTGACCATCGTCGGCTATTCGCTGAACGATACCGTGGTGGTGTTCGACCGGGCGCGCGAAAACCTGATTAAATACAAAAAGATGCCGCTGCGCGATGTGCTGAACCTGTCGGCCAACGAAACGTTGAGTCGCACGTTGATGACCTCGGGCTCGACGCTGATTCCGCTGATCGCCATGTTGATTCTTGGCGGCGACGTGATCCGCGGCTTTGTGTTCGCGATTACCTGGGGCGTGATTACCGGAACCTATTCCTCGATCTATGTTGCCAAGAACATCGTGCTGATGCTGGGCGTCAAACGCGACTGGTCGAAGACCGAAGACAAGGGCGCCGGGACCCAGTTCTCGGCGAAAAGCTGATGCAACTGACCGAGATCACCTATGACGAAGCCCGCCCCGTAGACAGCTACGGGCCGGGCTTTTTCCGTGTTGACGGCAAGATACATCAGGGCGCGATGATTATCACCGCGACCGAGGTGCGGGCCTGGGGCGGGTTCGACGATGCCGCGGCGCTGCTGGCGCTGGCGGGTCAGATTGACGTGCTGTTCGTCGGCACCGGGCGCGAGATCGCCTATCTGCCGCGCGGCTTGCGTGATGCGCTGGAGGCGGCGGGTTTGGGTGTCGAGGCGATGGACACCCCTGCCGCCTGCCGCACCTACAACGTGATCCTCTCTGAGGGCCGCCGCATCGCTGCCGCCGTCTTGCCGGTGTGACGGGCATTGCGCGGACAAAACACCGGGCGCGCGGGCTTTTCGCGCGCGGGCCTTTGCGATAGGGCTTTAGCGTATGGAACTGACCGTTACCGATCTTGCCTGCGCCCGTGGCGGCGTGCCTGTGCTGGAAGGCGTGGGCTTCTCGCTGACGTCTGGTCGGGCGCTGGTGTTGCGTGGGCCGAACGGGATCGGCAAAACCACGTTGCTGCGCACGCTGGCCGGGTTGCAACCGGCGCTGGCGGGCGCGGTTTCGGTGCCGCCTGAGTCCATGGCCTATGCCGCCCACGCGGACGGGTTGAAGGCGGTGCTGACGGTGGTGGAGAACCTGCGCTTTTGGGCGCGCATCTTTGGCACCGATACGGTCGAGGCGGCGCTGGTTGCGATGAACCTTGGGGCCCTGCGCGACCGCGCGGCGCAGAACCTGTCGGCCGGGCAAAAGCGGCGGTTGGGCTTGGCGCGGTTGTTGGTGACCGGCCGGCCGATCTGGGTGCTGGACGAGCCGACGGTGTCGCTGGACGTCGAGTCGGTGGCGTTGTTCGCGGGTGTGGTGCGCGGGCATCTGGCGGCGGGCGGCATGGCGCTGATTGCGACGCACATCGACATGGGGCTGACCGAGGCCGAGGTGCTGGAGCTTGGCCCCTACAAGGCCAAGGCGCGGCCCGGTGGCGGCTATGGCGGCGCGTTTGACGAGGCTTTTGCATGATTGCGCTGCTGGTTCGGGATTTGCGGCTGGGGATGCGCGCCGGGGGGGGCTTTGGCCTCGGCCTCGCGTTTTTCCTGATCGTGGCGGTGCTGGTGCCGCTGGGCGTCGGGCCGGAGGGACAGACGCTGGCCAAGATTGCACCCGGTATTCTGTGGGTCGCGGCGCTGCTGGCCTGCCTGTTGTCGCTCGACCGCATCTTTGCGCTGGATTTCGAGGACGGCTCGCTCGACCTGCTTGCGACCGCGCCGATGCCGTTGGAGGGTGTGGTGACGATGAAGGCGCTGGCGCATTGGATCACCACCGGGCTGGCGCTGACCTTGGCCTCGCCGGTGTTGGCGTTGCTGATGAACCTGCCGGGGGCGGGGTATGGCTGGCTGGTGGCGAGCCTTGCGGTCGGCACGCCGGCGCTGTCGGTGATCGGCACCTTTGGCGCGGCGCTGACGGTGGGGTTGAAGCGCGGCGGGCTGTTGTTGTCGCTGCTGGTGCTGCCCTTGTATGTGCCAACGCTGATTTTCGGCGCGGAAGTGGTGCGGCGCGGGGCAGAGGGGCAGGCGGTGCTGACGCCGCTGTTGCTGCTCGGCGGGATCACGGCGGGGGCGGCGGCGCTATTGCCCTTCGCCTCGGCTGCGGCATTGCGTATCAACCTGCGCTAGGGTGCTGACGCGCTATTGAATTGAGATTGGACGCAAAAGGACGTAATCGCTAACCATGTCGATCTGGAAATACGCCAATCCCAAGCTGTTCATGCAGACCACTGACCGGGTTCTGCCGTTCCTGATTCCGTTGACCGTGGTGTTGATGGTGGTGGGCCTCGTCTGGGGCTTTTTCTTCACGCCTGACGATTATCGGCAGGGTGCCACGGTCAAGATCATCTTTTTGCATGTGCCAAGCGCGATGCTGGGCATCAATGCCTGGCTGATGATGCTGGTCGCCTCGCTGATCTGGCTGATCCGGCGCCATCATGTCAGCGCGCTGGCGGCCCGCGCGGCGGCGCCGATCGGTGCCACCATGACGATGATCGCATTGGTGACGGGCGCGATCTGGGGCGAGCCGATGTGGGGCACCTGGTGGGCGTGGGATCCGCGGCTGACCTCGTTCCTGATCCTGTTCCTGTTCTATCTGGGCTACATGGCGCTGTGGGCGGCGATTGAAGACCCCGACACGGCGGCGGATCTGACCAGCGTGTTGTGCCTTGTCGGGTCGGTCTTTGCGATTCTCAGCCGCTATGCGGTCAACTTCTGGAATCAGGGCCTGCATCAGGGGCCGAGCCTGACCATCGCGCAACAGCAGCATGTGGCCGATGCGTATTGGTATCCGCTGATGATCTCTATCGCGGGGTTCATCCTGTTCTTTGTGATGATGGTGCTGCTGCGCACCCGCACCGAAATCCGCTCGCGGCGGTTGCAGGCGCTGTTGGCGCGCGAAAGGATGGCGTGATGCTGCCTGATCTTGGGAAATACGAGGTGACGGTGCTGGGCTCTTACGCCGCGGCGCTGGTGCTGATTGCGGCTCTGGTGGCGGCGACGCTGATCCGGGGCGCCAAAGTGCGCCGCGCGCTGGACGAGGTTGAGGCACGGCAGGGGCGCGCGCATGGCTAAGATATCTCCGCTGATGATCCTGCCGCCGGTGATCTTTGCCGGACTGGCGCTGATGTTCTGGGTTGGCATGAACCGCTCCAACCCCGACGCGCTGCCCTCGCAACTGGTGGGGCACGCGGCGCCTGCGGTGGTGCTGACGCCCTTGGGTGACGGCGCGCCTTTCACCGACGCGACGCTGCGCGATGGCAAGGTGAAGATCGTGAACTTCTGGGCGAGCTGGTGCGAGCCGTGCCGCGCCGAGGCCAGCGATCTGCGCAAGATGGCGGATCAGGGCATCACGATCTACGGCGTCAACTACAAGGACAAACCGGCGGATGCCTTGGGCTTTCTGGCCAGCGTCGGCGACCCCTTTGCCGCGATGGGCGCGGATGTCGCGGGCAGCATGGCGTTGAACTGGGGTGTTTATGGCGTGCCAGAGACCTATGTGATCGACGGCAAGGGCAAGGTGCTGTTGCGCGTGCCGGGGCCGATCGTGGGCGATGTGTTTGATACCGTGGTCAAACCGGCGCTGGACAAAGCGGCGAAAGACTGACGCGTTTCACCTTGCGGTGAGGGCCAACATCGGGCGCGACGCGGCCCGTGTTTGCTGCTATAATCATACAACCAGAATATGCAGTTTCGTGCGGTCCTCCGTTTCCGGATGCCCCGAAAACATACGATAGGACCGCCAAGGCTGCCTTTGCAAGGGAGGGTGTCTTGGCTCATACAATCGGCAATCCGCTGTCTTGGGCAGCGCAGTCACTGGCGGGCGCGGGCGCGCACGCGGCCCATGTGGGCGAGGCGTTGGGTGGCGCGAAGGCGCGGCGTGCGCCGAAGGTTCGCACCATTGGCGTGGCCGACCTGAAACAGGCGCTGCGTGCGGGCGTGCAGGATTTCCAGGCTTTGCGCACCGATGTCGCCTTTCTGTGCGTGTTCTACCCGCTGATCGGCCTGCTGATGGCGCGCTTCGCCTTCCATCAGGGGATGCTGCCGCTGATTTTCCCGCTGCTGTCGGGCTTTGCCCTGCTGGGGCCAGTCGCGGCGGTGGGCCTTTATGCGATGAGCCGCAAGCGCGAGCAGGGCGGCGAGGCCAGTTGGGCCGACGCCTTCGCCGTGCTGCGCGCCCCGGCGTTTGGCGTGATTTTCGTGTTGGGGCTGTTCCTGCTGGCGACGTTTCTGGTGTGGATACTGGTGGCCGACGGGCTTTACGCGCTGACGATGGGGCCTGCGGTGCCGGTCTCGATGACGGCGTTTGGGCATGATCTGCTGACGACCAGCGGAGGCTGGGCGCTGATCGTGTTGGGGCTTGGGTCGGGCTTTGTCTTTGCCGCCGTGGTGTTGGTGGTCAGCGTGGTGTCGTTCCCGCTGCTCTTGGACCGCAATGTCGGGCTGCCGATGGCCGTAGTGACCTCGGTGCGGGTCGCGCGCAAGAACCCGGTGACGGTGGCGCTGTGGGGGTTGATCGTGGCGGTGGGGCTGGCGCTTGGATCGCTGCCGCTTTTGCTCGGGTTGATCGTGGTGGTGCCGATCCTTGGCCACGCCACATGGCACCTGTATCGCGCGGCGGTGGTGCCAGAGTAATGTTGCAAAAGTGAAAACG
>JAJXZX010000042.1 GCA_021779835.1 Pseudomonadota bacterium | reverse complement strand
CGATAAGGGGCTAGCACGGCATTTATCGCGGGTTCCTGGCCTGTTGGCACTGTTCCTGGGATCGATAATGGGGATTGGAGCTGCGGCTGGCGCCAGTGATCCGCTGCACCCCCTTGCGGTGTTCCGCGCGGTCGAAAGCGCAGCCTCGCCGCCTCCCTTAACCCAAGACCAGAATTTCACCGAGGCTACGAGCATGGCACAGATGAAAACGCTGGTGCGTGCAGCAACTCATCGGCCCAGTCTGGTCTATTTCACCGCCGATTGGTGCGTATCATGCTCGATAATTCAACACAGGATCTTTGCCGATCCCGATGGCCAGGTGGCGCTGTCCAAACTGAACATCATCAAAGTAGACGCGACCAAGGCAACGTCGCCGCTCAATACCTTCATGCGGCAGATGTCTGTTGCTGGACCGCCCACAATGATCTTTTTTGACCCATTGGCGCAGGAGATCCCAGGCACACGCCTTGTCGGTGAAATCTCGCTTCAAGAATTCTTGGCCGCGGCAAATCGCGCGAGAGCGGCATCATAATGGGCGGCGTCGCAATAGGGCCCTTTATCCTCTCAGGTGACAGATCCGCTGCAATTGTCGGCGCTGCCCTCTTCCTGCTTGTGGGTTGGATTTTTGAGCTAAAAGCAAAATGGCCAATCACGAACTGGATGCAATCTTTGCTTCTTGCCGCGTTCGTGGGAGCGCGCGCTGGCCATGTTCTCTTGTTCTGGAGCAGTTTTTTGGGGTCGCCGTGGCGCATACTCGCTATCTGGCAGGGGGGGTTTTCCTGGAAATTTGGGGCTATGTCCGCTCTCGCGGTCGCCGCCCCAGCCCTATGGCGCAAACCGCACCTTCGTGTGCCGACCGCTCTCGCACTATCGGTGTCCCTCTTGGGATGGGGCCTGTCTTTCCAGTATTTTGTTAAAAACGATGCAGCGGTTGCCGCGCCAACGCATGAACTGTCGCTCCTGGATGGCGGCGCAATTGACCTGTCGCAACTGCACGGTCGGCCGATGGTTTTGAACCTTTGGGCGAGTTGGTGCCCGCCTTGCCGTCGGGAATTACCGATGATGGCTAGATTTGCCGCAACCGAAGGCAAGGTGGATTTTGTCTTCGCGAACCAAGGTGAAAACCCCGCAGTCATTCAGCGCTTCTTGACAGCTCAGCGCCTGAGTATCCGTACGGTCGCAATCGATCAGCAAAGCAGCCTAATGCGGCATTACCAAGCGCTTGGCCTACCGGCCACTCTCTTTATCGCGGCGGATGGGCAGGTTGTCGCCGCCCAGCTTGGAGAGATTTCCAGCGAAACACTTCAAGTCGAAACCGACACGTTAAACTCTGGAGCGCATTGATGACTTCCCTTGCAGACACGCTTCGCGTTCGAAAATGCGTTCTAACGATTGGCGGAATTTTGGTCGCTGCATTGTTGTCGGCGTGCGCGAGGCCCGCCCCTCCAGTCGCACCGCCGCAGCCTGACCCAAAAATTCAGCACATGTATTCGGGGGAACAAGACGGGAAAATCGAAATTCCGGCTGTCGATCCCAAGATTATTGACCCGAAGTTTGCGCGTCAGATTGTTGACTTCCAGACTGCTGAAGCCCCTGGAACCATCGTGATCGATCCATACGCTCATTTTCTTTTCCTGGTTATGAAAGACGGAAAGGCGATGCGATATGGTGTTGCCGTAGGTGCCGCTGGGCGGGCTTTTTCCGGAGAGGCGGTGATCCGGCGCAAAGCCGTTTGGCCCAATTGGGCGCCGACAAAAGAAATGATGCAGCGCGAGCCGGACCTTTATCGCCCCTACGCGGCCGGGATGCAGGGCGGACTTTACAATCCCCTCGGGGCCCGCGCGTTGTATCTTTACCAAAATGGAAAAGACACGCTCTTTCGTATCCACGGCGCCAAAAGTGCGCTGTCGATCGGGAAGTCAGTGTCGAATGGTTGTATCCGGCTGATCAACCAAGACGTCATTGATCTTTACAAGCGGGTTCCAACCGGCACGCACGTCGTCGTGCTGACCGAAGAACAATCTATGGCGCAACAGTCCGCCCAGCAGAGCACAGGAGATGCCAGTCATGGCTAATCGGAGAGATGCGATCAAAATAGGCTTGGGGCTTGGGGCAATTGCCCTGTTGCCTGCGAGAGCGAGCACTGAAACCTTGACTGTCAATCAGGTGCTTTTCGACCCCGATGGGCCAGTTCTGGGCAATCCCAAGGGTGACGTAACGATCGTCGAGTACTTCGACTATCAATGCCCCTACTGCAAAGCCAACCACCCAATGATCTCCAAGATCGTTGCGGCGGACGGAAATCTGCGACTTGTGATGAAGGACTGGCCCATCTTCGGCCCGCCCTCCATCCGCGCCACTCAACTGGCGCTTGGATCCGTCGATCTGGGAAAATACAAACTTGCCAACGAAGCCCTGATGAAAACCCAGAGCCCCTTGAATGATGAAAAGATCGAGGCTGCCCTTGCTTCAGTTGGAATTGACGTTGCCGAAGCCGCAGCAGCGTTCTCGAAGAACGCCGCAAAATGGAACGGACTTCTGATGCGCAATGAGTTTCAGGCCCAGCAATTTCAGCTTCCAGGCACCCCGGCCTACATCGTTGGAACCGAAATATATCCGGGAGTGATCCAGGAGGAGGACCTTAGGAAGGCCATAGCCAAAGCGAGGGCCTAATCCTCTTTCTGGAGCCACGCCGGGTGAGCATTTGGTCAATCCTATCCCACCCAGCGATCAGGTCGGCATTCCAAGCCAATGACCAAGCGACGCCGTTCTCTTTCAGACCTCACCACACAAACAGGAGACAATACATGTCTATTAAAGCCGGCTTCGGCACTATCGCCATTTGCCTCGCAGCCGCCATGCCGCTTGCAGCCAAGGCAGTTGACACCCCCGCAACGCAAGCGATTCATATCGATGTGCCAGTCGTGTTGAAAGATGCCAAGGTCCTCTACAATATGGATCATTCTTCAGCGATGACGGGCGATCAGCCGGTTGGGCTGACCTACATGTCTCTGACGGTGAAAAAATTCCAAAAGGACCACACATCATGGAAGATGGTGGCCGTCTTTCACAACACGATGGCTTATTTGCTGCTGAACGATGCCGCCTATAATAAAGCGCGCAAGACGAGCCACGGCAATCCTTACAAGGATCAGGTGGCCGCCCTCATCAAGGAAGGCGTCCAGATCGAAGAATGCGCAGTGTCAATGAAAAACAACGGCTGGACCAACGCGGATGTGTTGCCCGACGTGAAGGTCAACAGCGGAGCGGTCGGACGGATCGTGCAACTTGTCCAAGACGGCTATGTGCAGTTGGAACCATAGGGAGATCAGTCGACGCATCGAGAACCGCCAAAATTCGCAAACTGCAAAGCCAATGGCCCAGTATAAAGGAGCCGAATGTCGACTCTTGTCATGGTTAATTGGCGAGCCTGTGACTGCCTGCGAGAGCAATCCATTGCGCAACCGTTGGATGCACATCTTCGTCAAACCTTCGCCGTATTGAACAGCAGATAAGCAATGATGACCGCCGCCAGCAGTACCACTCCGGTAGATGTGAAGATGACCATGCGCCGGTTCGGTTCAAACGTCCTGCGCGCGATCGCATGGTCGACCGCGAAGAATTGCCAAGCAGCGAGGACCGCCAAGAGGCTACCGAACGCCATCATGCCGACGCCCATGGGTAACGACATCCCGGTGCTGGGCGTATTGTGTTGTGGGTCGAAACGGATGGCAAGTTCTCGAAGCCACAAGCCGAACTTGGCAACGACAAAGCCAAGGCTGATGATTGCTATGGATGTCCTGATCCAAGCGAGGAAGGTGCGCTCCGCGGCAAGGTACTCGCTGGTCCTTTGTTGGGGCGCGAGGACCGGTGCCGCGCTGGCAAGCCGTGGGGTTGGGCCGTCTGTCATCTGCAATGCCGCGCACTTGTATCTGACATTCCCCAATTAGAACGCCGTCTCGTTTATGGTGGCGTTGTTTTGCGGACTGATCAACCCTTTCGGCTTAGCCCAGCTGCGATCCAGCATCCGTGGCGCGATTTTAGGGTCAGGACTTCGGTAACGGGACGCAACGATACCGAGAATCACGGGCAGAGGTGAGCAGGGCCGAAGGAATGCTCTGCATTGACAACGCATTGGCGGCACCTTCACTGATCTGCAGCAGCACGTGGTGTGCCCCCACCCAAACGAGACTATCGACGCAGTGAAAGGATGTTGGAATGACCGATCTCTGGCTTCTCACCCCCCAGTTCTTTGAAATGCCCGAAACGGCTCTTAGCGGGGTGGTGCCGGACCACTGTGCTACCAATGGCCCTCATCCAATCAAAGACCGTAGCCCTGAAGCCATGGCGACCGTTCATCGCCCTATCGCGGATTTCGCCGAGAAGGCCGTTGCACGAGGCAATCGCCCCATCTCGATCGCTGGTGACTGCTGTGCCTCCATCCCCGTTCTGGCGGGTATACGGCGGGCCGGCGTCGATCCGGTACTCGTCTGGATTGATGCGCATGGTGATTTCAACACGCCAGAGACATCCCCGTCGGGCTTTCTCGGCGGCATGCCCCTCGCGATGATCGTTGGACGGGGGCCGCAAGGGATGTGTGGTTCGGTCGGCCTGAGTCCGCTTCCAGAAGACCGGGTCTGGCTGATCGACGGCCGCGACCTTGATCCGCTCGAACGCGTTGCCGTTGATCGCTCGGCACTTCGCAGGACCGGAATGGCGGGTCTGGGGTCTTTGCAAATCGAAGCTCCGGTGCATCTTCACCTCGACATCGACGTGATCGACGCCGCTGAGGCGCCGGCCAACAACTACCCGGTTCGTGGCGGTCCCAGTGTGTCTGAGACGGCGGTGGCCTGCCGGGCTTTCGCGGACAGAAACCAGATTGTCGCGATTTCAGTCAGTGGCTGGGCCGGCGCGCTTGACCACGATGGCCGAACGCAGGCCGCTTGTGCAACGATCTTGGCGGCACTGACTGGCACCCCCATCTAAACGGCTTAGAACGGACCTTCGAGACGGCAGAATACCTGCCTGGGTAGACCGCGGACCGTCGCCTCAAAGGGGACGGCCCAACGGACCGTCTGCCGCGAAAGCGCACCGGTAGTGCGACGGCAGGTTTGTCCGTGCATTACCGACAGTGCCCGGTGTGAATTGCTGCGACAAGCACGAACGGCCGGTTCGGTGAAGCCGCGCTGGGGCACACGTTCAGGGCTGGGTGACCGAAATGGGCCGTCCTCGTCGCGCTCGTATCGATCGGCACAAGAGGCTGATGTCGAGAAATGGGACGTGTGCTGACGACGCTGGCGCTGCGCAGAAAAGGATGCTCTTAACGGGCCTGATTTTCCCGGAGATGATCTAGGAAAGCGCGCAGCGGCGTCGGCAGGAATCGCCGGTTCGCATAATACAACCGGGGCCCCTCGAAGCTTGGCCACCAGTCCGTCATGACCGGGATCAGCGCGCCGCTGGCGAAATGCGGTTCAAGCCAGTTGCGAAACAGGAAACACAGCCCGCGCCCCGCCAGCGCATGGCCGATCAACGACGCCGAAGCGCTGGTGCCAATCACAAGCCGCGCTTCGGGGTCGATCCGGATCACCTCGGCGCCCCGCTGGAACTCCCACCGCGTCAGGGCACCGCTGGAGAAGCGGGCCTGCAGGCACTCATGGTCCGACAATTCGCTCGGGTGCTGGGGGGCGCCCCGCCGCGCCAGATAGGCGGGCGCGGCGGCGAGGGCAGATTGCTGGACGCGTGGCCCGATCGGCACCGCGATCATGTCCTGCGCCAAGGCCTCGCCATAGCGGATGCCCGCATCGCAACCGGCGGCAACGGTGTCGATCATGCGGTCATCCACCATGATCTCAACCCGGACGCGCGGATGGCGGTCCAGAAAGCTTTCGATCAGCGGCGGCAGGATATCGACCATCACGGCCCCGGGCACGTTCAGCTTCAGACTGCCCTGCACCTCGCCCCGGCGGCTCATCGCGGCATCGACCGCCGCTGCGGTTTCGGCCAGCAGGGGGCCAAGGCGCGCCGCAAGATCGCGGCCCACCTCGGTAGGGGCGACGCTGCGGGTCGTGCGCGTTAGCAGCCGGGCGCCAAGTCGCGCCTCCAGTCGGGTAATGGTGTCGCTTACGGTCGAGGGCGACAGGCCCAGATCCCGCGCTGCATCGCGAAAGCCGCCGCGGCGCAGCACGGCCAGAAATACGTTCAGATCGTCGAGCGAAGCGGGATTGTTCGGCATGCCGATCAGTGTATCCGGAATTGCCCGGATTATCAAATGGCGAAGGATCTGTCATGTAAAGGCAACCTACAGGAGCACGACATGACACAGCGTTTCACCTTTCCCGGCACAACTCTTCACGTCAACCGCATGGGCTATGGCGCCATGCAGCTGGCGGGCCCGCATGTCTTTGGCCCGCCCCAGGACGAGGACGAGGCCCGCGCCGTCCTGCAAGAGGCGGTAGCGCTTGGCATCGACCATATCGACACCAGCGACTTCTACGGCCCGCATCACACCAACCGCCTGATCCGCGAGGCGCTGTTTCCCTATGCCGACGGCCTGGTTCTGGTTACCAAGATCGGCGCCTGGCGCGATGAGGCCGGTGCCTGGCACCTGCGCCGCGATGCCGAATTCCTGCGTCAATCGGTCGAGGACAACCTGCAACGGCTGGGTCTTGACCAGATGCAGATCGTCAACCTGCGGATGGGCGGCCCCGAAGATGACATCGAAACCCCGATGCACGCCATGCGCCAGATGCAGGACGAGGGGCTGATCGGCCATATCGGCGTCAGCACCGTGACCGAGGACCAACTTGCAAGGGCGCGGGCAATCGCCCCCATCGTCTGCGTGCAAAACCACTACAATCTGGTGCATCGCAAGGATGACGCGATGATCGACGCGTTGGCCGAAGATGGCATCGCCTATGTGCCGTATTTCCCCCTCGGCGGATTTTCTCCGTTGCAATCAGACGTTCTGGCCCGTGTTGCCACCGAAATCGGCACCAGCGCGCAGAAGGTTGCCCTGGCATGGCTGCTGGACCGCAGTCCGAATATCCTCGTGATCCCCGGCACGTCGCGCCGCACCCATCTGCGCGAGAATATCGACGCTGCTGAATTGCGGTTCACTCCTTCGCAAAGCGGGCTGTTGAACGGACTTGCGAAGGGTCAGGGGTGACTGAAATCCCGGAAGGGGGCGACGGTCGCCCCCAAGGTGCCTTCAACAAAGTTAATATCGTGAAGCTGACGAGTTTTCTGCGAAATACCTCCTATTCCGGCGCCAATCAGAGCGCCCGCATCAAGGCCCTGGGTGATCGGCGCATTCCAACCACGGCGGTGGTTGTCGCCTTGCTGGACCCGAAATGGCTGGTGGAGATCAAGGTGATCGCCGCAGGCTAACCCATTCGGCGTCAGCCTGCCGGGCCAATCTTACCAGCAAGGAGCGGCGCATGTAGCCCAAGTCTTGCAGCGATGAACTCGGTCAACAGGCGGACGCGCCTGGTCTTGCGCGTCTCGCCCTGGGTCAGAAGCCAGAGCGTGCCATAGGGGTGCAGGTCCGTGCCTGACACCCTCACCAAAAGGGGGTCCGCATCGCCCACAAAGCAGGGCATGATCGTCATCCCCACCCCCTGCCGCACGGCCGCAAGCTGCGCGTCGAAATCGACGACCCGGAAGGGCACGCGCGGCCCGGCGGCCTCTGCCGCGCGCACCCAG
Source organism: Pseudomonadota bacterium (assembly GCA_021779835.1). GTDB lineage: Bacteria > Pseudomonadota > Alphaproteobacteria > Rhodobacterales > Rhodobacteraceae > Solirhodobacter. The sequence goes on along the minus strand of JAJXZX010000042.1, from coordinate 14,315 downwards.
TCTGGCACCGTTGCGCCGCCCACGGTGATCCAGCGCGGCGCAGAGCCGTAGGCCAGGGGGTCGCGGGCGACGTAGGTGCCGCCCCAAAGCTCCGGTCCTTTCAACCCATGCAGGTTCAAGGGCAGGGTCTTGCGGTCATAGACCACGCGAAGCGCAAGATCGGCCTCGCGGTTGGTCAGGTTGGCCAGCTCGCCCGAGGAGAGCAGTTCCAGCTCGATCTCGGGATGCAACTGCGCGAAATCGGCGAAATCCGGCATCAACAGATGGGCGGCCAGGGGCGGCGGCAGGGTCACCCGCAAGAGGCCGCGCAAGCCCTGGTCGCGGCCGAAAACCCGCGTCTCCAGTTGCTGCGAGGAGGTTTGCATCTGGGCGGCGAAGTCAAGGATACGCTGGGCCGAGCGCTGGTCGCCGGAAGCGATCGAAAGGGGCCGCGCGCTCGACCGCGACAGACAGCAGCGCCGTTACGGCGGCGCGGATTCCGAACCGGTTGCCTTTCACCCTTCCAAGGAAAACCGCCCCGGTCTGCTGGCACGTTTCGCAGGCTGGCTCGTGCGCCGCTGATCTTCGCACCCCAGTTGATCACCGCCCCCTATGAATTCGGGCGGCATGACGCCTGGGAGGTTAGCCGAGGTCACCGCTTGACCATCGTGTTCCGCGCCGACGTCGAGCGCGATGTCCTTCAGATCGCCCTTGTTGCCTTCGGCGGGCAGGACTGGGTGTCACTTGGCGCAGAGCGGAAGGGCGCCGAGTTCTGCAAAGGGCCATGTTAATATTATTTTTCAATAGCTTCGTCGGACATGAACAACCCGCTCAGGCGATGCCTGAAACATTGGGCCGATAGATTTCAACCCTGATGGCGCCGAGTGGGACCGCCAATATTGCGGTGATTAGCGCCTGTAGGTGGGCGAGGATCTTGCCCCCCATGACACTGCTCAAATCAGATTCTCATACTCGCGCAGGAAGTCGGCTGTCTGCAACAACCCCTGCCCTTCAAGTTTTAGAACAAGAGCGGAAACCGTGTACTTCGGGTCTTTCAATCGCGCCCGCATGTCGCGTAGCGCGCCGATTGCGACCGCATGATCGAGATCCATGGCGTTCGAGATAAAGTCATCAGGTGACATGACTTCGATGCCCCAACGATCCAGTATCCCTTGAGGGAAGTCTTTGAGGTTGTCGGTGACCAGCGTATCGCAGCGAGCTGTGATTGCGGCTGCCAAAACATGCTCATCGCCCGGATCGGGCAACAAGCCGTGCAGGTCCGGACCTGAGTTCAGAAACACCATCGCCTCGGGAAATGCCCGCTCGATAGCACGGCGCTGACGACTTGGATCAGCACTACCCTTCGAGATAACCACAATCGCCTTCTCGGTCTCGTCCAGAATGCGCGCGGACCAATAGGGTCGAAACAAGCCAACTTCGGCCAAACTCAGAATAATATTCCTCTTGAGGCCACCCCCAAGGACGCAAGCATCAATGATGGCGGCGTATCGGTTCATCGGGCCGCTCAAATCAGGTCGGCCTCCGCGTCCAGCCCCGCAAGTTCGGACAGGGCATCGGATCGTGCCTGGTCGCGTTCGGCCATGTAGGCGAAAAGATCCTCTGCCCGGACACGGCGATGGCGGCCAACCGTTGTGAACGGAATGTCCCCCTTTTCGAGCAACTTGATCAGGAAGGGCCGGGAGACATTCAGCATATCTGCCGCTTCCTGCGTTGTAAGCTCAGCTTCGACCGGGATCATGCGGAACCCACGGCCAGTTGAAATCAGGCGCAGAATATCCAGCAAGGTATCTGTGAGCGCCGGCATAAGGGTGATGTTGCGCGTCTCACCACCGTCGACGGCAAGCGAAAGATCGACCGGTTGGCCCTCCGTCACCTGCGATGCAATGATGTGACGAAGTTGATCTGCATTGTTGATCTCAACCTTGGTAGGAAGACGGTTTGAGAACCGCTCCTTGTGCAATGCCGCCATTTTGCCCTCCTGCGTCGCCGTTCTGCGGCCATCTAAAGATGGATGTGACACGCAATCGAAGCAAGCGCAACATTCGAATTATTCGAACTGGCAGTGTGTGACCCTCTCAAGCCCCAACCACTGCTTGGCTAGGACCGGGTTTCATCCTGGGGAAGCTGTTTCCAGATCGGCAGCAAGAGCCCCGCCACGATATGCAGCGTGGATTCCGAGTATTCCGGGACCTCGGCCAGTTCCGCAGACCAGGCGGCGGTGAAGGCCGCGCGGTCGGCCTCGAGCCAGTTGGTGTCTTCCATGATCTTCATAGGCACGGTGCTGGCCTCAGTGGGGCGGATCAGGCGCAGGCGCGGCTCGATCGTGCCGTCGTCCAGCATCAGGCTGGTGGCGGGCACCTGCACCGCGGCCCGGCCCGAGCGGTTGTTGACCAGAAGCCGCGCCTTCGGGTCGTCGAGCCAGTCGAGCGCATCGGCAATCCGCCCCCAGCCAGTCGACGATCTGGTCAACACGCGATTTCTTGGCCCCGCGTTCTTCCGAGCGCAGGGTGGCATAGGTGGTGAACAAGATGCCTTCCGTCAGCGGGATGTCTTTGCCTTGCGCAAAGCGCGACCGTGGTGTCACCAGCAAGCGTTCCTGCCCGAGTGCGGACCAGTCGCGCTGCGCGTCCTCCAGCAGCTTGTCGCTTTTGGAAATCCAGAGCCCTTTGCGCCGTCCTTGCACCCAGTTGTCGAGCACAATCCCGACCGACTGGCGGCCCTTGCCCGCGCCTGTGCCATCGCCGAGGAAAAACCCGCGCCGGAAACGGATGGCGTCTGGATCATCGTCGTTGGCTTCCGGCACCCCTACACGCGGATCGAATACCTTCAAAGCGATCTAGGTGTCAGCAGGCAGACGGCCGCCAAATATCTGGATACTCTGACGGAGCACGGGTTGGTTCTGTCGCAAAGTTTTTTGAGTTTTGTCGGGATTGATAATGGTGCACTGCTTGGGGCTCGTGAGAAGCGATCGATTGGACGGACGGGTGATTGATTTCAAAGGCGCGCATTACCCCAAAGCTGTGATCGTGCACGCGGTGTTTTTCTACGTTCGCTACGCGGTCTCTTACCGGGACTTGGAAGAAATTCTGGCGGAGCGTGGCGTGAGCGTCGACCACGCCACGCTGAACCGATGGGTGGTAAAATACTCGCCCCTGATTGCGGCCAATGCCGCTGCCAGAAAGCGCGCGACCGCCAACTCGTGGCGGATGGACGAGACCTACATTAAGGTTCGCGGAAAATGGACTTATCTCTACCGCGCCGTAGACCGAGATGGTCAAACCCTTGATTTCATGCTGTCTGAGCGCCGGGATCTGGGTGCCGCGCGGCGGTTCTTCAAGCAGGCGATCGGTACAAACGGTGTTCCGGACCGGGTGGTTATTGACAAAAGCGGCGCCAATTTTGCCGGTTTGCAGGCCGTAAATGTGATCCTCAAGTTCACAGGAGACGGGCGCATCGTTAGATCCTGCAGGTCAAATACCTGAACAATATCCTGGAACAGGACCATCGCTTCATCAAGCGCATCACCGCCCCGATGCTGGGCTTCAAGGCCTTCCATTCCGCCGCAGCGACGTTGGCCGGCATCGAGACCGCTCACATGATCCGCAAGGGCCAAATTGACACCAAAGGCCTCAGCGCCTTTCAGGCTTTTGCAGGGCTCGCGGCATAATTATGTCCGCTGAACGGCTTATCGTAAACCGCTCAAAAAATTGCGACAGAACCTAATACATTGCCAGGGTTGGGAAACTGAGACGAGTTCGCATTGGTCTGACACCACCCTTTGTAGAGATTTGGACCTGATCCACAGATCACCATCCCGGCCCGCGGCTTCTGAAAATGCCGTACATCGAGTCCCGACACAAGTTCGTACTCGATCACTCACCAAAAGGGTTGAAAACTTCTTGCATTGCGGGTGGCAACCACAGAAGCGCGATGATCTGATCGCCGGTGCAGCCTGAAGATTTCGCCGACTCACCTTGGGGTTGTGTCTCCATGGCGAAGGCCCAAACTGAGTAGTTTCCGAACCTACCGGCCACACAATATATCAGATACGCAAACCTCCATTGGATTTGACATTTTCAGAGCAACTGCGGAGACAATCCGAGCCTCAAGGTCAGGTTTGAACACAAAAGCAAGGGCCGCGAAGGGCGGGGAAGCCATTGGCGGCCCTATCGACTGGTGGCCGCGGCGTGCGCCCGGAGATGGCTCAATCCCAGTAGTAGAAATGGGCATTTCGTCGCTCGGCGTCGCAAATGTCGACTTGGACAGCGACGGGAGAGCAACCCAGCCAAATTGGCGCGACCGTCGCAAACACTAGAAAAGGATGTTCATTGTGGAAACACCCCCCGATAAATCCACTGCGCCGCCGGCACAAGCAAAGGCAGCAACCGCCAAAGCCCCGGATATCGCCACCGCGTCGGTTCCCGACACGCTCGCGACACTCCACGTCAACCCTGATACCGGGCTCACACGCGCGGAGGTGGACACCGGCCGGAAGGAACACGGCTACAATGAAGTAGCCCGGAAAAAAGGCACCCCATTCTCAAATTCCTCAGGAAGTTTTGGGGGATTTCGGCCTGGATGCTCGAACTGATCATGGTTCTGTCAGGCGTGCTTGGGAATTATGCCGATCTTGCCGTGGTCGGCGCATTGCTGGTTATCAACGCCGTGTTGGGCTTTGTGCAGGAGCAGCGTGCGGCTGGCGTCGTTGAGGCACTGCGGAAACGCCTGCAGGTCAGCGCCCGCGTCCGTCGCGATTCAAGCTGGCAGGTCATTCCTGCCAGGGAACTGGTGCCCGGCGACATCGTTCGTATGCGCCCCGGCGATATCATCCCGGCGGATGTAAAACTCCTAACCGGAGCCCTGAGTGTGGACCAGTCGGCGCTGACAGGCGAATCGAAAGACGCCGACAAGGCGCCCGGCGAAGTGCTTTCGTCGGGGTCTGTCGTGCGTCGGGGCGAAGGCAACGGCGTCGTGATACTTACCGGGGCGAAAACCTATTTTGGCCGCACCACGGAACTTGTACAGGAGGCGAGCCCAAAACTTCACATCGAAGCCGTCGTAACCAAGATCGTCCGCTGGCTCTTCGTCATTGTGGGCGCGCTGCTGGGCATGGTAGTTGTGCTGTCTCTGATACGCGGCGTCTCGCTCATGGAAATGGTCCCGCTCATGCTCGTTTTGCTCATGAGCGCGGTGCCGGTCGCGCTACCCGTCATGTTCACGGTCAGCATGGCCGTCGGGTCCAAGGAACTGGCCAAGCGCGGCGTACTGGTCACCCGCCTCAGCGCTGCCGAGGACGCTGCGACCATGGATGTGCTCTGTGTGGACAAGACCGGCACAATTACAATGAACAAGCTGACCGTCACCGGTGTGATTCCGCTGGAGAAAGCGACGGAAGCCGATGTGCTGATTGCCGGCGCGCTTGCGTCGCGGGAATCGAACCAGGATCCGATTGACCTCGCATTCCTCGCCGCCGCGAAAGAGCATCGCGTATTCGACGGCCTTCCTGCCGTCACCCCCGTCTCCTTCGCACCTTTCGATGCGAAAAGCCGGCGGACGGAAGCTGTGGTCGAACAGAACGGGCAACGGCTGCACGTCATGAAAGGCGCCGTGCGCACTATCGCCGAGGCATGCGGACTCCAGCCTCAGGCAATCGAGGCGCTGGATGCGCGCGTCAGCGCGGCAGCGGCGAAGGGCTTTCGAACTATGGCTGTGGCACGCGGACCAGAGAAAGGCACACCGGTCCTGGTCGGACTGGTCTCGTTGTACGATCAGCCGCGCCCGGACGCCGAAGAGCTCATTGCCGCGCTACACGACCTCGGTGTTCCCGTAAAGATGCTCACCGGCGACGCATTGCCGGTGGCGCTGGAGATCGGTAAGGGAGTCGGACTGCCCAACATTAAGCGCATGGCGGACTTAAAGACCGCGAGCGCGCAGGCTGACAACAAGACAGTCGATCTTTTCGCAGGCGCCGATGGCCTCGCCGAGGTGTTTCCGGAAGACAAGTACACGGTTGTGAAGCATCTACAGGCCGCCGGGCACGTGACCGGCATGACGGGCGATGGCGTCAATGATGCTCCGGCTCTTCGTCAGGCCGAAGTGGGAATCGCCGTCAGTAACGCAACCGACGTGGCCAAGGGCGCGGCGAGCGTCGTTTTGACCGACGCAGGACTAACGAACATTGTGGCGCTGGTCGAACAGGGCCGGACAATTTACCAGCGTATTCTGACCTGGGTCGTCAACAAGATCAGCCGGACAATCCTGAAGGCCGCATTCGTGGCCATCGCCTTCGTAGTGACAGGTAAGTTCGTTGTCTCGGCCTTTGCGATGCTGTTGCTGGTATTCATGACGGACTTCGCGAAAATATCCCTTGCCACCGACAATGTTAGGCCCTCCAAAAATCCGGAGACATGGAACATTGGAGGCTTCATCGTCGTGTCCGTCGTACTCGGCATAGCGATGGTCGCTGAAACGCTTTTCCTGTTATGGATCGGCTGGACGAGATTCGGTTTGGCAAACAATGACAACGCCCTCCATACCTTCAGCTTTCTTATGCTCCTCTACTTTGCCGTTTTTTCCGTCGTGTCCGCGCGGGAACGCAGCTGGTTCTGGGCCACTCTGCCAAGCAAGACTTTCATGGCGGCCGTCGCCGCGGATGCCATCGTGGGCACCGTCCTGACGTTTGTTGGTCTCAAGGGACTAATGCCCCTGCCTTGGTGGCAGATGCTCGCGGTATTTGGTTATGCGATGGTCGCGAGTCTGGTTCTGAACGACGCTGCGAAGGTCGCGATGATCAAATGGCGCGTTCCCAACGCCGTGCCCGTGAAAGCGGTTGGTGCGAGCCCGCAGAGCGCCAAGGCCGAAGCCAATCCTGTCCCACCGCCAGAAGCCAAAGCCGAGCCGGCCCCCAAGGCCAAAGCGACGCCTCAGCCTGACGCCAAGGCCGCGCCTGCGGCGGAAACCAAAGCCGAGCCAACACCCGAGGCCAAAGCAGCGCCTCAGCCTGACGCCAATGTCGCCCCTCCGGTGCAAGTCAACGCCGTGCGTGAACCGGACGACAATACCGACGTTGCAAAACTATTGAACGCGACGCTCGGTGACGTGCTCCTAGCTGGCGTCCTCAAAGACCCACAGGGCGCCGGACGTATCATCGCCGAGGCTATCGCCGATGCCGAGACGCCTATCGCGGCCGCGACGACGCCCGAAGGCAAAGCCGGGCCTAAGTCCGAAACCGCAGCCGAGACAAATGATAGAACCAAAGCAAAGGCGCCGGCCAACCTAACGTCGAAGACCACTAAGTGAGCGAAGTAACTGTAGCAGCGGTCAGCCTGTTGGAGAGAAAAAGATGAAACGGCGGGCATCCTCGATCGCGGCTAGGAAGGGCCGTTCGGGCTCGAGGCCATAGTCGGCCACGTAGGCCGGCACGCCGCTGCGGGCGACGATCTGGCCGACGAAGTTGCGATAGGCGGTGGCCGAGCCCAGAACATAGGCGCCGCCGTGCAGGTAGAGGATGGCACGCCCCGCAGCAGGTTTCGCCGGACGGACCCACCAGCCCGGCACCCCGCCCAGCGTAGCTTCCTCGGCTGTCACACAAGCCGCCGCAGCCACATGGCCCATCATCTCGTCGAACATCGGGCGGGCTTCGGGGCCGCGGATCACCACCTTCAGGAGCAGCGGCTTAAGAGCGCCACCATCCTCTTCCCCGGTCAGGTCCGCACCGATCGGCTGGCCACCCGAGGTGATGACGGTTCCCACAGACGAAACCGCCGCGCGATGACAGCTGGAAACCCCGGCATCAGCCCCCTGCCCCATGGTATCGGCATCTCCGACATCCTGGACCGCGGTCTCTTCGCGCGGATCGATGATCAGAGGCCGCACCTCAAAGGTCTCCATCGCCAACTCAAGCTCACCGAGCCGGGTGTCGACCTCCTCGAGGTACCCGTCTTGGCCGGAGTATTCCTCCTCCAGCGCCCTATACTCCACGAGCAGCGCCGCGTGGGCCACGCTTTCTTTGTCGGTCATCGGCGTCGGATCATCAGCCAGACGACGCAGCCCGCGGCTGTAGCGATAGGGCAGGTCAGTCGCGACCTTGAACCGCCAGACCGTACGCCTGCGTCGCCATCGCAGACTTGCGCAGGCTTGCCCGGTGCTCCATGGTCTGATCCGAGCCGCGCGGGCAGACACCGGCGCGCAACTCGGATCAACATCAGACAGACGGGCCATGGCGGTATCACTCTCCCAGCATTTCGACCGCGCGACGCTGGAACGGGCAGAGGGATACTTTCGCGCCGGACATGTTGTATCGGTCGCGGCGGACCAGCGCGGTGGCGTGGAGTCCGAGGTGCGCAACGCGCGCGGTGAGGTCTACCGGCAAACGATCGAGATTGAAGCGCCCTCGGCGCGACATCCGAAGGGGCGGATCCACGGGCTTTGCACCTGTCCGATGCAGTCCAATTGCAAACATGTCGCCGCCGCCCTGTTCGCGCTGGCGAGTGGTGAGGCGCGGACCCCTGCCCCCGCCGTGCCGACCCTTTCGGGCCCGGTGCAATCCTGGCTCCGCCGGGCGCGGACGCTGCGGGAAACCAGCGCCCCGCCAGACCCGCTGCTGGAGCCAAGACCGGACGATTACCCCGCCGCGATCAAGGACCGGCTGTGTTATGTCCTCGACACCCTGCAGCCGGGGCTCAGGATCGACCTCTACAAGGGCCGCGTCAACGCGCAGGGCACCGGCCTGACCAAGGCGATGCGCCGCCATGACCTGCTATATCGGTTGCGCTCGGACGGGGCCGGGGCCGGGTTTCTGCGCCCGGTCGATCTTGACCTGGTCGGGCAGCTTGCCCGCGCCCGGCTTCTGACCGGGCAGCCCACTTACGGCTACGATCTGCCGGAGGCCCTGCAAAGCCGGACGACGGCGGGTGCGGCGCTGATGCGCGCGCTGTGCGCCACCGGGCGGCTGTTTGTCGAGGCGCAGCCTGAGGCTGTTCTGGTCTGGGCCGAGGCCGCCTTTCCCACCACACTGGGCTGGGCGGTGGCACCGGACGGCAGCCAGCGGCTGAGCTTCATCTCGCCAACCGGCAATACGCTGGAAGTAACGCGCTTTGGTGCCGAAAGCCTCTGGGTGGATCGCCGCACCGGCCAGATCGGGCAATTCGACACGCCGGTTTCAGACGACATCCTGCGTCTGGTGCGCGATTGCCCCGCCTTGCAGCCGCGCGAGGCCGGGATGCTTGAGACCACCCTGCCGCGCACGCTCGGCCCCTTGGCCCTGCCCGCCCCAACGGTTCCGCACGAGGTCCGGCGCGTGGCCCAGTCCCGGCACGCCCGGCTGACGCTCTCGGCCGCCAAGGCCCGCGAAGGCTACTGGAGCCGCAGCCGGATGGTGACGCTACCGACCCTGACCCTGCACTTCGTCTATGACGGCCATGAGGTCAGCGCAGCAGAGGGCGCCGCTCCCTGCTTCGTCGAGGGCACCGATCTCGTCACACTGGAGCGGGACCAGGCTTGGGAAACGCGCGCCCTCATGCGCCTGCAACAGGCGGGGGCGATCCCGGTTGAGACGCTGGATCAATACTTGCCCAGCGAGCGGATGCTGGACTGTGATTTCACCTTTGCCGAGGGCGAAATCAATCCGCTGACCCTGGACTCCTCGCGCCCCGAGGATGCGCTGAATTTCGCCTTCCGTGAAGTACCGCGCCTGCGCGCCGACGGCTGGGAGGTCGTGATCACCCCGCAGTGGCCCTTCCGCCTTGCCGAGGCCAAAACGCAGCTGGTGGTCGAGACCGCGTCGCGGGCTGGCGAGCGGTTTCAGGGCCACGGCTGGTTCGAGCTAGGGTTTCAGGTCGAGATCAACGGCAAGCGCCACGACCTCGCGCCGCTGATCGCCGCCTTTCTGGCGCAGATGGGGGACGCATTCGAGGCCAGCCAGCCCCCCGAACTTGACGCGCTGCGCGCGATGCTTGCAGCGCGCCCGGTCTTCCTCGACCTCGGCAAGGGTGGCTTTGTGCCGCTGGACCTCAGCCCGATCGCGCCCGCGCTGCATCTGTTCCTGCGCCACCATGCAGAACGCGACCGCCTGCATCCCGCCGAAGCCACGCTGGCCGCCGAGGCCGAAGCGGCACTGGCGGGCAGCGATGTGCGCTTTGCCGACCATGCCGGGATCTTGCCGCTGGCGCGCAGCCTGCAAGCCTTGCGGCAAGTCACCTCGTTTGAACAACCCCGTGGCCTCAAGGCCGATCTGCGCGGCTATCAGGCGCTCGGTGCCGCGTGGATGGGCAGCCTGGTGGGTGCCGGGTTCGGCGGCGTGCTGGCCGACGACATGGGGCTGGGCAAGACTCTGCAAGTGCTGACCCTGTTGCAAGCCCGCAAGGAACAGGGGGCGGCGACCGGCCCCGCGCTGCTGATCGTGCCCACCAGTCTGCTGCACGGCTGGCAGGATCAGGCGTCGCGATTCACGCCCAATCTGGAACTCCTCCTCCTGCACGGGCCGCAGCGCCGGGCGTTGCAGGATCAGATCGCCTCGGCCGATCTGGTGGTGACGACCTATCCGCTGTTGGCCCGCGACCGGGCGATGCTGGCCGAGCTGACATGGTCGCTGGTCATCATCGACTAGGCGCAGACGTTGAAGAACCCGGCGGCACAGATGGCCAAAGCGTTGCGCGACATCCCGGCGAAAGGCCGTCTGGCGCTGACCGGCACGCCGATGGAAAATTCGTTGCAAGACCTCTGGACCCTGTTCGACTGGGTGGTGCCGGGCCTTTTGGGCGACCGCAAGACGTTTCAGGCGCTGTTTCGCACCCCGATCGAAAAGCAGGGCGACCGCGCCGCGCAGGCCCGCCTGAACCGCCGCCTGCGCCCGTTCATGCTGCGCCGGACCAAGGAAGAAGTAGCCGGCGAACTGCCGCCGCGCACAGAAATCCTCGACAGCGTCGATCTGCCGAAGGCGCAGCAGGCGCTTTATGAAACGGTGCGCAGCGCGATGGATACCCGGGTGCGCGAGGCGGTGGCCGCCCGCGGGCTTGGTGCCGCGCGCATCACCATCCTTGATGCGCTCTTGAAACTGCGCCAGGTCTGCTGTGATCCGGCGCTGGTCAAGACCGAGGCCGCCCGATCCGTTACCGACAGCGCCAAGCGGACCCGGCTCAGGGAGCTGTTACTGGAACTGGTGGCTGAAGGGCGCCGGGTGCTGGTCTTCTCGCAATTCGTCGAAATGCTGCGCCTGATCTCAAGCGATCTCGACGCGCTTGGCATTGCGCATCTGAGCCTGACGGGGCAAACAACAAACCGCGCGGAGGTCTTGCAGGAGTTTGCCGAAGGCACGGCCCCGGTGTTCCTGCTCAGTCTGAAGGCCGGTGGCGTCGGCCTGACCCTGACCGAGGCCGATACCGTCATCCTCTATGATCCGTGGTGGAACCCGGCGGTTGAGCGTCAGGCCATGGACCGCGTGCATCGCATCGGTCAGGACAAACCGGTCTTCGTGCATCGCCTCGTCGCCTCGGGCACCGTCGAGGAAAAGATCCTGCAACTACAGGCGAAAAAGCAGGCGCTTGCCGACGCGCTCTTCGCCGAGGGCGACGACGACCGTGGTGCGGCCTTTTTCGACGAAGCCACCCTTGCCGACCTCTTCGCGCCGCTTACCGGATAAAGCGGTTTGAGCCTTCGCCTCCGGCTGCGCCCCGTTGCCTGTCTCCTCGTGGGTGATCACGATGAGGCCAGGTCCAGAAAATTGACCAAGCACGTCACCGACATGTTCGGCGAGGCGTTTCCAAAGCTTCGGGCAAAGCCAAACAGGTTCTGGCTGGATTTGCCTGAATGGAACCCGCATAAGGATTGTTCGTTACGCACCTTCAGGGAGTACCCTCCCTGTATTGTAGACTTCGAATCTGATTGGTGGGGCTCTGTCAGCGCTGTCTGTCACTTGCAGTTACCCATAAGTCGTGTGTGTCAATCGGCGTTGAACCGTGCCCCCCTATCGGCGTCCAACAGGGACCCCATTGGCAGCGCGGTAGCAGGCCCGTGGCGGCGTTGCTTTTCAGCTTGCGCAGCCGACGCGGGCCTGCGGTTCAGCTTGATTCACGCTCGGGTTTTGAGGCGCCAACTGTCGTTGCCGGTTTCGACGATGTCACAGTGGTGGGTGAGCCGGTCCAACAGGGCGGTGGTCATCTTTGCGTCGCCGAAGACGGTGTGCTCGCGGCGATGGTGCTGACCAGGGCGATGCCGAGATCACTGCTGCTGCCTTTGCGCCGTACTGGCCCTCAGAACACCAACGATCGGACCCGTTCTACTTGGGTCCAGTTCTGCCCCCGATGTCTCGCCAACGACGCCTCCCCTTATCTGCGGCGGCATTGGCGACTGGCGACGCGCGTTTCCTGCTTTGACCATGGCTGCGCGTTGCGGGATCGCTGCCCTGCCTGCAGGAGCGGGCTCGCCGCCTTCGACCAGCGCACCGTCACCGCGCAACATTTTTGCGCCCGCTGCGGCTTCGATCTGCGTCTATCGCCCAAGGCCTCGATCACGGTATCGGCGCGCCGGGTCGAGCGACTGATCGACAGGATCCGATGTCAGACGGAGATCTCTGGGAAGCTGGTTGCGGGGCTGCTGCCGACGCCATCCGGCATCGTGGGCGCCCCAGGCAAGACCCTCTCAGACCTCTCGACGGCCACGCGCATCCGCTGTCTTGAACGGCTCCTGGTGCGGGCAGACTTGTGCTGGGCCGAAGGGGAAGAGCGCGACGGTGCGCTCTGGCACAGACTCGCGCGCAGTGCACAAGACCATAAAGAAGCGCTCGCAGACATCACGGAGGTCAGTTCAGGGACCGGCGATGGTCGCTGACAAGGCAGACTTTGACACCCGCATTGACACCTGACGGGGCGCCTGCCCTCACAGCTTCGCGGCCCAGAGCCTAAAGCGCCCCTGCCCGGTGACCTCCCGGATCAACCCCGCATCAAACAGCCGGTCGAGGTTGCGCTGTGCGGCGGCCCGGCTCGCACCGGTCTCTGTTTCCGCCATCGCCGCCGAGACCAGGGGCCAGTCCGCCAGCGCGTCAATCAGCCGGGCCGGCGTCCGACCCGACCAGCCAACACTTGCCGCCTCGGCCCGGCGCCGCCAGGCTTCAAGCCGCTCAAGAGAGAGGAGGGCCGCGAGACACGAGGCCTCCGCCCCGGCGAGCCAGCGCCCCAGGAACACCGCAACCTCTCCCCCACGCCGCAGCGCCCCCGGCCCTGCAAGGGCCAGCGGCAGGAACAGGGCTCCGCCCGTTCGGCGCTCAAACGCTCCGGCAGCGCGATTGCCCGCTGCGCCGGACAGCGCCTCACCCCCGCGCCCGGCGCGCGCCGCCAGCCTTGCCGCCACCACCGCCGCTTCCAGATCGGCAGCGGCGCCGGACCCAGACATCTCCCCAAGCTGCCACAAATGGAAGCCCAGGGCGGCGCCAATGATCGGATGCAGCCCGTCGGCCTCGGCCATCGCCGCCTGCCAGTCCGCCAACCGCCCGGCCAGGTCGGACGGGGGCTTCCCGAAGGCGGGACCGATCCCGGCGGCCTTCGTCGCGTCATGCCGGCCGAGGAACGCTGCCAGATCGGCCTCCGGCCCGGGACCGCCAGAGAGGCGCCGCACCGCCCAGGCGGCGCGCGACAGTGCTTGAGCTTCGTCTTGCGGGTTGGAAAGCCGCAGGCTGACCCACATGCCCAGACGATCCGCCGCGACCCGATCTCCGCTGTGCCAGCTCAACTCTGCGGCCTCCAGCAGGGCGAGCCTCTGCCGCGCCCCCTGCCCCAGTCTACGCAGACGCTCCTCCAGCGCCCCGAACAGCGCCGCGACCTGCGCCAGTTCCGCGGCGAGATCGCCTTGCGCCGCGCGCCAGACGGCCGGAACAAATGCCCGGCGCCGATCCGCACGCGGCAAGGGCGGCGTCCGCGGATCCCAGTCGACATCCTCCGCGGGCCCGGGCAGGAACCACAGATCTTCTTCAGGGACCGGGTCCGCTGTCGCGTTGCAAAGAGCGCGATAATCCGCCCGCAACGCCGTGGAAACCAACAGAAGAGGCCGTAACGCGGGCACGAAGCGCAGCAGAGGATCGCGATAAGAAAGACCCCAAGATCGCGTTACAGAGCACTGAGATCAGGCCAGGTCACCCTGCATTTACACCCTGCACAAGTTCAAATCCGCGGGCAGCGCCCCTGGCCCCGCCCACCAAGCCCTCGGCGAAAATGCACTCTCACTTTGTATCGCTTTCCTATGTCATTTCTTGCCGTATTATCGCGATCCAGCGTAAGTTACCGGTAATCCATGCTATCGTAACCCATTGACTCATAAGAGTGCGA
>JAJXZX010000041.1 GCA_021779835.1 Pseudomonadota bacterium | reverse complement strand
CCGGCAACGACTGGGACATGCCCGTTCGCCACCAGCAGCTTGGCCTCGAGCAGCATGTCGGTCGCGCGTCGCGAAACCTGATGCAGCGTCGATGCCTGCAGAGACGTGCTGCGGGCTTCCATGGCCCGCAGCAGGAGGTCGATCGCCCGCCTACTCAAGGACGTCGCCTTCATCATTTTCGTCTTTCAGGATGCCCCAGAGGCGCAGATACTTCTCGCCGATCAGGCGCTCTTGCGCCGTCATGTCCTTCAGATTGCAGCCGTGCGGCATCGTGACGTTGAGGGCCAGCGACTTGCCGCGACCGCCGGAGGGGCCCGGATGGAATTTGATGGTGAAGCGTGCGCGGGTAATCACCCATTCCGGCACGTCACCTGCGTGACCTAACACATGGGCACCGCCACCGATGTCCAGTCCGATACGGTGTTCCGCCATCTGCCAGATCGTACGGTCGGCGCCCGACATGGATTCAAGCGTGATGCGCTCCTTTGCGTCGCCGAGATCCATCAGACGCAGTTCCTTGACTGTCACGCTGGCAATCCCGTCGGCAGGGTCGGTCGGGAAGTCGAACGGCCTCAGCAACATGCTGAGGTCGTATTCGCGCAGCGGCAGCGACTGGTCCTCACCAAGGGTGATCCCGAGCAGATCGCGCGCCATGAACCGGGTCAGATCGATCCGGTCCTCGCGGGTCTTAGCCACGACTTCGATCACGCCAGTCGCAGCTTCATAGGTCAGCGCAGCTTCGAAGACAGGTTTCACGATCCGGCGTGACAAGGTGCTGTTGGCATCGAAGCCCAGCATGTCCTCAGGACGCCCCTCCCGGTAGACCGCGACCTGAACAAGTTCGCATTCTTCACCGTCGAGGATCACCCGGTGGCGGTCGAAGATGTCGACATGGACATTGGGCGTCTCAAACCGAGCCCGGATTGCCGCCGTAAACGCCGCGAGCGAGATCGAGTCGTTTTTCACCTCCAGATCGGCATCGACGCCAAACGCGCTCCAGGACCGCGTCCGGCGTCGTTCGTCGTTGTAGCGCACCTCTTCCGCGAGACGGAAACGATCAGTCTCCTTCAAAAAAACCCACAGCGAGCGATTGTTGGCCCCCTCCAGCGCGTCGAACACAGCGCGGTTTTGCACGACGTTCTGCAAGGCGTTCTGCCCCGGTTCATCAGCGAGAGCCGCGACACGGCCGGCATCAAGGACGACGCGCTGCTTTTCGTCGTCGGTCATGGCATCCACGGCCTTGATCAGCGGCTCGACGACGTCCGGCTCGGGCTTGGTCCAGTCGATGGGCGAAAGAGAGGTGAATCCACCGGCAGTGAAATAATCCTGCAAACGGGTGACGGGGGTCTTGCGGAGGAAGGCGGCAATGGCGGTCATGCGGGGCCCTTTCTTGGCCGGGAGGGGGAGGAATCAGCGCGGCGCGATACGCTAGCGTTCGATATACATCGAACAAGTCGTCGAGTCTACTTGCGGCGCACGTTTTTGTTCGGCATACCGAACGCGCGTCCTGAACCCAAGGAAATCAAGGATGGAACGATGACCACGTCCCTCGGCGCCAAGATCAAGCGCCACCGTCAGGAAAAGGGATTTTCCCTCGACAAGCTCGCCGAGATTACCGACTCGAGCAAGAGCTACATCTGGGAACTGGAGAACCGCGATACGCGCAAACCGTCAGGCGAGAAGCTGACCCGCATCGCCCAAGCCCTCGAGGTCACGACCGATTACCTCCTCGATGACAGTGAAGAGCCCGGCGACGAGGTCCTCAAGGAGGCTTTCTTCCGCAAGTTCAGCAAGCTCGCCCCCGATGATCAGGCCAAGATCAACCAGATGATCGACATGTGGGGGAAAAAAGATTGAGTCTGCCTGCGACGCCCAAGGGGTGGGCGATCCGCCTGACCCAGATACTGTCGGCCGTTCAGGGCACGCACGGGCTACCGAGGTTTCCGATTGATGTAGCGGCGCTGGCGCAGGACTTCTCGCGGCAAGTGTTTCCGGACGCTCCAATCACCATTGTTCGTGGGCTGGATCTGTCCAAGGGCGTCGAGGGCATGCTGATGCCACACCCCAACGGTCGAGGGGAATGGGGCATCGTGTACAACGAGACCATCCGGTCCGCGGGGCGGCGCAACTTCACGCTGGCGCATGAACTGGGCCACTACCTGCTCCATAGACGTGCCCATCCCGGCGGCCTCAAATGCACCAACCGCAACATGGCTGATTGGGATGAGGCGCGGAACAGGATCGAAGGGGAGGCCAATACCTTCGCCTCCTACCTGTTGATGCCGCTCGATGATTTCCGTGAGCAAATCAAGGGACGGGTCATCGACATCGATGTGATGACCGAATTGTCGGACCGATATGCCGTGTCCCTGACGGCGGCGATCCTGAAGTGGATGACCATCACCGACAAGCGCGCCATGATCGTGGTCGGCAAGGAAGGCTTCATCGATTGGGCCTGGTCCAGCGAACCGTTGATCAGGTCGGGCATTTACTATGCTGCCCGTCAGACCGTGGTCGAGATGCCAGCTGCATCCCTAGCTGCGCAAGACGTGGACTGGGACACCGGTCGTCACGGCCGTCTGCACCCGGCTGGCATCTGGCTTGGCGCTGAACCCGTGCACGAAATGACCGTGTTCTCACCCGGCAACGAGATGTCGATTTCACTGCTGCTCTATCCCGACCGTGCCCCGTCGCGATGGGAGATGGCTGAACTCGAGGAAGAACCCACCCTCGACACCTTCGACAAGTTCATGAGCGGCAACGCAGGCTGATTCGCGGCCCAGCGCCTCGTTGACAGCCATTGAGACGAAGGAGCGCGTGCGCAGATTTGCGCGGTGCTTCTAATAAACCGTGACTGTCCACAAGATATTGAAAGACTTGTGTTTTTCGGAATTCGCGATACGTTTTGACCATCATCCCAATCGCGAAAAGTCGCCATGTCACCCACATCAGAAGGCCCGATCTCGGGGCCTAACCCCCTATACCCTGACCAGATGTCAGCCGAGGCACGCCTCGCGGAGATCGGCCGCATCCTGGCCGCTGGCGTCGTTCGCCTCAACGTCGCCAGGTCCAGCGATTTATCTGCCGACGGCGGAGACAGTTTCGTGGACTTCTCGCCCCGAAAGAGCGGTGGTCGTCGTGCGAAACGTATCCGCATCGGAGGAATTTATGAAGCATCACAATAGGATATTACCCACGAAACCAAGACAAGACCCAAGCCTGGACCTGACAGTTCTGTCGCGCCTAGCCGCTTTGAAAACCCTGTCTGTGAAGGAGCTGAAGGCCGAATGGGAAAAGCTGATCGGCACCGCCGCCCCGAACAACAGCCGAGTGTTTCTTGAGCTGCGGATCGCTTATCGGCTGCAGGAGCTGACCTACGGCGGCCCCGATCGCGACACCCGCCGCATGCTGGACCTGCTGGCTGACGAGGTCGAAGGGCACAATCGGCGCAAGCACCAGATCGCCGATCCTCGCAATCCGGTGATGGGCACAAAGCTCATCCGCGAATGGGACGGGGTCGAGCAGACCGTCACCGTGCTGAAGGACGGTTTCGACTGGCGGGGCCGGAAATTCAAATCGCTCTCGGCCGTGGCGCGTGAGATTACCGGCACGCGCTGGAACGGGTACCGCTTCTTTGGCCTGCGCGAGCGCAAGCGGGAGGAGGCATGATGCAGTTGGACACGCGCCCGAACCGCCGCCTGCGGTGCGCCATCTACACCCGCAAGTCGAGCGAGGAAGGGCTCGACATGGAATTCAACAGCCTCGACGCACAGCGGGAGGCCTGCGAAGCCTATATCGCCAGCCAGAAATCCGAGGGATGGGTCGCCACGCGCGAACGCTATGACGATGGCGGGTTCTCCGGGGGCAATCTGGACCGTCCCGGCCTGAAGCAGTTGCTGGCCGACATCGACGACGGGCTGATCGACGTCGTCGTGGTCTACAAGATCGACCGCCTCAGTCGTTCGCTGATGGATTTTTCCAAGCTGGTCGAGGTCTTCGACCGCAATGGCGTAACCTTCGTCTCGGTAACGCAGTCCTTCAACACCACCACATCCATGGGGCGGCTGACGCTGAACATCTTGCTTTCGTTCGCCCAGTTCGAGCGCGAGGTTATCGGCGAACGGATCCGCGACAAGGTTGCGGCATCGCGCAAGCGCGGCATCTGGATGGGCGGGTACGTGCCCCTCGGCTACGATGTGCAGGATCGCAAGCTGTTGGTGAACGACGCCGAGGCCGCGTCGGTGCGTCGGATCTTTGAGCGCTTTGTCGAGTTGGGCTCCGCCACGGGGCTGGCGCGAGAACTGCGCCGCGAGGCCTTCCGCAACAAGCAGGGCACGCTGATTGACAAAGGCTACCTCTATCGCCTCCTGAACAACCGCGTGTATCGGGGAGAGGCGCTGCACAAGGGCAAGGCGTATCCCGGAGAGCATGATGCCATCGTTGACGCGGACCTTTGGGCCAGTGTGCATGCCATCCTTCAGGAAAGCCCCCGCAAGCGGGCCAACAACAGCCGTGCGCAGACGCCCGCGCTCTTGAAGGGTCTGATCTTCAGCGAAAATGGCGCCGCCATGACGCCGACCAGCACGAAGAAAGGGGCAAGGCTCTACCGGTACTACGTCTCAATGGACGTGATCCGGAACCGCGAGACCGGCGAGAAGACTGCTCCGATGCGGCTCGCCGCCGGAATGGTAGAGGACGCGGTCGTGACCGAAGTTCGGCGCATCCTGCAAACGCCGGAGGTGGTCACGCAAGTGCTGGCGGCCCTGAAACGCGACGGCGGCGGGGCATCGGAGGCGGATGCCATCGCAGCTCTGCACGGGTTCACTGCCCTCTGGTCGCAACTCTTCCCGGCCGAACAAGCCCGCATCATCCGGTTGCTGGTGCGGCGGGTCACGGTCACCGCCGCCGGGCTCGAGGTAGACATTCGCCGCGAAGGCATAGCAAGCGTCGTCCGCGAGATGGTCGCGCCGCGTCAGATGGAGGCCGCTGAATGACCAAGCCCAACGACACGATCCGCGTGCTGATCCCATTGAAGATGCGCAAGAAGAACGGGCGGCCAAAGATCATGCCGCCCGCCGACTACCGCCCCAGCGAGGATCAGGCCCAAGATCCGCACATCCTGCGCGCCATCGGCCGGGCATGGGGATGGCGGCGTCGCATGGAGGCAGGCGAGTTCGCCACCATTCAGGAACTGGCCGATGCCGTTGGACTTGCCGAACGCCATGTCAGCCGCCAGCTGCGGCTCGCATATCTCGCGCCGGAGGTGCTAAAGCGGCTGACCTGCGGGCGCGAGGTTTCGGCAGTCAGCCTATATGATCTGTGTTTTCTGGCGGGGGAGGCATGGAGAGAGCAGGTCGAGCGGGTGTTCTGGGTTTCCCAAACCTCCGGAGTCACTCCGACGAAAAGCTCTTGAACCTTCCGCAAGGTTAGGCAACCACTTACCAAGTGGCTTGCCAATCGAGGGATGTCTGTCCTAATCCCTCAGAATGTGGCGGAATATCACCCAGCGTCTTGACTAACTTCATCAGCGAAGGCCTCCACTATTTTTGGGACCGCTCGGCGCACACCAGACGCGAAATGGCAATGCAAACCTCATTCTAAAGAACAAGAGAATCCATAAAATGAACCGAGCGGAAATATCCCGATCTACCAAAGAATCATCTGAAAATTGGATTGAGAAATTTCCAAAAGTTGCAGCCATGGGACGGGACGCACGGGGCCTACCAATTCCCGCAAACGTCAGTTACGACTCGAAGAACGGAAAGCCAATTTTCGCTATAACAAACGCGATAAAAGAAATAGAGCTATTCTGCTCGCAAAAATGCGTAGTGACCGGAACGTTGCTAAATACAGAAGACGTTTGGTTCATTACCACTCCGGACTTGGCTTTCACTCCCTTCGTATTTTTGATGGAAGCCCCGATGTGCGGTGAGGCTAAAGACTTTACTTTACGGGTCTGCCCTTACTTTGGAATAAGGAATTACGATCGCCTTTCCGACATACAGGCGAAAGCTATAGCTCCGAAGCTTTCCGACAAAAGCTTAGGCAAAAGCTATAAAAATCCTGCTGAGTTCGTGGCAATTAAAGTCACAGGATTCAGAGGAGAACCTACCGCAGGCGGCATGCGATATCTACCGAGTCGGCATTATGCAAGGATTGAGTTCTGGAAGGAGCGAAACTGTCTGCGCGTGATTGATGGTCAAGACGCCCGGGCGGAGATTGCTAATGGTATGCAAAATGCCGCAAAGATGTACCCGCGTGCAAACTGGCCGGACTGGGCGGAAATGTCTGTCGACGGTCGTCTAAACGGGTATTGGCCTTGGGACCAAGCTGGGATGAAGGAATTTCTGCTTCAAGAAGCCAAGAAGCTTGCCTGAAAGGACGTCGCGGTCAGCGAGACATGCGCATCCAGTGGTGGGTGCAACTCAAACGCCTTCGGCTCACGCGCGAAATTCCACAGCCGGAACAGGCGCCATTCCGACCGGCGCTCCTCGGCCACGGCCAGTTCGTTGCGGGTGATGTGAAAGGGCGTGCGCTCCCAGCCGTTCGTCGTCTTGACCTCGATCAGCTGCGGGAGCCCATCCGGGGCGAAACTCGCGATGTCGTAGCCCGCGCCGTCGCCATCCTCGTCCGACACCCAGCGCACCTTGCGCGCCAGATCGTCCCGTCCTGCCGAGCGCAGAGACGCCCGTTCATGCGCCAGAACACGTTCCTCGCCCGCGCGTCCGAGGGCCCGGTTCCGCTCGTCCCGGCCCGCCACGTCGAACTTGCGGGCGATGTGCAGCATCTGCTCCAGTTCCTGCGGAGGCGGCTGGTTCGACAGCGTGGGCGGTGGCCCGATCCAGATCTGAGCCGCCTCGCGTAGGCCAGCGGCGGGTTGCAGACCAGGTTGGCGCCCGAGCCAGGCCGGGTTCAGCGCCAACCATCGGGCAACGGCATCCACCAGCGTCATCTGGAAGTTGAATGCGGGCTTGTAGCCGGGGATCCAGTCCTCGCCGAGGCCCTTCAGCACCGCGCTGATGTTCTGGTGCTTGAACTCGACGGAGCCCTCGGACCGGTCGTTCAGCAGAGGCAGCAGCGCGCGGCGATGCTCGGCCTTGCTGTAGCGGCGCGCGGAGATGTCGTCGGCCAACATCGCGAAGTAATCCGCGACGATCAGGTCGTTCTCTTCATCCGTCCAGGGTCCGTTCGACATTGCGCCAGGCTATGAGGGGAAAGTCTGTTTGTCATCAAAGACTTCGCGCCACCCCGCGCAATTACGCCGCCTTCGGGTGTCTCCGTTCGCACCGAGAGCAGACGAACCCACTTCAACTGCGGCGCAGTCCGTTTCTGCTAAATGGCTGAAAAAATGTGATCTTTTGAATCCGCCTCGATTTGGGTGAAGGGCGGATGGAAGGAGACGCTAGGCGTTTAGAGACCGATTTCCTGCCAGCGGTCAGTCTCCGAAAGTCGGATGGCCTCGCTAAACCCCTTTGAAACAAAAAGAAAAAAGGCCCCGTCAGGGACCTCATCTCGGGTTTGCGATGTGCAAGTGGCGGAGGGAACAGGACTGCCGTCCAACCTTCTCTGATCTAATTATACCGTAAGCCTCTGTATTCGAATAATTTCTTGACTAAGGTCGGTTCCGCTTGAAGCCGTAGCGAATTCCCTCGCCGCGAAGCTCCAAGACCCGTGAACCTTCTTCAGTCATTGGATTTGGAAGCATTTCGATCAAGGTATTGGCCGGATCTGAGACATGACTCACGTAAGCAATCTTGTACTGAACTCCTCTTCGGGAGCGTGCCGCCAATCGTGCCGCCCTCACTTCTGTTTCGCCCATTTCAAATGATTGAGGATCCTCAACGCTCGCCTTTACCTCAATCTGCCAGATCTGGTTGCGGAAGCTGACCTCAAAGTCATAGCCTAGGCCATCTGCGCCCTCGCGCCCGGTTATCTGCTTCCGGTTCTCTGACCGCCATGCCGCATCAATATCTTGGTTGGGGAGAATCTTTCGCAGCCAGTGATAAACTGCTAGTTCTCCAAGGCGGCCGATGAGTTCGGTTTTTTCCTCGGGAGCGCGTGGCCTTCTTGTTTTTGAGGACCGCTCACCTTCGGTTCTTGGCGAAGATGGTGTGCCTTGCTGAGCATCCGCCAGGTCCGCACTCGATCCCAGCGACGTCCCCAGCAACCTAGACGAGAGCGCCTGACGTAGTTCCTCCGAAAGCTTGAGAAGGTCGACGTCTTTCGGATCAAGAAACCTGCCATTGAAAGATACCAATCGCGCCTCCTTCTTGCGTGCTTCGCTGGCTTCCCGGGCTTTCATGCTTTCTGCAGAAAGATCCGCTTCGGAAAGGCCTAGTTTCTGGAGATCGAGCGAAAGTTCCATGTCGATCGGCCAGACCTCGAGAACCCGAAGCCATCCCATCATCGCGGCGTCGTCAAGCATGCGAAAATCAAGAACCCCGAAGGCATCCAGCCGCTGGCGAAGCCCATCTGAACTCCCTTCCATTGCAAGGGATGACAATGGGTGTTCTGCTTGGTTCTTGGTATTCCATGCGCGGACGAGCGGGATGGCTTTCTGTGCGAAGTCGCGTACGAACTGGTGATTGTGCTTCCGAACCTGCATAATTGGATCAAGGCTTTCGTGGTCGGTGCCAAGCGGTCTTGCGCCTTGTTCGACAAGCCAGGCATTTACTCGGGCCAAGAGAACATCATTGGGCGGCTCCTTGAAAATCAACAGCCATGCGGGATCAGGGGTCAGAGCCCGGAGGCTGTCTCTCTTGATGGCATAGCCCTCTACTGCCTGCATTCTTTCCAGCCTTTCAGCGCAAGATGCGCGTAGGCAATCAATAGCGTCGACCTCCTTCTCCCGTATGAAATTCTCAAGTCGTGACTTGTGTAACTCCGGATGTGTCGCTGGCTCTAGGCCTACGGCGCTCAAGCTTGCATTGAAGGCACCAAACTCGAGCCCTAACCCTTCTCGAAAATCTTCCATCCCTATCGCAGTTCGACAGATAGTCAGAATTTCCTGAGCGGAAACGGAAGTGTTTTCAAGCAGCTTCGAGAGCATAATCTCAAGCGCGTCTGGGTCCTTAAGGGCTTCGGTGCTTTCCCTATCGAACCAGTCCACGGCATGCGTTCCCGCGACAAGATGAAGAACTGCTCTTATCCACGGAGCCTGGCGCTCGAGGCCTGCACTTAGCGTCGCTCGAGCTGCAGCAGTTGCAGTGTTCGAAAGCCGCAGGAACGATGCAAACCTATCCAGTTCAAGGAAGGGCTTGGATTGCGTATCGTTCAGTTGTTCGCCATGGCGAATGTGCGCAACCAACAATCTGAGGTGGGGCGCAAGTGATCGATGGCCCAATGCTTCGCAAATCGCGGGCATGCAACGATCCATTAGTTCCCAAGACCACCCGTCGTCACTGCCGACCACCACGACGGACTCACCACCACCCAGCGTGAAATGAAGAGCATTCACCCCATGACTGGTAGACACGTCTATATCGTCGATACTGAAGCTTAATATTCTAGCCTTTTTAAGCTTCAATCGCTCGAGTTTTGCGATGACTGTTGATCGATCAGATGGCAAGTGTTGCGCCTCTGTTCCGATTAAGGCTTCCATGGCAATTGCGACCATAGCTCTCAATTGGGCGCAGATCTCCAGTGCCGGTGTAAGAGAACCATCCTCGATCTTCTGACCATCCGCAAGAAGCGTATACCTAACCTGAGATAGGCGTCGAATCCGATTGCCATACAACCTCTCGAAAAGATCACCGACGCGTCGCGCATCTCCCTCCCTTAACTGGAAGTAGACCCTGCCACTTGCTTCAAGAAGACTTACGTCCCCCTCACGTTCCGTATCGAGAATGTAGACGATTTCTCCGTCCACCCCATCTTGATCAATCATTGTGACCAATTGAATGGCCTGTGCCTTTCGGGCCAACATTGCCGACGGAGCGATCTTTGGCTTCAACCCATATTCCCTGTCGTCCACGAAATTTGAAAGCTGTAGCCATGTTCGATTGTAGAGATTGATGAGGTGGCGTTCAAAAAACTTGTCGAATCCTTCGCTGGAATATTGGGTAGCAAGAAACTCCAATTGCTCTTGCAAAACTGTTGGATGATTGAAGATGCGAAGACCTGCGTGCGCCACGAGATTCCGGATGAGCCGCTCCGAGGCCCGTTCAAGTTGGCGCCGCAGTGTTTGCGGCGGCCGTCGTAGAAATGGAACAAATCGCTCACTGCCTGCTTCATTCATCCAAACATTGGAGGGGCACACTCCAATTGCCTCAGAACTTGGGTGACCGGGATCTTCAACTGGGAACCACTTTGCCGAACGCAGGAATGCTTTCACCGGTGATGGCCAATCTCTTCGATCAGCCCAGCGGCTATAGTGGTGATGAACTTCGATGTCGTTCGGAAAATCTGAAGCTGTTGACAACCAATTTAGAATTAGCGCGGCGTAGTGGGTCTTGCAATTCGAGGAAAAGCTTTCGACATCGGCCTGACCAGGGAACCAAGACAGGTCGCCATTGATGTCGTAGGTCGTGCTCGACGGCAAATTAAGCAGAGATGGATCTTGAGCGGCGATGTCCTCACGCCACACTTTAGAAAAGCTGAGAGGGATCCCATAATCTTGCAGGAACGAAAAGTCATATAGTTTGAGCGCTGAGAAGTTCTGCTTTTTGGCGGTCCTCGTGTAAGGCTGCAGCCCGGAACTTACACCGAGCTCGCCCAGAAACTGTAGCCATTCTTCAGTCCAGCGTGCGCGGAATACAGGATGGTCAGGCGCCGCCAAACGACGGCTCTTGAGCCGTTCCAGATCGGGAATGCCTGGGGGCGCTGCATCAAGAAACGCTTGAAGAGTTCCCCCAAAGGTCTCAGTTGGCCAGCCTGCAGAGAATACGGATTCGTTTGCCTGAATATACTCTCCATTGAATGCGGGCACTTTGAACCTGTGCTGTGGTTGCATTTTGAACGCCCGCCCGTTGGCTCTGGGTTGCCGCCAAAGATAAAATGCCCAACGCAAACCGCCTTTGAGAATCTCTTTGTTGTTCTCGTGCTGTAACGTGCGCGAAAGATGCGTTAGAATCGCATCGCGATCAAATTCTTCGACAAGTTTATGCTGCTCAAAGTAGTTTCGTGCCGTGTTTAGTTCACCATGCCATGACATGCCTGAAGAAAGAAATGCGAAACGCTCTGAAAGCTTCTTGGGAGGTTCGATATCAAGATCATCGCTGGCTTCCATGCGGCGTGGATCTGGGGGTGAGAATATTGCGGTTTCAGCTGTGCGACGACGACCACGCGATGGCAATTCGGTAGTGTTAGAATTGGGGATGGCCGACATTGCTGAGTGAAGTCTTCCGTCATCGCCGAGTAGCACCGGCAGTCCAGCAAGGTGTTTGCCGTCCTGGCCCATGAAGGCGGGAATCTCTACAAAAAAGCGCACCCATTTGTCTTTTGGTTGGCGGCTTTCGGAGTTTAGGTGTTTCGCTACCAGTTTGACCAGATGCGCTCGTTCCTTTCCCAAGGGGGGGCCGGCGTAGTTGGTGGCATGCCGGGAAAGGAATTGATCAAGTCGATCCAACTTTTGACCCAAGATGCTCCAAATTGGCCAGATTTCGAGGTCATGGGAAAACTGAGCCGCTACACTTGCTGAGAATACTTCGCTCCCATCAGGCCAGCGGCGAGCATGTGCGGGCGGTTGCCAGGTCAATACTGCTCCGGGGGGCTCTAGCATTATGCAGGGAACTACAGGTGCCTCATCGAAGGAGTTGACAGAAAAGCGGTCGGCTAGTTCACGGGCCAACTTAGCCGGAAGGTCATCGTCGGTATCAAGACTCCCGACCTTGGCCCAGCACAAGAGATCAACTGCCGCCGAGGCGCGTTCCTGGCTGGTCAGCCGTTGCCATATCCTCGCATGAGGATCAGTGATCAGGCGATGGATGGCTTCAGCGGAAAGAATGGTAGCTTCTCCCAGCAAGAGGGCATTCAACTGAATGCGGGCGTTCAGGTGCTTCCGATTGGACGTCGGGAAGAAACTGCCGTGAAGATGGCCGACGAATGGCGCGACCGCCTGCTCGCCCATTGGCAGGTATGTGTAGAGGCGCGGCGACTGGATGGATGCGTCCAGCCGAACGGCAACAGCCACGTCGCCGTCGCCCTCCCATCTCTCCCAATGTTCGTTGAGCTCTTTCCGCGCGATCGCTGCCGCTATCGCCTCCTTCATTCTGACTTCAGCAACACTGCGCCGAGCAACGAGGAACACCCCGGCCCCCCCTAGATCGACGCGTGCAAGCGTCAATCGACCATCTTCGTAGGTCTCATCTGACCGGGTGAATGCAAGTTCGGTCTCGATCTGACCGGCCTCGGTAACAACCCGAATAATCAGAGACGAAACGCGGTCCAGAAAGAGCAGCATAGGAACTGTCTGGTCTCGCAGTTCACTGACTTGCCGCCGCACTGAATCAACAGCCACCGCATCACGCAGGGGCAATTCGATGACTGTGGAAAAGCCTTCCTTCGCAAGAGTGAGAACTGCGTCGCGTTGACAGTCGAGCCATACGGGAACGTGAAAAATCGGAAGGTCGCGGCGCGCAAGTTCCAGATGCCGCGGATTGTCGATGAGTTCAGCGTAGTCATCAGGTCTTGCAAACCGGAAACAATATCCCGAGAAGTGAGCCTTGGCGGGTTCGTTGACCGTCTGTGAATAGATGCTCGGTGCATCTGAGATTTGCACTACACTGCGAAATCCCAACCCTTTGTTGCCGATCGATTCTCCTAGCGGCTTCCGTGACAATCCGATGTCGCACAAATCCTTTACGTTGCCATCGGCAAAGGGCCGCCCCTTGTTTGCGACAAAGAGCGTTCCATGCTCGCATATGCGCATATCAAGGATTATTTCGATTCGGCCGTCACGCGTCCCGACAGGGTGGGCGTCGTAGGCATTCTGAATTAACTCAATCAGAAAGCGGTCTCGGTAGTCTGACGCGATGTTCGCGGTAAGACTCGAATTACTTTGGTAAACCTCATCAAGGTACTGACCGTGTTCATCGATCGTGCCCCGAAAACCCCGGATTTTGCGCGACGCAAGTTCCTTAATGTAGACATACTGCTGCGTTTTCTTGCCATTCTCTTCTGCACCAAAGGGCGGTCCGGCAAGTTGAGATTGGTCTTGCATCCGATCATGCATCCCGCGTCTCGTATACCTGCGCAGCCAACGCTCGCGCGTCAGCAATGGATCGGCAAGCGCCATACAGGGCCTTTCCAAGCACGCTTACCTGGTAGACGTGGTTCCCGCTCAGACGGTGCTGTTCAGTCTTTCGGATTGTTGCTACGCAGATTCTGTCCGCATAGCCAAATGAAACATAGCCATGCCCATGCGGTTCGAAATTCAGTTCGCCGACAGTCTCCGTTGCTTCCGATCGCTCACCGTTCCGCTCAATCGACTCAATATCATCCAGCATTTTTCTGGCAGCCTCTATATCGCCTTTTCCAGACATTACGATCCGCATCGCGGAGAACCAGAGTTTTTTCAGTCGTTCTGGCGGCATTCCGACTAACTGAGCCGTGATTTTCTCTGAAGTCATATGTTCCCCTCCCGGTCGGCATTGTCACGGCGCGGCTTTCCGTTCCGCATCGTCAGCGCACAGAGCGTATTCACCAGCCGCATCTGCTCGATCGTCTCGCATTTGGCCTCGCGTAGGCGTGGTGCCCCAAACACCAGCGAAAGCCCCTTGGCGCGGGACACCGCCACGTTGATGCGGTTAAGCGAGAACAGGAACTCCATCCCTCGCGATGTTTCCTCTGCAGACGACGCCGTCATCGATACAAGGCACACGGGTGCTTCCTGTCCCTGGAACTTGTCTACTGTGCCGACGCGGATGCCTTCGGGCAGCGCATCGCGGAGGGCGTTCACCTGTGCATTGTACGGGGCGACGACGATGATGTCCGTCTGCCGCATCGGTCGGGTTGAGCCATCCTTCTCCGTCCATGTGCCCTCCATCAGATCGCGTGTGGCGGCTTGAATGTTGGCCACCTCCTCTGGAGCAATTTGCGCGTTGCCTTCATACAAAACCGGCACCCAGAATGCTCCGGCCTCGGGAAATGGTGTGCCGGTGACGCATTGGCGGGCGGTGTCGGGGTGGCTGGTGAGCCGCCCTTCATAGACCTGATCGGAAATGAAGCGGCAGACATCTGGGTGCATCCGGCGCGAAACAGGCAGAAAGATTCCGCGATCGGGCGGCACGGTCGCATGTTCGCCCAGCATCCAGTCAAGGCAGGAAAGGTTTGCAGGCTCGGGATGTGCGCCCTGGATAACCTGCGGCAACTGTCGGGGGTCGCCAACCAGCACGATGTTGCGCGCGGCCCGGCCCATCGCGGCCATGTTCGCAAGGCCGACCTGTCCGGCCTCGTCCACGAACAGCCAGTCGAAGGCTTGCACATTCTCGTCGCGGGAAAAGAACCAGGCAGTGGCCCCGACCACATTCCGGCCGCCTGCGGCATCGTCATTGCTGGTGGTCCGGCGGACGGGGCAATCTTCGGGATAGCCGTCATCGTCGCCCGAGGTCTTGTGGACGAGATCGAGTGTGATCGGCAGATCGTCATCTTCCAGCGCACTCAAACAGCCCATCAGGACGTTGCGGATCGCCTCGTGACTGTTTGATGTGACGCCTACGCGCGCCCCCTTCCTGACAAGGGCAAGGATCGCGCGTGCGGTGACATAGGTTTTGCCGGTACCTGGCGGTCCCTGGATTGGCAGAACTGTGTCCTCCATCGCCGCCACAGCCGCGATTGTGCCTGCAACCGGATCGGCGACGGGCTGCAGGGGCCCGCTGGCAAGGCGCGGCGCCGCACGAGACAGCATGTCATCGACAGCCCTGTAAGCGCGCGAACCGCATTGATCGGCGATCACGTCTCGCAAAGCAGCGGCGATCACCTCGGTGTTCAGCGGCCAGTCCGGGTGCAGCGTGAGCCGGTCAGTCAAGAGATGCGCCTTCGCAGCCCCTGCTTTAACCGTGATCTCTCGCGCAGTGCGATCCATGTCCTGGATACTTACCGTCGCGGGCGGACCGTCGACAACCGGTACAGTCGCATTTCTTCCGCCGCGCAACTTTGTCTCCTGCTGCGGGAAGCGATAGGTGCGTGCCATGGACCGCTTGATCTGTTCGGCGGGACCAATGGCTTCCAGCCCGGCAAGCGCGTCCAGATCGTCGATCAGGTCGTCCTCGTCCTTGCCTACGCTGTCGAACACCGCCCATTGCGCAGGCTTTGCCTCGCGCTTGTGAAAAACCCCAAGGTTGAACAGCATTTCCTGCCGGTCTTGCGGAATACCGGAGGCGGTGAGCATTGCACGCAAGGCTTCGGTATCGGCGTCATCTTCAACCTCTTTGGGCCCCGCGTCCTGCCCGAGCAGGGGCCAAAGCGCGGCAGGCCGAATGCTCACCAGCCAATCCCGCAACTCCTCGGTCGAGATACAATCGACGCGGTTGTAATCCTCGATCTCGTCAAGGATTTGCTGGTCGCCCGTCTCGCGCCAGCGTTCATAGGCGACCACCGAACCCCCTGCGGTTTTCACCTCGCCATCGCGTTTGCGACCGTAGAAGGCTTCTATTGACTTGATGGAATAATTGGCCTCTGACCCGATCAACCCGCCGCGCACCACGGCGAACAGATCGACGAACCGGCGCTCTCGCAGCAGACGGTCCAGGAATGCCTCACCGATCCCATACTTTGTGGTCAACCGCCGCAGCGCGGTGATCTCATAAGCGGCGTAATGGTAAATGCGCGCGGCTGGATGCGCGTCGAGGCGGTCGCGGAAGAACGCGAGCAATTCGGAAAGTGCCTGTGCCTCGGCACTGTGGTCATGGCCCCAGAACGCGCGAAACTGACCGTCGAACCAGACGCCATGCAGATATTCAAGGCCGCCCTCGAAATGCGGATCGCCTTCAATGTCATAGAACATGTCGCCAGGCTGCGGCTGAGGCAGCAGATCAAAGCCTTTGCCCGGCTCGGGCGGGCGAAGTTCAAACGTCGGCTCACCGGTCTTGCGGGCGTGCTGCAGCCGGGCTTGCATGGTCAGTCGCAGCCGGGTGTTTTCCGCCATACCGCGAACTGGATGATCGAGGTTGGCGAGGGCTTCCATCGTCACAATGCCCGCCGCTTCCAGCTTCTTGACCTGTCCACGGCTGATGTTGGCCACGTTGAACAGGCTGTCCTCTGCCTGCCAGACGCTGTCACAATGATCTGCCCAGCGGCAAAGACCGCAGTCGGCACAGGGAATGGGCCGTGTTGGCGTCGGGTTGGCCACGAAACCTTCCAGCCGTGCGCGCGCCATCCTTGCGTAGGCCGAATAGTCAGCAAGCCGCAGCGTCGCCCGGGTACCATCGCCAAGTTCAACATGGGCGAACTCGGGCGCGACACCCTGAATTTCGGTCAGCAGGTCGGAATAGAGCACCAGTTGCAGGACATGTTTCGGATGCGGGCGACGCTTAAGCTTGGTGTCCGCCACTTCATAGCTGAAAACGCCCAGGGCGGAGGGGCGCTCCACGCGTTCCAGAAAATCCGACCACCCGCCCCAGTTGCCCAACAGGAACGCCCCCTGAAACACGATCTCCGGTCCGGCAGCAAGTGCAGCGCGGGTTGTGGCGGCGTTCTGCACCAGGTCGCCCCGCGCTATCTCCACTATACCGCGCCCTGCGGCGCCCAGCCGTGCCAGGTGCGCCGCCTCGTGGGCATCGCCCTGCTTTTGTAGCAGGGCGGCATCCTCACTGTCCTCGCGCGAATCCGGCCCCTCTCCCCGCAAACGAGACAGATCCATTGTGGTCGCATGGGCGCAGCCCATGAACCGCATCAGGTCGGTCGCCGAGAAGAGGATTTGGTCGCCAACGTCTCGCATGGTTGCTCCGAATGATCCGAACGCAACCCGCAAGGGAATCGCCTCGACAGATTGCAGGATCATCAATAGCTTACATGGGTGTCAATCTCTGACAGGCTTACGACCTGTCAAAAGAAGAACGCGCTAAGAATTAGCCGCGAATGATCTGCAGACTTTTCGGCGAAACGAGCGACGCCCGTTTCCCAGGCCCGACCATCCTTACCGAAAAACCACGGGCGATGAACTCTGCCACTTCATCGAGCGTCTTTACATATACAGCGTTCTTCGCGTGGTGCTTTTCCCCTCCAAACTTCGGATCCCCAAGGCAATAGCCTTTCGCTGTGAGATCCGGTTCTTCTACGCTGCCATCTCTTGGTGAAACCCGCTGAATGCTTGTGACTTTTCCCGACAAATGAAGTCTTCCTTGCAGTATTTCGGACGACTTGGTTAGCCGGCCTACGATTGATCATCCTGTGGGCCTGTCGAAGCCCCGGAGCAACTCGAATCTCTTGTCACTGTCTACACTCGGGAATCGCCTCGACAGGCCGCATCAGCACCAATAGCTTGCATGGGTGTCAATCTCTGACACGCTTTAGCATCAAGGTAAGTTCATGTCGTTTTCCAAAGCGCAGGACTTGATCCGGCTCGCAAGACTAGCGGCATCTCGGCGCAGTGGGATCAGCCTCGATGAGATTTGCCGAGAGTTCGGCATTTCGCACCGGACCGCGCAGCGCATGACCGATGCGCTGGAGACGACCTTCATGAACGTAGTAGCGGAAGATGGCGAAGACCGTCGCCGCCGATGGCGGGTAGCGGACCCAATGCTTGACCGGCTGCAACCCCGGCAGGAGACTGCCATCGAAGCGTTGGAGATCGCGGGCCGAACTGCGCAGGCCGATGGCCGCTTGCGCCACGCCTCTGCCCTTGCCGATTTACGTGACGGTCTGCTTGCCCGTCTTGCACCAAAGGATGCTGCGCGCACCGAGGCCGATGCCGAAGCCGTTCTGACCGCAATGGGGTCCGTGACCAGACCAGGCCCGAGGGTCAACCTCGCCCCGAAAGTTCTTGATGCGGTGATCGAGGCCTTGCGCGGTCCCTTCCGTTTGCAGCTGCGCTACGGCGACCCCGACGCCCCAGAGCGGGTCATCGAACCGCACGGCCTGCTTTTGGGGCACCGCAGCTATCTTGTCGCGCGGCAGCCGTCGCGGGGTGAGACAATCCTGAACTTCCGCATGGACCGGATCCATACTGCCGAAGCCTTGGACGAGAGTTTCGCCTTCGCGCCTGGTTTCGCGTTGGAGGATTATGCAGCTCAGGCCTTTGGCGTTTATCAGGATCCCGCGCAATATGGCGAAGTGATCTGGCGCTTTGCGCCTGAGGTCGCTTCCCGCGCCGCCGAGTTCCGCTTTCATCCCACGCAATCTCTGGAACAGCAAGATGATGGCAGCCTGATCGTGAAGTTCCACGCGGCGGGGTGGCTCGAGATGGCATGGCATCTCTATCAATGGGGCAACAAGGTCGAGGTTGTTGCCCCGGAAGGGCTACGATCTTTGGTGGAAGGCTACCAGCGATCAGATTTTGACGGGCTGCCGTGATCGGCTCTTTGAAAAGGAATTGAACGATGAAGGATGCCCTTGACCATGCTGCCCTGAAGGCCAAGCAACGCGCCATCCGTGCGGGTTTTCCCGAGACCATGGGATTGCGGGCCCATCGCGCCATCAGTTGGATCGGCCGCGCCGAAGCTTGCGGCGACGATAATGACGCTCGCTTCATCTTCCTTTGGATCGCCTTCAATGCGGCTTATGCAGACGAGCGAGAGTTTCAGACGGTAGCCCCCGGTGAACGTGCTGCTTTCGTGGACTTCTTCGGCAAACTGGTGGCTTTGGATGGGGGGCGGCGCATCTACAATGCGTTGTGGCAGCGCTTTTCCGGGCCAGTGCGGATGCTGATGGAGAATCGCTATGTCTTTAACCCGTTCTGGCAGCATCACAATGGGATCGACGGGTTCGAGGATTGGGAAGATCGCTTCAAGATCTCGGCCCGCACCTTTGCTCAAGCATTCCAGTCAGGTGACACAGCCAAGGTGTTGAGTTTCGTGTTCGACCGGCTCTATGTCCTGCGCAATCAGTTGGTCCACGGTGGCTCGACTTGGAACAGCGGTGTGAACCGGGCACAAGTCCGCGATGGCGCCGCGATCCTCACCTTTTTGATGCCCGTTTTTGTCGACCTGATGATGGACGATCCGACCAAGGACTGGGGCAAGCCCTTCTATCCTGTTGTCGAGTAAGCACGTTCATACCAGAACCATCAAAGTCGGCGGAAGGCCTCATCCACCATGAGCGTTTCCAGTGCCGATCATTCGCTGGTCGATTTCCGGTTCGTCCCACTGCCCAGCAACCGCCATCCACCTTTCGATCTCGGCCCGTAGTCTCGGCTCGTCAGCACACAAATGAAACGTGTAAAGCCGGTTGACGATATCCCGCATCAGGTGGCGAAGTTGATCGTCGCTGATATGTGAGACATCGGTCCAGGGTATGCGGTTGCCAGCGGCGTCGACCACGGTCACATCGCTCCAGTCACCGGTCCTGGTGACCGGCGTCTTGCCAGCATGGATGGTCTCGAGATGCGTATTACGCACACAGAGCATCGCCATGGTCTTGGCGAGATTGGCCGCGATGCGCTTTTCGGCTTCCTGGTTCATCTGCATAGCCTAATGCCTTGCGTGTATTCGGGCCAGAGGCTTGCGGATGGGCGTTGGCTCAGAAGTCCGTCTCTACGTACACCCCCGAGCAGTCGTAAGCGACTGCTGCTGCCGTTGCCCCGTTATTCATAAACAGCCGGGGTGACAGGAACTGCGTGTTGGCTGGCAGGTCCGCTGAGATCTCCTGCTCGAACACCGCACCCGTCACTTCGTCCACCACCCGCGCCCAAACGGAGCTGCCATTGGGCGGTGCCGCGATGAAGAGGGTCAGCACACCACCCGTCGCGATAGTGAAACTCGCCCCCATGTCCGTCAATGTCGGCGCGCCAGTGCCGTCGTTCGCGACCAGCTGCCAGCGGGTGTGCGTGCCGCGCTGGAAGCCGATGCCGATGCAGTTGATGGCCGTGGCCAGCGTCAGCGTGGTGGCAAGGGCTGCGGTTGAACCGTAGAGGCCGAAGAGGCCCATGCCGGCGGCTTGCAGGGTCGTCAGTGAAATCCGCGTGACGAAGGTCCAGCCGCCCAACCCCGCCGCGTTGCCGCGCCAGCAGGCCCAACCAGCGGATCGCTGGTCGGCCACCGAGTCCACGACTGCGGCCGAGGTCAGGCGCCAGCGCCGCATGCTGGCGGCCAGGTTCGTGGCGGCAAGGGTCGGATGTGAAACGGTGCCGACCGAGGTGATCGGCAGGCCTTAGGTAGTGATTGTGGTGGTGACCGAGGACTACCAGTTGGCGATCCGATTGACCCCGAAATGCGGCTGCAGCGGGAAGTCCCGGCCCGAGGGGCGCATGGGGTCGATCCACGGTGCCTTGGCATGGCTGCGGGCATGGACGGCGGCCTAGCCTGCGGGCGGCGGGGTCGGTGCGGCGCTGAGCCCCGGCAGGATGATGGGTTGCGGCAATTCCACCTGGCCATTGGTGCGATCAATCTTCAGGGCCTCGAAGAAAGCCGACCCATCCGGGCTGACCTTGAAGCTGAAATCGTCATTTCCGAGTAGCCCGATCAACGCCCGCGCCGAAAATCCCGTCTTGAAGGCGAAGGCTGCGTCGTTTCCGGCCGCCGCCTTGTTGACGGTGGCCTCGATCCCGGCGCCTGCGTTGTTGAACAGCAGTGCCGGGGTATTGACCGACACGCGATTGTAGCTGTCGGCTGTCGCCCCACCGACGCCGAGAAGCTGCGCGGTCAGGTTTGCCTGGGGCATGCCGACCTGCGTGACGGAATTGGCGAAAGTTACCGACAGCGTGTTCACGACCGTGGCGCCCCCGGCATTCGGCAGGTCCAGGACGTCCCGCAGCGATGGTGGGAACCGCACGTCATCATCACCGCAAGGCGGATGATCTCGGGGCTCGTCTTGAAGTAGCGGAACGGGGAACGCTGGGTCATCCCGCGAGGCTAGTCGCCGGATGTGAGAGGGAGCGAGGGAACGTAAGGGCAGACGGTCTAGAGACCGGGTCGGGCGAACCATCATTCCGGACGGAGCGCCATCGAGCGCGGGTAACCGAACTGGTCCTGACCTGCATATCTCCATACAGGCCCGCGGCGCATGAAAGGCCGCATCTTCGACGCCGGACACACGACCGCACCTGATCACATGCCCGAACGTGCCCAAGATTCCGCTTGCATCCAGGGGGCGTCCACACACGTCCGGTCTGACTGCCCTGCCGCGGGCTGAGAATAGGGAGTGGGCACGGCGAATGAGCTTCCTTGGGGCGGACTAAGAGAAGCGTTCGATCTGTTTGCAGGCGACCGGCCCAGTGTTCCCGTCGCCAAAGTAGCACTTCGCCATGCTGCGAACGCGAGGCGAGAACGCAAAAGGCCCCTGCGGTGGTGTCAGACGAATGCAAACTCGTCTCAGTTTCCCAGCACAGGCAATCTGTTAGGCCGCAAGAAGACCTCGCCACTCGGTGAGAGCGGCGGCACGCATCAAACGTTCAAATCGAGCCGACGCAAGAGGTTGCCCACGTTCGACACGTGCCAGCGCCCCCCGCGCCGGGTCATCATCCCCCGCCGGTTAAGTTCCCCGGCGATGGCCCGCAGGGACGAGTGCCCCTGAGCCCGGATATCCGCCAGCACAGGCGCCAAGCTCTCGGCGTGCCGATCCGCGTTCAATGCGATAGCTGCTCGGAGCGGAGCGCCGCCCTTCCCGGCCCGCCTCAGCGCGTCCGCCCCGTTCGGGTTCCCCAGCTTCACCCCCCGCGCCTTGGCAACCGCCAGGGCCTCCTTGGTCCTCCGCGAGATCGCCTCCCGTTCGGCCTGCGCCACCAACGCCATGATGCCCACGGTGAGATCGTTGGCCTCAGGCATGTCGACGGCGAGGAACTTCACCCCGCTGTCCCGGAGCGTGAGCAGGAAGGCCGCGTTGCGCGAGAGCCGGTCGAGCTTAGCGATGACGAGGGTGGCACCGGTCAGCCGGGCCAGTTGGATGGCTGCAGTCAGTTCCGGCCGGTTAGGGTTCTTGCCACTCTCGACCTCGGTGAAGCGTCCGATCAGGTCTGCGCTGCGTGACACCGCAAAGGCCTCGATCGTCTGTCGCTGCGCCTCAAGGCCGAGCCCGCTTGCGCCCTGGCGGGCAGTCGAGACCCGCTCGTAGGCGATCAGCCGGAAGGACGGGGCAGCATCTCTGACCATGTACACACCTGCCTAACGTTCGTTGCGCAGTTGTGTACCATCAAAAGCGGGCAGAGTGTACGGCAAGGCATTGATCTAAATGTTGATTTAGAACTGGAGGCGGCACCAAGCGGCTACAG
>JAJXZX010000040.1 GCA_021779835.1 Pseudomonadota bacterium | reverse complement strand
GGCTGGACGCCCAAGACGCCGGAGCGACCGCACAGGGACGCCGCGCCTCCGACCGGGGGGCCTATAGCCGCTTCACCCGCGCCGTTGCCGAGGCCGAGATGACGCGCTTCCTCAAAGCCGACCTGACCGCCGATCGCTTCTCCTGGTCGGTGGATGAAGACGCTGTGGCCAAAGCGCAGATCTTCGACGGAACGCTCGCGCTGATCACCAACGCCACGGACATCAGTCCCGCTGATGCCGTCGCGCGCTACAAGGGGGGTGTGATGCGCAGATCGGCAATCTGATCGGTCGTTTCGGACCAGATCGTGGCATGTACCAGCACCTCAATTTCGGGGCACAACGCGCGAAACAGCCGCAACCGGATTGTGAGCCAGTTGGTTGCAAGACTGACCGGGCACGAGAGGATGACTTCCTGACGGTGCCGATCCGTCTGGATCTGCCCCGTCGCGATGTCGATCTGTCCGAGCGCTTGACGCAGGGCAGGCAGATACGACGATGCCACTTCGGTCAAGCTCAGGCTGCGCGGCGCACGATAGAACAGCGGTCGACCGATGAAATTTTCAAGCCCCCGCACATGCCCAGACACCGCAGCCTGCGTCAGGCCCAGTTCCTCGGCAGCCTTGGTAAAACTGAGATGTCGGGCTGAGGCCTCGAAAGAACGGATGTAGTTCAGCGGCGGACGGTTCATTATTTGTACACTCCGGCGGCGATGATACGGGACCAGGCGTGATCAGACCATTGAAAATGACACCGAAAAAAGAGGGGCCAGAACCCTCTTTCCATTTCGTGATCTTGCAAGGTGAAATGGCTAGGCTGCGGCGTAACCACGGGTGGGGCGACATGCGCGAAGCAAGACGAGGGCGGCGAGACAAGGCGGGATCAACTATTGCCCAGTTGCCTTGGGAAATCATGCGCAATCCATATGCGCCGATGGAGAGATTGTCGCCCGATCAGATGCAGGATCTGCACGATACCTCAATCCGTATCCTGAAAGACCCTGGCGTAAAGGTGTTGGGTAACAATGTACGGACGCTTTTCGCGCGCGCAGGCGCGAAGATTGACGATGACGGTGTCGTGCGTATCGACGAAAGCAACGTCGATGAGGCGCTGAAAACCGTGCAGCGCCATTTTTCGCTGACGCCGCGTAATCCGGCGAAGCGGGTGGTAATTGGAGATGGCCAACCGGTCACGATCACTCCGTTCACGCTGATGGGGGCGATGACGCCAGTCAGCCTGCCCGCCGCCTTGGCGCAGCAGAATGCCGAGGGGTTGTTCGGCGTGGTCCTGACGAAGTTCGTGAAACCCGGCGCGCCGGTGATGTATGGCGCTTTCACCTCCAATGTGCACATGCGCTCGGGCGCTCCGGCGTTTGGCGCGCCGGAAAACACCAAGGCCAACGTCATCGCCGGGCAATTGGCGCGACGCTATGGCCTGCCTTATCGCACCTCCAATGCCAATGCCTCGAATGCGGTCGATCTTCAGGCGGCCTACGAGACGTCGATGGCCACTTGGGGCGCGGTGATGGGCGGGGCCAACTTAATCTATCACGCGGCAGGTTGGCTGGAGGGCGGTCTGACGGCCAGCTTTGAAAAGCTGATCCTGGACGTTGAAATTCTGCAAAACATGGTCGAGTTTTGCGGCCGATCCAGTGGAATGCCGACGAATTGGGATTTGATGCCATTCGGGATGTGGCGCCGGGCGGGCATTTCTTCGGTGCGCCGCATACCATGGCGCGCTATGAAAAAGCCTTCTACCAGCCGATGCTTTCGGACTGGCGGGGCTATGAAAACTGGGAACTGGCCGGCGCGAAAGAGGCCGGGCAGCGTGCGACCGGGCTTTGGCAGCAGGCCTTGGCCGAGTACGAAGAACCGGCAATGGATCCGGCTGTTCGTGCGGAACTGGAAGCCTATGTCGCCAAGCGGCGGGAAGTGATTGGCAATGATGAACCCTGAGACTCCGAAACTGAAATCCCATTGCCAAGCGGTTGTCATCGGCGGCGGGTTGGTCGGTTGCTCAATCCTCTATCATCTGACCAAACTGGGATGGACCGATGTTGTCCTGCTGGAGCGGTCAGAGCTGACCTCGGGCTCGACCTGGCATGCCGCGGCCAACATTCACGGATTGCACGACAGCACCAACATCAGTCGCTTGCAGCACTATACCATGGGGCTCTACAAGGAACTGGAGGCCGAAACGGGCCAAGGTTGCGGCATTTTCCAGCCCGGCAGCCTGTATCTTGCCCAGACCGAAGCACGCGAGCACCAGTTGCGCCTTCAGGCCGCCAAGGCCCGCTACTACGGCATGGATTTCCATGAAGTCACCCGGGACGAGGCCGAGCGTCTGCATCCGCTGGTCGATTTCAACGGTATCCGGGCGATCATGTACGAACCGCAAGGCGGCAACGTAGATCCTTCGGGTGTTACCATGGCTTATGCGGCGGGCGCGCGGGCGCGAGGTGCGCAAATCCATCGCAATTGCCCGGTGACTGCGACGGTAGCACAGGCCGACGGATCGTGGATCGTCGAGACTCCACTTGGTAATATCCGTGCCGGTTGGGTGGTCAATGCTGCCGGGCTCTGGGCCCGTGAGGTTGCGAAGCTGGCCGGGATCGAACTGCCCTTGATGCCGACCGAGCACCAATACTTCGTCACCGAAACCATCCCCGAAATTGCCGCCATGGACCGCCGTCTGCCATCCGTTGCCGACCGCGATGGCGAATATTACCTGCGCCAGGAGGGCAAGGGGCTGTTGGTGGGGGCTTATGAAAAGGACATGAAGTTCTGGGCCGAGGACGGCACGCCGCATGGCTTTGGGCACGAGCTTTTCGCGGATGATCTGGAGCGGATCGAACCCAATATGATGCGCGCCATTGAGCGGGTTCCGGTGGTGGGTTCGGCGGGAATCAAACGGGTGATCAATGGGCCGATGATCTGGTCGCCCGATTCAAGCGCGCTTTTCGGTCCGGTGCCGGAACTGCGCAACTATTTCTGTTGCAACGGCATCATTCCGGGCTTCTCCCAATCCGGGGGGCTCGGCCTTTTGTCGGCCGAATGGATCGTGGAGGGCGAACCGAAGCTGGACATGTTCGGCTGGGATCTGGCGCGTTACGGCGCGTGGGCTGGCAAGGCCTTTACCAAGGCCCGGGTGCGTGACCAATATGCCAACCGCTTCAAGATCCATTTCCCGAACGAGGAGCGGGCTGCTGGCCGTCCGGTGCGGGTGCGCCCGATCTATGAAACCCAAGCGGCCATGGGTGCGGTCTTTGGCCTGAACTATGGCTGGGAACATCCGCTGTGGTTTGCCGTCGAGGGCGAGCCGCGCGAGGAAACCATTGGCTTTGATCGCCAGAACTGGTGGGCTCCGGTCGGCCGCGAAGCGCGGATGCTGCGCGACCGGGCGGGCATCATCGACATCTCGAATTTTGCCCGCTATCGCATTACGGGACCGGGAGCCAAAGATTGGCTCGACGCACTCTTGGCCAATCGGATTCCATCAGTGCCGGGCCGGTCCTGTCTTGCGCCCCTGATCGGCAAGCGCGGCGGAATTGCAGGCGACTTCACTGTGACCTGTCTGGGCGAGGGTGACTTTTTCATGGTCGGTTCGGGAATGGCCGAACGCTATCACAAGCGCTTCTTCGATGCCGTGCCGCTGCCCACCGGGACGCAATGGACGAGCGCCACCGATAGTATGGCAGGGTTCAACGTGGCCGGGCCCCTGGCGCGCGACCTGCTCGCCCGGCTGACCAATGCCGATCTATCGAATGCCACATTCCCATTCATGCGTTCGGCACGGATTGAGGTCGCCGGGGTTGCGTGCATCGCGCTGCGGGTATCGTTTACCGGTGATTTGGGCTGGGAACTGCATTGCGCCGAAGCCGATCAGGCTCGGCTTTACGATGGTTTGCTGAAAGCTGGAATGCCGCTGGGCGCGGGGCCGGTCGGCAGCCGTGCCCTGACGAGCCTCAGGGTCGAAAAAGGCTATGGCAGTTGGGGGCGCGATTATTCCCCCGAATACTGGCCGCAGGAATCCTGTCTGGCCGGGCTGATCAAGATGGACAAAGAGTTCCTGAACAAGACTGCCTATGCCGCTTTGGCCGCCAATCCTCCACGCGAATTGCTGCGCTCTCTGAAGATCGAAGCCACGGTCGCTGATGCTTCAGGCAACGAGCCGATCTTTGATCTGAGCGGGAAACCTGCTGGAAAGGTCTCGTCAGGGGCCTTTGGCTATCATGTCGGCCAATCGCTGGCTCTGGCCTATCTACGGCCCGATATTGCCGCGGGAACCGAGTTGGAAGTTATGGTGCTGGGCCGCCCGCACCGGGCGTGGGTTTTGAACGACGCGAGCTTCGATCCGGAAGGCAAACGGCTTCGAGCCTGAAAGTCCGAATTGAAGTCATCAGTCCCTACCTTCGCGCGTAGCGGCTTGATGGTGGGTTCAACAGCCCCTCCTGACGGCGTGTGTCCTGTTTTCGTTGTGGTCGGTCGGATGCGAAGGGTCATCGAGCAAGATCAGGACGTGCTGGCCCCGGTCGCGAAAATGTTCGGCAATCGTCATGGCCGCGAATGGGGCGAGCCAGCGCAGCCCCGGCCCGGCCGTTGCGGGGGCAACGACAAACACGCAGCGCGCGGAGTTGCACTTGGCGGTCACGGCGTCAATGACCCTGCGCACGGCGGTTGCCCGCTGCCAGATGGCGACATAGACGCGGATCAGGTCGCCGGTTATTTGGTTGATGATCGTATCAACCGCGATTGCTGTCTTTCCCGTCGCACGCTCGCCGATGATCAATTCGCGTTGGCCGCGTCCGATTGCGAATAGCGCGTCCATCACCAGCAGGCCGGTTGCGACCGGCTCGGTCACGAAATCCCGGTCGATGATCGCGGGGGCCGGTCTTTCGAGCGGCGCGCTTGTCTCGGCGGCGATGGGTTCGCCTTCGTCCAGCGGCCTTCGCAAGGGAGCGACGACGCGGCCCAAAATGATCTGCTCGACACGATTCAGCGGGACCATCACCCACGACGGCTCGGCAAAGGTCTTGCGATACGCCAGATACCGTTGGCACGCACGCCGTAGCCGATCGTCGCGACAAAAACGATTGCGGCAAGGGCGGCGTCGGTTTCCAGATGCGCCGTTGGCGGCTCTACCCCGGGGATAACAGAGATCCAGTTGGAGGTGACGGTGAACAAGAATGGCGTGCCGACCAGCACGCGAAAGGGTGTGGCATCCCATTGCAAGGTCGCGTCGATCTGGCTGTCGATCCCTGTCGCGATCAGTTCAAGCACAATTTGCGCGCGGCCCGCCCTGATGTTCAGTCGTCGGGTGAGGACGCCAAATAGGAGAGCCAGCGATCCGAAGAAGCCCAACCCGACAGGGTAGCAGGCGACAAAAGCCAGCAGGGGCAACAGCCGCCACGCGGCAAGATCATGGGTGAATGTCATCCATGTAATGCCCAGCCCAAGCCAGTGATCCAGCGCGCGGCCGCAAAAGACGCCGATCAGCACCGGCACGATGGTCATCAAGCCCACCACGGCGAAAACCGAGATGGCGTTGTAGCCTGCGACCATGGCATGGATCAGTTCCATCACCAGAACGGTTTTGCCCACGCCCGCCGCGCCGAACATCGCGGTCTTGCCGCCTTGGGCAATCGGCGCCAGCCGGTTGATCGCCTTGACGCCTGTCGAAAAAGCTCTGTCGTGCCGCCCTGCCGCGACATCGGCGGTGCGGGATGGTGAACCGAGTGCATTTGGGTGTCGTCCGGCAGTGCAGGCCCATTATCGGCGGGTATGCCCAACACATTCACCAATCCCCCCAACACCTCGGAGCCGACCGGTGTGCAGATCGGCGCGCCGGTGGACCGCGCCGCTGCACCGCGATGGCCCGGCCATCTGGCTGCACCGCACATGCCGCAGCAAGTTTGGTTGCAACGCTCACGACCACGTTCCTTATATCGCGCCAAAAAATCCGCGTCCGTCCAACACACTATTCATCAAGCCCCAACGGGTGGTGGTATAACGCCGATCTCGCAACGCTGGGGCACCATAAAATCGCACGGGACGTTCGTGTGTGTTTGGTTCATCCTTTGATCGGCCTTCCCGATCCTGGGTTTCAGCCGCTGACGCGGCTGGCCAATGCTGCGAACAGCGCAGCGAGGATCGCATGGGCTGGCTTGGCCGCGTGGCCGACGCCAAGGTAAGGGTCGCTATCCGTGACCCGCGACTGTCGCAGCGAACATGTCCAATCACCCATCTTGTCATCTGCGACCCCGTCGAGGGAAATCGTCCATTCCGGCAGCATTTGATTGACCAGATGCAGCGCATGGTCCGTAGTGTATAGCGCCTTGGCGTCCAGCATGGCGACCGACGCATCCGGCCATAGCTGTCGCACCGCTGCCACGACGTCTTCGGTCAGTGCGGTGGTCAAGGTTGGCGCCGCGTCCAGTTTTTTGGCCAGATCGATCAGTTGCGCCTTCTTCATTGTGGCCCCCTTTTGGTGCGAATGTGATGCTAGATGTCGCAGGCAATTCCTTCCTTCGTTCCGTTTGTGGCCAATCGCACCCAATCCCGCAATGATGCACATCAATGTGCAAGAGGCCGCACCGTGTTTCCCTGTGTTTGTTTATCGCGATCTTGGGGGCAATCATGGACGGCAACGTTATCTGGTTCGAAAATCTTTCACGCGGCGACGTAGCGCGGGTGGGTGGCAAGAACGCCTCGCTGGGCGAGATGATAGGTCAACTTGCGTCGCAGCAGATCCGCGTCCCCGCCGGGTTCGCGACCACCGCAGATGCGTTCCGTCAGTACATCGAGGCGAACCAACTGCACGTCCGCATTGGCGAGAAACTCGCGGCGCTCAAAGCGGGTAAGACCTCGCTGCAAGACGCGGGCGCGGCCATCCGCGCCATGATTATCGCCGGTGATTGGCCCGCCGATATCCACGCCGCCATCACAACCGCCTATGCCGAACTCGGGCGCCGCGTCGGCAAGGAGAACCCCTC
Source organism: Pseudomonadota bacterium (assembly GCA_021779835.1). GTDB lineage: Bacteria > Pseudomonadota > Alphaproteobacteria > Rhodobacterales > Rhodobacteraceae > Solirhodobacter. The sequence continues at coordinate 15,367 of JAJXZX010000040.1, read as the reverse complement.
GGTCGCTGTCCGTTCCAGCGCCACCGCCGAAGACCTGCCCGATGCGAGCTTTGCCGGACAGCAAGAGACATACCTGAACATCTCCGGCGAAGCGGCCCTGCTTGACGCTTGCCGACGCTGCTACGCGTCGCTGTTCACTGACCGCGCCATCACCTATCGCCAGATCAAGGGCTTCGACCACCAAAAGGTCGCGCTGTCGGTGGGTGTGCAGCAGATGGTTCGCTCTGACATTGGCGGCTCTGGCGTGATGTTCTCGATCGATACCGAGTCTGGTTTTGACAAATCCGTGCTGATCAATGCCGCCTGGGGCCTTGGCGAGAACGTGGTGCAGGGGGCGGTCAACCCTGACGAATACGAGGTTTACAAGCCCTTCCTGAACAAGCCCGGCCTGACGCCGATCTTGGAAAAGACGCTCGGCGAAAAAGAAAAGAAGATGATTTACACCGCTGACGCTGGGCGGACGACCCGCAACGTGCCTACCTCGAAGGCCGAGCGTGAGACCTTTGTGCTAAGCGACGCGGAAATCCTCGACCTTGCGCGTCAAGCCTGCCGGATTGAGGCGCATTATGGCGAACCGATGGATATGGAATGGGCCAAGGACGGCGAGACCGGCGCACTTTACATCGTCCAGGCGCGCCCCGAGACCGTGCAGTCGCGCGTCGATGTCGGCGTGATGAAATCCTACACGGTCAAGCAAGCGGGTAAGACGCTGATCACCGGGCTTAGCGTTGGCAATGCCGTTGCGACGGGGCGCGTCTCAATCATCGAGAGCGCCCATGACATCGGGCGCTTTGTCGACGGCTCCATCCTTGTCACCTCGACGACGGACCCCGATTGGGTTCCGATCATGAAGCGCGCCTCGGCGATCGTCACAGACCACGGTGGCCGCACCAGCCACGCCGCGATCGTCAGCCGAGAGCTTGGCTTGCCGGCGGTGGTCGGCACTGGAAACGCCACGCATCTGTTGCACGACGATCAGGATGTCACCGTATCCTGCGCCGAGGGCGAGACCGGCTATGTGTACGAAGGCATCGCTCACTACGACGTGCAGGAAATCCCATTGGACGAGGTGCCGCACACGCGCACCAAGATCATGCTGAACATGGCCGACCCCTCGGCTGCAGCCCGTTGGTGGCGGCTGCCCGCCGATGGCGTCGGTCTTGCGCGGATGGAGTTCGTCATCAACAACGCGATCAAGGTCCACCCGCTTGCGCTTTTGCATTTCGACGCGCTGACGGATGCCACGGCCAAGGCAGAGATCAACCGGCTGACCCGGGGGTATAAGGTCAAGTCTGACTACTTCGTCGATCACCTTGCGATGGGCCTGTCGCGCATCGCCGCGGTGTCTTATCCGAACTCGGTGATCGTGCGGATGAGTGATTTCAAGACAAACGAATATGCCGATCTGCTGGGTGGTCGCCAGTTTGAGCCCGTCGAAGAAAACCCGATGATCGGATTCCGTGGCGCCTCGCGATATTATTCCAAGGCCTACAAGGACGGCTTCGCGCTTGAATGTCGGGCAATCAAGCGACTGCGCGAACAGATGGGGTTCGACAATGTCATCGTCATGATCCCGTTCTGCCGATCGCCAGAGGAGGCCGACAAGGTGCTGGCCGTGATGGCAGAGAATGGCCTGACTCGGGGCGAGAACGGCCTGCAAGTCTATGTGATGTGCGAGATCCCGGCCAACGTCATCCTTGCTGAAGAATTCGCCAAGCGCTTTGACGGTTTTTCGATCGGGTCGAACGACCTGACCCAGTTGACCTTGGGGGTCGACCGGGATTCGGGCGAACTCGCCGCACTGTTCGATGAACGCGATCCGGCAGTGCAATGGATGATCGAACAGGTCATCAAACGCGCGCACGCGGTCGGCGCCAAGGTCGGGCTATGCGGGCAGGCGCCCAGCAACGACCCTGGCTACGCCCGCCTGTTGGTCGGCTATGGTATCGACTCAATCTCGGTCACGCCTGACAGTTTTCTTGCCGTCAAACATCACGTCGCGGCGGCAGAGCAATGACGCCCGAGGGAAAGGTATGCCTGGCATAAGGCCCAACCAACACCGCGCACCGTGGGTCCGAATGACTGTTGCTTATGCGTTGTCTCCGCCGGTTGCAGGTGACGGGGCCGTTCACATGGGGCCGCGCTACAAAAGTGGGTTTACTAAACTGCGCGTCGGTTCCTGACCTCACTCTGATCCAGAATCACGGCTACATAAGCCGCGCTTCAAATGCGTCCTTCTGCGGTCTTGTTCGCGCAACGGAGGGTGGAAATTACTCGCACGCGGCTGCTCCATATTGTCTCCTGTCCAATTGCTACCGCCGCACCACTACTGCGTGAAGCATGGTGGGCCCATCAAGCATTCCAGCGGTTCCACTCCGCTTTACCACCTCGTCCAAGACCGCGAAGCGTTGACTTTCGTCAACGAAATTTGGTGGTCACCGGTCTACACTTTGTTTGCATGTGTGGCTTGAACACATCCCCATGAAGGAGGGTATTATGTTATTTCATAGCCTATTTATTTCGCCCAAAGGTCGCCGTCGTTCAACCGCCGCAAACGTGCTGACCGGCGCTGTCCTTGTGATTGGCTTCGCTGGAAGCAACGCGCTCGCACAAGACCTAACGGCAAGTTCGTTCAAAGCCGATTTCTCGGCGATGAAGAGCCTTAAGCCTCTGGTTGCAAAAGGAAAAGGTAAGATCGGCGTTCTCTTACCGGAGACGACGACCTCTGCCCGCTACACCTCATTCGACGCGCCCTATCTGAAAAAGGCATTTGCAGAGGCTGGTTTTCCCGCCGATCAGGTGATCATCAGCAACGCACAGGGCAGCGAGTCCAGCGAGTTGACGCAGGCGCAATCCGCCATATCCCAAGGCGCGACAGTGCTGGTGATGGACCCGATTTCGTCAGGCGTCGGGGCCTCGATCGAGACCTATGCCAAGCAGCACGGCGTGCCGGTCATCGACTATGACCGCCTTACTCTGGGCGGCAACCGCGATTATTACGTCAGTTTTGACAACGTCGCCGTCGGCAAGCTGATCGGTCAGGGCATGGAGCAATGCCTCACCGATTGGAAGGTCAAGGACCCGAAAATTCTGGTGATGCGCGGGGCACCGACCGACAACAACGCGACGTTATTTGCACAGGGCTATATGGGCGTGCTGAAACCGAGCTTCGATTCCGGCAAGTATACCAACGTGGGCGAGCCTGCTGGCACATGGGACCCGGCAACCGCACGCACCACGTTTGAACAGCAATTCACAGCTCACCCAGAGATCAATGCCGTGCTTGTGCCGAACGACGACAACGCGAATGCGGTGATTTCCTACCTGAAGACGTTGAAGGTGCCACCGAAGACTTTCCCGACCACCGGGCAGGATGCCACGCTTACCGGGATGCAGAATGTGCTGACCGGCTATCAGTGTGGATCGGTTTACAAAGCGATCTATCTTGAGGCACAGGCCGCGGCGACATTGGCGCTTTATCTCCGGGCGGGCGAGAAGCCACCAGCCGCGTTGGTGAACGGTTCCACAATGGACTCGCAAGCGAATGTCGAAGTGCCCTCAGTGCTGCTTACGCCGCTTTGGGTCACGGTGAAGGACATGGGTACGACAGTGGTCAAGGACAACTTCGTGCCGGCCAAGCAACTCTGCGCGGGCAGCACGATGGCGGCGGCCTGTAAGGCCGCAGGCATCAAGTAGGGCGGTCATGACAGCTCAAGGCAAAATCGACGGCGGAGGGGCGGTGCCGCTCCTCCGCGTGCGCGGTATCACGAAGCATTTTGGCGCCGTGCAAGCCTTGGCCGGTGCCGATCTTGATGCGCCTGCGGGAAAAGTCACCGCCCTTGTCGGCGACAATGGTGCGGGCAAGTCGGTGCTGATCAAATGCATTGCCGGTATCTATGAGGCGGACACCGGTGAAATCCTGTGGGATGGGCACCCGGTTCGTATCCGCACACCCCGCGATGCAGCGTCGCTGGGCATCGAGGTCGTCTATCAAGACCTTGCGCTATGCGACAATCTTGATGTCGTGCAAAACATGTTTCTTGGCCGCGAGCGTATCGAACGTGGAATGCTCGATGAAGATTCAATGGAGCATACCGCGGCAGAGACGCTTGCGGGGCTACAGGTCACAACCCTTCGGTCTATCCGCCAACCCGTGGCGTCCCTGTCCGGTGGACAGCGCCAGTCGATAGCGGTGGCAAAGGCGGTGATGTGGAATTCAAAGCTCGTCATTCTCGACGAGCCGACGGCCGCCCTAGGTGTCGCGCAAACACGTCAGGTTCTGGCTCTGGTACGGCGACTTGCCGATCAGGGGCTGGCGGTGATCATGATTTCCCACAACCTGAACGACGTCTTTGCCGTCGCAGACCGGATCGCCGTTCTCCGGCTGGGCCAAATGGTGGCACAAGCGCCGATTGCGGAATTCGATCGGTCTTTGGCGGTGGAACTGATGACCACCGGCACGTCGGACCGCATGGGCAAAGTCGTCCATCAGCCTGAAGTCACGCCTACACTTACCGAGGATATCGCCGCCCCAAGGCAGGAGGCGATCGCACAATCCGTTGTCGGCACCAGCCAACCATCAGGATTGGCAGGCTATGGCCGCACTTTGTGGAGCCGCGTCCTTGCCGGGCAGAGCGGCGTGCTGCCCGTCGTGCTGGGCGTGATCCTCATCGCCGCGATCTTTCAGAGCCAGAATTCCAAGTTTCTGTCGGCTGAAAACCTTGTAAACCTGCTGGTGCAGGGTTCCGTTTTCATGCTGATCGGCATGGGAGAGGTCTTCGTTCTGCTGTTGGGCGAAATCGACCTTTCGCTTGGCTTCGTCGCCGGAATCGGCGCGACGGTGGCCACCATTCTGGTGCAGCCCTCGATAGACTGGCCTTGGTGGGCGGCTATCCTCGCCGCGCTTGCCACAACCTCTGCACTTGGCGCGCTGCAGGGCCTGCTCATCACCAAAGTGCGCCTGCCCTCGTTTGTCGTAACACTGGCGGGGCTTCTGGGATTTCAGGGCCTGATGATCCAACTTCTTGGTGCAGGTGGGACGATCCCGATCCCGAACGAGGTAATCAACAATTTCGCGAACGGAACACTTGGCGAGGTGGGGGGCTGGCTGGCGACGGGCGTGGTGCTGCTGGGTTACGCAGCAATCACCATTATCCGCGATCGCCAGCGACGCAACAGCGGACTCGTCGCCCCGCCTCCGGGGATCACCTTCCTGAAGATTGCAGCTGCGACGGCAGCAGGCATCGTCCTCGTCCTCATCAGTAATTACAATCGTGGCGTGCCGCGCTTTCCACTGAACGGGATGCCGTGGGTAATCCCGATCGTCTTCGCTGTGTTGGTGCTCTGGTCGATCCTTCTGGGCCGCACGCAATTTGGCCGGTTCATCTATGCGATAGGCGGCAACGCCGAGGCGGCGCGTCGAGCGGGCATCAATCTTGCCGTTATCCGCACGCTTGCCTTTACCCTCGCCGCGCTGACCGCGGGAGCCGGTGGTATAATTTACGCCTCGCGCCTGCGCTCGATCTCGACAAGTTTCGACGGTGGGACCGTCGTGCTTTATGTGGTTGCCACCGCTGTGATTGGTGGCACCAGCCTCTTTGGCGGGCGCGGTCACCCGTTACATGCGGTGCTCGGTGGGGTCATAATCGCGGCCATCGTCAACGGGATGGCGCTTCTCGGTTTGCCTGCGGCAGTGCAGTTGATGGCGACCGCATTGGTGCTGCTGGCCTCCATTACGGTCGATGTTGTGGTGCGACGGCGCGGCGAAACAACCCGCTGAAGGCGCAACGCGGACTCGCTGGGCGCTTGCATCACTTAGGTTCAGTCCCGTCGCGCAGCGCCTTTCGTTGCTCCTCCACGCGTTGTTGGAAGGCGCGTTCGTCGCCAAAATCGACGAAGTGGACATAGTGCGAATGTGGTTCTACCACCCTCTTGGCGTGTTTGATCGGGCACCAATAGGCCTCGGTCCGTGCCGCAACCTCGCGGACAAAGCTGATCAGTCCGTTACCATATCCGCAATACATGCAGTTCAGCTTCTGCAGACCATTCAAATACGCCAGATGCTGGCGGTCGATCACGATATGGTCCCGCCGCCGCACCTTTGGGATGCCATAAACCGGAAAGCAGATTGCTTGATAAAGCGTCACGCACAGATCGAGCAACGCGAACGGCACAATCAACGCGTAAATCACTGGGGAGATCAGCACGACCAACAGACGAGTTCGGGCGAGAAAGCTCGCTAGCCGCTCGCGCGCGGCGCGATGTCGGGCGGCGACCTCCGCCTCGAACACAACGCGACCCTGCGTCAGCCGGTAGCGAAAGACGCGCCGTTGTTCCTCCATCTCCGCTTCAAGGGCGGTCTGAATATCATGGATACGCTCAGCGAGTTGGTTGAGGGGCGAGGTCATCTGGGCTCCAACTTCAATGGCGGGGTGACACCGCACGAAGCTACAGCTAGCACCACTTTTCGCCGACACGCACATGTTTCGTCGACATCCCAGCCGAGACTGAACCAGCGCACATCATTCGCGCGTAACGCCTTCCAGATGACTTTGGTCAATGCGGTGAACGACACCGCGTAGGAGACTGACAGCACCTAGTTGAAGGTCAGGGGAGCATGGATCATGGAACATGAACGCATTTGGTCGCTCGTGTTGAACTCCACCAGAGCCCGCATCGTGCGAGGCTTAGGGGCCCATCCAGAGGAGAACGCAGCAGAGCTTGTGTTGGTGTCGCAGCATCGGAAGCTGAAAGACATCATGGCCGACAAACCGGGGCGCACCAGCAGCCCGGTCGGCGGTCGGCGTGCCGCGATGGGCTATTCGTCCGATCCGGTGCGGGACGACGAGCGCAAGTTTGCTGACGAGGTGGTTGCGGTGCTGGAGGCGCACCGGCGCGCGGGCGATTTTCAGGGGCTGGCGATCTTTTCCTCGCCCGAGATGCTTGGCATCTTGCGTCCGAAGCTGGTTGAACCTCTGATTACTTGCATCAGGCTCGAAGTCACGAAGAACCTGATCAACGAGTCCGAGACGGATCTGAAACGCATCATTTCGGACTATCTTAGTGCGGCCTGACACAGTTCCCATCCGGTCGCGATACAACTGCGCGGGCCTGCCGTTGGGTGCAGTATTTGCAGGCCGCTGTTGGTCAGGGCTCGTCAATGCTCAGGTCGTCGCCCGAGGCGTCCGAAAGCGCCTCCAGATCGAGAATTTCGAAGATTTGGGAGTTGATGATGCGCAGGATGCCTTTGTCTTCAAGCTCTCGAAACGCCCGGCTCAGGGTTTCTTTTCGCGCGCCCAGATAGTGCGCCAGATCCATTCGGTTCAAAGGCACCCGTAACGTGATCGGCCGGGGCTGCGCCGCTGTCCGCGCTCTGCGGGCAAGAATTATCAGGAAAGAGGCGACCCGGTTGACCACGGTTCGACCGCTGATTAACAAAAGCCATTCTCGTGCGGCGTCGATTTCGTCCAGCAGGTGGACGAGAAACATGCGTTCGATTTTCGGATGCGTGCGCAGAACCTGTTCGAATTCAGCACGTGGAAAGACAAGTAACTTGGTTGGCGACAGCGCCTCCAGTCGATAGCTGCCGGGGCCGTCAAACAGGCGGCCATATATGTCTGTCGGCACGAGAAGGCCAACGATATGCCATCTCAAAGAGTCGACGACCTGGACCATTCCCAACATGCCCTCAATGACATAGCCGATCTCAGACGAGACCTGACCATTCTCAACGACGATGCTGCCTGTTGGGACGTCGCGCAAAGTGGCATGCGCCGAAAGTTGATCTGCGGCTTCGGGGGTTAAACTGGCTAAGAGTTTGCCTAACAGACCATCGCTCTTGCGGAAGAGCGCGGTGACGTCGGCGCGAGTCGAAGCTGCTTTATCCATCGAGTGACCCTAGTTGGGGAGCTAAGGCAAAAAATCGACCAAAACCAACAACAGAATTGGCCTCAGCCAAAGATCCGCCCCTGTATGGCTAATCGTTCGATCGGCGGTTGGCGATGATCCTGATCAAGGCGGCGTGACAAGAATTTGCCCATACACACAGAGGAGGCTGGGTTCGGAGGCGTGAAAATTTGCCAGTTTGGCGCAACTTCCGCTTTTGATTGTGGCGAGTGTTCCGTGGTCTTGGCCAACGAATGGCGAAGGCTGTCCCGAGTCTAGTTGACGCGCGACCTGCAATTCGGAGGCCCAAATGAAACCGAGCTCCACCGTTCGGACTATCAGACTGGAGGACAATTCCAGAGTCGCGTTGGAGAGGCGCGCGCACATGCCGGCGCGATGGAAGGGTAAGACCCCCATGTGTGGCCTGCGGCATGACTATGTGTCGGGCGAGGTGCTAAATCTGGGTGCGGACTGCAAAGTGACGGCCGACCGCTCGTATGGGCCGAGCGTCTGGGTAATCAGGTCGGGCATCCTGCGGCTACAGCGGCATTCCTTCGATGGTCGGCGCCAGATCCTTTCTCTTTTCGTGCCGGGTGAGATTGTGGGGTACGATCACCTTTTGCGCGACGGAATGAGTGTCGAGTCTGCGTCCGACTGCTGCCTGTGCCGGATCGACCAACGGGAATTCGAAGCCCAACTGGAACGAGATCGGGGTCTGCACATCGAGTTGTACGAGCAGCACCATGATCAGATTGAGCGCCTGCGCTGGCTGACGGTGTCTATCGGGGCGTTGCGCCCTGAAGAGCGGGTGAGCGCGTTTCTGGCGCTGGCGACGCGGTTTATGCCTTACCAGCCCTTGCCCGACGGGAGCAGCGTACTGACGGTGTTGCTTTCCCGCGCGGACATTGCCGATCTTCTGGCGACCGCGACAGAAACGATCAGCCGGATCACGCATAGTCTGGAAGAGGCTGGTGTGATCGAAATCCGCGACCCGTCGCATTTCCGCATAACCGACCTGCGCAGGTTGACCGAAATGGGCCGGATCGAGGCGTCATTCGCCATGATGCCGTTCGCTCCGCGACATGTGGTCGATCGCTACTTTGCCCGACCGCCGCTCGCTGGGGTATGTGCCTTCGCCGAAGGCTGTTGAGCCCCGGCACGGCGAGCCGTCAGAAATTTGCGCTGTGGGAAAGGCAGTACCTGTGTATGCGGCCCCTGTCGCGTGGGGTCACGCGGTAGGCCGGGAATGCACGCGTGCCAATGCCGCAAAGGCTGCGGCCCTTGTGTCATCCGCGCGGCCCCCGGCATCAATCTGTGTCCAGCCCGAGCCATCTGGTCTCCCCTGTGCGAGTTGGGCCTGCACGACCGACGCATCTGCGTCCGAGGCGTCGCCGCATCGTGCCGTTACACGTTCGATCAGGATCGCGGGCGGGGCGGTCAGCCACAGCCCATGAAATGCAAAGCCCAGGCGGGATGCCAGATCCTCTGCCGCGCGGCGCTGGGATGGGTCCAGAAACGTGGCGTCCAGTACAACGCTGTTTCCCGCCACGAGCAATGTCTCGGCCCGCGCCAGAATCCGCTGGTAGATAGCGACCCGAGCCGCGGGGTCATAGCGCGCAGCGTCCGTCCCGGCCTTGCGTTCGGTGTCGGTGCGCAGGTGGACTGCCCCCGGGCAGGCGGCAACTAAGGTAGCAAGGTCATGGGCCAACACGGTCTTGCCCGTGCCCGACAGCCCGCCAACCGCCAGCAGAACCGGCTTGCGCGGATGCAGAAGGTTTTGCGCCTGCTGCAGATAGCGTTGCGCCTCCGCGACAGATGGACCTAGCTTGCCAATCGCCTGATCGGTCTGCAACACGACCATGGCGCGGATCGCGGCGCGCACTGCCATGAATAATGGCAGCGCCGCCAGCCCGGAATCTTCGTGGCCCCCTGCGGCCAGAAGATAGGCATTCAACACGCTGTTCGCCGGGCCGGCAAAGGACTGGTGGCACAAATCCATAAGCAAGAACGCCAGATCGTAAAGCACGTCGCAGGTCGCCAGACGTTCATCGAACTCTAACGCGTCGAACAGGACTGGTTGGTCATCGAGCAGCAGAAGGTTGCGCAGATGCAGATCGCCGTGGACCCGCCGTACATGCCCTTTCACGGCGCGATCGCGCAAAATCGAGGCGTGTTTGGCGAGGTTGCTTTGCGCGGCGTCAAGAAACGCGCCAACCACGCCCGGCCCCAAAGCGGATTCAAAGCCGGGCAACACGCGGCCCAATTCGCCAAGAATATCACGGATCAATGCGTCGCCGGGTTCTGCCCGCAGCGGGCAATTGGTGTGGAAATCATAGATCACGTGACCCAACGCTTCGGCCACCGCTGCGGTCAACCGTCCCGAGGCGGCGACGGCGGTCATTTCGCAGTCAGCGGCAAAGCGGTGCATGCGCAGCACCCATTCTACCGCTGGCCCGTCTCCGTTCAGGTGCAAGGCGCCATCCGTGCTGCGGGTAATGGGAAGAACATCGCGGTAGATCGTTGGCGCGGTCACACGGTTCAGCACCAATTCCCGCTCTAACAAGGCGTGGCGTAGCTCGGGTGTTGACAGGTCCATATAGTCGTAGCGCACGGCACGCTTGATCTTCAGCGCCGCCTCTCCGCACAGGAACACATGGGCGCCGTGCGTTGTGATATGGGTAACCTGATCGGGAACAGGATAAGTCCCTGGCGACAGGAGATACCGGACAATCTCATCCTGCGAATTGCCTGCGATTTGCGCCATGATCCCGCCCTTCACAGAAGTAATTCCTCCATACGTCATCATGCGTAAGATCGGCAGTTTCAGCCTTGATCGACGTCAACCCTGAGTGATGCCTGTCAATGCACGACGGGATTGCACCATGGGAGAAAGAGGAAAGAGCAATCAAGGAAGCTGACGTGATGTGCAATGGAGAGGACTCGATGTCTGTTCAACCAATGCTTTTTGTGATCGGGCAACGAACCGATCTGTCTGGCGCGCTTTGCGGTTGCCCGCGCTGTGGCGGCGGCCCAGTCGAGGAGAGGGCAATTTCAAGCGTATTTTGGCGAGGCGAGGGGGCGATCATGATCCGCGACGTGCCAGCCATGATTTGCACCCACTGTGGTGAGGATTTTATCAGCGATGCCACGGCACGCGAACTGGATCGCATCAGGAACACCGGCTTTGCTGGCGGCGCCAGCGATGATCAGATCTGTATGCCCGTGTTCAAATATTAACGTCTGTCCTGCCGTTATTCCGCGTTGTGCAGGTCGCCTGCATGAGGATTGCGGCGCGTTCGGCGCTGTCAGACGCCGAACGGGTAGCTTTGACGGTGCGCTGGGCGCAAACGCTTGATCTCCATCGGGCCGCCCCAATCGCTTGCGGCGGCAACCGTGCCGCGGTCCGTGCCGAGACCAATGCGGTAGGATTGCGCGCCAAACCCGGTCGCGCACATCTCACCCAGATTATGCTCTCCACGCCGGGACATCTCGGTGGCGCGGGCATCCCCAATATGTGAATTGTGCGCCCAGACAACCGCCTTTGCCTTGGGGCCGTGAAACTGCAGCACGTTCTGTAAAGTCTCGAACATGTGCCCGTCCCGCAGGTTCCACGACGCGCGCGAGCCGTAATACATCACGCGATAATAGCGTTCAGCGTTGGCGATGAGGTAGGCATTCTGCTGCGCATCGAACAGCCGCTCGCCGTCGCGGTAGGCCTGAGCCATCCGGCGTTGGTGCAGATCGACCAACACCTGCGTGACATCCTCGGCGCAGGCGCGGTAAGCACCTGTCAGCGCTGCGTAGCCATAGGCGGCGGGGTCAGCCTACCACGGAGTGAGGCAACCGAAGCGGTGGCGGGCGAGGGCGGCGAGGGCAGGGTCGACATCTTCAAGATAGTCGACGATGGCACGGGTCGAGGTGAAGAGGCTGTAGAGGTCCAGCCCGTAGAAGCCCGCCCGCTCTTTCGGGGGCTTTTCGGCGTTGTGGCTGTGTAGCCAAGTCGCGAATTCATGTGTCTCGCCGTTGCGCCACATCCAGGTCGGAAAGCGTGTGAACGCCTCTGGTGTCGCTAGCTCTGCGCGGTGAATGGGGTGTCCGGCCTTCTCGCAAAACTAGCGCCGGTGCCTTGTCGCGCCGATCCTGCGATCTGGGCGCATACGGCGCCTAACGCCGGGCGTACCGTGGAGGTCATATGCGCCGCCCTCGTGCGCCGCGCAATCTCGATGGCGCATCGGCTTGCCACATGTGCGGTCGCTGTGCAGGGTTTCGCGATGCCATAGTGATCCGACCGCGCGCGCCCGGCAGCGAAGTCGTGCGTCTTGGCGTTACCGCCACCTCCTGGGACCGCCTGCTAACAATATGCGGACTGATGGGCGTGGCACCGCTTCGTTCTTTTGGTCGGTCTCGCAACTTGGCTGGTCGGCGCAAATATCCTCTGGCCGGTGCCGGCACGCCTCCCTTCGGGCTGCGTCACGGTGAAGCTACGCCGCTGGTTATGGACTGCAAGATGAAAAGTGGTATTGCAAATGCATATTGGTGGGTTCAGTTTCCGTAAGGCAGGGTAGGCTAATACCACAGAGGATGGTCAGGTGATCGAGTTTGAGAATGGCACCATTCAGGTTGACGCAGAGGACATCGCTGCCGACCTTCGCCTGACCCCCGATGAGGTTATGCAAGGGCTCAGAACCGGTGCGATCACCAGTGTTTGCGAGAAAGGGCTGGAGGAGGATATGGGCCGGCACCGGCTGACCTTCTACTCGTCCAATCGACGCCTGCGGCTGACTGTGGATGACAGGGGAGCGATCCTCAAACGATCGTCGGCAGACTTCACGCGGGACATGTTCGGCCTTCCGCTAAAACGCGGACCAGACGGCGCGCGGCAATCCCTGACGCCAGACGTTCCAAGCGGAGACACCAAATGACCGACGACAATTTCAGTGGCAGCTATGCCTCGCCCCCGTGCTTTCTTCACGAGCTTGACCCCTCGCAAGGCGGCCTGCCTGCCGAACCCGATGCGCAGCAGGTCCGCGACGTGGCACGCTGGCGCAAGGCCGAGCGGGTGCGCCTGCTCGACGCTCGCGCAGCGCTGCCGGTGGCTGTGCGTGAAGCGGCGGCGACAGCTATTGCGGCTTATCTTGACCAGTTGATCGGCGACGTGGGTGGCAAGGTCGTGTCCGCCTATTGGCCGATCAAGTCGGAACTGGATCTGCGGTCCTGGCTGACCGCGCTGACTGCGCGGGGGGCGGTGGCGGCGTTGCCGCTCGTGGTCGAGAAAGCTGCGCCGCTCAGGTTCCGTGCCTGGGCCCCCGGCGTGCAGATGGAGCGCGGTTTCTGGAACATTCCGGTGCCAGCGGAGGGCGATTGGCTGACCCCCGACATCCTGATTTCGCCGGTGGTCGGACATGACGCGGCCTGCTATCGGCTGGGCTATGGTGGCGGCTATTTCGACCGCACGTTGGCCGCCATTGGGCCGATGGCACGCGCGTATGGAATCGGCCTGGCTACCTGCCGCATCGCTACGATCTTCCCGCAGCCGCACGACATCCCGATGCGGGCCATCGTAACCGAAGACGGCGTTGCCTACCCGGAGGCCAGGTAATGGCAACCTCGTCCGAACGGATGCGCGCCTGGACCGGGCCCGCCGTGCTCAGCTTCGGCTTCCGCCCGTTGTTCCTGCTGGCAGGGATCTGGGCGTGCGGGGCGATGGCCCTGTGGATTGGGATGCTGGCGGGACAGATCAGTCTGCCGACTGCTTTCGATCCAGTTGCGTGGCACGCGCACGAGTTTTTGTGGGGCTATCTGAGCGCGGTGATGGGCGGCTTTCTCCTGACTGCCGTGCCGAATTGGACGGGACGGTTGCCAATTGTCGGTTGGCCTCTGGGTGGGCTGGTTACCTTGTGGATGGTTGGACGAGTTGCTGTTGCGATTTCGGCCGACCTGCCGCCACTGGTGGTGGCGCTGTGCGACCTGTCGTTCCAGACCGTTCTTGCGCTGGCGCTGCTGCGGGAAATCGTCGCCGGTAAAAACTGGCGCAACCTGAAGGTCGTCGGCTTGCTGGGCCTGTTCATCGCGATGAACGCGCTGTTTCATTGGCAGGCGGCGCAGGGCGAAAACGCCGCTGACGGCATCGCGACACGGGGCGGTATCGCTGTGGCGGTAATGCTCATCGCGCTGATCGGCGGTCGCGTGGTGCCAAGCTTCACCCGCAATTGGTTGGCAAAGCAGCTCGCAGGGTCTTTGCCCGCCCCACTCGGGCGCATCGATTTCGGCACTCTGGGCGTAACTGCCATCGCGTTGATTGGGTGGGTGGCGCTGCCAGAGGCAAGGGCGACTGCTGCGGCCTGCCTGATTGCGGGGGTGGCCAATCTGTGGCGCCTGTCGCGTTGGTCGTGGTGGCGCACCCGCGCCGAACCTCTGCTTTGGGTGCTGCATCTCGGGTTTCTGTTCGTGCCGCTAGGGTTCTTGCTGGTCGGTGGGGCGGCGCTTTGGCCTGCCATCGTGCCGCGCACGGCCGTGCTTCACGCTTGGCTGGCTGGCGCGATTGGCATCATGACGCTGGCGATGATGACGCGGGCGACGCTGGGCCACACCGGAAGACCACTGACGAGCGATCGCGCAACAACGGCTGTTTTCCTGTTGATGCTGACCGCCACGATTGCGCGCGTCGCGGCGGGGTTCCTGCCGCGGCAGGTGGGGTTGCTTGACGTCGCAGGTGCGGCCTGGGTGCTGGCGTTCGGCGGGTTCGCAGCATCGTACGCACCGCTATTTCTCTTGCCACGCAAGATCGCCGGAAGAAAGCCGAACTAGCCCCGGACGTATTGCGACAAGCGCCGTGGTTCCAGATCCGGCACCCTACTGAGTGCGTGACAGGAGCAATATCTCCACGCGCTTCAAGGCCCGAAGCACCCGCTCCGATTGCACATGCGGCATCATCCCGATTTGCAGATGAACGGCGATGATGACAAGCGTGGAGAAGGCGAGCCCATACTTCAGGGCCGCAAGAACATCTGTCGCGGCCATGAATTTCACGCCAGTCCAGATAGCCGCAATGACGAGGAGCACCACTAGGATCAGAGTCGCGCGCACGCTCCAACCAAGCCGGCTTCCCAGCATTTGCCGCCAGAGACCGGGCCGGCCATAGGGTTGCGACGATCGAAGAAGATGCTCGTCCTGTTCCGTCGTCAACTCCTTGATTCTTGTGTCCAGGTAGTCCATTCGCGTCCCCCCATTTTGCGTCGTCATCAGCACCTGCCTAAGATGGTCAGTCAGGCCTGCCCGGACCATTCGACCCCGGCGTTTCCGGTCAGAAATCCATCGGAGTAACTACCGCCTGGCGCTGTTGGCAGCGCGGCGGTCGACAGGTCTTCGGCCCCGATCCGGCCGTCGATCAGATCGCGGAACAGGCTGGATACTTCCAGAAACCCATGCGACTGAGGTGAAAGACGCAATCCGGCAACGCCAGCGTCGCGAAGGGCGGGCACTT
>JAJXZX010000015.1 GCA_021779835.1 Pseudomonadota bacterium | reverse complement strand
GGAAAGCTCAAGGACTGGAGGCGCATCCACACCCGCTACGACCGATGCGCGCACACCTTCATGTCAGCCATCGCCATCGCGGCCATCGTCATCTTCTGGATATGATCAATGAGTCCAGAGTGTAGTAGATTTCTTCGACAGAAATTTGGATAGCGCCAGATCAGCGCTCAGGCGCGCCCGGCGAGGTAGGCGGCACAGCCGGTAAGGGCTGCGTAGTCATCCTCGATCACCCAGACCGGGAAGTTCTGCATGAACCCGGCAAAACGGCCCTTGTCGCGGTAGGCATCGACAAAGTTCATCGGGCCAAAATGTTCGGTAAAAGCGCGCGTCACGCCGCCGATAAGGAAAACGCCGCCGAAGGGCAGGTGGGTCAGCGCAAGGTTGCCTGCGACCGACCCCAACAGGCGAATGAACTGGCGCGCGGTCTCGGTTGCCAGCGGGTCGGCGTTGACGGCGGCCATGATGTCGGCGGCATGTTTCTCGCTCGGCTGACCTGCTTCCGAGGCAACCCAACTGTAAAGCCGTTCCAGCCCGCGCCCCGACAGCACATCCTCCACGCCGGGAAAGCCATGCGCCGTCTCGACAAATTTCGCCAACCGCAGGTCGGCATCCGTGCGCACTGGCATATTGACGTGACCGCATTCCGAGGCCGCGACATAGCGCCCGCCGGGCGCTTCATGCACGGGGGCCGCGTTGAATCCGGTGCCGACGCCGATTACCAGTTTGGCCGCATGATCGGGGGCAACGGGCCCCTCGACAATCGGGCGCAGGTTTTCGGCGGCAATGAAGCCAAGCGCGTGGCCCTGCGCTTGCAGATCGTTGAGGATCGCCACCTTCTCGGCCCCCGTGGCGCGGGCAAGCATCGGGGCGTCGATTGTCCAGTCAAGGTTGGTCATGGTGGCAACCCCGTCGCGCACCGGACCGGCCGCCGCGACGCAGGCGCCTTTGCAATCGACGCCGCCTTCCTCGCTGATGTAGCGGCGCAGCACGGTTTCCAAGCCGGGGAATTCGGCGTTGCGATAGCGGCGGATTGAGGCCTGCAAAAGCGTCCGCCCCTCGGCCAGCGCCACACGGGTGTTGGTGCCGCCAATGTCGGCGACGAGCGAATATGTGTTGGCTGCGAGGGTCATCGGGCGTTCCGTCTGATTAGCGGGCTAGGGCGCGGGCAAGCGCGTGATAGGATGCTTTCGGGGTGCGCTGCAAGGTTTCGAAATCGACATGCACAAGGCCAAAGCGCTTTTCATAGCCCAGCGACCATTCGTAATTGTCCATCAGCGACCATGTGTAATAGCCCACCACCGGCACCCCTTCACTGATCGCGCGCCGCGTGACGGCAAGGTGAGCGTCAAGATAGGCGATGCGGGCAGCATCATTGACGGCGCCATTCGTCACCACATCGGCATTCGCCATGCCATTCTCGGTGATGAACAGCGGCAATCCCTTGGTGTAGTCGCGGTGCGTTGTGGTCAGGAAGTGGTGCAAGCCTTCGGGATAGATCTCCCATCCCACCTGGGTCTTGGGCAGCGGGCCTTCAACCTCGCGCACATGCGGCCACGGGCCGGCATCATGCGCGATCAGCTTGCGGGTGTAGTAATTCAGCCCAAACCAGTCGAGCTTTTGGGTGATGGTGGGGAAATCGTCCTGCCAGTTCTTGGGCATATGGGGCAATAGGCCCGCCAGCGCCTCTGCCGGATAGGTGCCCTTGAAGATACCGGAAAGGAACCAGCGGTTATAGATCGCGTCATAGGTCGCGGCGGCTTTCAGCGAAGCCTCCGAGGCGTCGGCGGGGCTGGTGTGTTCAAAGTTGCACACGGCGCCAAGGTTCTTCATGCCAAGCCCGCGCATCACCTCGATGGAGCGACCATGCGCGAGCAGAACGTGGTGCATGGCGTGTGCTGCAGCGCGGATGTCGCGGGTGCCCGGAGCATGAAAGCCCATGAAATGCGACAGCCACGCGACGCACCACGGCTCGTTGATCGGCGCGGCAGAGAATAGACGGTCACCGATGCGCGACATCAGGATCTGGGTAAAATCGGCAAAACGGTCGGCAATGTCGCGGTTGCGCCAGCCGCCGAGGTCGGCGAGGGGGGAGGGCAGTTCCCAATGGTAAAGCGTCGCGGCGGGTTTGAGGCCTCGCGCCAACATGCCATCAACCAGACGGTCATAGAAATCCAATCCCTCGGGGTTTGGCGCGCCGCGCCCCTCGGGCTGCACCCGCGCCCACGAGGTCGAAAAGCGATAGGTGTCGAAGTTGGCCGCCTGCAACAGGTCCAGATCGGCCGGCCACTGGTGGTAATGATCGCAAGCGCGCGCGCCATCCTCGGCGCGGATCACGTTGCCGGGGGTGGCGGCAAAATCGTCCCAATGGGTGCGTCCCGCGTGACCAAAGGCGTGGCCCTCGATCTGATAGGCAGAGGTGGCGGCGCCAAACAGGAAGCCTTTGGGGAAATCAGAGCGGGTGAAATTCATGTCAGAGGTCCGGTGTTGGGGAAGGCGTAGCGCCGCCTCCGGCAGGGATATTTTGGCCAAAGCAATGGAAGGCGGCGGGAGCGGTCAGGGCAGGGTGCGGGCCGGGCCCGTGGAAAGGCCGACCATCAGTTCCGCCTCAAGCAGGCGTGTGGGTGGGGTCATGTCGGGCGTGGCGATCAGCTCCAGCAGCATTTCGGCGGCAAGGCGACCGGCCTCGCGCACGGAGGAGCGGGTGGCGGTAAAGATCGGCACATCCTCGCCATTGCGCAGGTAACTGAGCTCGTCGTCATGGGTGATAAGCGAGATGTCGCGGCCAAGTTTCAACCCGCGTTCCTCGACCGCGCGACGCACGCCGATGGCGGGGATCATCGACGAGACGAGGAAGGCAGTCGGCGGATCGGGCAGGGCCAACAAGTTGCGCGCCGAGCGATAGCCGTAGGATTCGGTCATCTCGTCCGAATGCATCAAGCCGGGGTCGAGCACCAGTCCGCGTTCCGCCAGCGCCATTTCGTAGCCAGAGCGGCGGCGGATGGCGAAATCCATATATTCCAGCCCGTTGATCAGCGCGATGCGGCGGTGACCAAGGTCCAGAAGAAAATCGGTCGCGCGCCGGAACGCGCGGCGGTTGTTGACGTCGAGCCACGCGTAAGGTGCGGTGGCGCCGGTGGCACGGCCATGAACCACGAACGGCATGCCAATCTCGGTCAGAAAGGCGATGCGCGGGTCGTCGGCACTGGGTGCATGGACTATGACGCCATCCACCGCGCCACGGCTTTTGAAGGAACGATAGGTGCGGGTTTCGTCCTGATCGCTGACCACGCTTAGCAGCAGGTCATAGCCTGCGCGCGTATAGGTTTCGCCGGCGCCGGCGATGAAATCGGCAAAGATCGGGTTGACGATCTCATGTTTGGTCGACACAGGAACGATGTGGCCGATCGCCATCGCGCGCCCGGTGGCAAGGCGGATGGCGCGCGTGTTGGGGTGGTAATTGTGGCGCCGTGCCGCAGCCATCACCCGTTCCCGCGTGGCCTCATTGACCTCTGGGTAGCCGTTCAGCGCGCGGCTGACGGTGGTCGGCGACAGACCGAGCTTGAGGCTGAGTTCCTTGAGGTTCATCGGGCGCGGGCGCTCCAAAGCGGTTTAAATCTTGAATGACTGTATCCAGTCGTTTCGGGCGCGTCAAAAGCTATCAGCGGCAGATTTAATTTGCTGCAACTGCAAAATGCCTCTTGAATTTTGCATCGACCCACCCGTCACGATTGACTTGAGAAGGCTGATCGGCGACGGTGAGAAACCCAAAGCGGTTTGGAATTGATTCCGTTTGGACCGGTTTCGACGGCACGGATAAATATAGCTCATGCCAACGAGCATGATCATGGGAGGAGTTGAGATGAAGATTAGCCTTTTGGCCGGGGCCGCTGCCCTTGCCCTTAATGCCAGCGCGGGTGTCGCGCAGGACCTGAAGTTCAAACCCGGCGTCGGCGCGCAGTTCCACTGGGACAGCTACACCAAATTTGCCGCCGACCACGCCAATCTCAAGGGCCAGACCCTGACGATCTTCGGGCCGTGGCGCGGCGAGGATCAGACGCTGTTCGAAAGCGTGCTGGCCTATTACGAGGCCGCGACCGGCGTTAAGGTCAACTACTCGTCGTCCGAGAACTATGAGCAGCAGATCGTTATCGACACGCAGGCAGGCAGCCCGCCCAACATCGCGATCCTGCCGCAACCGGGTCTGATCCAGGATCTCGCCTCCAAAGGCTTCGTGCAGCCGCTCCCGGCCGATACCAAACAGTGGTTGCTGGATAACTACGCCGCTGGCCAAAGCTGGGTCGATCTGTCGACCTTTAAGGGCAAGGACGGCAAGGCTGCCGTGATGGCATTCCCGTTCAAGATCGACGTGAAATCGCTGGTCTGGTATTCGCCGGGCAACTTCAAGGACGCAGGTTACAAGATCCCGCAAACGCAGGAAGAATTGCTGGCGCTGACCAAGCAGATCGTCAAGGACGGTGGCACGCCGTGGTGCATCGGTCTGGGTTCAGGGGGTGCTACCGGCTGGCCTGCGACCGACTGGGTGGAAAACTACCTGCTTCTGCAACAGCCGCCGCAAGTCTATGATGGCTGGGTCGACAACTCGATCAAGTTCAACGACCCGCGTGTTGTCGACGCGATCAAGGCGTTTGGCCAGTATGCGCTGAACGACAAATACGTCAGCGGCGGGCGCGCGGCCGTGGCCACCACCGACTTCCGCGACAGCCCCAAGGGTCTCTTCACCTCGCCGCCCAAGTGCTACATGCACAAACAAGCCTCGTTCATCCCGTCGTTCTTCCCGGATGGCACGAAGCTGGGCACCGACGCCGACTTCTTCTACTTCCCGCCCTATGCCAGCAAGCCTGAACTGGGCAAGCCGGTCGAAGGCGCTGGCACGCTGGCGTTCATCACCAAGGACAACCCGGCCGCCGATGCCTTCATGGACTTCCTGAAGACGCCGATCGCGTCGGAAGTGTGGATGGCGCAGTCGTCGTTCCTGACGCCGCTGAAAACGGTGAACGTGGACGCCTATGCCAACGATACCATGAAGAAGGAAGGCAAGATCCTGCTGGACGCGACGACCTTCCGCTTTGATGGGTCGGATCTGATGCCGGGCAAAATCGGTGCCGGTGCCTTCTGGACCGGTATGGTTGACTACGTCGGCGGCAAGTCGGCCGAAGATGTCGCCACCGGCATCCAGAAAGCCTGGGACGGCCTGAAGTAAGCGCTTTTGCGCCAAAACCGGGGGCGTTCGCGCCCTCGGTTGCAAGACGGGGGACAGCCCCGCAACACGCAGCCAGCAGGGTCGGGGTGACGTTGCAGGCCGGAAGGTAGCCGGTCATTGCGATCGGCTTCAGGGGGGATCTACCATGATACATCAGTTGGTGATCGCAGCGATCACGATCGTCTTTGGCATCGGGGCAGCCGCGTTCTACTTCTACGGCTCGAACTGGTTGCTGGACACGATGTTGCCCGTGCGCTCGGGGCGGCCCGATGCGGCCCGCAACACGCGGCTGACCGGGTTGATCCGTCCCTGGCTGTTCCTTGGGCCGGCCATCCTCGCGCTTGGCCTCTATCTGGTCTATCCGGTTTTTGCCTCGGTGTGGCTGAGCTTTCATGGCCGCGACGGCAAGGAATTCGTTGGCTTTTCCAACTACATCTGGCTGTTCAACGACGCGGGCTTCCGCGAGTCGATTTTCAACAACTTCCTGTGGCTGCTCGTGGTGCCTGCGGCCTCGACCTTTCTCGGACTGGTCGCCGCAGCTCTGACCGACCGCATCAAATGGGGCAACTTCGCCAAAAGCCTGATCTTCATGCCGATGGCGATTTCCTTCGTCGGCGCTTCGGTAATCTGGAAATTCGTCTATGATTACCGCGCGGCGGGGCAGGACCAGATCGGCATCCTCAACGCCATCGTGACATATTTCGGCGGCACGCCAGAGGCGTGGATCACCCTGCCGTTCTGGAACAATTTTTTCCTGATGGTCATCCTCGTGTGGATACAAACCGGCTTTGCCATGGTGATCCTGTCGGCGGCGCTGCGGGGCATCCCCGAGGAAACCATCGAGGCTGCCGTGCTGGACGGCGCCAACGGCTTGCAGATCTTCTTCCGTATCATGGTGCCGCAAATCTGGGGCACCATCGCGGTGGTCTGGACCACCATCACCATCACCGTGCTGAAGGTGTTCGACATCGTTCTGGCGATGACCAACGGACAGTGGAACACCAACGTGCTGGCCAACCTGATGTTCGACTGGATGTTCCGCGGCGGCGGCGATTTCGGGCGCGGTGCCACCATCGCCATCGTCATCATGATTCTGGTTTTCCCGATCATGGTTTGGAACATCCGCAATGCGCGGCGCGAAATGGAGGGCCGTTGAGATGTTGGGGCTGGGAAACAAACGTGCGCCGCTGGCGTGGGCCGTTCATCTGTCGGTGCTGGTGTTCGTCGTGCTTTGGACTTTGCCGACGGCGGGCCTGCTGGTGACCTCGTTGCGCGACAAGGATGCGATTTCGGTCTCGGGATGGTGGACGGCTCTTACGTCCTCCACCCAGAACGCGGTGATGCGCACGCCGGATGGGGCGGCGGAAAAGCAGGTCGGCGATAAATATGTGATCGCGGGCAATGTGCTGGACGGCGGCTCGGGGACGGTTTCGGCCTTCGGACGGTCGAGCCTCAAGCCCGGCGCCTTTCCGGCGGGGCAATCCGCCGATCTGGGCGATGGCGTCACGCTGACAGTCAAGGCGAACGGTGACTATGAACTGGCGGGGACCAAGCCGCTTGATGGCGGGCAGCGGATTTTCTACACCGCCAAAACGCCGCCGCACTTCACGTTGGACAACTACTCCAAGGTGCTGTTCTCCGCCGGGATGCTGCGCTCTTTCGTGAACTCGATGACGGTGGCGGTGCCTTCTACTGCGATCCCGATCCTGATCGCGGCCTATGCGGCCTTTGCGCTGGCCTGGATGCAGTTTCCCGGCCGCTCGCTGCTGATCGCGGCGGTGGTGGGGCTGTTGGTGGTGCCGCTGCAAATGTCGCTGATCCCGCTGTTGACGATCTATAACAAGATCGGGCAAGCGCTGGGGGTTGATGCGCATACCTACATCGGCATCTGGTTGGCCCACACCGGCTTTGGCTTGCCGCTGGCGATCTACCTTTTGCGCAACTACATGGTCGGCCTGCCGCGCGAGATCATTGAATCGGCGCGCGTCGATGGCGCCACCGATTTCCAGATATTCACCCGCATCATCCTGCCCTTGTCCTTCCCTGCGCTGGCGAGTTTCGCGATCTTCCAGTTCCTGTGGACGTGGAACGACCTGCTGGTCGCCCTCGTGTTCCTGGGCCCGCAGGACGACAAGCTGGTGATGACCGGGCGGCTGGTGAACCTGCTCGGCTCGCATGGTGGTGACTGGGAGATTTTGGCCGCCTCTGCCTTCATCTCGATCGCCGTACCACTTTGCGTGTTCTTCGCCCTCCAGAAATACCTTGTGCGCGGCCTGCTCGCGGGCTCGGTGAAGTGAGTTTGAACCCAATGACCATGAAGATCGACAGGGATTGGTGGCGCGGTGCGGTGATCTATCAGATCTATCCGCGCAGCTATCAGGACAGCAACGGCGACGGGGTGGGCGATCTCGCGGGCATCGTGCAACGCTTGCCCCACATCGCCGCCCTCGGCGCCGATGCGATTTGGATCAGCCCGTTCTTCACCTCGCCGATGAAGGATTTCGGCTATGACGTCAGCAATTATTGCGACGTCGATCCGTTGTTCGGCACGCTGGCAGATTTCGACGCGGTGGTGGCCAAGGCGCATGAGCTTGGGCTTCGCGTGATGATCGACCTCGTGCTGTCGCATACCGCTGACGCGCATCCGTGGTTCAAGGAAAGCCGGAAGAACCGCACCAATCCCAAGGCGGATTGGTATGTCTGGGCGGAACCAAAACCCGACGGCACGCCGCCGAATAACTGGCTGTCGATCTTCGGCGGCTCGGCGTGGCAGTGGGACGGACGGCGAGAGCAGTATTACCTGCACAACTTCCTGACCTCGCAGCCCGACCTCAATTTCCACGAACCCGCGGTGCAAGAGGCCCTGTTGGAGGTAGAACGTTTCTGGCTGAAGCGTGGCGTTGACGGCTTCCGTTTGGACACCATCAATTTCTACATTGCCGACAAATACTTGCGCGACAATCCTCCGCTGCCGAAGGCGTTGCGCAACAACTCGATCGCGCCCTCGGTGAACCCCTATAACCATCAGTTGCACCTGTTTGATAAGAACCAGCCGGAAAACCTTGAATTCCTGAAGAAATTCCGCGCCGAGCTTGAACCCTACGGTGCCGCGGCGGTCGGCGAGGTCGGCGATGCGCAACGGGGCCTGGAGATCATGGCCGAGTATACTTCGGGCGGTGACAAGGTGCAGATGTGCTACCCGTTCGAGATGCTGCAACCGGCACGGCTGACCGCGGCCTCGCTGGCCGAGACCTTTGCGCGCATGGACGCGGCGGCGCCGGATGCCTGGCCCTGCTGGTCCTACTCCAACCACGACGTGATCCGCCACGTTACGCGTTGGGATCTTTCTAACACGGCAGCAATGACTTACACGACGTTGCTTATGTGTCTGCGCGGGTCTGTCTGCCTCTATCAGGGCGAGGAATTGGGCCTGCCAGAGGCCGACATCGCCTTCGAGGATCTGCAAGACCCCTATGGCATCGAGTTCTGGCCTGAATTCAAGGGCCGTGATGGCTGCCGCACGCCGATGGTCTGGCAAGGCGACAACCAGAATGGCGGGTTCACCACTGCGCCAAAGGCGTGGCTGCCGGTGACACCGGCGCATCTTGCGCGCTCGGTGGCGACCGAGGCGGCCGACCACGGCTCCATGTTGCACCACTATCGCCGCGCGCTGGCGTTCCGCCGGTCGCATCCGGTTCTGCGCGACGGGGCGATGGGCGCGGTCACGGTCGAGGGCGATGTCGCCACCTTCCGCCGCGGCGGCACCAGCACAATTTTCTGCGCCTTCAACCTTGGCGAGGGCACATCAACGCTGCGCTTGCCAGAGGGAAAATGGCGCACAATCGGAACAGAACTTGGCAGTGCGCCGCTCAATGGGGCCGAGGTTACGCTCGGGCCCTGGGGCGTCGTGCTGGCCGAACGGGTTTAGGGGAGGAAGGCATCATGGCCGACTTGATTATGACGGACGTGGCGAAAGCCTATGGCGAGGTGAAGGTTCTGTCGAACATCAACCTCGACATCAAGCAGGGCGAGCTGATCGTCTTTGTCGGCCCCTCGGGCTGCGGCAAGTCAACCTTGCTGCGCATGGTGGCGGGGCTTGAATCGATCACGGGCGGCACGCTGAGCATCGACGGCATCCCGATGAACGATGTGCCGCCGGCACAGCGCGGCATCGCGATGGTGTTCCAGTCCTATGCGCTTTACCCGCATATGACGGTGCGCGACAACATGGCCTTCGCACTGAAGATTGCCAAGAAAACCAAGGCAGAGATTGATGCTGCGGTGGAAAAGGCCGCGCGCATTCTGCAACTGACGCCCTACCTCGACCGCTTGCCCAAGGCGCTTTCGGGTGGTCAGCGTCAGCGGGTTGCCATCGGCCGCGCCATTGTGCGCGACCCCAAGGTTTACCTGTTCGACGAACCGCTGTCGAACCTCGACGCCGCCCTTCGCGTGGCGACGCGCATCGAGATCGCTCAGCTGAAAGAGGCGATGCCGGAATCGACGATGATCTACGTCACCCACGATCAGGTCGAGGCGATGACGCTGGCCACGCGTATCGTGGTGCTGGCAGGCGGAGGCATCAGCCAAGTCGGCTCTCCGCTTGATCTTTATGAGCGCCCGGAAAACGAATTCGTGGCGCAGTTCATCGGCTCGCCGTCGATGAACCTTCTGCCGGGAGAGATTGTCGAGACCGGGGCGGAAACCGTGGTGAAACTTTCCACCGGCGGTCTTGTGCGGGCCGCGATGGCGACCAAAACCAGCGACAAGGGCATGAAGGTGAACCTTGGCGTGCGGCCCGAAGACATGGTGCCAACCGAGGCCGCGGAACATGTGTTCGAAGGCTCCGTCGCCTTTACCGAGGAACTGGGCGAGGTCACCGTGCTTTACTTCGACAAGAAGGGCGACGCGGCGCAGGTGATCGCGAAACTTCCCGGCATTCACGGGGACTTGCGGCGCAAGCAGGTGCGGCTTGGCGTGGATCCGAAGAAGGTGCATCTGTTCGCCAACGGCCGCTCGCTGCTTTACCGCTGAGGTCCGGTCGCGGCCATTGACAGCACTCCCTTGCGGGCGCAATCCTGAACTCGAAGACGGCGCGCGGGGCGGCTTTTGCCCCCCGCAACCGGCGCGCTCTTCGTCCTGGCGGTCATGGGACCGACGCGGGACTTGCCGGAAGGGATGTTAACCATGGCCAAGGGTCAAATACGGACCAACAAGGAAGCCAAGAAGCCGAAGAAGGAAAAGCCGAAGGTTCTGGCTACCGCCGGAATGGCGGCGACCGCGCCCAACACGGCCTCGCGGCTGAATGAGGCGCAAAAGGGCAAGAAGTAAGCCCCGGCTTTGGCGTAGCTTGCGGGGGCCGGGCAGGCGCTGCCGCCCGGCCCGCATCGTCCTCTGGGAAAACGCCTTGGTTTCGTGCAATCCTCGTCTCAACCGGGGATTCGCGCGGAGGGTGTCCAATGGCGACGCAAGTGACCGAAGAGATGATCGAGGCTTATCAGCGCGACGGTGTCGTGCTGGTAAAGGGTCTCTGGGCCGATTGGGTTGATGTGATCCGCACCGGGATCGAACGCAACATTGCCGAACCCGGCCCCTGTGCCGCCGAAAACCTGAAACCGGGCGAGGGTGGGCGTTTCTTCGACGACTACTGCAATTGGGAGCGTATCCCGGAGTTTGCCGACGTGATCCGCAACTCTGACGTGGCCGAGGTCGCGGCACGGCTGATGGGCTCGAACCGGGTGCAGATGTTCCACGATCATGTGCTGGTCAAGGAACCCGGAACCTCGAAACCCACGCCTTGGCATCAGGACGGCCCCTATTACTTTGTCGGCGGCAAGCAGACGGTCAGCTTCTGGTCGCCGATGGACGCGGTGCGCGAGGCCAGCCTGCGCTGCGTCGCGGGCTCGCATCTGTGGCCGAAAGAGGTGCTGCCAACCCGCTGGCTGGCCGAGACCAGCTTCTATCCCGACCCCGAGGCCTACATGCCGGTGCCCGACCCGGATGCCGAGGGGATGCGTGTGCTGGAGTGGGCGATGGAGCCGGGCGATGCTGTGGCGTTCAACTATGGCACGCTGCACGGCGCGCGCGGCAACAACTCTGCCAATCGCCGCCGCGCCTTTTCGCTGCGGCTGGTGGGGGATGACGCGGTCTATCGCGACCGCCCTGGTCCCACCTCGCCGCCCTATCCGGGGCATGGCATGGTCGCGGGGCAGAGGCTGCGCGCCGACTGGTTTCCCTATTTGCGCGGCGAGGCGTGAGGCGAGGGGGGCTGTCTGCCCCCCAACGGCGCCCTTGGGCGCCTCCCCCCCGAGGATATTTCGACCAAAGCAATGAGGGGGCGGCAGATGCGCGCGGGGTGTGATCTGGGCGCGACGCGGGCCGATCAGGCTGCTATCGGGGGCGTGAGAGAGACCTTAGGAGGGCGCTGATGCAGACCGATTTCCTGAACCTGAAGCCCGCCCGCCCACGCGGGCTGTGGCGCGATGTGCCGCCCGCGATCTTTCCGCCGATGCTGGGGCTGTTGGGCCTTGGCCTTGGCTGGCGGCGTGGCGCGTCATCGTTCGGGCTGGATATTGGTGTGTCGGATCTGGTGCTGGGCGCGGTGATCTTGCTGTTCGCCTTTGGGGTGCTGGCCTATGGCGTCAAGCTGGCGCGGCGGCCCGGTGTGGTGTTGGACGATCTGCACGTTTTGCCGGGGCGGGCGGGCTTGGCCGCGCTGACCGATAGCGTGATGCTGTCGGCGGCGGTGCTGCTGGCCTATGCGCCGGGGCTTGGCGAGTGGGTGCTGTGGATCGGCCTCGCGCTCCACGCCACGCTGGCGCTGCTGCTGACCTGGGTGATGGCGCGCGGCCCGGCAGAGCGGCGGCGCGTGACGCCGATCTGGCATCTGAGCTATGTCGGCTTCATCCTCGCGCCACTGGCGGCGGTGCCGTTGGGTTATGTCGCACTGTCGGGGCTGATCCTGCAGGCGACGATGGCGGCGGCGGTGCTGATCTGGGGCGTGAGTGCGGTGCAATTCGCGCGGGCGAGCGTGCCTGCGCCGCTGCGCCCGCTGTTGGCGGTCCATCTGGCGCCTGCCTGTCTGTTCGCCATTGTCGCGGCCTCGATTGGGCTGAACGGGCTGGCGCTTGGCTTTGGCGTGCTGGCGCTTGCCATGTTCTTTGCGCTTTTGTCCGCTGGCCGCTGGATCGCCGCCGCCGGGTTCAGCCCGTTCTGGGGTGCCTTCACCTTCCCGATCGCCGCCTTTGCCAACATGGGCTTCGCGCTGGACGCGGCGGGCTTCGGCGCGGGCTGGCGTTTCATCGGGATGCTGGCGCTGGTCGCCGCCACCGTTGCGGTGCCGGTGATCGCGGTGAAGGTGCTGAAGCTGTGGGCAAAGGGCCAGTTGGCGGGCCGCACCAACGCTGCGGTGGCTTAAAGCGCGCTTTGGCCCTTTTCTTTCCGGCGCATCGGTGAAATAGGGGCTCGTCAAACGAAAACTCCCAAGGAGACCCCCATGGAGATTCGCGAGGCGCTTACCTTCGACGACGTTCTGCTGGTTCCGGCTGCATCTTCGGTGCTGCCATCTGATGCCGATACGTCGACCTATGTCACCAAGCTGATCCGGATGAACATCCCGCTGCTCAGCTCTGCGATGGATACCGTGACCGAAGGGCGCATGGCGATCGCGATGGCGCAGGCGGGCGGTATCGGGGTGATCCACCGCAACCTCAGCCTCGAGCAGCAGGCCGAGGAAGTGCGGCGGGTGAAACGGTTTGAATCGGGCATCGTCTATAATCCGATCACCTTGACCCCCGATCAAACACTCGCCGACGCCAAGATCCTTCAGGAACGCTATAACGTCACCGGCTTTCCGGTGGTTGATGGTTCGGGCCGCGTGGTGGGGATTGTGACCAACCGCGACATGCGTTTTGCCTCGGATGACCGCACGCCGGTCAAGGTGATGATGTCCTCGGAAAACCTTGCGGTGTTGCAAGAGCCTGCGGATCTGGAGACCGCCAAAAGCCTGATGAAGGCGCGGCGGATTGAGAAGCTGCTGGTGACCGATGGCAAGGGGCATTTGACCGGCCTGCTGACGTTGAAAGACACCGAAAAGGCAGTGCTGAATCCGCACGCGTGCAAGGACGAACTGGGCCGCCTGCGTGTCGCTGCTGCCTCTACCGTGGGCAACGCGGGCTTTGAACGCTCTCAGGCGCTGATCGAGGCCGGGGTGGATATGGTGGTGATCGACACCGCGCATGGCCATTCCGAAGGCGTCGCGATGGCTGTGGAGCGGATCAAGAACTTCTCGAACTCGGTGCAGGTGGTGGCGGGCAACGTCGCGACGGCCGAGGCGACACGGGCGCTGATCGGCGCGGGCGCGGATGCGGTCAAGGTCGGCATCGGCCCCGGCTCGATCTGCACCACGCGGATCGTGGCGGGCGTCGGTGTGCCGCAGCTGACCGCGATCATGGATGCGTCGGGGGCTGCGGGCGACATTCCGGTGATCGCTGACGGCGGCATCAAATATTCCGGTGATTTTGCCAAGGCCATCGCGGCGGGCGCGTCCTGCGCCATGGTCGGTTCGGCGATCGCAGGCACCGATGAAAGCCCGGGCGAGGTCATTCTGTATCAGGGCCGTAGCTTCAAATCCTACCGTGGCATGGGCAGCCTCGGTGCGATGGCGCGCGGCTCTGCCGACCGCTATTTCCAGAAGGACGCGGCCAGCGACAAGCTGGTGCCGGAAGGGATCGAGGGGCAGGTGCCCTACAAAGGCTCCGCCGCCGCCGTGGTGCATCAATTGGTTGGGGGCCTGCGCGCCGCGATGGGTTACACCGGCAACGGCACCATCGAGGCGATGCGCCAGAACTGCCAGTTCGTGCGCATCACTGGCGCGGGGCTGAAGGAAAGCCATGTTCACGACGTGCAGATCACCCGCGAAAGCCCGAACTACCGCGTCGGCTGACCTGGCCCACAGCACGATAAGAAAGCCCGGAGCCTCGCAAGGCTCCGGGCTTTTTTCGTCAAATATCCCTTCGGCCAAATGAGGGTTTTGATGCGAAATGCGCGGCTTTTCCCCGCGTCCGATTGACGCTTGCCGGCACCGCAGGCTCTATCGCCGCAACAGATCATCGGGGAGGATGGCATGGCGATGTCGGGTGGTGCGAAACTGAATTGGGGCTTGATCGGTGGCGGCGAGGGCAGTCAGATCGGCCCGGCGCACCGGCTTGCGGCAGGCCTCGATGGTGCCTTCGCCTTTGTTGCGGGTGCCTTGGACCACAACCCCGCAGCCGGGCGGGCCTACGCGCAAACGCTGGGCGTCGCCTCCGACCGCGCCTATGGGGACTGGCGCGAAATGCTGGCGGCAGAGACCGCGCGCAAGGACCGGTTGGAC
Organism: Pseudomonadota bacterium; assembly: GCA_021779835.1. Taxonomy (GTDB): domain Bacteria; phylum Pseudomonadota; class Alphaproteobacteria; order Rhodobacterales; family Rhodobacteraceae; genus Solirhodobacter. The sequence continues at coordinate 79,664 of JAJXZX010000015.1, read as the reverse complement.
CTCGTCACCGTCGCCACGCCGAACTCCACCCATTATGAGATCACCAAAGCGTTCCTTCGGGCGGGGTTCAACGTGCTTTGTGAAAAGCCCCTCACCGTGACGGTGGCCGAGGCCGAGGATCTGGTGCGCACCGCGCAGACCTCGGGCGCGATCTGCGCGGTCAACTACGGCTACAGCGGCTACGCGCTGGTGCGCCACATGCGTGCGATGGTGGCGCGCGGCGATCTGGGCCGCGTGCGCGTCGTGGTGGCCGAATTCGCGCACGGCCACCACGCCAATGCCGCCGACGCCGAAAACCCGCGCGTGCGCTGGCGCTACGACCCGGCGCAGGCGGGCGTCTCGGCGCAATTCGCAGATTGCGGCATCCACGCACTCCACATGGCAAGTTTCGTTACAGGACAAGAGGTTGAGCGCCTGTCTGCCGACTTTGCCGCCTGTGTTCCGGGGCGCGCGCTGGAAGACGACGCGATGGTGAACTTTCGTATGAGCGGCGGCACCGTCGGGCGGCTCTGGACCTCGTCTATCGCGCTTGGGCGACAGCATGGGCTGACGCTGCAAGTGTTCGGTGAAAACGGCGGCCTTCGTTGGGCGCAGGAACAGCCGAACCAACTCTACTATATGCCGCTTGGCCAGCGCCTTCAGGTGATTGAACGCGGCGAGGGCAACCTATCGCCCGAGGCCGACCGCGCCAGCCGGGTCACGGTTGGCCATGCCGAGGGGATGCCACTCGCCTTCGGTAACATCTACGCCGATCTGGCCGAGGCAATCCGCGCCCGCGCCGCCGGTCAACCCGTGCCGCAGGCCGCCGATCTTTATCCGCGGGTCGAGGATGGCCTGCGCTCCATCGCCGCGATCCATGCCGCCGTCGGCTCTGCCAAGGCGGACGGCACCTGGGTCGACGCCCGCCCACCCATGTTCCGCTAGGAGGTTCCGATGGATACCATGCTGACCCAAAGCCCCGCGTTTTTCACCGCCGAAGACTGCCGTGTCGAGGATCTCGCCGCCCTGTGCGCCCGCAGCCTGACCCCGGCGGAGGTGCCACTGGCGACCGAGGTCGCAAAGAACATCCCCCTTTATGACGCCGCGCGTTTGGCGCCGATGCTGGCTGATGGCACCGCGCGTCGCGGTCTTTTGGCCGAATGGGCGCGCGTGCTGATGCAGGGGGCGGGCGTCTTTGTGATCCGCGGTGCTTACGCCGACACCTCGGCGCTGGATCGATCCACGGAAATTTACCTCAACATCATCGCGGCAGAGCGTGCGGCGAACGGTGTCGCTGCCGACCACTTCGGCAAGGCGGGCAGTAACGACCGCATCTGGAACTCGCTGCAAAAGCTGTGCGAGGCCGACCCCGAAACCTATGCGCGCTGCTTTGGCAATCCCTACATGCAGGCGGCGTGCGAGGCGTGGCTTGGCCCCAATTACCAGATGACGGCGCAGGTCAACCTCGTGCATCCCGGCGGTGCCGCGCAACTGGCGCACCGGGATTACCATCTTGGCTTTCAGACGGCGGACCTTTCGGCGCAGTATCCGGCCCATGTTCACGACCTCTCGCCCGTGCTGACCCTTCAGGGCGCCATCGCACATTGCGACATGAGCGTTGAAAGCGGCCCGACCAAGCTTCTGCCCTTCTCGCAGGCCTATCGCGCGGGCTATGCCGCATGGCGTCTGCCCGCCTTTCGCACGTATTTTGAGGAGAATTTCGTGCAACTCCCGCTGTCAAAGGGCGACGCAATCTTCTTCAACCCGGCGCTTTTGCACGCGGCAGGCACCAATCGCACCACGAATGTCGAACGCTTCGTGAACCTCGTGCAGGTCTCCTCTGCCTTCGGCCGCGCGATGGAAACCGTGGACCGCCAAAAGATGTGCACGCTGCTCTATCCGGTGTTGTTGCGGGGCATTTCCGGGTTCAGCGTCTCACAGATTGACGCCGCGATTGCCTCCACCGCAGAGGGCTATTCCTTCCCCACCAACCTCGACCGCGATCCACCGGTGGGCGGCCTCGCACCCGAAACGCAAGCCGCCCTGATGCGCCGCGCGTTGGCGGCGCACATGGCACCAGACGCCTTCACGGCAGCGCTTGAGGCGCTGGCAACCCGGCAACGCGCGTAAGCGCAGCCCTTTCAAATCAAGCGCCACTGGGCTAAGCAAAGGCGCCGCATCCGATCCACGGGTGCGGCGTTGTCTTATTTTGAATGCCGATAATCAAAGTATATCAATTTGTTGGCGCGCTATATTGATGTTTCACATGAGGTAAGTCATGACCCCAGAGGCCCGCATCAGCGCCGCAATCGACGTGCTTGACCGCATTCTGTCCGGCACCCCTGGCGAACAGGCCCTGACAGGCTGGGCGCGCGGCAACCGTTTTGCGGGCTCCAGCGATCGCGCTGCGATCCGCGACCATGTTTTCGGCGCCATCCGCTGTCGCCGCTCCTTCGCGGCACTCGGCGGCGCGCTTACCGGGCGCGGCCTCATGCTCGGCGCGCTGCGCGATGCGGGCGTGGATCCGACAGGGGTGTTCACCGGTATAGGCCACGCACCAGCCCCATTAACCGATGCAGAAAGTGTGCATTTTAACAGAGACGTACAGCTTGAACCTAACGTAAATATCGACTGCCCAGACTGGCTCGCTCCTGCTTTGAAAAACAGCCTAGGCGCGAATTTTGTGCCGGTGATGCACGCGCTCCGCCACCGCGCGCCGGTGTTCCTGCGCGTCAACACCCGCCGCACCACGCGCGAGGCCGCAATGGCCGATCTCGCCCGCGAAGGCATCCGCACGCAGCCGCACCCCCTTGCGAAGACCGCCTTGGAAGTTACGGAAAATGCACGTAAAATTCAAATCGGGCCAAGCTACCTCGATGGCGTGGTGGAACTGCAAGATGTCGCGTCGCAAGCGCTGGTTGAGGCGCTGCCGCTTGCCGATGGCCAGCGCGTACTTGATTTTTGTGCCGGCGGTGGCGGCAAAACCCTCGCGATGTCCACCGGCGCCGACCTCACCTTGTTCACCCATGACGCCGACCCCGGCCGTATGCGCGATCTGCCAGCCCGCGCCAAGCGGGCAGGCATTTCGGTAAAAGCCCTTACCACAGAGCAGCTTAGCGGGGCAGGGCAATTCGACCTCGTCCTGGCCGATGTGCCCTGCACTGGCAGCGGCAGTTGGCGTCGGGCACCCGAGGCCAAATGGGCGCTGACAGAGGAGCGGCTGGCGGAACTTGTCACGCTTCAACAGGAAATTCTCGCGTCTGCATCAACACTTGTGCGCCGCGGTGGAGTACTGGCCTATGCCACTTGCTCGCTGCTAGACGCCGAAAACGCGGACCAGATTACAGCCTTCCGTGGGGCCCATCCTGCTTGGCAACTCGAGGCAGAACGGCGCTTTACCCCGATGGACGGCGGCGACGGATTTTTTATCGCCGTACTGCGCCGGGAATAATTGAAATATATACAACCTAGACGAGAAACGATTCGGCGTTAATCTGTGTTTAAGGTTTCGAGGTCCCTAGTTGGGCCGGAACGATTCCCAACCGGAGGACGTTGTGTCGCAACCCACGCTACCCCGAATGCTGATGGCAGATGCCGCGCCTGTTGCACGAGTGCGTCTGTTGTGGCTCGCCGCCTTCGCGATTGGGTGCCTCACGACTGCCGTCCTGCATGCTGAACCGATTTCGCGACTGATTTTCGCCAGTAGCGGTGGTGTTTTTGCAGCGGTTGCGGTGCTGATGGCGGTAGGAGGGTGGCGGCAAGGGCGCGCTGCAGATAGCGCGCGGCGGCAGGTCATCGCGCTGGTGGCGTATGACGCAGCGCCGACCTTCGGCACCGATGCGACCGGGCAAATTGAGTTTCAGAACAAGTCGGCGGTTGACCGCTTTGGTGCGCAAGGCGGACAAAGCCTGATCCGCGCGATGGGCAACCTGTTTGCCAATCCGTCGTCGGTGATGTTTCGCCTGCAATCAAAGGCGGCGACGCTCGGCGCGGCGCGCGAGGATGTGGTAACGCGACGCGGCCATGCGCGGCTCTCGGTGCATCGTGTTGGCGCCGCGCAATTCCTGTGGCGGCTCGAAGAGATGCTTGACCGCGGGGGCACGATGCGCGGGGCAGAGGCGGTGAGCCTCCCGATGATGATCGCCTCCAAAACCGGCACGATCTTGTTCATGAACGAGCCGCTACGCCGCGTTTTGGGGGGCCGCCCAACCACACTAGAGCGGGTATTCCCCAATCTGCCGCTACACTCCGGCGAGGAAACCATCGTTTCAACCGAAGACGGCCCGTTTCGCGCGATTGTCATCGAGGTTGAGGGGGCGGGACAGCGGCGCGAAATCTACCTTTTCGCCGCGCCAATCGTTGCTGCGCAGCGCTCAACCGCCGATCAGGTGTCGTTCGAGGCACTTCCAGTGGCCCTGGTGCAACTGACCGAAGCGGGGCAGGTGCACAGCGCGAACCGCCTCGCGCGCGAGCTTTTGGGGCTGGGGGTTGACGAAGTGCGGCCGTTCTTCGATCTCGTGGAGGGGTTGGGGCGCCCGGTCGCCGATTGGTTGGCCGACGTTCTCGCAGACCGCGCCGCCAGCCGTGCCGAGGTGTTGCGCGTGACGCGCTCCGAGGCGGACCGATTTCTGCAAATCACTTTACGCCGTACAGTCGACGAGGGGCGACCGGGCGTCGTTGCCCTGCTCAGCGACGCGACAGAGTTGAAAACGCTAGAGGCGCAGATCGTGCAAAGCCAAAAGATGCAGGCGATCGGCCAGCTTGCGGGCGGTGTTGCCCATGATTTCAATAATCTGCTGACGGCGATCTCTGGCCACTGCGATTTGCTTTTGCTGCGGCACGAAAACGGCGACCCCGATTATGGTGACCTCGTCCAAGTGCATCAGAACGCCAACCGCGCCGCAAGCCTCGTGCGCCAGTTGCTGGCCTTTTCGCGCAAGCAGACGCTCAAACCCGAATTCGTCGACCTTCGGGAAACCTTGGGCGACCTGACCCATCTGCTCAATCGTTTGGTGGGGGAGAAGGTTCGGCTCAGCCGCAAATATGATGACAATCTGCAACTGATCCGCGCCGACAAGCGACAGTTAGAGCAGGTGCTGATGAACTTGGTGGTTAATGCGCGCGACGCGATGGCCCAAGGCGGCACAATCTGGATTGAGACCGACAACAAGCACCTCGCCGAGGATCTGTTTCGTGACCGTGCCATAGTTCCGGCAGGCGATTATGTCATCGTGCGCGTCCGCGACGAAGGCACTGGCATCGCGCCCGAGCGGCTCAAGAAGATTTTTGAGCCGTTTTTTACCACTAAGAAAGTGGGCGAGGGCACTGGCCTTGGTCTTTCGACCGCCTACGGCATTGTCAAGCAGACCGGTGGGTTCATATTTGTCGACAGCATTGTGGGGACCGGCACCACGTTTTCGCTTTATTTCCCCGCCTATGACAGCAAGGATACGACGGTGTCAACCGACCTCGCCGAGATGGAAGCGGCCTCCTCCGATCTGCGCATACCGGTCGGCCCTGGCGACCTGCGTCCGGGTGAGGGCGTCATTCTGCTGGTCGAAGACGAGGCGCCGGTCCGCGCTTTCGCCTCGCGTGCCTTGCGGCTGCACGGCTATACGGTGATTGAGGCTGAGAATGCGGAGGAGGCGTTGAAAACGTTGGCGGACCCCACGCTGGAGGTCGATGTCTTCCTGACCGACGTCATCATGCCCGGCATGGACGGCCCCAGTTGGGTGCGAGAGGCGCTGAAAATGCGCCCCGATGTCCGGGTGATCTTCGTCTCGGGTTACGCCGAGGAGTCCTTTGCCGAGACCCAGTCCCGCATCCCGAATTCGGTCTTTTTGCCCAAGCCGTTTTCCCTGTCGGAACTAACGGCGACGGTGCAGGGGAACCTGCATTAGATGCTTCGCTGCCGGTTGGGGTAATCTTGCCAGAGTCGCCCGGGGCGCAAGATCCGCTGCATGAAAATCGCCAATGCCCGGCACCCAAAGCAAGCGCCCAGGCCCAAGGCGTTGTCTGCTTCAATGTCCCAGGGTTTTGATCCCCCGCGTGATGCCGTCCAGCGTCATCGGCACCATCGCGCCGGAAAAGATCTCGCGGATCAGCCGGATCGAGTGCGTTGCCCCCCAATAGGCTTCTTGAGTTGGGTTGATCCACAGCGATTTCGGCCATTGCGCGCGTGCGCGGGTCAGCCAAATCGCACCGGGTTCCGCGTTCCAGTGTTCATTGGCACCGCCTGCATGGGTGATCTCGTAGGGCGACATGCTGGCATCTCCCACCAAAATGCATTTGTAATCAGACCCATAGGTGCGCAACACCTCCATCGTCGGCACCTGCGCATCCCAGCGACGGCGGTTGTCGCGCCACACGCCCTCGTAGAGGCAGTTGTGAAAATAGAAGTGCTCCAGATGCTTGAACTCGGCGCGCGCCGCCGAAAAGAGCTCTTCCACCACCCGCACATGCATGTCCATGCTGCCGCCAATGTCGAGGAACAACAGCACCTTCACCGCATTGCGCCGTTCGGGTCGGGTTTGCACATCCAGATAGCCATGCTCGGCGGTGGCGCGCACGGTACCGTCGAGGTCCAGCTCCTCCGCCGCGCCATCGCGCGCCCAGCGACGCAGCCGCTTCAGCGCCACCTTGATGTTGCGCGTGCCCAGCTCTACCGTGTCGTCCAGATTGCGAAACTCGCGCTTGTCCCAGACTTTGACGGCGCGCTGATGGCGGCTGGCGTCCTGCCCGATCCGCACACCTTCCGGGTTATAGCCATAGGCGCCAAACGGCGAGGTTCCCGCGGTGCCGACCCATTTCGAGCCGCCCTGATGCCGCCCCTGCTGCTCCGCCAGCCGCGCGCGCAGCGTCTCCATCAGATTCTCAAACCCACCCAAGGCGGCAATCTCGGCGCGCTCTTCGGCCGACAGATGCTTTTCCGCCAGCTTTTCCAGCCAATCGGCGGGCAGATCGACTGCGGCCAGCACCTCTGCCGCAGTGATCTCGTCCAGCCCCGAAAAACTGGCGGCAAATGCGCGGTCGAAGCGGTCCAGGTGGCGCTCGTCCTTCACCATTGTCACGCGGGCGAGGTAGTAGAACGCCTCGGGGTCATAGGTCGCGAGCCCCGCGCGCATCCCTTCCAGAAACCCGAGATATTCGCGCAAACTCACCGGAACCCCGGCCTTGCGCAACGTCTCGAAGAACGGAAGGAACATCGCGGTCAGATCATCCTGTTCAAGGCGATGGTGATGAACATGGCGATCACGCCGAAAATGATGGCGTATACACCGGCATATTGCGCGATGTCGAGCCGGTTGCCTTTGCGGGCGCGGGCGCGCAACCCGCCGACGAGGGCCCCGATCACCAATGCGGCGTATACGATCATTTGCGATAGCCTTTTCTGCGCCGCGCCTCGCGGCAGGAAACTCGTGCCCCGTCCTAACGCGCCGCGCGCCCGCTGTCGAGCAGATGGCCCGCCTCAGGCCGGGCGGTTATACTTGATGAACGGCGTCTTTACCCCGATGCGGTCATAAAGCATCCGGCCGGTGTAGTTGAATTCCTGCGTCATCCAGTAAACCGTCGGCGACCCCGCCGCATCCGCTGCGGCATAGACCGCCTCGATCAGCTTGCGCCCGATGCCTTGCCCGCGCACCGCAGGGTCGGCGTAGAGGTCCTGCAAATAGCAGACGTTTTCGATCTTCCAGCCGTGGCGGTGGAACACATAATGCACCAACCCCACCAGCCGCCCGTGCAGCTCTGCCACCAGCCCGTGAAACTCTTGCGCGTCGCCCGACAACATCCGCGCGAAGCTTGAGGCATAGACCGCCTCGGGCAGCTTGGTTTCGTAAAAATCAAGGTAGCCGGTCCATAAGCGGCGCCATTCGGCCTCGTCACTTTGGCGGAGCGGACGGATTGTCAGCGTCATCTTGGGGCCTTTCCGGGGCAAGGGCCGAAAACGCGAAGCCTCCGGCGGGGATATTTATACCAAAGCAATTGCAGGCTTAGCGTTGCCCACGCGCCATGAAGGCGAGGCGCTCGAACAGATGCACGTCCTGTTCGTTTTTCAACAGCGCGCCATGCAGACGCGGCAAAATCGCCTTGCCATCGCGCTTCAAATCCTCGGGCGTCAAATCCTCGGCCAAGAGCAGCTTCAGCCAATCCAGCACTTCCGATGTCGAGGGCTTTTTCTTCAGCCCCGGCGTCTCGCGGATCTCGTAGAACTGGGTGAGGGCGGTGGTCAGCAGCGCCTCTTTGATGCCGGGGTGATGCACCGCGACGATGGCGCGCAGCGTGGGTTCGTCAGGGAAGCGGATGTAGTGAAAAAAACAGCGGCGCAGAAAAGCGTCGGGCAGCTCTTTTTCATTGTTCGAAGTGATGATGACAATCGGGCGATGGCGCGCGCGGATCGTCTCGCCGGTCTCATAGACGTGGAACTCCATGCGGTCGAGTTCCTGCAACAGGTCGTTCGGGAACTCGATATCGGCCTTGTCGATTTCGTCGATCAACAAAACCACGCGGCCGGGCGCCTCAAACGCCTGCCACAGCTTGCCCTTGCGGATGTAGTTTTTCACGTCATTGACGCGCGCGTCGCCCAACTGGCTGTCACGCAGGCGGCTGACAGCGTCGTACTCGTACAGACCCTGCTGCGCCTTGGTGGTGGATTTCACATGCCACTCGATCAGCGGCAGACCAAGGCTGGCCGCGACCTGTCGCGCCAGTTCGGTCTTGCCGGTGCCGGGCTCGCCTTTCACCAACAGCGGGCGTTCCAGCGTGACGGCGGCGTTTACCGCAAGGGTCAGGTCGTCGGTGGCCACATAGGTGGCAGTCGTGGTAAATTTCATAACACTTTTCGGGGGTTCTTCGATGAGGTTATGGCAACTCTAACACAGGGTGAAATTGCTGCAAGCCGGACCGTCCCCTAGTGACAAGACTATCGGCTTGCGATATGGCAGCGCCGAGAGGTGCAAGATGACGATGAACCGCTTTTCTGATCGATCCGGACTGAAGGAGGGAGCCGAAATGAAGGCAGAGGTTTTTCTTCCCGAGGATTATGTTCCCGCAGAGTCCGAGCCATTTATGAACGAACGGCAGTTGGAGTATTTCCGCCGTAAGCTTCTGAACTGGAAACACGACCTGCAAAACGGCAGCCGCGAGACGATCGAGGGCTTGCAGGATTCGGGCCGTAACGTCCCCGACATTGCCGACCGCGCCAGCGAGGAAACCGATCGCGCGCTGGAACTGCGCACGCGGGACCGCCAGCGCAAACTGGTCTCGAAGATTGACGCGGCTTTGCGGCGGATCGAGAGCGGCGAATTCGGCTATTGCGAAGTGTCAGGCGAACCGATTTCGCTGCGCCGTCTGGATGCGCGCCCGATCGCAACGATGACGCTGGAAGCTCAGGAAAAGCACGAACGCCGCGAGCGGGTTCACCGCGACGAGTGAGGCGCGACAAGCCGTGAATGTGGGCGCGCCGGGGCAGGGATGCTCCGGCGTTGTCGATTGGAGGGATGCGAATGACCCTGATCGGGCAAAAAGCCACGGTGTTGGGCGGCGGCATTGCCGGGCTTGCCGTCTCGCTCGCCCTCGCGCGGCGCGGCGCTCAGGTGACGGTGCTGGAACAGGCCGAAGCAATCAGCGAGGTTGGTGCCGGCCTACAGATCAGCCCGAATGGTGTGGCGGTGCTGAACGCGCTGGGGCTGGGCGAGGCGCTTGCCGCCTGCAGCCCGCGCGCCGAGGCGGTGCAACTTCGCAACGGCACCGATGGCGCGCATGTGTTGCGCCTTGAGTTGGCAAAACTGAAGCCGACGCAGCCCTTTTACTTCGTTCACCGCGCCGATTTGATCGCGTTTCTTGCTGATGCCGCGCGTGCGGCGGGTGTGCAGATCCTTCTGTTGCAGCACATTGCCGAGGTCACGCTGGGCGACCACCCCCCGCGCCTGACCACGGCACAGGGCGCCACCTTGGAGGCACCGCTGCTGATTGGCGCCGACGGCCTGCACTCCCGCGTGAGAGAGGCGCTGAACGGCAAGGTTGCGCCCTTCTTCACCCATCAGGTCGCCTGGCGCGCGTTGATCCCCTCGGATCCCGCCGAGGCGCATGTGGCGCAGGTCTTCATGGGCGCGGGCCGCCATCTGGTCAGCTATCCGCTGCGGGGCGGCACCCTGCGCAACATCGTCGCGGTTGAGGAACGCCACCGCTGGGCCGAGGAAAGCTGGAACGTAACTGACGATCCGATGGCGCTGCAAATAGCGTTTGAATCCTTCTTGCCGCAGGTGCGGGGCTGGCTGGCCGAGGTTGAGGCGGTCAACCTCTGGGGCCTGTTCCGCCATCCGGTTGCTGCGCGCTGGCACGGGCAGGGCGCGGTGATCCTTGGCGATGCCGCCCATCCGACGCTGCCCTTCCTTGCGCAGGGCGCCAACATGGCGCTGGAGGATGCGTGGCTCCTCGCAGCTGCCCTCGCTGCCGAAAACAGCCAAGACGCCGCCTTCGCCGCGTATCAAGCTGCGCGCAAGACCCGCGTCACCCGCATCGTCGAGGCGGCAAACGCCAATGCCCGCGCCTATCACCTTGGTGGCGTGACCCGCGCCGTGGCGCATCTTGGCCTGCGCATCGGTGGGGCCATCGCGCCGCAGTTTGCGCTTAAACGCTTTGACTGGGTGTATGATTACGACGCGACGAAAATCTGACCCGCACCCGCCTCAGATCGGCAGCGCCGTGGTTTCCTTGATCTCTTCCATCACGAAACTGGCCGAGACGTCGTGCAACTCGACCCGCGCCACCAGATCCTGATAGAGCCGGTCATAGCCCTTCACATCCGCCACCCGCGCGCGGATCAGGTAATCCAGATCGCCGGTCATGCGATAGGCGCCCAAAATCTGCGGCATGTCGCGCGTGGCACGCGCAAACCGCGCCAGCCAGTCGGGCGCATGGCGATCGGTGCGGATCATCATGAACACCGACAGACCCAGCCCCACCGCCTCTGCATCCAGCAACGCCACGCGGCCGCGGATCACACCCGCGGCCTCCAGCGCCTTGATGCGACGCCATACGGCGTTGCGCGACAGCCCGACACGCTCGCCCAAATCCTCCAGCGCGAGGTCGGCATTGCGTTGCAAATGCGTCAGGATGCTGCGGTCGAATGTGTCATATTTCTCCATATAATCGTATATATTGAGAAATTTTCTACATTCAAAGCGTTTTTTATGTGTAAATTGTGAACCATTTCTAACGCTGATCGGTTACACTCTAACGACGCGCAGCACAGGGGAAATCACAAAATGATCGACCGGCTATTTCTGGACCACCCAAGGTCCGTCGATGAAACCTATCTGGAACACGCGGCTTTCGCGGGAAAATTCTCGCTGACGCTGTTCGGCGCGGCCTTTGCGGCGCTGGTCCATGCCGTCCTGCCCTTCGCCTTTGAAAAGACTGCGAGCACCACGGTCGCGGCGCTTTACGCGCGCACCCAGAACCGGGGAAAGTGAATGTGTCGCTGGGCCGCCTATACCGGAGCGCCGATCTTTCTGGAGGAGATCGTCAGCCGCCCCGGTCACTCGCTCATCCACCAAAGCCACTGCGCGACGGAGTGTAAAAGCTCGATCAACGCCGATGGTTTCGGCCTCGCGTGGTATGGCGAAAAGCCAGAGCCGGGGCTTTATCGCGATGTTTATCCGGCGTGGTCCGATCCCAACCTGCGCAGCCTGACCGCGCAGGTCAAATCGCATCTGTTCCTTGCCCATGTGCGCGCTTCGACCGGCACCGCAACCAGCCGCAACAATTGCCATCCTTTCGTGGTCGGGCGCTGGACGTTCATGCACAACGGCCAGATTGGCGGCTATGACCGCTTCCGCCGCGATGCCGACATGATGATCCCCGATGCGCTTTACCCGCATCGCAAGGGCGCCACGGATAGCGAAGCGTTGTTCCTTGCCGCCTTGGGCGAGGGGCTTGACGACGATCCGCGCGGCGCGCTGGAACGCGCCGTCGCGCGGCTGGAGGTGTTGTCGCGGACCAAAGGCGCCGCGCCCCATGTGCGCCTGACCGCGGCGCTGTCGGACGGCAAAACCCTTTACGCGGTGCGCTACGCCACCGACGACGCCGCCCCCACGCTTTATCACCGGTGGAGCGATACGCGCGGCGGCATGGCGGTGGTGTCAGAGCCGCTGGAAACCGGCGAGGGCGGCTGGACCCCGATCGCCGCCGGGACGTTTACAGAATTTAATGGTGACAGTGTACGAGTTCTCCCCTTTGCACCAAAGCGGCTCGCTGAGGCTGCGTAAGGGAAACTAAAGGCCGCGCCCTCGTCAGGCGCGGCCTTTTTTTGTCTTTTGCTGTGCCGAAAACTTGCCTGCGTCGTAGGTTGACTTTGGCCAGCGAAAAATCAGAATAATTTAAAATCAATGGGTTAGTCGGGTGTTGCACGACGCAACACCTGAGCCAATTCCCTTAGCTTGCTTGACGCGACTGACGTTTCCGCTCGTTCGAATCCAGGAACCGTTTCCGCATCCGAACGATTTTCGGCGTGACTTCAACCAGTTCATCATCATCGATGTAGGCGATCGCTTCTTCCAGGCTCATCCGAACCGGCGTCGTCAAACGAACCGCCTCATCCGTGCCCGAGGCCCGCATGTTGGTCAGCTTTTTGCCCTTCAGCGGGTTCACTTCCAGGTCATTATCCCGGCTGTGTTCGCCGATTATCATGCCTTCATAAACCTGCTCTTGCGCGCCGATAAACAGCTTGCCGCGGTCCTCGAGGTTCCACAACGCAAACGCCACCGACACGCCGTTCTCCATCGAGATCAGCACGCCAACGCGGCGACCCTGAATTGGCCCCTTATGCGGCGCCCAGGAATGGAAAATCCGGTTCAGCACACCCGATCCGCGCGTGTCGGTCAGGAACTCGCCGTGATAGCCGATCAACCCGCGCGACGGGACATGCGCGATGATGCGCGTCTTGCCGACGCCTGCCGGTTTCATCTCGACCAGCTCGCCCTTACGAACGCCGGTCAGCTTGTCGATCACCGCGCCGGTGTATTCGTCGTCAACGTCAATGGTGACCTCTTCGATCGGCTCCATCTTGACGCCGTCTTCTTCCTTCAGGATCACGCGCGGCCGCGAGATCGAAAGTTCGAACCCCTCGCGGCGCATGTTCTCGATCAGCACGCCCATCTGCAACTCGCCGCGGCCCGAAACTTCGAACGCGTCACCCGAGGGGGTGTCGGCAACCTTAATCGCGACGTTGATTTCGCATTCCTTCATCAGCCGCTCGCGGATAACGCGGCTTTGCACCTTGGCACCGTCTTTGCCCGCGAAGGGCGAATCGTTGATGGCAAAGCTGACGGTAATGGTCGGCGGGTCGATCGGCTGCGCCGGAAGCGGAACGTCCTGATCGAGCGCGCAGAGCGTATCGGCCACGGTGGCCTTCGACATGCCAGCGATGGTGACGATGTCGCCCGCCTCGGCCACGTCGATGGCGGTCTGGCTCAGGCCGCGGAATGCCATGACTTTGGAGACGCGGAACTGCTCGATCCGCTCGCCTTTGCGGGTCAGCGCCTTGATCGTGTCGCCCGCGCGCAGCGTGCCAGCCTCGACGCGCCCGGTCAGGATGCGCCCGATGAACGGGTCGGCAGACAGCGTGGTGGCAAGCATCCGGAACGGCTCGTCGCGGTGCGCGACCTGCGCCGGGGCCGGGACGTGCTTGACGATCAGCTCGTAAAGCGCCGACAGATCCTTGCGCGGACCGTCGAGTTCGGTATCCGCCCAGCCAGCGCGACCCGAGGCATAAAGATGCGGGAAATCAAGCTGTTCGTCATTCGCGCCGAGGTTCGCGAAAAGGTCGAACACCTCGTTCAGGGCACGATCGGGCTCGGCATCGGGCTTGTCGACCTTGTTCAAAACGACGATCGGCTTGAGGCCAAGCGCCAGCGCCTTGGCGGTCACGAATTTGGTTTGCGGCATCGGGCCTTCGGCGGCATCGACCAGCAGGACAACGCCATCAACCATGCTCAGGATGCGCTCCACCTCGCCGCCGAAATCGGCGTGGCCGGGGGTGTCGACGATGTTGATGCGCAGACCGCCGAACTCCAGCGAGGTGCATTTGGCAAGGATGGTGATCCCGCGCTCACGCTCGATGTCGTTGCTGTCCATCGCGCGTTCGGCAACGGCTTGGTTCTCGCGGAACGCGCCCGATTGTTTCAGAAGTTCGTCAACGAGGGTGGTCTTGCCGTGGTCAACGTGTGCGATGATCGCAATATTGCGAAGGTCCATTTTCTCATGCCTTTATGCTGCGCCGCCGCGATAACCGAGATGCGCGGGAAAAGCCAGTACCGAAACGAAAGAAGGCCGGGGGGCTTTCCGCCCCCCGGACCCCCCGAGAGTATTTTTTCCAAGAAGAAGCTGGGGTTCAGCCTTTCAGAGCTTTGTTGAGATATTCGTCAACCTTTTCGAGGTAGCCGATGGTGGTCAGCCACTTCTGATCCGGCCCGACCAGCAGGGCGAGGTCTTTGGTCATGAAACCATCCTCGACCGTATCGACGGTGACTTTTTCCAGCGTGGCGGCAAAGCGCGCGAGTTCGGCATTGTTGTCCAGTTTCGCGCGATGCTTCAGGCCGCCGGTCCAGGCAAAGATCGAAGCGATGGAGTTGGTCGAGGTCGCCTTGCCTTGCTGGTGTTGGCGGTAGTGGCGGGTGACCGTGCCGTGCGCCGCCTCTGCCTCGACCGTCATGCCATCAGGCGTCATCAGAACCGAGGTCATGAGGCCAAGCGAGCCGAAGCCTTGCGCCACAGTGTCCGACTGCACGTCGCCATCATAGTTCTTGCAGGCCCAGACGTAGCCGCCCGACCATTTCATCGCCGAGGCGACCATATCGTCGATCAGGCGGTGTTCGTAGGTGATGCCGGCGGCCTTGAATTTGTCGGCGAATTCCTCGTCATAGATCTTCTGGAACAGATCCTTGAAGCGGCCATCATAGGCCTTGAGGATGGTGTTCTTGGTCGACAGATACACAGGCCAGCCCAGCGACAGCCCGTAGTTCATCGAGGCGCGGGCGAAGTCGATGATCGAGTCATCGAGGTTATACATGCCCATGTAGACGCCCGACGAGGGCGCGTCATAGACTTCTTTCTCGATCACAGTGCCGTCATGGCCCACGAATTTCATCGTCAGCTTGCCAGCGCCGGGGAAGCGGAAGTCGGTTGCCTTATACTGGTCGCCAAAGGCGTGGCGGCCGATCACGATCGGCTTGGTCCAGCCGGGCACGAGGCGCGGCACGTTCTTGCAGATGATCGGCTGGCGGAAGATCACGCCGCCAAGGATGTTGCGGATGGTGCCGTTGGGCGATTTCCACATCTGCTTGAGGCCAAATTCTTCGACGCGAGCCTCATCCGGGGTGATCGTCGCGCATTTGACGCCGACGCCGTATTTCTGGATCGCATGGGCCGCGTCGATGGTGATCTGGTCGTTGGTGCGGTCACGCTCCTCGATGCCGAGGTCGTAGTATTTCAGGTCGATGTCGAGATAGGGCAGGATCAGCTTTTGCTTGATGAAATCCCAGATGATGCGGGTCATTTCGTCGCCGTCGAGTTCGACGACGGGGTTGGCTACCTTGATCTTGGTCATCACTGGCCCTCTTGGTTTTTGGATTCGGTTGGCCGCGTCATAGCGGAAAATGCGGGCGGTGGGAAGATGGTATGCGATTGCATACCGAACGAGACGTAAATTCAGAGGTCGGGAAAGAATGGCCTGATGCGCGCGCGCACATAGTCCCACAGACGGGGGGCACCGCGCGCTACCTTTTGGCCGACGCGGGTCGTGATTTGTTCGGCGGTGACCTTGTATTCGGTCCAGGTGCCGCCGCCGGAGCCGAGGTTGTGCATCACCGGCTGCACCCGGTCGAGCGATTTGGCGAAGACGGCATCGGGGGTCTGGGCCGCCTCGAATTCATCCCACAGCGCGCGGAAGTTTTGGCCAAGGTCGGGTGGTAGCAGGCCAAAGATGCGGTCAGCGGCGCGCGCCTCTGCCGCCTGTGTTTCAGAGGAGCCGTGCGCGGTGCCGTTGGATGAGTGGATCGGCACATCGCCCACGTCAATCTCGACCAGATCGTGCAGGATCAACATGCGAATGACGCGGTTAATATCGACGCCCGGCGCGGCCTGATCGGCCAGCGTCATCGCGTAGAGAGCAAGGTGCCAGCTATGCTCGCCCGAATTCTCGCGCCGTGAGCCATCCATCAGCGTGGTGGCGCGCAGCACATGCTTCAGCTTGTCAGCCTCGCCGAGAAAGGCGAATTGCTGATCCAGCCGGTCGGTCATTCCTTCGGCTTCGCCGCCCGCGCCTTGCGCAGGGTCTCTTCCAGATGGCGCCGACCGCGCTGTTCGGCAAGGCGGATGCGGATCGAGGTCATGAACGCCTCTTGCAGCGTGGGCGACAACACGGCGATCGCCTTTGACACCTCTTCATAAAGGCGGTCGTCGTCGAGTTCGATGCAGGCGGCAAGCGTGTCGCGGGCGAGGGTGTCGGCGAGGTCTTCGACGAAACTCATGGGCCCCTCAGCGCGACGCTTCGCCCAGACGGCGCTTCACATAGGTCGAAACCGAGGTGATCATCGTGTCCATATGCGGCTCTTCAAAGAAGTGGCCGGCACCCTCGATCTGTTCGTGGGTGATGGTGATGCCCTTCTGCTCGTGAAGTTTGTTGACGAGGTTGAGGGTGTCTTTCGGCGGTGCCACGCGGTCGGCGGTGCCGTTGATGATCAGGCCCGACGCGGGGCAGGGCGCAAGGAACGAGAAGTCATACATGTTGGCGGGCGGGGCCGCCGAGATGAAGCCGGTGATTTCCGGGCGCCGCATCAAAAGCTGCATGCCGATCCACGCGCCGAACGAGAAACCCGCGACCCAGCAATGTTTGGCGTTCTGGTTCATCGACTGCAGGTAGTCGAGCGCCGAGGCGGCGTCCGACAACTCGCCGATCCCCTGATCGTACTCGCCCTGGCTGCGTCCGACGCCGCGGAAGTTGAAGCGCAGCACGGTAAAGCCAAGGTTGTAGAAGGCGTAATGAAGGTTATAGACCACCTTGTTGTTCATCGTGCCGCCAAATTGCGGATGCGGATGCAGGACGATGGCGATGGGGGCGTCTTTTTCCTTTTGAGGATGGTAACGGCCTTCGAGACGGCCTTCCGGCCCCGCAAAGATCACTTCGGGCATCGACTCGCCTGTCTTTCTTTCTGGCGTCGGGGCATCGTCATTCTTGACGAATTTGCTCGGACATCCTAGAACAATTCTAAATACCGGGCCGCGATAAAGCGGGTCCGGATCGGGTGGATTGGAGTTAAGGTTCCTTCTGCCTCTCGTCAATGTGTTTGGCAGGGATAACGGCATGAAACTCTCGACAAAGGGCCGATATGCGATGGTGGCCCTCGCGGATTTGGCCCTGGCGGCGTCGGATGATCTGGTTTCGCTGGCCGAAATATCGAAACGGCAGGACATTTCGCTGCCGTATCTGGAGCAGTTGTTCGTAAAGCTGCGCCGCGCCAATCTGGTGGAATCGGCGCGCGGTCCGGGGGGCGGCTATCGGCTGGCGCGTTCACCCGATGCGATCCGCGTCAGCGAGATCATGGAGGCGGTGGACGAGACGGTCAGCGCGATGCATCAGGGTGCGGGCGCCTCGGGTGGCTCGTCGGGGTCGCGGGCGCAGTCGCTGACCAACCGGCTGTGGGAGGGGCTTTCGGCGCAGGTCTATGTCTATTTGCACCAGACGCGCTTGTCGGATGTGATCGGCAACGAATTGCGCCCCTGTCCAGCGGTGCCGGGGCTGTTCCGCGTGGTGGACGAAGACTAAGCGGGCGTGCGGCGGATAACGCCGGGGGCTGTCTGCCCCCGGACCCCCGAGGATATTTTTGCCAAAGCAATGAGGGCGTGGTGAGAGAACGGATCTACCTTGACTGGAACGCAACGACGCCCCTGCGTGCCGAGGCGCGGGCGGCGATGGTTGCGGCGATGGATGTGGTGGGCAATCCGTCCTCGGTCCATGCCGAGGGGCGCGCGGTAAAGGGCATTGTGGAGCGGGCGAGGGCGCAGGTTTCCGCGGCCCTGGGTGCAGACGGGGCCGATGTGGTGTTCACCTCTGGTGCGACCGAGGCCGCGGCGCTGGCGATGGCCGGGCGGGGGCTGCTGTGTGCCGGTGTCGAGCATGACGCGGTGCTGGCTTGGGGTGAGGATAGCCTGTCGGTGGATGCGGCGGGCCGCGTCACTGTGGCTGGTCCGGCGACGGCGGCAGTGCAGCTTGCGAATTCGGAGACCGGCGTGGTGCAGAGCCTGCCCGCAGGCCTCGCGGTGTCGGACTTGACGCAGGCGTTTGGCAAGCTGCCGGTGGCGTTCAACTGGCTGGGCGTCGAGATGGGGCTGGTCTCGGCGCATAAATTGGGTGGACCGAAGGGCGTGGGCGCCTTGGTGCTGCGCCGGGGGCTGGACCTTGCGGCACAGATTCGCGGCGGCGGGCAGGAAATGGGGCGGCGTGCGGGCACCGAGAATGTGATCGGCATCGCGGGATTTGGCGCGGCGGCAGAGGCTGCGGCGCGGGATCTGGCCGATGGGGTCTGGGAAAATGTGCGCCGTATTAGAAATATTCTAGATGTGGCATTGGCCTCGGAGGCAAAGGCGACTATTATCGTCGGGAAAGAAGCCGAGCGGTTGCCGAACACCACCTGTCTGGCGACGCCGGGCTGGAAGGGCGAGACGCAGGTGATGCAAATGGATCTGGCAGGTTTCGCGATTTCGGCGGGGTCTGCCTGTTCCTCAGGTAAGGTGCGGGCGAGCCGGGCGCTGCGCGCGATGGGGTTTGATGAGGGCGCGGCCGCAAGTGCGATCCGCGTGTCGATCGGACCGCAGACGCGGGAAGATGATGTGCTGCGCTTTGCCGAGGCTTGGTTGGCGCAATACCGGAAGTTCCGGGCACGCGCTGCATGAAGATACGGGCGCAAGCCCTTGAGATAGTTAGGATTGGATTGGCCGATGGTTGCCTTGGACAAAGCTGAAACGGACGTGCGCGATGGGGTCGATCGGGAAACCGTCGAAGCCGTGAACGCGATGGCGGGCAAATACAAGCACGGCTGGGAAACCGATATCGAGACGGAATACGCGCCGAAAGGTCTGAGCGAAGACATCGTTCGGCTGATCTCGGAAAAGAACGGCGAGCCGGAGTGGATGACAGACTGGCGGTTGCAGGCTTATCGGCGCTGGCTGCAGTTGGACGAGCCGCGGTGGGCGATGCTGCATTATCCCGAGATCGACTATCAGGATCAGTATTATTACGCCAAACCGAAAAGCATGAGCGGTAAGCCCAAGAGCCTTGATGAGGTTGATCCCAAGCTGCTTGCGACCTACGCAAAGCTTGGTATCCCTCTGAAAGAGCAGATGATTTTGGCGGGCGTCGATGGCGCAGAGGCGGCTCCGGCAGAGGGGCGGCGTGTTGCTGTCGATGCCGTGTTCGATTCGGTTTCAGTTGGCACCACCTTCAAGGCGGAGCTGATGAAGGCTGGCGTGATTTTCATGCCGATTTCGGAAGCGATCCGCGAATATCCTGACTTGGTGAAAAAGTATCTCGGCTCGGTTGTTCCCGCGTCGGACAACTACTTTGCCACGCTGAATTCGGCTGTGTTTTCTGACGGTTCCTTCGTTTACATCCCCGAGGGCGTGCGCTGCCCGATGGAGCTTTCGACCTATTTCCGTATCAACGCGGAAAACACCGGCCAGTTTGAGCGGACGCTGATTATCGCTGAAAAGGGCTCCTACGTCAGCTATCTGGAAGGGTGCACGGCCCCCAAGCGCGACATCGCGCAGCTTCACGCGGCGGTGGTCGAGATCGTGATCATGGAAGACGCCGAGGTGAAATACTCGACGGTGCAGAACTGGTATCCGGGCGACGAAGAAGGCCGCGGCGGGATCTACAACTTTGTCACCAAACGCGCCGATTGCCGGGGCGACCGCTCGAAAGTGATGTGGACGCAGGTGGAAACCGGGTCGGCGATCACCTGGAAATACCCGTCGTGCATCCTGCGTGGCGATGACAGTCAGGGCGAGTTTTACTCGATCGCGATTGCCAACAACATGCAGCAGGCGGACACCGGGACCAAGATGATCCATCTTGGTAAGAACACCCGCTCTCGCATTGTTTCCAAAGGGATTTCGGCTGGTAAGGCGCAGAACACCTATCGCGGGTTGGTGTCGGTTCACCCCAAGGCGAAGAACAGCCGCAACTATACGCAATGCGACAGCCTGCTGATCGGTGACAAATGCGGGGCACATACGGTGCCCTACATCGAGGTGAAGAATAACTCGAGCCGGGTGGAGCATGAGGCGACGACCTCGAAGGTCGATGACGACCAGTTGTTCTATTGCCGCTCGCGCGGGATGGACGAGGAAGAAGCCGTGGCGCTGGTGGTGAACGGCTTCTGCAAGGAAGTGTTGCAGGCGCTGCCGATGGAATTTGCCATGGAGGCGCAGAGCCTTGTGGCGATCAGCCTTGAAGGCTCCGTGGGCTAAGCCACTTCGTCGCATGTGAAATTCGCGCCAGAGGCGCTTGGAAGATCAGGAAAAGAAATGCTTGAAATCAAGAACCTGCACGTGAAACTTGAGGAAGAGGATAAAGTCATCCTCAAGGGCGTCAACCTGACGGTGGAAACCGGAAAGGTGCATGCGATTATGGGGCCCAACGGCTCTGGCAAGTCCACGCTCAGCTATGTGCTGTCGGGCCGCGATGGCTATACCGTCACGGCAGGCAGCGCCAAGCTCGACGGGCAGGAACTGCTGGAGATGGAGCCCGAAGCGCGCGCCGCGGCAGGTCTTTTCCTCGCGTTCCAGTATCCGGTGGAGATCCCGGGCGTCGGCAACATGACCTTTCTGCGCACCGCGGTGAACGCGCAACGGAAAGCGCGCGGTGAGGAAGAGATGAGCGCCGGGGAGTTCCTCAAGGTGATCCGCGAGCAGGCAAAAACGCTGAAAATCGACGCCGATATGCTGAAACGCCCGGTGAACGTAGGTTTCTCCGGCGGCGAGAAAAAGCGCAACGAGATCCTGCAGATGGCGATGCTGGAACCCAAGATGTGCATCCTTGACGAGACCGACTCGGGCCTTGACGTTGACGCGATGAAGCTGGTGGCCGAAGGCGTGAACGCACTGCGGTCCGAGGGGCGCTCGTTCCTTGTTATCACGCATTATCAACGGCTTCTGGACCACATCAAGCCGGATGTCGTGCATATCATGGCGGATGGTCGCATCGTCAAAACCGGCGGGCCGGAGCTGGCGTTGGAGGTCGAAAACAACGGCTACGCGGATATCCTCGCGGAGGTGCTGTAATGGCGGCGCCGGCACGATCCGCAGAGGCAGAGGCGCGGCTGGCGGGTCTGCAGCTACCGCAAAGCGGCGCGTGGCTGCATCTGGCACGCGGAGCGGCGGTGTCGCGGTTGCGCGCTATGGGGCTGCCCGTCAAGCGCGACGAATACTGGAAATACACTGACCCGACGCCGCTTACGGTGGCAGCGGTGCCGGTCGCTCAGGTGATTCCGGGCGAAACCGAGGGGTTTGATGGCATTGATTGCCTGCGGCTGGTTTTCGTCGATGGCGTGTTTGATGCGGCGGCCTCGGACAATCCAGCGCTGGCAGGGGTGGAGATCTCGCGTTTGGCAGAGGCCGCTACGCAGGATATCCACTGGGCGCACGAGGTTTACGGCGTGCTCGAGGCGCGTGGGCAGACGCCGGTGGCCCGCCCGCTGGCCGCGCTGAACTCGGCGCTGGCGACAGATGGCGTCTTGATCCGTGTTGTGGGAAAAGTGAGCAAGCCAGTAGCGTTAGTTTATCATCAAACATCAACAGCTTCCGATGCGATCCTCCACCATTGCGTGAAGGTGGAAGATGGAGCGGAGCTGACGCTATTGGAGAGTGGCCCGGCGGGAGCACGCTCCAATACCGTGATGGAGGTCCAGGTCGCCGACGGCGCCGCCTTCCACCACGTCCGCACTCAGGGGCGCGACCATGAGCGGCGGACGCTGACCCATGTTTTCGCGCGTATGGGCAATGCGAGCCGCTTCAAATCCTTCACGCTGACCGCGAACGGTGCGTTGACCCGCAACGAGGTGGTGCTTGAACTGATCGGCGCCGATGGCGTGGCCCATGTCGCGGGTGCTGCGCTGGGGAACGGCATGTTCCACCACGATGACACCGTTTTTATCACCCATCAGGGCACCGGCTGTGAAAGCCGTCAGGTGTTCAAGAAGGTGCTGCGCAACGGGGCGACCGGCGTGTTTCAGGGTAAGATCCTCGTCAAGCAAAGTGCGCAAAAGACCGATGGGTATCAGATCAGCCAGTCACTTTTGCTCGACGACGACAGCCAGTTCCTGTGCAAGCCAGAGCTGGAAATCTACGCCGACGATGTGAAATGCAGCCACGGCTCTACCTCTGGCGCGATCGACGACACCGCGCTGTTCTACCTGCGCTCGCGCGGGGTGCCAGAACGCGAGGCGCAGTCGCTGCTGGTGCTGGCCTTCCTTGCCGAAGCGATTGCCGAGATTGACGACGCCACCATTGCCGAGGCTATTCAGGCGCGGCTGGAAAGCTGGCTCGCCGCCGGGGCGCATTGAATGTCGGTTATCGGCGACATTCTGACCAGCTATCGCGCGCCGGGGCGGATGATCCGCAGCAAGCTGGCCGACGGTGTGCGCGAGGACCGCGCGTTGGCGATGCTGATGGGCGCGCTGGCGCTGATGTTTCTGGCCGAATGGCCGGGGCTGGTGCGAGCGGCGCGGCTTGATCCCACGGTGCCGCTGGAGGCGCGGATGAGTGGGGCGCTGATGGGCCTGATATTTCTGGCCCCCCTGATCGGCTACGGCATCGCCGCGCTCAGCCATCTGATTGCGCGCCAGCTCGGCGGGCAGGGTAGCTGGTTCTCTGCGCGTCTGGCGCTGTTTTGGTCGATGTTGGCGGCCAGCCCGCTGATGCTGGCCCAGGGCCTTGTGGCCGGCCTGATCGGGCCGGGTGCGACGTTGAATGCCCTTGGCATTGTCGTGCTGGCGGGGTTCGTGTGGCTATGGGGCGGCGCGCTGAAAGCCAGCGAAGCCGCAAAAGGGGCAGGGGCATGATGCAGGCCGGACAATGGGTTGATTTGGCGCGCGAAAGCATGTTGCAGCCGCGCAAGGCGGCGCGCGCGATTCTGGCGATGCATGTGCCGGTGGCGATGCTGATCGAGTTTCTGGTGCTGGCCGCAGTTCTTGCCGATCTGTTTTTGCAGGCCAGTCTTCAGCTCGGTGGGCCGACCACGGATTTCTTCATGGCCTCGGGTATGCCCGGCCCGGTCGGTATGGCTGTTCTGCAATTTTTCGCGCTGATTGCGATGGCGGTCTCTATCCTGTTCGTCGGCCGCGTCTTTGGCGGCACCGGAGACTGGGCTGGCGCCTTGGCATTGGTGTGCTGGCTGCAAACGATCCTGCTGGCGCTGCAATTCGGGCAGATCGTATTGGCGCTGGTGTTGCCACCGGCGTCTGACATCCTTGGCCTTGTTTCTATCGTGGCGCTGTTCTGGTTGCTTACGCATTTTGTTGCCGAACTGCATGGGTTTACGCACCCGTGGCTGGTGTTTCTGATGGTGGTCATCACCACCGTCATCTTGATGTTTTCGCTAAGTTTTGCGCTGGTGGCGACCGGTATACTGGTTCCGGGAGCCGCCTGAATGTATGACGTCGCAAAAGTCCGCCGTGATTTTCCCATCCTGTCGCGGCAGGTGAACGGCAAGCCGTTGGTGTACCTTGATAACGGGGCCTCGGCGCAAAAGCCTCAGGTGGTGATTGACGCGATCACGCAGGCCTATTCAATGGAATACGCCAATGTTCACCGTGGCTTGCATACGCTCTCCAACATCGCGACAGAGAAATACGAGGCGGTGCGCGGCATCATCGCCCGCTTCCTGAACGCCAAAAGCCCGGAGGAGATCGTCTTTACCAGCGGCACCACCGAGGGCATCAACCTGATCTCTTACGCATGGGCCGCGCCGCGCCTTCAGCCGGGCGATGAGATCGTGCTGTCGATCATGGAACACCACGCCAACATCGTGCCGTGGCACTTCCTGCGAGAGCGGCAGGGCGTCGTGCTGAAATGGGTGGATGTCGATGCCAATGGCGATCTGGACCCGCAGGCGGTGATTGACGCCATCGGGCCACGCACAAAATTGGTGGCGATTACCCAGATGTCAAACGTGCTGGGCACCCGCGTCGATGTCGCGGCGATCTGCCGGGGCGCGCGGGCGAAGGACGTGCCGGTGTTGGTCGACGGCTCGCAATCTGCCGTGCATATGCCGGTGGACGTGCAGGCGATCGGCTGCGATTTTTTCGCTATCACTGGCCATAAACTCTACGGTCCGTCAGGCTCTGGCGCCATCTGGATCGCGCCCGAGCGGATGGCAGAGATGCGCCCCTTCCTAGGCGGTGGCGACATGATCCGGGAAGTGACGCGCGAGGCGATCACCTACAACGACCCGCCGATGAAGTTTGAGGCCGGCACCCCCGGCATCGTGCAGCAAATTGGCCTTGGCGTGGCGCTGGAATACCTGATGGCGCTTGGCATGGAGAATATCGCTGCGCACGAGGCTAGCTTGCGCGATTATGCCAACACGCGGCTCGGTGGGCTTAACTGGCTGACTGTGCAGGGCAATTCCGCGACCAAGGGTGCGATATTCTCGTTCACGCTGGATGGCGCGGCACATGCGCATGACATCTCTACCGTGCTGGACAAGAAAGGCGTCGCCGTGCGCGCAGGCACCCATTGCGCGATGCCGCTGATGGATTACCTGGGCGTTTCGGCCACCTGCCGCGCCTCATTCGGGCTTTACAACACCAAAGCTGAGGTTGATGTCCTGATTGACGCGCTGGAACTGTGCCACGAGTTGTTTTCCTGAGCCCGGACGCTTTATTGGCCGTTGCAGCGACGCCGCGCCCCCGCTATAGACGGGCCCGAGCGCACCCGTAGCTCAGCTGGATAGAGCGCTGCCCTCCGAAGGCAGAGGCCACTGGTTCGAATCCAGTCGGGTGCACCAATAAAATCAGCCACTTGTGTTTCTCCGCTGCCGCCTCCGGCCCGCGTTTCGGACAGATACAGCGCAAATCGAGGCATTTGGGTACGGTGCGACGGATTCGAGCCACGCCTGAACGACCTGCGGCAGTCGCAGGCGTCAGCCATGCGTCAGGGGCAATTGTCGATGAAGCCACTGCGGGGCAGATGAGCCTGCGCAATGCGGACGTTTTCCGACAGCACGGGCGCAGTTGATGGGGTACACCAAAGCCATCGACAGGTCTTGACGGTCAGGACGACAGCTACGCCAAAGGGGCCGGGGATGGGCACCTTGCGTGCTTCGGATAGCGGTCGCAAGGATCTTGGCTTAGGGGGCTATTCTTGCCGTTTCTGAATATTAAGACTTTTTCACGCCTTTTGGTAACCGTTACACTGACAGGACTTCTCCCCACCGTAGGGTTTGCGCAAACCGACCCGGCCCCGGCCCCGGTCGCGGTGGTTGCCCCCGATCCGGCGCATGCGCCCGTGGCGGCAACTGCTCCGGCCGCCGCGCCCACCATCGTGCCTGCGCCAGCGACACCGACTGTCGCTTCGGCGCCCGTTGCGCCCACCATTGCGCCAGCCCCCGAGGTGCCGACCGACCCCTTGCTTGCGGCTTTGCCAAGCGATGCCTCTGCGTTGGGCGGCTACAACGTGATGATCGCCGACCGCGGTAATGACCGCATTTTGATTGTCAGCCCGGAGAAAAAAATCCTTTGGCAGTATAATTTTACCGACATTCCACCCGGTCAGGGCGCCGACGACGCCTTTTTTACCGATGGTGGCAAACATGTCATCACCAACCTTGAACACGGGCAGGTCATTCGCATCATCGACGTCGCGACGAAAAAGGTGATCTGGGACTATGGCCACCTTGGCAAGCAAGGCAGCGCGCCCGGCTACCTGAATTTCCCAGACGACGCCTATATGCTGCCCAACGGCAATATCTCGGTCGCCGATATCCGCAACTGCCGTATCCTTGAGATCTCTCCGGACAAAAAGATCGTGCGTCAGGCGGGCAAGACCGGGCGGTGTTGGGGTGCGGCGCCAATGCTGAACTCGCCCAACGGCGACAAGCCGCTGCCGAACGGGCACGAACTGGTCTCGACCATCGGCGACCATTCCATTACCGAACTCGACCAGAACTGGAAGCAGATCTACAAGCTGGTGCTGCCGTTTAAATACCCCTCTGACCCGCAAGTGACCAAGGCCGGCAACTTTCTTGTGGCGGGCTACACCAACCCCGGCAACCTGATCGAGATTAACCGCGCAGGCAAAGTCGTTTGGACCTACAAGCCGATCGGCGACGGCACGCTGAACCGCCCCTCGCTTGCGATCGAATTGCCCAATGGTAACGTTCTGGTCAACGACGACCTGAACGCCCGTGTGGTGGTGATCGAGAAGGCGACCAACCGCATCCTTTGGCAATATGGCGTGACGCGGCACCCGGGCTCCAAGCCAGGCTATGTCCACATTCCGGACGGCCTCGACATCATAAAGGCAATGTAAGATGGCTGTGAAGAAACTGGTTTACGGGCTGACACTCGCCCTCGCGATGGCCGGAATGGCGCAGGCCGAGGTGGTGCATAAAGTCGGCAAAGTGACGTGGCACCCCGCAGGGTATGTCGGCAAAGACGTTGCCATGGTCGGCTATGTTTTGGTCAGCAAACCCGACTATATCCTGTTCTCGGACGAGGCGAAGGGAGCGGTTTCCCGTCATGATCTTCCGGTGACCGGGGCAGGAATTGACACGATGAAACACGGGCTGAAATACCTCCTGCATGGTCGCTTCGTGAAAGGCCAGACCTTCGCGAACGGCAGCCCCTACCATCTGGAGCTTTCGGCGCTGCCTGCGGTGAAATAGCTGGCGACGCCTGACCCTGCGTTTCCAACGCCGTCGATTGCCCCTCGGGCGCGGTCGGCGGCGTTTTCCCAAGCGCCACGCCGCCTTAGGTCGGATGATGCGCGCACCTGCGTTGCGTCGGGTTTGCTGGCGACCTTCGCCGTGACCATGGAAGGCTAAATTCGCCTGATCCTTTTTGGCTCTCTTCCCCAGCCAGCGTGGGTCGGATGCACGAGCTTCTCCTTGCCACCAAGCGACAATTGAAACGCCACGGCTTTGCTCTTGTGGGCTTGGTGGTGAAAAACCGGCCGTCAAAGCCCGCCTTCATAAACTGCCTTTAAGCGATCGAATCGCGGGATCCGTCAATGGCGTCGTGGGAGTGGCGCCTTTTCGGGGTTTCCCCGATACCCCCGGCGACACCTCCAGCCCCAAGGGCATCTCAGCGGATCGTGTCGGACAAACTGGGCATGCAAAAGCCTTTTAGAGCAAGGGCTTTCGCATGTCATTAGTCTATTTTGGATAACAATTTGGTGCCGGTTGAGGGACTCGAACCCCCGACCTTCGGTTTACAAAACCGTTGCTCTACCAGCTGAGCTAAACCGGCGAAATGACGCTTGGCATGGGCGCAAGCGGCACGGTGCGGTGATCAATCGAAACCGCGCCAAGGTCAAGTGGCAAGATGCGTTGGGGGTGGCCTCGGTGGCCTGAAACGACGCGGCGCGGCCACATAAATGCCGTTTTACAGTGTAGAATCATTCCGATAACAAGAAACGCCTTGGGCAGGACGGTCCGGTCGAGGGGTTGCATCGGTTAAAGCCGATACAGGAGCGTGATGAAGGTCATTTACCATTTGGGTGTGCATTGCACGGACGAGCAGAAATTGGTCACCAGCCTGCGGGCGAATGCCGCGGTTCTGGCCCAGCAAGGCACAGTGATTCCCGATCCTCAGGTCTATCGGCCGATCCTGCGCGAAGTGTCCACCGCCATGAAGGGCGCGCCATCCAGCGCCGACACTGAAGAGACTACGCTGGATGCCGTCATGGTCGAGGATCATGCCGACCGGTTGATCTTTTCCAACGAGAACTTCCTCGGGGTGCGGACACGGGCTATTTTCAAGGGTGAGTTTTATCCGACTGCCGTCGAAAAGATTGGCGCGCTCATCAACCTTTTTCCGTCCTGCGAGGCGGAAATTGCGCTGGCAATCCGTAACCCGGCCACCTTCATTCCCGCGCTTCTTCAGGCGAACCGCAAGCAGACCTATGACGAATTCAGCGTCGGCCTTGATCCGATGAAGCTGGACTGGGCCGCGTTTATCGGTGCCATTCGGGCGGCTTATCCCAGCTTGCCGATCACTGTGTGGTGCGATGAGGATACGCCGCTGGTTTGGCCAGAGGTTCTGCAGGCGCTGACCGGGCACGACGACATGATCGAGCTTGACTCGCGTGACGAGATACTCGGCTCAATCATGTCGCCGGAAGGACTGGCGCGCATGTCCGATTATATCGCGTCGCATCAACCGCTTACTGTCGCGCAGCGGCGGCGGGTGGTGACGGCCTTCCTCGACAAATATGCGATCGACGACCAGATGGAGGTCGAGTTGGATCTGCCCGGCTGGGACGAGGAATACATCGACGAACTGACAGAGCAGTATGACGAAAGCGTCTATGCCATTTCGCGTATGCCCGGCGTGCGGTTGATCGCGCCCTGAGGGCGCGATCGGGCTCAGGACATGCCCAAGGCCGCTTTGTAAAGCTCGAGGATGCTTTCCTCTTCGGCGATATCGTCGGCGTCGCGCTTGCGTAGCGCGATGACCTTGCGGATCACCTTGGTGTCATAGCCGCGCCCCTTGGCCTCGGCCATCACCTCTTTTTGCTGTTCGGTGATGTCCTTTTTCTCGGCTTCAAGATGCTCATAGCGCTCGATGAACTGGCGCAGTTCCTCTGCGGTGACGTTGTATTGGGCGTCGGTAACCTGGTCGCTCATGCCTGCCTCGCTGGTATGGTTTTGTTGATCCCTAGCGGTCCCGCGCGCGCGGTTCAAGGGCCGAGGCGCTTGCACGGTGGGACGGGGTGCGATAGCGGGTGCCCGAAGCAATGGAGGGTGGCATGGCACGTCTGATCTGGGTCGGTGCGGCGATTGCGATGGTTGGAATAATCGGGCTGCTTTACTGCGCGACTCAGGCGATGCGCTTGCGTAAGGCTGGCCTGTCAGACGCCGACCTGCGCACGAAGTTGCAGCGGCTTGTCGCCTATAACTTCGGCGCATTGGGGGTGGCGGTGATCGGCCTGATGACCTTGGTGCTGGGCATCGCGTTTCGGTGACGGCACGCCCGAGGGGGGGCGCCTTGCCCTCCCGCTCAGGTCTCGTTCAGGTCGGCAAAGTGACGGCCGTTCTTGATCAACTCCCCAAGCAGATCGGCGGGGCGCCAGAACTCCGGCGTTTCCTTGGCGTAGGCCAGCAGGGTGTTTTTCAGCTCTAACAGTCCGATTTCGTCGGCGCTTTGCATCGGGCCGCCGCGCCAGCGTGGGTAGCCATAGCCGGACAGCAGCACAACATCGAGGTCAGAGGGGCGCAAGGCGATGCCCTCTTGCAGAATGCGCGCGCCCTCATTGGCCATCGCGGCCAGACAGCGACGCTGGATTTCCTCAGCGGTGAAGCTGCGCGGCGTAATCCCTTTCGCGGCGCGCTCGGCCTCGATGATTGCTTGCGTGGCGGGGTCTTCCTTGCCGACGCGCCCGTCGGGGTAGGAATAATACCCGGCGCCGGATTTCTGCCCAAAGCGCCCCGCCTCGCACAGGCGATCCGCAATGGAGACATAACGCGCCTTGGGGTCGCGGGTCGGCGCCAGCCGTTTGCGGCGCGCCCAGGAAATGTCGAGCCCGGCCATGTCGGACACCTGATAGGGCCCCAGCGCCATGCCAAAGGCCCGCATTGCGGCGTCGATCTGGGCGGGCGATGCGCCATCCTCGAGCGTGAAGTCGGCGGCGGTGCGGTAGGCGGTCAGGATGCGGTTGCCAATGAAGCCATCGCAAACGCCCGCGCGCACCGCGACCTTGCCCAGCCGCGCAGCAAGCGCGAAGCCCGCCGTCACAACATCAGGCGCGGTCTGGGCGCCCACCACCACCTCCATCAGCCGCATGATATGGGCGGGCGAAAAGAAATGCAGGCCGACCACATCGCCGGGGCGGCTGGTGGCCGCAGCAAGCGTGTTGATGTCGAGGTATGAGGTGTTGGTGGCAAGGATCGCGCCCGGCTTCACCACGCTGTCAAGCTGGCGGAACAACGCGGTTTTGATCGCCTCGTCCTCCGAGGCGGCCTCGATCACCAGATCGACCTCGGCAAGCGTGGTGATGTCTGCCGATCCCTTGAGCCGCGCCCATTGCTCGTCGCGTGCCTCAGCCGTCATGCGCCCTTTGGCTACCGCATTTTCGTGGATGTCAGCAATCCGCTCCA
Source organism: Pseudomonadota bacterium (assembly GCA_021779835.1). Taxonomy (GTDB): domain Bacteria; phylum Pseudomonadota; class Alphaproteobacteria; order Rhodobacterales; family Rhodobacteraceae; genus Solirhodobacter. Next base: position 49,312 of record JAJXZX010000015.1, on the reverse strand, counting down.
GCCCGGCGACCAGACTGTCGTGGTCGCGTTCCACCAGCGACACCGCGAGGCCTGCGCCCATCAGGGCCACGATGATACCAGCGCCCATCAGGCCGCCGCCGATCACGCCAACATGGGCGATGGCACGCGGTTGGGTGCCAAGCTCGGGGATTTTAGCGGTGCGTCGTTCGGCCAGAAACGCATGGCGCAAGCCGCGCGCGCCGATCGAGCCAAGGCAATCCTCGAACGCTGACCGCTCGAACGTAAGGCCCGCGTCGAATGGCAACAAGAGCGCCGCCTCGATGCAGTCAATGATGCGGGAATTGGCGGGCAAGTCCGGGTTGGCGGGCACTTTGTCCTGTGCTGTGCGCGCGGCAGCAATCGCGGCCTCGTAGGCGGCAGGCTCATGGAACCCGTCGCGCCGCGCCCGCGTCGGCACCACCGGCTTGCCGTCCGCAACCATGTTGCGGGCCAGCGCGATGGCGGCATCGACCAGCCCATCTTCCACCACGCCATCCAGCAGGCCCATCGCCTGCGCGTCGCGGGCACGCAGGGGCTTGCCGCCAAGGATCAGGCGCAGCGCAGGCTCGGCACCGATCAGCCGCGGCGTGCGTTGGGTGCCACCCGCGCCGGGCAAGATACCCAGCGTGACCTCGGGCAGGCCGACTTTGGCGGTGCGTTGCGCAATACGGGCATGGGCCGCCAACGCCAGCTCAAATCCGCCGCCAAGGGCCTTGCCCTGAATGGCCGCGATCACCGGCTTTGCGCTGGCTTCGATCAGGTTGCACAGATCGGGCAAAGATGGCGCGACCGGGGGTTTGCCGAATTCCCGGATATCTGCGCCCGCCGAAAAATTACGCCCTTCGGCGCAGATAACGATGGCCTGGACCGCAGGATCAGCCCCTGCCGCCTCGATCGCCTGCCAAATCCCGGCGCGCAGGTCTTGCCCAAGCGCATTCACCGGCGGGTTGTCCAGCGTCAGAACGGCGATGCCATCGCGGATTTCCCATGTCACCATCTGTGTCATTCCACTCGTACTCCTGTCAGGTCGAGCGCCATTCCGGCCAGAACCGGGATCACTGGCGCATAGGCGCGGGCGCTGTCGGGGTTGGACGCGTTGCCATCGTCGGCGCGACGCACGACGCCTTGCAGGATGGCCGCTAAACGAAAGAAGGAAAAGGCCAGATAGAATGGCCAATGCGGGATCTCGGCGATGCCGCGCCGAGCGCAGTAGAACGCGACATAATCCACCTCGGATGGAATGCCGAGCGGGGCGCGATCCACGCCGCCAAGGCCGCGCATTGCCGCGTTATGGGGCAGGCGCAACTGCATGCATTGATAGGCGAGATCGGCCAGCGGATGGCCGAGCGTTGACAGTTCCCAATCCAGCAGCGCAATCGGGGTGGGCGCATCCTGGGCAAAGATCATGTTGTCGAGCCGATAATCGCCATGCACCAGCGCCACCTCGCCATCATCGGGCGGCAGGTGCGCCGCAAGCCAATCGCCCAGCCGCTGCATCGCCCGGTGCGGCTGCGGGGCGGATGCCTGATACTGGCGGCCCCAGCGATCAACCTGCCGCGCGAAATAATTGGCCGCACGACCGAAATCCGCCAGCCCCAGCGCCTCGGGGGAAAGGGTGTGCAGATCGGCCAGCATTGCGGCCATCGCGTGATAGATTGCACGCCGCGCGGCAGGCGCCAGATCGGGCAGGGCGGGATCCCAGAAGATCCGCCCCTCGACATGGCTCATCACGAAAAACGCGCGGCCGATGGGCGAGGTGTCGTCGTCGGCAAACGCCAACATGCGCGGCACCGGCACGGTTGACCCGGCGAGCGCCGCCATCACGCGATACTCGCGCCCGACCTGATGCGCAGAGGGCAGCAGCACTCCCGCCGGTTTCGCGCGCAACACATAAGTGCCGCTTTGCGCGTCAAGCCGGTAGGTGGGATTTGACTGCCCCCCGGAATACTTGGTCACCGCCGTCAGGCCGTAAAAGCCCGCGACATGCGCCTCCAACCAAAGGCCCAGCTGTTTCAGATCAATGTCGATCCCCGCTCCCATGCGGGCTATTAACATGGCGGGTCAGGGGTTTGGCAATGGGTTGATTGACATTCGCCGAGGCCGCTGTTTCGCTGTGGTTTGGAGGATTTCACCATGACTGACGCGATGAGCCTTGGGATGAGCGCGCGGTTGGCGCCTATACATGCGCGCCTGACCGCGATGGTGCGCGACGAGATCGCGCCGCTGGATGCGGAATTCCTTGCCGAAGTCGGGGTTGGCGACCGCTGGACGTTTACCGCGCGGCAGACCGAAATCCTCGAAGGGCTGAAGGCCAAGGCGCGGAAGCGGGGCCTGTGGAACCTGTGGCTGACCGACTCAAGCCGCGGGCCGGGGCTGACCACGGTGGAATACGCCTATCTTGCTGAGGAAATGGGCCGCAGCCATCTGGCGCCCGAGGTGTTCAACTGCAACGCGCCCGATACTGGCAACATGGAGGTGCTGGAGCGTTACGGCTCTGACGCGATGAAGGAACGCTGGCTGAAGCCGTTGATGGCGGGGGAAATCCGGTCGGCTTATCTGATGACAGAGCAGCAGGTCGCCTCGTCCGACGCGACCAATATCGCGATGTCTTGCGTGCGCGACGGCGATCATTATGTGCTGAACGGCGAGAAATGGTGGGCGACCGGGGCAGGGGATCCGCGCTGCGCGGTGCATATCGTGATGGTGCGCACCGCCACGGACGGCCCCAAACATGCGCGCCATTCGATGATCGTAGTGCCCGCCGACGCCCCCGGCATTCAGCGTCTGCGCGCGATGGAGGTTTATGGCCACGATGATGCGCCGCATGGCCATATGCACTTTCGCTATACTGATGTGCGGGTGCCCGTCGCGGCGCTGCTGGTCGGCGAGGGGCGCGGGTTTGAGATTGCTCAGGGGCGGCTTGGGCCGGGGCGCATCCATCATTGTATGCGTGCGATCGGGCAGGCGGAAAAGGCGCTGGAACTGATGTGTCGCCGCGCCTTGGACCGCGAGGCGTTTGGCAAGCCGCTGGCCCAGCTTGGCGCGAATTTCGACATCATCGCAGAGGCGCGGATGGAGATTGAGCAGGCGCGTCTGCTGTGCCTGAAGGCGGCGTGGATGATGGATCAGGGCGACGCCAAGGCCGCAGCACCTTGGATCAGCGCGATCAAGGTGGTGGCGCCTGCGGTGGCGCTGAAGGTGACGGATCAGGCGGTGCAGATGTTCGGCGCGCAAGGGGTCAGTCAAGACACGCCACTGGCGCGGCAGTGGACCAATCTGCGCACGCTGCGGCTTGCCGATGGGCCGGATGCCGTGCATCGCCGCCAGATCGCGCGCGCGGAACTGGCGCGCTATTCGCAGTAAAGGTCAGACTGACTAAGGCTCAGACGGGCAGATTATCGAAACTGGCCTCTTCCGCCGCTTCCCAGTCGGCTGCGGGCGACTTGGCGCATGGCAGGATCTCTGCCAAAGCCCGCATCTCTGCCAGTAGTCGCTCCAGCCTTGGATCATCGGGGCGATCCGGATCGGAACCGGCCGCCATCTTCCCCGCCAGGTCGGCAACAGCACGAAGTTGCGTGGTTTGGTTCATCGCATCTCTCCTTTTCCCTAATGCGCGCAGTCGCCGCAGAATGGCGTGAATGGCAGGACGTCCAAACGTTTCGGCGCGATTTTGTTGCCGCAGGTTGTGCAAAATCCGTATTGGCCCTCGGCGATCCGCTGCAATGCCGCCTCGATCTGGCGGATTTCCTGCACTCCGGAATTGCCCATCCCCTCCAAAACCTCATCGCGCTCTCGTTCGGTGGCGAGGTCTTCCCAGTCCTTGGTCTCGTGGCTGTCCAACTCTTCATCGATCACGCCGAGGCGCGCCTTCAGATAGGCCAGCCGCGCCTCTAGTTGACGTTTTCGGGTGTCCAGGGATGTCATCGCGCAAATCTCCTTCTATTGTGATACGCTAACGATGGCACAACTTGGTCGCCTTGACGCAGATCAAGCGATGTTCACCATCAGATTTCACATTCACATCTTGCCATATGTGCGTCCGGCCCTATGTTCTCCAACTAACGACACAACAAAGGTGCGCCGATGTCCCCCGAGGTCAAAGCCTTCTTCGATACCGCGACCAACACGATCACCTATGTGGTGCGTGACCCGGCTGGCACCCATTGCGCGGTGATCGATTCCGTTCTGGATTTCGACTATGCCTCTGGCCGCACTGACACCGCGTCGGCGGATGCGGTGATCGCCTGGATCCGCGCCGAGGGGCTGGTGGTTGACTGGATATTAGAGACGCATGTCCACGCCGACCACCTGTCGGCCGCGCCCTATATTCAGGAGCGTGTGGGCGGCAAGATCGGCATCGGCGACCGGATTACTGTGGTGCAAGAGACCTTTGGCAAGGTCTTTAACGAGGGCACACGGTTCCAGCGCGACGGCTCGCAGTTCGACCAGTTGTTCAAAGAGGGGGACAGCTTTCATATCGGCCAATTGCGCGGCGATGTCCTGCATACGCCCGGCCATACGCCCGCCTGTCTGACCTATGTGATCGGCGACGCGGCCTTCGTGGGCGATACGCTCTTCATGCCGGATTTCGGCACGGCGCGCTGCGATTTTCCCGGCGGATCGGCGGAGAACCTGTTCGACAGCGTGCAGAAAATCCTTTCCTTGCCAGAGGATACGCGCATATTTGTCGGCCACGACTACAAGGCGCCGGGGCGGGAAGAATTCGCGTGGGAAACCACGGTGGCGGAAGAGAAGGCGCGCAACGTGCATGTCGGCGGCGGCAAATCCAAGCATGATTTCGTCAAGATGCGCGAGGCGCGCGATGCGACGCTTGCCATGCCGCGCCTGATTATCCCCTCGCTTCAGGTCAACATGCGGGCGGGGCAAATGCCAGAGCCGGATGAGACCGGCGTGTCCTACATAAAGGTTCCCATCAACAAGCTTTGACGCGGTCTTCCGTCAGGTTGCGCGAGCTTGTATACCTCGCGCAGCCGGGCGGGCATGGTCCGGCGTCACGTCCTGCCACGGCATAAGGAACGACCATGGAAATTCGCGCGCTCACCCCCGATTACGCCGTCTCGCCGCAGATTGAACCGGCGGATGTGGCAGCCATAAAGGCAGCGGGCTATACGACAGTGATTTGCAACCGCCCCGACCGCGAGATCCCCGAGCCGCTTCGGGCAGAGGTGATTGGCCGCGAGGTTGAGGCGGCTGGAATGACCTTTGTCGTCAACCCGGTTTTTCCTGGGGCGCTGACAGAAGAAAACGTGCAAATTCAAAGCAAAGCGATCCAATCTTCAACTGGTCCGGTGTTCGCATATTGTGCCTCGGGCAATCGGTCGTCGATCGTGTGGGCGCTTGCACATGTTGGCAAACACCCGACCGACCACCTCATCTCAATCCCGGCACGTTTCGGATACCAGCTTGAAGGGCTGCGCCCCATGCTGGACGCACGCGCCAAGGGGTAGCGAGGGGTGGCTGCTAGACAGCCACCCCGTTTTGTTACGACATGTTACGCGCCGAAGCTCATGCGTTTTCTGCATCCGCGAGCGCCGGATAATCGGTATAACCCTTGGCGCCACCACCGTAGAAGGTCGCACGGTCGGGCTCGTTCAATGGAGCATTGGTGTGCAGCCTCTCAACAAGGTCTGGGTTGGCAATAAACTGCCGCCCGAATGCCACCATGTCGGCGGCACCGCTCTCGACCGCGTTGATCGCCATGTCGCGCGTATAGCCGTTGTTGGCGATATAAGCACCGTTAAACAGCTTGCGCAGGGCGACAATATCCTCACCCGGACCCGTCGGGCGCGCGCCGCCGGTCTGTCCCTCGACCATGTGGAGGAAGGCGAGGTTGAAGCGGTTAAGACCCTGAATTGCATGGCTAAAAACCGCCATCGGGTCGCTGTCCATGACGTCGTTGGAGGCCGAGAACGGGCTGAAGCGGATGCCGGTCCGGTCGCCACCGATGGCGCCAGTTACGGCTTCGACCACCTCGAACAGGAAGCGCGTGCGGTTCTCAACGGAACCGCCATAGGCATCGGTGCGATGGTTCGATCCGTCGCGCAGGAATTGGTCGATCAGATAGCCGTTTGCCGCATGAATCTCTACGCCATCAAAGCCAGCCTCGATCGCGTTCAGCGCGGCTTTGCGATAGGTATCAATGACTTGAGGTATCTCTTTAATGTCAAGCGCGCGCGGCTCTGAGGTGGGGACAAAGCCTTTGCCATCAAACGTCTGCGACTTGGCGGCGATTGCCGAGGGCGCGACGGGGGCGATGCCGCCGGGTTGCAGCGAGGTGTGCGAGACGCGGCCGACGTGCCACAGCTGGATCACGATCTTGCCGCCCTTGGCATGAACCGCGTCAGTAATCTTTTTCCAACCCGCAATTTGCGCGGCGCTGTAGATGCCGGGTGTCCAGGCGTAACCCTTTGCTTGCGCAGAGATTTGTGAGCCCTCGGTGATCAGAAGCCCGGCGGTGGCGCGTTGGGCGTAGTATTCGGCGGCGAGGTCGGAGGGGACGTCGCCGTCGGGCTGCGCGCGGTTGCGGGTCAGCGGGGCCATGGCGATGCGGTTTGCAACCTCAATCGCACCAAGGCGGGTTGGGGTGAAAAGGGTAGGAATCGGCATTTGAGATCCTTGATATAAACAAAACCAAAGGCTTGCGCGCCATTCTTCATGCGGATCATGGTGGCGCGGCCTCTTTGTAATTGAACCGTTTGGTTCGAATTTCAAGAGCTTACTGCGAAAGATATGTGCGGCAATCGGCGGGGGACACTGACGGGGATTGTCACTTAAGGCATTGACAATAAAACATAAAAATCAGAGTGGATGCGAAGGAAAAGCTGATTTGGATCAAGGCGCGCAGGTCCGGTATGCGCAAAAGTGACGGCAGCGTAACAGGGGAGATCGCGATGCGGGCATTGGTTGGAAGCTTGGGCGTGGGAATGATTGCGCTGGCGATGGGCTGTGCGGTGACGCCGCCGCCACCGGATGGGCATCAGCTTTTCTCGGATCTTTGCGCGGGATGTCATGGGGTGGATGGCAAGGGGCACGGTCCCTCGGCGCCGGGGCTGTCGCAGCAACCTGCTGATTTAACGAAGATTTCCGCTAAGAACCACGGCGTGTTTCCGCGCGTCAAGGTGATGAGCTGGATCGACGGCTTCACCCGCGCGGGCAAGCATGGCGGGCTGGTGATGCCGATTTTCGACCCGCTGTTGGACGGGCCTACAGTGATGGTGGAGACGGGTAAAGGCGTGATGACGCCGACGCCGGAAAAGCTGGTGATGCTGGCGGATTATGTGCAATCGCTGCAAAAGCCCTGAGCCGGGCTAAGGCACTGATGAGACACGAAAAACCGGATATGTTTTTCGTATGTAAATCGTATGTTTTTCATGCATACGATTGTGCGCTTACTTGCGCTTGACGAACTCGGTCAGGATCACGATGCGCTGACCCTCGACGCGGCCTTCGATATGGGCCGCGTTGTCGGCGACAAGGCTGATACCGCGCACGGCGGTGCCGCGTTTGGCGGTAAAGCCCGCGCCCTTGACCGGCAGATCCTTGATCAGCACCACGGTATCGCCCTGCGCCAGCAGCACGCCATTTGAGTCGCGATGCTCGACGCCTGCGGGGGCGGTGGCCTCGGCCCAGGCGGCGATGTCGGGTTCCATCATCATACCCTCGCGCGCCTCGGTGGCCCAGGCGGCGTCGAGCGTGCCAAGTTTGCGCCAGACCGCGACCTGAACGGCGGGCGTGGCGGACCAAGCGGCCCCCTCAAGACAACGCCAATGGCTGGCAGGGGCGGGCGCATCTTCCTCGCGGCAGGTGGCGCAGAGCAGCACCGCCTCGTCGCCGGGCGGCACATCGACGGGGGCGAGGGCCTCGGTGCCGCCGCAAAATTCGCAAACCCCGGCGGCGCGGGTCATCAGGTCATCAAGTTGGGTCATTTCGGGGTCCGGTTGAAAGGGGTCAGACGTCAAGTTCTTCGACAAACCGCGCGTTTTCCGAGATGTATTGGAAGCGCAGTTCCGGCTTTTTGCCCATCAGGCGCTCGACCAGATCGTCGGTCTCGCCGGGGAATTCGTCGTCGATCGAGACGCGGATCAGTTTGCGGGTTTCGGGGTTCATCGTGGTGTCTTTGAGGTCTTTCGCGTCCATCTCACCCAGACCCTTGAAGCGGGAAACCTCGATTTTTCCTTTGCCGCCAATGCCTTTGTCCATCCAGCGGTTCTTTTCCGCCTCGTCGATGCAATAGACGCGCTTGGCGCCTTGGGTGAGGCGGAACAGCGGCGGGCAGGCGAGGTAGAGGTGGCCCTTGTCGATCAGCGGGCGCATCTGGGTGAAGAAGAACGTCATCAGGAGGCTGGCGATGTGGGCGCCGTCAACGTCGGCGTCGGTCATGATGATGATCTTGTCGTAGCGCAGGTCATGGACGTTGAATTTGCTGCCCATGCCGACGCCAAGTGCCTGACACAGATCGTTTATTTCCTGATTGGCGCCCATCTTGCCCGAGGCCGCGCCCAGCACGTTGAGGATCTTGCCGCGGAGCGGCAACAGGGCCTGATTGGTGCGGTCGCGCGCCATTTTGGCGGAACCGCCCGCGCTGTCACCCTCGACGATGAAGAGTTCCGTGTTGTCGCGGTTGGTGGCGGTGCAATCGGTCAGCTTGCCAGGCAGGCGTAGCTTTTTCGTGGCGGTTTTGCGGGCGGTTTCCTTTTCCATCCGGCGCTTGAGCCGTTCTTCGGCGCGCAGCACGAGGAAATCAAGGATGGCGCCCGCCGCCTTGGTGTCATTGGCGAGCCAGTTGTCGAAATGGTCGCGCACGGCGCCTTCGACCAGACGCGCGGCCTCGGCGGTGGCGAGGCGGTCTTTGGTCTGGCCGACGAATTCGGGTTCGGCGATGAAGCAGGAGACCAGCGCGCAGCCGCCGGTGGTGAGGTCGTCGCGGGTGATCTGGTCGGCCTTGCGGTTTTTCACCAGCTCGCCATAGGCGCGGATGCCTTTGAGGATGGCGGCCCAGAAGCCCGCCTCGTGCGTGCCGCCCTCTGGGGTGGGGACGGTGTTACAGTAGGACTGGGTGAAGCCGTCCATCATCGGGGTCCAGTTGATCGCCCATTCGACCTGACCGGGGACGTTGAATTTCTCGGTGAAGGAGACGCGTCCGGCGAAGGGTTTGTCGGCGTAGGTGGGGGCCTTGCCCAGCGTTTCGTTCAGGTAGTCGGCGAGGCCGCCGGGGAAGTGGAACACCGCCTCCATCGGGGTGTCGCCGTCGGGGATGGCGGTTTTCCAGCGGATTTCGACGCCGGAAAACAGGTAGGCCTTGGAGCGCACCATCTTCATCACGCGGGCCGGTTTGAACTGGTGGTGGCCGAAGATTTGCGCGTCGGGGTGGAAGGTGGTGGAGGTGCCGCGGCGGTTGGGGGCGGGGCCGACCTTTTGGATCGGGCCTTGCGGGATGCCGCGCGAGAAGGTCTGGGCGTAGAGTTCCTTGTTGCGGGCCACTTCGACGCGCATGTGGTCGGAGAGGGCGTTGACCACCGCGGCGCCGACGCCGTGCAGACCGCCGGAGGTTTGGTAGGCTTTGCCAGAGAATTTGCCGCCGGCGTGGAGGGTGCAGAGGATCACCTCCAGCGCGGATTTGCCGGGGAATTTGGGGTGCGGGTCGATCGGGATGCCGCGGCCGTTGTCCTTGATGGTGATCGAGTAGTCGGCGTTGAGTTCGACCTCTATCCGGCTGGCGTGGCCGGCGACGGCCTCGTCCATCGAGTTGTCCAAGACCTCGGCGACGAGGTGGTGCAGCGCACGTTCGTCCGTGCCGCCGATATACATGCCGGGGCGTTTGCGGACGGGTTCAAGACCTTCCAACACCTCGATCGAGGAGGCGTCGTAGGCGTTGGAGGCGGCGTCGCCGGAGAGGAGGTCGTTTGCCATATGCTCGATTCTTATTGTGGCTTTGGCGGGCAGTAGACCATCCGGCGGGGCTTGGTGCAAGGTTGGGGTCAGGCGCCCCACTTGGCTTGGATGGTGGCGTCCCAGCCGAGGGTGAAGGTCTCGCCGTCGGTGAGGACGGGGCGCTTCATCAGGGCGGGGTGGGCGTCGAGCTGGGCGTCGGCGTCGGAGGCTTTCATCCAGTCGGAAAGGCCGCGCCAGGTGGTGGAGTTGTGGTTGACGAGGGCGTCACCGAATTCCATCAGAAGGGTCTGCCATTCGGAGGGGGAGAGGGGGTCGGCGCGGACGTCGCGGAAGGTGACCTCGATCCCGGCGGCAGAAAGGGCCTTTTGTGCCTTCTTGCAGGTATCGCAGGTGGGGATTCCGTAGAGGATCATTTTGGATCTTTCGAGCAGGTGTTGCACTGTGCAACATTAGGGTAAGTTATTGTAAAGGTTAGGTTTCGGTTTTTTTGTTAACCAAATTTTAACCCGATTTCACAAGGGGATTTGAGGGCGTCACGGCGCAAGTGTGCCACGCCAAGCGCGGGATGGGAAGTGGGGTGAGGAGCGCCCGGAAATCGCTCCAGTGGAGCGATTTCAGCGACGAACGGGCGGAGCCCAGGGAGCGGCAACGATGGCGTCGCAACGGTGGGGGGGACCCGCGCGAAGGGTGGGGAACCGCGCGGGCTACTGTTTCCTACAGATTGCGTGCTACTACTTCGGTAACTTCCAATCTGAGACGCCGCGTGTTGCATAAAGGCATTCAACATAAGTATTTAGTATCCATTCGCGATCCGCATTGGGATTTCCCGCGATCGACCCCTGAAGAATTTTGCCCTCAGCTCGTGCTACATCTTGCATGAGTTTATAAGCAATCTGTTCACGGGAGCCTTCTCCTAAGATAATTGTCGTTGCGTCAGCCATAAAAATTTCTCCTGGTTGTGATATTCAACATTACTCGCGACGTGAGCGATTCTCCCACAGTTTTCAACCTCGCAAGCCGGCAGGCTATTATTAAAAAACAATGTGCACGGTGAGTGTGGCTATCAACGGCGCCACGGGCGCCGGTGATTGTGACTTATTCCATAGAGATAGTCGCTGAGCTCCCTGTCGGTATCTACGACCAATTCATCAATCATAGTCTTTAATTCAGCTAAACGTGTAATTCTAACGTAGTCTGCATTCGCGCCACGATGCGCTATCGCGCCGCGTGCTTCCACAAATGCATTGAGACTAGCGCTTGGGTGTCTCCAATTTACAGAAATGTCATTCAATCCGAGCCACTTCTTATATAGTTCGTTTATTTTGCCAATCTTAGGAGTGTTGAAAATACTTACATCATTTAAAACCGCGTCGGTGTATACTGTTTTCCAGCCATCCCCGCAAAGTTTAAGTGCACCAAAAGCGTGTGTGTCGCTCTTAGCTGTTTGAGAGATTCTCCCTTTAACGGGATCAGGTAAAAAGTGTGGCGACTCGGCGTCCTGCACCAAGAATTTGGCACCCTCCACTAAAACCTCTTCAATGTATAATTCCCATGCAGCACATAACATCACTACGCCACTGCGCGTCAAATGGCCAAGGGCACGCCTTCCGCGACCATCAGGGTTCACGTCACGGTGAGTTTGAATCAATTGCGAAACATCGGGTAGCAAATTGTCCCGAAAAAACTGACGTGCAGTTGATGGCATACTGCCCCAAAACCCCCATAAACATCACTCCCACCCGCACACCCTTTAGCATCCCCCACTCCTCGTCAATCGCCTTTACGGAGAGTGCCGCCGCGCTCACCATCTCTGGTCGATGATGTTGACGCGATGCTGGGTCATCAGGCGGACCAGATCGGGATTGTCTTTGACGAAGGCCTGCGTCTCGCCATCGTCGCAGGCGCAAAGGCACAGCGCGGCGGCGAGGGCCGAGAGCAGCACGCAGCGCAGGTGCGGCGGGCGGGGACGGGGGCTTGGGTTCAGTCGAGCACCCCCATGAATTCGCGCCATTCGCCCTTGCTCATTCCGCTCGTCTCTTGCGTGACCTGCTCTCCTTTCAGCATGCGGCGGACGCAGTCGATTGCCTTGGCGGAGAGGGTGGCGCCGCCCATGCGGTAGTCCTCGAACGCGGCGTAGGCGATGGGGAGCCAGTCGCGCACGCAGGCGGCGATCGCCTCGGCGTAGACGCGGATTTCGTATTGGGCGTGGGGGTCGGCGCGCAGGCGCAGGAAGTGGAAGAGGTTGTGCAGGTCCACCTTCCAATACCACTGGGTATAGATGTTGGCGGGCAGGTTCATGCGGGCCAGTTCGCGGGCGAGGCCCTGCTGGCCGTCCTGGCTGAGCATTTGTTCATAATGGTCGTAAGAGCGGGCGGCGTCGGATTTGAGGATGTCGAGGACGCGGGCGGCTTCGGGGCCGGAGAGGGTCTCGCCCCGGCCCTGGTTGTTGGTGGTGGACTGGGCGGCGAGCTGTTCCGGGGCGGGGATGTAGAATTCGCGGTCCATGATGGAGTAGCGCGCGGAATATTCGTTCACATTGGCGGTGCGGTGGCGGATCCACTGGCGCGCGACGAAGATCGGCAGTTTGACGTGGAGCTTGATCTCGCACATCTCGAAGGGGGTGGAGTGCCAGTGGCGCATGAGGTAGCGGATCAGCCCCTCGTCGTTTTGCACGTGTTTGGTGCCGGCGCCGTAGCTGACGCGGGCGGCCTGCACGATGGCGGCGTCGTCGCCCATGTAGTCGATGACGCGGATGAAGCCGTGGTCTAGCACTGGGTGGGCGCGGTAGAGATGCGCCTCCATCCCCTCGGAGGTGGCGCGCAGGGTAGGGCGGGGCGTGGCGCGAAGGGCGTCGATTTCGGCGAGCTGGTCGGGGGTGATCGGCATGGGGGCGTCCTTCGCTGGGGTGGTGAGTCGCGGAACACTATATATATGGATGACGTTTCCCGAAACCGCGAGATACGGTGGGGGTGCGAGGCGGCAACGGGGGGCGGTAAAGTGGTGCGGGTGAATTGACTTTCGCGCCAAGAGTGGGGAGAGTTGGAGAAAAGCATGAGGCTGGGGACAGTGCGATGAAATTCAAAGCGGTAGCAGTGGTGTTGGTAGCTTTGTCGGGCTGTGGTGGGAACCCTTTGGGGAACGTGGCCACGACGCCAACGACGGGCGGAACGACCGGTGGGACTACGGGTGGAACCACGGGTGGAACGACGGGCGGGATCACCGGCTCCACCGCGCTGCCGCCCGGGACGCCCTCGCCGACCTCCAGCGGGAATATCGTGCGCTATGAGGCGACCAGCACGGATGCAGGCGACGGGTCGGGGTATGCGACGAACGTAACTTATAACGGTTCGAACGATACCTTCACCGTTCAGAATTTGCCATTCAACGGGGGCAAGCAACCCTATTTCTCGCGGGATGTTATCTTGAGCAGTCGCGGCTGGCAGGTGACCGGTATTGGGCCATCATCGACCACGATCGGGCCATTTGCAGTGTATGATGGGCCGGCAACTTACCCGGCCAACGTTAGCGGAACCCTGATCGGTCAGTTTGGCTACCGGGCCGTTTATGCGGTGAGCCCAAGTGGGCAAAGCCAGTTTGCCATCGTGCGGAGCGAGGATTTTGCTGGGTACGGATTTGGCGGATATGTCTATCAGCGCAACGGCGGGGTGACGCTTCCAGTCAGCGGTCTGCCGACCAGCGGTCAGGCAACCTACGCAGGGACCTACGGCGGTCTGATCGACTATAACGGTAAGGGCGGCACGGACTATGTGACGGGTACGATGACGATGTCGATCGACTACAACGCCTTCAACACATCGCAAACCGGGACCGCAATCAATGCGGTTAAGGGGCAGGTCGCGAACCGGCAGATATTTGCGACTGTTGCTGACCCGAAGAACGGCATCAAGGTCGGTGACAACATTACGAACCAGTGGATCACGGGGTTGCAGACGCTGGCGGGCTCAGGCACGACCGTTACGGCGCTGCCCACGATGAACTTTGTCATCGAGCCGGGTGTCATGAACTCAAACGGTGAGATTGCGGGAAAAATTAATAGCTACAATACCGTAAACGGGACTCCAGCCGTGTACGAGAACGGAAGCTATTACGCGGTTCTGTCCGGCACTGGTGCGAACGAAGTGGTGGGTATTATCGTTGTGACTTCAAAGCTTCCGCAAGCGCAGACAATCACTTCACGCGAAACCGGTGGCTTCATTCTGGTCCAAAACTAAATGAGATTTGGAGTGTTGTCGACGGCGGCCGCGCTCTGCCTTTGGGCGGGCGCTGCGGTTGCGGCGCCGGTGACCATGACTCCGGCGCAGGTGCTGGATGCGGGGTTCAAGGCGATCACGGCGGGGCAGGCGGCCAAGGCGCATGATTTCGCCATGGCGCTTTTGGCGCGCAATCCCAAGGAGTTTCTGGCGCTTATTCTGCAATCGCGGTCGGCGCGGGCGTTGAACCATCTGGACGAGGCGCGGGCTTCGGCGCGGGCGGCGTGGCAGGTGGCGGTGACCCCAACTGAGCGGTATGAGGCCGCGACGGTGCGCGCGCAGGCGCTGTCGTCGGACCAGATGCGGCTGGCGGCGGAGTTCTGGCTGCGGCGCGCGGCGCAACTGGCGCCGGATGCGCCATCGAAGGCGGCGGCGGTGTCGGCGTTCAACTATGTGCGCGACCACAGCCATTGGTCGCTGCAACTGGATGCCTCGCTGGTGCCGTCGTCGAATGTGAACAACGGCAGCGCGGCGAACACGGTGCAGATCTACGGGCTGGCGCCAGGGGGCGCGGGCACCACGTTTGGCCTGTCGGGGGATGCGCGCGCGCTGGCGGGGCTGGTCGGCACGGCGTCGGCCACGGCGGTCTATCGGCTGACGCCGACCACCAACACGCTGTCGCAGTTCAATTTGAACGTGGTGCAGACCCATAACTGGCTGACCGCGGCGGCGCAGGCGCAGGCGCCGACAGCGAAGGGCAGCGACTACGACTACGCCGCGGTCGAGGCAGGTTTTTCGCAACGGCTGCGCGCCTCGGTCAAGTCGCTGGCGATTTACAACTGGGCGGTGGCGGTCGGGCATAACTGGTATGGGCAAAGCGCGCTGTCGAATTATTCGCGGCTGAGCTTTGGTGTTGACCGGCAGTTGTCGGCGAAAGTGCAAGGCGGCGCGGCGCTTAGCGTAGAACGGCAGGCGCGGCTGGATGACCACGCGTTGTCGGCCTGGGTGTTCACCGGCTCGACCAATGTGACGCGGGTGCTGGGCAATCAGGATCAACTGCGGCTGTCGGTGGGCGAGCAGTATACCCAGTCGATTTCCAGCTCGATCAACCACCACATGGTGTTTGCGCAGGCCAGCTGGGACAAGGCGGCGCCGGTCTGGGGGGTGAAGCTGGGCGCCTCGGTGTCGGCGTCGCAAAGCGCCTATGGCCCCGATCCGTTGTTCGCGCCGACCGGGCGCAAGGATTTTCAGCTGGGCGCGAATGTGACGGCACTGTTCATCAAGGTGCAATACATGGGCTTCTCGCCGTCGCTGTCGCTGCAATGGCAAGAGACCAAGTCGAACGTGCTGCGCTATCAACTGCGCGATCTTGGCGTGGCGTTTGCGATAAAGTCGGTGTTCTGAGGCGGCGGGGCTTGGCGCGCGCGTTCGCTGTGCTAGGTCTGGCGCAACCAAGTCAGGGAGAGGGTCGCGATGAAGATCAAGTATTTGCATACAATGGTACGGGTGTTGGACCTTGAGGCGTCGATGGCGTTTTTCGCGCTGTTGGGGCTGAAGGAAACCCGGCGCTGGGACAATGAGGGCGGGCGCTTTACGCTGGTTTTCATGGCGCCGGAGGGGCAGGAAGACTGCCCGGTGGAGCTGACCTATAACTGGGATGGCGATGCGGGGCTGCCCTCGGACGGGCGGCATTTTGGGCATCTGGCCTATGAGGTCGAGGATATCTATGCGACCTGCAAGCATTTGCAGGACAATGGCGTGGTGATCAACCGGCCGCCGCGCGATGGGCATATGGCGTTCGTGCGCTCGCCCGACAATATCTCGATCGAGCTGTTGCAGGCGGGTAAAGCGCTGGCGCCGGCCGAGCCTTGGGTCAGCATGGGCAACACTGGCCATTGGTAAGGCGATGCGCGCGGGCGGTCTGATCTGTGCGGCGCTTTTGCTGTGCGCGAGCGCCGCACGGGCGGATGTGGACCGATATGTGGGGTTCATCTATGGTTCGGCCCATATTGGGTCGAACCAGCTTAACGGGGTCAATCCGGGGCTGACCTATGGGATGCGCTGGCCTGCTGCCAATCCGCGTTATGATTGGTTCGCGGAGGGGGGCGTGTTCTTTAACAGCTACCGAGAGACCTCGCCGCTGGCACTGATCGGTGTGTCGGCGGTGGTGGGCCACGTCGCCGGGGTCACGCTGCGCGCGGGGGCAGCGGTGGGGACGGCCTATTACAAGCGGCTGTCGGATGGACTGAAGGCAAACTACGGCATCCCGAACCTGGGCGGGTTCATCCCGATGGCGGCGCTGAGCCTGTCGGGGCAGGTGGGGCGGACCGAGGTGCGGCTGACCACAGTGCCTGCGGCGGGGGACGTCAAGGCGATCGTCAATCTGTCGGTCGCCTGGCATTTTTGATCAATAAATATAGCGGATCTGGTCGGCCCAGTAGCGTTCCATGCGTTTGAGCGAGGCATTGATGTCCTCGATCCCATTGATGCCAAGGATGCCGTGCGCCTCCATCCCCTCGGCGTGGCGCAGGAACAGCTCTGTGATGGTGGCGCGGACGCGGCGACCCTTTTCGGTGAGGCGGACGCGCACCGAGCGGCGGTCGATCTCTGACCGCTGATGGTGCATGAAGCCAAGCTCCACCAGTTTTTTCAGGTTATAGCTGACGTTCGAGCCTTGGTAGTATCCGCGGGTTTTCAACTCTCCCGCCGTGACCTCGTTATCGCCGATGTTGAAGAGCAGAAGCGCCTGCACCGAGTTGATTTCCAACTCTCCGACCCGTTCGAATTCGTCCTTGATGACATCCAGCAAGAGCCGGTGCAGGCGTTCGACGAGGGCGAGGCTTTCAAGGTAGGCGGCCATGAAGCCGGGGCGCAGGGCGTCCGTAAGGGGGGCGTGAATGCTCATCAATCTCTCCAACATGCCGTATCTGGCGTTGGAGAGTCGGGGCAAAAGGCGAACATTTGGTTAAGTTGCGCCAATTTTGCCGGAAATTTGCGCGAAGGGCCTTAGCCCGCCGCAATCCGATGGCGCGCGAAGGTGCCGATGGTGGCGATCAGGCCGGCAAATCGCGCGGGCGGCGCGGTGTGGCCGGTGAACCAGGTGTAAATCTCCTGATCGTTTTCCTCCATCAACGCGTCGAGTGCGTCGAGCGTCGCGGTGTCCAGCGCGGCAAGATGGGCGTCGGCGAAGGGGCCGAGGATCAGGTCCATCTCTTTCATGCCACGGTGCCACGCGCGCATCTTCATGCGTTTGAGGCGGTGTTCAGCGGTTTCGGTCGGGTTCATTCGGGGTCCTTCAACATATCCATCAGGTGTTTTTCCAGTTTGCCCAAGCGGTTGGTCAGATCGAGACCCTGCGCGCGGACGTTGCGCATCTCGGTCAGGATGGCGCTGGCGTCGGCGCTGGGGTCGGGGGCGGCGCTGGGGTCGCCGAGGGGTGCGGTTTCTGCGCGGCGGCGGCCGGATGTGGTGTCGGTTGGCATCTTGCCTCTCCTACAATGATATCGCTTGATCGCCTACGCAGCGCACCCTAAGACATGGCGCGCCCAAGTTCAAACCGGAGTTCCTGAAAATGGCCTTTCTGTCCTCGACGCTCGATCGTGTGAAACCCTCGCCGACGATTGCGGTGACGACCAAGGCCAATGAATTGAAGGCGGCAGGGCGCGATGTGATCGGCCTTGGCGCGGGCGAGCCGGACTTTGACACGCCGCAGAATATCAAGGATGCGGCGATTGCAGCGATCAATGCGGGAAAGACCAAATACACCGCGGTCGATGGCATCATCGAGCTGAAGAAGGCCATTTGCGACAAGCTGAAGCGCGAGAATGGGCTGGAGTATAGCACGGCGCAGATCACCGTCGGCACCGGCGGCAAACAGACGCTGTATAACGCGCTGATGGCGACGCTGAACGCGGGCGACGAGGTGATTATCCCGGCACCGTATTGGGTGAGCTATCCGGATATGGTGCTGCTGGCGGGTGGCGAGCCGGTGTTTGTCGAAGGGCCGATGCAGACCGGCTACAAGATCACGGCAGAGCAGCTTGAGGCGGCGATCACGCCGAAAACCAAGTGGTTCATCTTCAACTCACCGTCGAACCCGACCGGCGCGGGCTATTCGCGTGACGAGCTGAAGGCGCTGACCGATGTGTTGATGCGCCATCCGCACGTCTGGGTGATGACGGATGACATGTATGAGCATCTGGCGTTCGACGGGTTCGAGTTCTGCACGCCCGCCGAGGTGGAGCCGGGGCTGTATGACCGGACGCTGACCTGTAACGGCGTGTCCAAGGCCTATGCGATGACGGGTTGGCGCATAGGTTATGCGGCGGGGCCGGTGGCGCTGATCAAAGCGATGGGCAAGATCCAGTCGCAATCGACGTCGAACCCCTGCTCGATCAGCCAGTGGGCGGCGGTTGAGGCGCTTAATGGGCCGCAGGACTATATCCACGAAAGCCGCGCCGCATTTCAGCGCCGCCGCGATCTGGTGGTGGGGATGCTGAACCAGGCCGAAGGCGTGAAATGCCCGACGCCGGAAGGCGCGTTCTACGTTTACCCGAATATCGCGGGCTGCATCGGCAAGACCTCGGCGGGCGGCGTGAAGATCACCGATGACGAGGTGTTTGCCACGGCGCTGCTGGAGGAAACCGGGGTTGCGGTGGTGTTTGGCGCGGCCTTCGGGCTTTCGCCGAACTTCCGCGTCAGCTACGCTACCTCGGACGCAGCCCTGACCGAGGCCTGCACGCGCATCCAGTCCTTCTGCAAGGGTCTGAAGTAACGAGGGTTCAATGGCGGGCGATCTGCCGGAATATTACTTTCGCATCCGCGAAAATGGCGCGGTGGTGTTTCGGATTGATGCCGAAAACCGCCAGCGCCGTGTCGATATGGAGCAGATCGCCACCGCCAATATCCGCAATGGCGAAGTGAAGCCGCAGGGCGACCGGAAGCTGTCGGCGGCCGAAGTCAAGCTGATCAAGGCGTGGATCACTGAGAGGATCGAGGTTTTGGCGCGCCGCGATGTCGATGACATTCTGCGCACCGTGGACCACCTGAACCTGACGACGCAATGGGTGCAGACCAAAGCCACCGACGCGCAGGTTGAAACGGTGGCGGATGCCCTGCTGCTGGCGATGCACGATTTGCGCAGCGTTCTGGTGCGGCGCAAGGCGGATGTGGCGATGCAGGCGGCGGCTGCCTCTGACGGGATGGCCGAGGGCGCGGGTTAGGCGCGCTCAGGCGTGGGCGCGGTGCATCCAGAAGCGCGCCATCATCAGGCTGGCGGCTGAGATCAGGCCGACGACCAGCCCCATCCACAGGCCCGGCGCGCCGAAGTGGAATTGGAAGGCGAGAAGATAGCTCGCCGGGATGCCGATCACCCAATAGCTCAGCGCCGCCATGATCATCGGCACGCGGGTGTCTTGCACGCCGCGCAGGAAGCCAAGCGCCATGACCTGCATCGCGTCGAACACCTGAAACAGCGCGGCGAGGGCGAGAAGTTGCGTGCCAATCGCCACGATCTGCGGCGCAAGCGGGTCGCTTTGGCTGATGTAAAGGCCGATAAGCTGGGTGGGCAGCGTCACGAACAGGGTGATGCCGATTGCCGCCACGCAAAGCGAGATCGCGATGGCGGTTTTGGCGCCGTCGCGCAGGCTTTGGGTGTCGCGCAGGCCGACGGCATGGCCAACGCGGATGGTGGCGGCCTGGCTGAGGCCAAGATGGACCATGAAGGTGAGCGCGGTAAGCTCTAGTGCGATGCCGTGGGCGGCAAGCTGCACGGTGCCAAGCCAGCCCATCATCAGGGCGGAGGCGTTGAATAGCCCGCCCTCGGCCAGTCCGGTCAGGCCAATCGGCCAGCCAAGGCGAAACACGCGGGCGAAGGCGGGCCAGTCGGCGCGCCAGAAGCGCTGGAACAGGTGATAGCGGCGCAGGCTGGGGTGATGTTCGGCATAGGCCGCGACGATCAACAGCGACAGGATCTGGGTGCCGAGGGTGGCGAGGGCGGAGCCCGCGACGCCAAGCTCTGGCGCCCCCCAGTGGCCGAAGATCAGCATCCAGTTCAATGTGGCGTTCATCACGAGGCCGGCAAGCGTGGCCCAAAGCACGACCTGCGTGCGCCCCAGCGCGGACAGGTAGCTTTTCAGCACCATAACCACCAGCGCAGGTGCCATGCCAAAGCCCGCGATGCGCAGGAAGCGCTGACAGGTGGTTGCAAGCTCGGGGTTTTGCCCCAAGGCTTGCAGCACCGGGCCGGAGAACCAAAAGAGCGGCAGGATCGCCACCGAAAAGATCAGCGACAGCCACAGACCCATGCGGGTGGCGCGGCGCACCTCTGCCTCGTCGCCCGAAGAGGCGGCAGAGGCGACCATCGGCATCACGGCGATGGCAAAGCCGGACCCGAGGATGAAGATGATGAAAAAGCTCGACGCGCCCAGCACGACGGCGGCGAGGGCGGGCACGGAATACCAGCCCAGCATCACGGTGTCGGTGACGTGCAGGCCCATCTGCGCGAGGTTGGAGCCGATCAGCGGCAAGCCAAGCGCCAGCAACGCGCGCGCGTGGGCGGAAAAGGTCAGGGGTTTTGAGTTCATGCTTTCCTCCTACGCGGGCGCGCGCGATGCGGCAATACCCGGTGCGACCCCTTTCCGACGCCGAACGGCAGCGCTAGGATAGCGGGCGACAGTTACAGGAGAGAAACCCGATGATCACCCTTTACGGCGTCGCCCGCAGCCGCGCCTCGCGCCCGATGTGGATGCTGGCCGAAATCGGTCTGGACTATACACATGTGCCGGTGATTCAGGCCTATCGGCTGGCGACGCCGATGGCCGACGATGCGCCGCTGAATACCGGGTCGGCGGCGTTTCTGGCGGTCAATCCGCTGGGGCAGATCCCCTGCATGACGGACGGTGATCTGACGCTGACCGAGTCGCTGGGCATCACGCTGTATCTGGGCAAGACCTATGGCGGCGATCTGGGGCCGCGCGATGCGTCCGAGGACGCGATGATGGTACAGTGGACGCTGATGGCGGTGACCGGCATCGAGGGCCCGGCGCTGGAGATGATGTATGTGCAGGCCGATGGGCAGGCTGATACGCCGGTGGGCGTGGGCGTGATCGCGATTGCGGCGGAAAAGCTGCGCCGTCCGCTGCGCCGCTTGCAGGCGCATCTGGAGGCGGCGGAGTGGATGGTCGGCGGGCGCTTTACCGCCGCCGACATCAACGTTGCGGAATGTCTGCGCTATGCGCAAGGGCATCCGACGCTGCTGGGCGAATTCCCCGCGGTGAGCGCGTGGCTGACGCGCGCCCAAGCGCGGCCCGCGTTCAAGGCGATGTGGGATCGGCGGATGGCGGAGCCTGCATAACGCTCCGCCACCACCGCGCTTAGTTTGAGGTCGGCGTCGTTGCGTGACGCTGGTCGGGATGGATCGACGCGCCGAGGATGTGTTCGGCGCCGTGGATCACATGCGCGGCCCGCCCGACGATCAGCGGATCGGGCAGACAGGCGACCGCGGGATCCTTGTCGGGGTAGTCGAGCGAGGACAGGAAGTGGCGCATGCAATTCAGCCTTGCGCGCTTTTTGTCGTTAGATTTGACGATGATCCACGGCGCATCGGCGGTGTCGGTGTAAAAGAACATCGCCTCTTTCGCCTCGGTGTATTCGTCCCATTTGTCGAGGCTGGCCTTGTCGATCGGCGACAGCTTCCAGCGTTTGAGCGGATCGGTATCGCGCGCAAGAAAGCGGGCGCGCTGTTCGTCGCGGGTGACCGAAAACCAGTATTTGTAAAGCCGGATGTCAGAGCGCACCAGCATCCGCTCCATCTCTGGGGTTTGGCGCATGAATTCGAGGTATTCGTTGGGCGAACAGAAGCCCATCACGCGCTCGACCCCGGCGCGGTTATACCACGAGCGGTCGTAAAACACCATTTCTCCGGCGGTTGGCAGGTGTTCGATGTAGCGCTGAAAGAACCATTGGCCGCGCTCTTGCTCGGACGGTTTGTTGAGGGCGACAACGCGGGCCTGACGCGGGTTAAGATGTTCCATGAACCGCTTGATCGTGCCGCCTTTGCCAGCCGCATCGCGCCCCTCGAACAGGATGACGAACTTCTGCCCGGTCTCTTGCGCCCAAAGCTGCACCTTCAGCAGTTCGGCCTGCAGGCGGGCCTTTTCCGCCTCGTAGGGACGCGTGCCCATCTGGCGGTGATAGGGGTAGGTGCCGGATTCGAAGCCAAGGCGGATCTGGTCGGGGGTGACGGTGGGAAATTCGGTGGGCACCGCGCCCATCACCGGGCCCGGAAGGCGCCTTTTGCTGCGGCGGGGCTTGGGGGCGGTCGGCGCGGCGGCCGCGGCACTGGAGGTCTCGGAAATGGCGGTCGGGTCTGCGGATGGCGCAGCGCTCAAAGCATCGATGGCGGTCATTTACGGCAATCCTCTCATTACGGAACAAGGCGTCAGTCTAGGATGCTGGAGGGGCGGCAATTTGACCCATGTCAAATACGGGATATATCCGATGCGGTGTTGCTTGGGCGCAATAAAACGGCCCGGGCTGGGACCGGGCCGATAGCGACGGGCTGTGAAAGCGGTTCGCGCCCTAAAGCAGGCGCAGGTCGCTGGCCGAGGCGCGGCCATCGCGGCCCGACTGAAGCTCGTAGCCGATTTTCTGGTTGTCGTTCAGGCCCTTGAGCCCTGCGCGTTCGACCGCGGAAATATGAACGAACACGTCCTTGCTGCCGTCATCTGGCGCGATAAAGCCATAACCCTTGGTGCTGTTGAACCACTTTACGGTGCCGGTGGGCATCGCCGTCTCTCCTATGTCAATCCTCCCGACGCGGGGTTGCGCCGGGTCGTGCAGCCAGGTCTTCATGGGTCTTCCGGCTGCCCTATTCAGGAGGCGGTCGTCGAGAAGTCTGTCACCACGCTAAAAAAATGCCAAAAGCGTAAAAAAAATCAAGAAGATTTGCGCGCGCGAGGCGATTCCGCGCCGGGGGTTTCGCTACAGCGCTGGCCGCTATATATGCCAACGGTGGCAACGAGGGAGGCGCAGGATGCGCAACGCGGCACTGATCCTTGGCATCATCGGCGGCCTTTGGGGCATGGTGGTCGGCTTTTTCAGCTACGGCTACACGGTGGTGATGCAGCAATACGGCAATGACCTGTCGGGCTGGGCCTCGCAGGTGCATAACGTGGGGCTTATTCAGGGTGTCAGCCTTGTCGCGCCGATCCTTGCGATTGCCGGCGGCGCTATGGCGCGCTCGCAGGCGATGGTTGCGGGGGTGTTGCTGCTGGTCTCTGCGGCGGGCATGTGGAACGCGTTCGGCTTTAACGTGTTCACGATGTTTCCCATTGCGATGTGTGGCTTAGGCGGCGTTCTTGCCTTGGCCGCGCGGCAGCCTGACGCCCATTGACGCCAAGTTCCGGTCGGGCGAGAGCGGCCCGGCGCCAATCGCGACGAGCGTCAGCACCCAGAAAGCGCGCTGGTCAAGGATAAGCGCGCCTGAGGTGGCGGCGAGGTCGTGGCCGAAGATGTTGGTGACGCTTTGCACCACGATGAACCCGATCATGCCAAGCGAGGCCGGTCCATGCGACCGCCACGCACTTTCATCGTGGTGCAGGCGCCGGCGGGGACGAGTTTGAATTCGTTGCCCTGATCGTCGATCTTCAACGTGCCAGCGCAGGTGGTGCCTGCACCCGCAGCGCAGTCTTTGCGCCCCGCCATCGCGACGCCAAAGCAGTTCTCCTCCGCGGCGGCATTGGCGGTCGTGACCATCGCGGAGGTCAGCAAGACCGCAAGGGCGGTGGAGAGGGAGTGCGTGGTGATACGTTGAGACGTGATTGAGTTCCCTTCAATGAAATGTCAAAGCCGCAGTTTGCGACAAGGAAGGGATAACCGACGGGCGCGACAAACTGCTACGCACGCGACGGTGTATGACGAGGGTATCAGGCGCGGTAACAATGAGCAGGTGCGGCGTGAACGGCGTCAAATGAAAACGGGCACCGTACTATGCGGCGCCCGTTTATAGGGGGTATCAGTGGCTTAGCGAAGATCCGGCGGCGTGGCCTCTGCCACAAGATCAGCGACAATCTGCGCGAAGGGAAGCGTTTCGGTGCGGGTGTCGCCAAGGCGGCGCACTGAAACACTGCGTTCTTCAACCTCTTTCTGACCGATCGCGAGCAGGACCGGAACCTTGCCGACCGAATGTTCGCGGACCTTGTAGTTGATCTTTTCGTTGCGCGTATCGGCCTCGGCGCGGATGCCTTTGGCGCGGAGTGCCGCAACGATTTCGCCGACATAGGCATCGGCGTCCGAGACGATCGAGGCGACGACGACCTGACGCGGGGCGAGCCAGAAGGGCAGTTTACCGGCGTAGTTCTCGATCAGGATGCCGATGAAACGCTCAAATGAGCCGAGGATGGCGCGGTGCAACATATACGGCATGTGCTTGGCGCCGTCTTCGCCGACGTATTCAGCGCCGAGGCGCGCGGGCAGTTGGGCGTCGACCTGGAAGGTGCCACATTGCCATTCGCGCCCGATCGCATCGGTCAGTTTGAAGTCGAGCTTGGGCCCGTAGAAGGCACCGTCGCCCGGGTTGATTTCATAGGGCAGGCCAAGGTGTTCAATGGCGCCGGTCAGTGCGCCTTCGACCTTGTCCCACTGCTCATCCGTGCCGATGCGGACCTCGGGGCGGGTGGAAAGCTTGATGTCGAACTTCGCAAAGCCAAGGTCGCTGTAGATCGACGACAGCAACGTGATGAAGCCCGCGCATTCGGCCTCGATCTGGTCCTCGGTGCAGAAAATATGCGCGTCGTCCTGCGTAAAGCCGCGCACGCGCATCAGACCGTGCATTGAGCCGGAGGATTCGTAGCGGTGGCAGGAGCCGAATTCGGCAAGGCGCAGCGGCAGATCGCGGTAGGATTTGAGGCCCTGATTATAGACCTGCACATGGCAGGGGCAGTTCATAGGTTTCAGCGCGTTGATGCGCTTTTCCTTGGCGCCTTCCTCGTCAACTTCGACGATGAACATGTTCTCGCGATAGGCCTCCCAGTGGCCGGAGCGCTCCCAAAGAACGCGGTCAACCACTTGGGGCGTCTTGATTTCCTTGTAGTTGGCGATGCGCAGGCGGCGGCGCATATAGTCCTCCAACGCGCGGTAGATGGTCCAGCCGTTCGGGTGCCAGAACACCATGCCGGGGGCCTCTTCCTGCAGGTGGAACAGCTCCATCTCTTTGCCAAGCTTGCGGTGGTCGCGCTTGGCGGCCTCTTCCAGCATGGTGATATAGGCCTTGAGGTCGTCGCGGTTCTTGAAGGCGACGCCGTAGATGCGCTGAAGCTGCTTGTTGGCGCTGTCGCCGCGCCAGTAAGCGCCGGCGACCGACATCAGTTTGAAGGCATCGGCGGGAACCTGGCCGGTGTTTTGCAGGTGCGGGCCGCGGCACAGATCCTGCCAGTGGCCGTGCCAATACATGCGCAAGGGTTCGTCGCCGGGGATTGCCTCGATCAACTCGACCTTGAAGGGCTCGTTCTTGGCGATGTAATGTGCAATGGCGCGCGAGCGGTCCCAGACCTCGGTTTTCACCGGGTCGCGGGCGTTGATGATCGCCTTCATCTCTTTCTCGATGGCACCCAGGTCTTCGGGCGTGAAGGGCTCGGCACGGTCAAAGTCGTAATACCAGCCGTTCTGGATCACCGGACCGATGGTGACTTTGACGTCGGGCCACAGCTTTTGCACGGCGCGGGCCATTATATGGGCGAGGTCGTGGCGGATCAGTTCCAGCGCGGGCGCCTCGTCGGCCATCGTGTTGATGGCAATCTGGGCGTCGGCGTTGATCGGCCATTGCAGATCGAAATGTTTGCCATCCACCTGCGCGGAAATCGCCTTTTTCGCGAGGCTGGTCGAGATCGAGGCGGCCACGTCGGCAGCCGTCACGCCCGACGCGAAGTCGCGTTTATTGCCATCAGGAAAGGTGAGGGAGATTTGGGCCATGCTGGCAAATCCTCGTCGGTTTGGCGCCCACTGAACGCCCGGTTGCGGGTTATGATCGGGGAGGTTTTGGCGATTTGACCGGGCAATGTCAACGGGGTGCGGCTTGCTGGCGCGGGCTGGGGTTCATATACAACGAGGGGCGGCAAAATGGAGAGCGACGCGATGGCCAACAGCACGCTGACCACGGCGCAGGGGCGGCGGATTGCCTATGTGCGCACTGAGGGCGCGGCGCCGGGAGTGGTGTTTCTGGGCGGGTTCAAGTCGGACATGACCGGGACCAAGGCGCAGGCGTTGCAGGCCTGGGCCGAGCGCGAGGGCCGGGCGTTTTTGCGCTTCGACTACTCGGGGCATGGCGCGTCGTCGGGCGATTTTCTCGACGGCTCGATTGGCGATTGGGCGGCGGATGCGATGGCGGCAATTGCGGCGCTGACCGAGGGGCCGCAGGTTCTGGTAGGCTCGTCGATGGGGGGCTGGATCGCGCTGTTGGTGGCGCGCGCGATGCCGGACCGGGTGGCGGGGCTGGTCGGCATCGCCGCCGCGCCGGACTTTACCGAAGATAGCATGTGGGCGGCGTTCTCTGCGGCGCAGCGGGAGGAGATGGCGGCGACGGGGCGCGTCGCGCTGCCGTCAGATTATGCTGACGGGCCGTATATCATCACAAAGCGGCTGATCGAGGACGGGCGGCGGCAGTTGGTGCTGCGCACGCCGCTGGGATTTGCGTTTCCAGTTAGGCTGTTGCAGGGCGAAGCTGATGTGGATGTGCTGCCCAGCGTGGCGCTGCGGTTGTTCGGGCATCTGACCGGCGCGGACGTGCGGCTGACGCTGGTTAAGGGGGCGGACCACCGCTTTTCTTCCCCGGAGTGTCTGGCGTTGATCGAGACGACGGTGGCAGAGGTTCTGGCGCGGAGCCTTGCCGAGGGGCGCGGTTAACCGGGCACAGTGGGTTGCGTTTCCGGCCTGGTCTGCGACAGTTGCGCAAAAGCTTTTGAGGTCGGCACGGTATGCCTGAAACTTTGGTTCTTATCCCCGGCATGATGTGCGACGCGCGTGTGTTCTGGCATCAGATAATCGCTCTTTCCGGCGACTGGCCGGTGATGGTCGCGGCGCCAGTGCGCGGGGCGACGATCGAAGAGATGGCGGCGGATATTCTGACCTCATTGCCCACGCGCTTTGCGCTCGCCGGGCAGGGCATGGGGGGCAATGTTGCCCTCGAAATCTTTCGCCGTGCGCCAGAGCGGGTCAGCCGTATCGCATTGATTTCAATCGCTGTTCAGGCTGAAACGCCACAGGCCGCCGCGGCGCGTGAGGAGCGGATTGTCGCGGCACAGGCAGGGCGTCTGGCGGCGAGCCTTGCGGCGGATGTGCCGGCCTCGTCACTTGGGCCCGAGGTCGCGCGGGACGAGATCATGGACATGATGCGCGACATGGGGCTGACGCTCGGCGAGGGGGTTTACCTGCGCCAGAGCCGCGCGATGCAGCGGCGTCCGGATCAGCAAAAGGCGCTGCGCAAGGCGATGTTGCCCGCCTTGGTGATGTGCGGCGCACTGGACCCGGTGACGCTGCCGCGCCGGCACCAGTTCATCGCCGAAATGTTGCCCTATGGGCGGTTGCAACTGATTGACGACGCGGGCCACATGCCCACCCTAGAACAGCCGGAGGCCGTTACGAGGGTGTTGGAAGCATGGCTGACTGAACCACTATTACTGCGCTGAAACCACGCGCATCGCGGCCTTGGTCTTGGCGGGCGCGGCCTCGGTCTTGGCCGCAGGTGCCGCACCGTTGTTCGCATTTGCGTCGATGAAGTCCAGCACCAGCGGGCGAATGTTGTTGCGCCAGGATTTGCCCGCGAAGATGCCGTAGTGGCCCGCGCCGGGTTCCAGATGGCTGGCCTTTTTCGAGTCTGGCAGGCCGGTGCAAAGGCGCAAAGCCGCAACGCATTGACCGGGCGCGGAAATATCATCCTCGGCGCCCTCGACGGTCTTGACCGCGACTTGGGTGATCTTGCCGATATCAACCTTTTTGCCCGCCACCACGAATTCGTTGCGCGCAATCTCGGTGTTTTTAAAGATGCGTTCGACGGTGGACAGGTAGAATTCTGCCGTCATGTCCATCACCGACAGGTATTCGTCGTAGAAGCGGTTATGGGCGTCATGTTCGGACGCTTCGCCCTGCGCCGCGCGCATGATCTGATCGACAAACGCCTTGGAATGGCGGTCGGCGTTCATCGAGATGAACGAGGCGAGTTGCAGCAGGCCCGGATAGACCAGCCGCCCGGCCCCGGCGAATTTGAAGCCGACGCGTTGAATGGCGAGGTGTTCAAGCTGCCCCATCGTGATGCGGCGGCCAAAGTCGGTGACATCGGTGTCAGCGGCATCCGGGTCGATCGGCCCACCGATCAGCGTCAGCGTGCGCGGCTGCGCCGAGGGGTCTTCCTCGGCCAGATAGGCGGTGGCGGCGAGGGTCAGGGGGGCGGGTTGGCACACGGCGATGACGTTGATGTCAGGGCCGAGGGTGCGCATGAAGTCAACGAGGTAAAGCGTGTAATCCTCGATATCGAATTTGCCCTTCGAGACCGGAATATCACGCGCATTGTGCCAATCGGTCACATAAACTTCGCAGTCCGGCAGCAGACTGGCGACGGTCGAGCGCAGAAGCGTGGCGTAGTGCCCCGACATCGGCGCGACCAGCAGGACGCGGCGCGATTTCACGGCGCGGCCTTGCACTTTGAAATGGATCAGGCTGCCAAAGGGTTTATCGACGATGGTTTCAACCGAAACGACGCTGTCGCGCCCATCGTCGCCGGGAACCGTGGCAATCGCCCAGTCGGGCTTGATCACCATGCGCGCAAAGCTGCGTTCGGTGATGCGGCCCCAGGCCGAGAGGGCTTTGAAGAACGGATGCGGCACCAGCCCGAAAGCGGGGCTGGAGGCAAAGGCACGCGCGGTGGCACCCCACCACTCATTCGCGTTGCGCGTCGCTTCCATCAAGTCGTAGGTGGCCATATTCTTCATGTCGTGCCTTTCCCCGGTCACTCGCCCAAAACGCCGCTTCCCCCCCCGGTCGGGCGACGCTATGCTGCATAGCGGCACGATAGGGGGGAAAGTATACAATGACAACTGATGAAGAAGTCGTAGACGGGAAGCTCGATCGCCTGAACGAAAACCTCGTAAAAGTTGAGGAATTGTCGCAACGGCTTGTGGCCGCGATGGCACACAAGCGAAAGATCGACCCCAGCCTTCAAGGGCCCAACAACGAGCTTTTTCTGAAAGCCGCCGCTGCCTACATGGCCGAGATGGTGCAGAACCCGGCAAAGATTCTCGAAACGCAGATCAGCTATTGGGGCAAATCGCTGAAGCATTACGTCGAGGCGCAGCAGGTGCTGGCCAAGGGAAAGCTTGAGGCGCCGCCGGACCCGACGCCCGCTGACAAACGCTTTAGCAACCCTTTGTGGGAAACCCACCCGTTCTTCAACTTCGTCAAGCAGCAATACCTTATCAACGCCGAGGCGACGCATGAGGCGGTGGCGGCGCTGGAAAATCTTGATCCGAAAGAGCGTAAGCGGGTGGAATATTTCACCAGCCAGATCCTCGATCTGATGGCGCCGACCAACTTCCTTGCGACCAACCCCGATGCGCTTGAAAAAGCGGTGGAAACTGACGGGCAATCGCTGGTGGCGGGGCTGGAAAACCTTGTGCGCGACGTCGAGGCAAACCACGGCGATTTGCTGGTGACGCTGGCGGACAAGAACGCGTTCAAGGTGGGCGAAAATATCGGCACGACAGCGGGCGGCGTGGTGTTTCGCAACCGGATGCTGGAGTTGATCCAATACACACCGACGACGCCGGATGTGCATAAGACGCCGTTGCTGATCTTTCCGCCGTGGATCAACAAGTTCTATATCCTCGATCTCAAGGCGCAGAACAGCTTGATAAAATGGATTGTCGATCAAGGCTTTACCCTGTTCGTGGTCAGCTGGGTCAACCCCGACGCCAGCTATCGCGATGTCGGGTTGGATGACTATATCCGCGAGGGCTATCTGACCGCGATCAACGAAGTGCGCGCGATCTGTGATGTCGAAAAGATCAACGTGGTGGGCTATTGCATTGCTGGCACCACGCTAAGTCTGACGCTGGGCTGGATGAAAAAGCATGGGCTCGACGTCATCAATTCGGCGACGTTCTTTACCACGCTGACCGATTTTTCCGATCAAGGCGAGGTGGGCGTTTTCCTCGACAACGATTTTCTCGACGGGATTGAGAAGGAATGCAACGAGACCGGGTTGCTGAGTTCGTTCTTCATGTCGCGCACGTTTTCCTATTTGCGCTCGAACGATCTGATCTACCAACCGGCGATCCGCAGCTACATGCTGGGCGAGGCGCCGCCCGCGTTCGATCTGTTGTTCTGGAACGGGGATAGCACCAACCTGCCCGGGCGCATGGCGGTGGAGTATCTGCGCGGGCTGTGTCAGGACGACAAACTGGCGAAGGGCGAGTTCACCGTGATGGGGCAGCCGGTGTCGCTGGGCGATATCACGGTGCCAGTCTGCGCCATTGCCTGCGAGACCGATCATATCGCGGCGTGGCGGTCGAGTTTCAACGGGATCAAGCGGTTCGGCTCTACCGACAAGACCTTTGTGCTGTCAGAGTCGGGCCACATCGCGGGCATCGTCAATCCGCCCTCCCGGAACAAGTATGGCCACTACACCAGCACGGCACCGATGGCCGACGCCAACGCGTGGAAAGCGGCGGCCGTGCGCACGCCCGGATCGTGGTGGCCGCGCTGGGGAGAGTGGCTGGCGGCGCGCGCGGGAACCATGATTCCGGCGCGCGCCTTGGGTGATTCGAGCCATCCTGTATTGGTCGCAGCACCGGGAACCTATGTGGTCGCGACGCCAAACGGCTGAGATTTCTGCACAATAAATATTATGCTGCGCTGCGGCGAAAATGCTTGAAATGCTGCGGCGCGGCATGTATCTATGGTTGCAGAAGCGGGCCGGAATGGCCGCGCGTAATGGAGTTAAAGATCATGGCGAAGACCCAAGATTTCACCAAAACGATGCAAGACATGATGGCCTCGTTCCCGGTTGATGCGTCCGCGTTCCAAGACGCGTTCAAGACCTCGGCCGCGATGACCGAAAAACTGGCGAAAGTTGCGCTGGAAGCTGCTGAGAAATCGACCGAAATCTCGTCCAAATGGGCGAAAGACACCTTTGCGAAGGTTGGCGATCTGTCGAAAGCCAAAGCTGAGCCGACCGACTACACCAAAGCTGTGACCGATTTCGCGTCGCAAGCTGCTGAAATGGCGACCGAGAACCTGGCTGCTTTCGCTGAAGTTGCGAAAAAAGTGCAGATGGAAACCGTTGAGCTGATGCTGGCTGCCGGCAAAGACCTGTCGGAAGAAACCACCGCTGCGGTGAAAAAAGCGACCGCTGACGTCACGACCGCTGCGAAAAAAGCTGCTGCAGCTGCGAAGTAATTGACGCAGATCTGACGTCCTCCCCGTCAGACGCGCCACAGGGCGGGCCATGTGCCCGCCCTTTCTTTTTCTGCGCAGGCGTCCTAGACTTCTCTGCACTGCAATAAATGGGGGGCGTCATGGCCGAAACTGACAAGCCGTTGCTGATTAAGCGCTATGCGAGCCGTCGTCTCTACAACACGGAAACCAGCGATTACGTCACGTTGGACGACATCGCGCGGTTCATCCGCGCCGGGCGCGAAGTGCAGATCATCGACCTGAAAAGTGGCGACGACCTGACGCGGCAATACCTTTTGCAGATCATCGCAGAGCATGAAAGCAAGGGCGAAAGCGTGTTGCCGATCAACGTGCTAACCGACCTTGTGCGCAGCTACACCACGCAGGCGCAATCCGTCGTGCCGCAGTTCCTTGCCATGTCATTCGAGATGCTGCGCGACGGGCAATCCAAAATCATGGAAAACATGACAGCGATCCCCAGCCCTCTGGCGACGGTGCCGGGGTTCGAGGCGATGCAGCGCAAC
Source organism: Pseudomonadota bacterium (assembly GCA_021779835.1). Taxonomy (GTDB): domain Bacteria; phylum Pseudomonadota; class Alphaproteobacteria; order Rhodobacterales; family Rhodobacteraceae; genus Solirhodobacter. The sequence goes on along the minus strand of JAJXZX010000015.1, from coordinate 17,223 downwards.
CAGCAGGCCTTTATGAAGAAGATGATGGCAGGTTGGGGCGGGGCGACCTCTGCGCCCGAACCGGACGAGGCGCCGAAAGCGGGCGCGTCGGACCTTGACCAGATCAAAAAGCAACTGGCAGAGCTGCAATCGAAGCTGTCGAAGATGTGAAACGAATACGGGGCGCCACTGGCGCCCCGTTTCGCATGTAACTCCGCGTGAGTTACGCGACTTGCTTGAACACCGTTTTCAGTGCATCGCCAAGCTTGTTGAACATCTCGTCCATCTGCGCGTCGGTCATGATGAACGGCGGGCACAGCACGATCGCCTGACCCAGCGGACGGCAGATCAGCCCGTGATCGGTGCAGGCATTGGCGATGCGTTCGCTGACCGACAGCGAGCCGTCGAACGGCGTCTTGGTCGCCTTGTCCTTCACCGCCTCCAACGCACCCATCAGGCCGACGCCGCGCGCCTCGCCGATGTTCTTGTTCTGGGCAAGATAGGCCATCCCGGCCTCGAACTTCGGCGTCAGGGTGCGCACGTTTTCTGCCAGCCCCTCGTTCATCACCACGTCAATCGCCTTCAACGCGATAGCGCAGCCAACCGGGTGGCCCGAGGCGGTAAAGCCGTGCGGGAACTCCTCGACCTTTTCGGCGGCGGCCTGCACACGGTCGGCTAGCTCTGGCCCAAGGATCACCGCGCCCATCGGGAACAGGCCCACGGTGATGTTCTTGGACGAGATGATCGCGTCCGGCATGAAGTCGAAGGTCTGACAGCCCCAGGTGTTGCCGGTGCGGCCAAAGCCGGTGATGACCTCGTCAGAAATCATCGGGATGTTGTAGCGTTTCAGGATCGGCAGGATCGCCTGGAAATAGCCCTTCGGCGGCACAATCACGCCGCCCGCGCCCATCACCGGCTCCGCGAAAAAGCCCGCGATGGTGTCGGGGCCTTCCTTGATGATGGTCGCCTCCAGCTCTTTCGCGAGCCGCGCGGTGAACTGCTCTTCACTTTCGCCGGTCTGGCCAAAACGCCAGTAATGCGGGCAGCCGACATGGATGAAGCCGGGCAACGGCAGGCCGAACACCGAGTTATAGGGCTTGGCGGTCATCGAGGCCGCCACCGCCGTCACGCCGTGATAGGCGTTGATGCGGGTGATGATCTTGCGGCGCTGCGGGTTGCCCTCGGCGGCGTGCATGAACCACAGCATTTTGACCATGGTGTCGTTCGCCTCAGAGCCCGAGTTGGTGTAAAATACACGGCCACGCTCGAACGGCGAGACCTCAACCAGCTTCTGCGACAGCATCACGGTCTGATCGGACATGCGGCCAAAGAAGGCGTGATAGCCCGGAAAGCGGTCATACTGCGCCTTGGCGGCGGCGATCAGGCCGGGGTGATCGAAGCCGGCAACCATGTTCCACAGGCCAGAGTTCGCATCGAGGTATTGCCGCCCATGCGTGTCGAAAACATAAGGGCCCTTGCCGTGGGTCAACACGACCGCGCCGCGCTCGTGAACCGAGGGCAGGTCGGTGAAGCCATAAAGCGAATAGGTATCGGCCCGCGATTCCCAGCTATTCGGTGCGTTGTCACGCATGAAATATTCCTCCAAGTCTATGATGGCGGGCAGGCTATCCGGGCGCGCGGGGCAAAGCAATCGGGCACAGCGACGCCCCGGCAGAGTGGCGCGCGGCGCTGGCAGTTCGGCGCAAGACGCGCGGATTTCCCGGCATTTTGCGTGGCTCGCGGCATTGTGTGGTGGGGCGCTTGCCGCTAGCGTGAGCGCTTGACGATTGACGCGAAAGGACCGCCGCGCATGGCCGACACACAGGGCCGCATCACGCTTTGGGCGCTGGAGGTGTTTCTGGCCGCGGCAGAGGATCGCTCGATTTCAGCAGCGGCGCGGCGGTTGAGCGCCAGCGTTTCGGGCGTCAGCCAGCAACTCACCGCGCTCGAGGCCGCGCTGGGGGTGGAACTGTTGGACCGCTCGGCGCGGCCGATGACGCTGACGCCAGCGGGCGATATGTTTCGCAAACGGGCGCAGGCGATTGTGAACGAGGCGACGCAAGCGCGCGCCGAACTGGCGGGCGATCTGGCGGGCCTCACGAATTTCCGACTTGGCATGGTCGAGGATTTCGACGCCGACGTGACGCCGCGCCTGTTGGCTGGAATGGCGGAGGAACTGAAGACCTGTCAGTTTCTGCTGGAAACCGGGGCGAGCCATCGGCTGTTTGACCAACTCGACAGCCGCGCCTTGGATGTCGTGGTGGCCGCGGATATGGGGGCGGTCGCCGAGTGGATGGAGGTGCATCCGCTGTTGCGCGAACCCTTCGTTGTCGCGGCACCCAAGGGAATGGTCGATGCCGGGGGCGACGTGCTGGCGCAGTTGCGCGCGCTGCCCCTGATCCAATATTCGCAACGCCACCATATGGGCCGACAGATCGCGGCACATCTGGCGCGCGAGGATCTGCGGCTCGCGCATCGGTTCGAACTCGACAGCTATCACGCCATCATGGCGATGGTGGCGGGCGGGGCGGGGTGGACGATCCTGACGCCGCTTGGCTACCTGCATGCACAGCGGTTTCGCGACCGGGCGGATGTGCTGCCCTTGCCCTTCGCGCCGCTCAGCCGCCGGATTTCGCTGAACGCGCGGGCGGGGGTGTTGCGGGATATGCCTGCGAGAGTTGCGGGGCGTCTGCGGCCGCTTTTGCAGGAATTGGTGGTGGCGCCCGCCGTGGCGAGGATGCCGTGGCTGGCGGGGGAGTTGCGCGTGCTTTAGGCGGGGTGTTTGGCTGTAAAAGCTAGGCTATTGAACGGATATTCAACACTTTCGTTCAGTAACCAAATTCCAACCCGCTTCTTCTTGGCCAAAATACTCAAATCAACCGAGCCGCAAACCTGCGGCGACACGAAAACCGTGACGCCGCAGGCGTCGCCTTTGGATCAGGTGCCGTAAGCGCGCGGCTCGGTCTTGGCCTCGGCGGCAGCGCCGATCAGGGCCTCGGCGATGAAATCCAGCTCTGCCACCGTCAGGCGCACTGGCAGGCGCACGTCGCAGGCGCGCATCAGCATGGCGCGGGTTTGGGGCAGCTCTGCCGCCTCGCCCAGAAACTGCCAGTTCCAGAAGGCGCGGGCATTGTCGGCGCTGAGGCCGAAGATCTGCACCGCGACTCCGCGCGTTTTGGCGGCATCCTGAAAGGCGCGCGCTTCGTCGTCGCTCTCAAACCCCACCAGATTGAACTGAATCGAGTCCGGCGCGCGCAGCTCTGGCCCCAGCGGCGGCGGCACGTCAAGCCAGGGCGAGGCGTTCAGCAGGTCCGCGACATAATCGTGGTTGGTGCGGCCCTTTTCGACCCGGGCGGCCAGTTCGGGCACTTGCGGGCGGATGATGGCGGCAGAGAGGTTTTGCAGGCGCATGTTGTAAAGCGGCAGCTTGTTCTGCCAGTGGTGAAAGCTGTTCTGCATACCGGCGTGTTTCTTCCAGTTATGCTCATACGCGCCCGACATGATGATGGCGCGGGCGGCGATTTCGGGATCGTCGGTGACCATGATGCCGCCTTCGCCCGCGTTAATCATCTTGTAGGATTGGAAGCTGAAACAGCCGACCTTGCCGATGGTGCCGATCTTTTTGTCGTTCCAGAGCGTGCCGAGCGAATGGGCTGCATCCTCGACTACCGGTATACCGCGCGCGTCGCAGGCCGCCATGATCGCGTCCATGTCAGAGGTGTGGCCGCGCATGTGGCTGATGAGGACGCAGGCGATGTCATCGTCGATTTTCGCTATGAAATCAGTCATATCCACGCGATAATTCACACCGACTTCGACCAGAACGGGTGTGCAGTCGGCGTGGACCACGGCAGAGGGGACGGCGGCGAAGGTGAAGGCCGGGATCAGCACACGCGCGCCGCGCGGCAGGTCTAGCGCTTTCAGCGACAGAAATAGCGCGGCCGAGCAGGAAGAGACGGCGAGGGCGAAGCGGCTGCCCATCAGCTCGGCGAATTCCTGTTCCAGCAGCGCCACCGGAGAGCCCTCGTTGGTGTAGCGGAAAAGGTCGCCCGAGGCGAGCAATCGCTCGATTTCAAGGCGGGCGGCGGCGGGGATCGGCTCTGCGTCATAGACGTTGGGTGCGAGGGCCATGTTTCACCTTTTCTGAAAGTCTCTTTCAGGAAAGGTGTAAGGGCAGAGCGGTGATTTGACCAACGAATTATTTGTGAACGGCGGTCAGATGCCGAGGCGGTCGCGCAGCGCATACCATGACATGCCGGCGACCAGCATCGGCGCGCGCAGCAGCGCGCCGCCGGGAAATGCGGGCATCGGCAGGGCGGCCATCGCATCGAACCCGTCGCCGGTGGCGGTGATCGCCTGTGCCATCAAGCGGCCTGCGAGGTTGGCGAGGGCGACGCCGTGGCCGGAAAAGCCGCTGGCCGACAGGGTATTGGGCGCGGGGCGGCGGAAGCAGGGCATCCGGTTCAGCGTGATGGCGAGGGTGCCGCCCCAAGCGTGGGTGATCTTCACGTCATGCAGGGTCGGGTAGACCTCCAGCATCGGTTTGCGCACCTTGGCGGCGATGTCCTTGGGGAAGCGGTAGGTGACGGTCTCGCCGCCGCCAAAGATCAGCCGTTTGTCATCCGACAGGCGCCAGTAGTTGACCACGAACTTGGTGTCATGGGCGGCGATATTCTGGGTTAGCACCTCTGCCGCGCGGTCGCCCAAGGGCTCGGTGGCGACGATGTAGTTGTTGATCGGCATCACGCGGGCCGCGACCGAGGGCTCCAGCCGGTCGAGGTAGCCGTTGGCGGCAAGGATGATGTGATCGGCGGTAACCTCTCCTTGCTGCGTGGTGATGCGGCTGGGGGTGGTGGCGGTGCCGTGGGTCAGGGCCGTGGCGGTGGTGTTCTCGTGGATCGTGGCGCCCGCACTTTCGGCCATCCGTGCGAGGCCGAGGGCGAGGTTGAGCGGGTGGACGTGGCCGCCACCGTGGTCGATATCGCCGCCGATATAGGCCGGCGAGGGGATCAGGGCGCGCAGGCCCGCGGCGTCAAGCGGCGTGATCTGGTCATAGCCATAATCGCGGGCGAGGCGGTCGGCCATGTAGTGCGCGTGGGCGACTTCGGACGGGCGGCGGGCAGCGTGGGCGATGCCTTTGTGGGTGGGCACGCCCGCCTCTGCCGCCAGCGCGAAGGTCAGTGCTTTGGCGTCTTCGGCCATGTCCCACAGGCGGCGCGCGGCGGCGCGGCCCGCCATCTTTTCCAGCGCATCAACCTCTAGCCGCTGACCAGAGCCAATCTGCCCGCCGTTGCGGCCTGAGGCGCCAAAGCCCGCGCGGTGCGCCTCCAGCACGACCACTCGGCGGCCAGCGCGGGCGAGGTGCAGCGCAGCGGAGAGGCCGGTGTAGCCGCCACCGATGATGCAGACATCCGCTCGCACCGCCCCCTGAAGGGCCGGACGCTCGGGGCTGGGATCCCGGGTGGCGGCGTAGAGGCTGGGCGGGTAGGTGCCCGCCCGGTCGTTGGCGGTCAGCAGGTTCATACGTTCAAAAGCAGGTGTTCGCGTTCCCAAGGCGAGATGACTTGCAGGAACTCTTTGTATTCATTTCGCTTTACCGACTCGTAGACCTTGCAGAACTCCTCGCCCAGAACCGCGCGCATGGCGGGGGTAGCCGCGAGGATGTCGAGCGCGTCACCCAGGTTGGTGGGTAGCTCATCCGCCGACATGTAGGCGTCGCCGGTGCATTCGGCGCGGGGCAGTTTGCCGTCTTTCAAACCAAGGTAGCCGCAGGCGAGCGAGGCCGCGAAGCCGAGGTAGGGGTTGCAGTCCATCCCCGCCAGCCGGTTTTCGACGCGCCGTGCGGCAGGTTCCGAGATCGGGACGCGCAGGCCGGTGGTGCGGTTGTCGCGGCCCCATTCGAGGTTGATCGGGGCGGCAAAATCGGGGACGTAGCGGCGGTAGCTGTTCACATAAGGGGCGAGCAGCGCGATGACCGAGGGCAGGTAGGTCTGCATACCCGCAATGAAGTGCATAAAGGCCTCGGTCTCGGCACCTTTCTTGTCGGAGAAGATGTTCTTGCCGGTCTTGTTGTCCACGACGGAGTGGTGGATGTGCATGGCCGACCCCGGCTCGCCCTCGATCGGTTTGGCCATGAAGGTGGCAAAGCAATCGTGGCGCAACGCCGCCTCGCGGATCAGGCGTTTGAAGTAGAAGATCTCGTCGCCCAGCTTGACCGGATCGCCGTGGTTCAGGTTGATCTCGATCTGGCCCGCGCCGCCTTCTTGCAGGATGCCGTCAATCTCAAACCCCTGCGCCTCGGCGAAGTCGTAAATGTCGTCGATCACCTTGCCGTATTCATCGACGGCGGACATCGAATAGGCCTGTTTGCCTGCCGCGCGACGGCCAGAGCGGCCCATCGGCGGGATGATCGGCTGGTTGGGGTCTATGTTGCGCGCGACAAGGAAAAATTCCATCTCGGGGGCGACGATCGGGGTCCAGCCCTCGGCCTCATACAGCGCGATGATGCGGCGCAGAAGGTTGCGCGGCGCGAAGGGGACCGGCACACCTTGCTGGTCTTGCGCGTCGTGGATCACTTGCAGCGTCACATCCGCCGTCCAGGGAGCGGCGGTGGCGGTGGTGAAATCGGGCACCAGGATCATGTCGGGTTCGGTGAAGGCGCCCGTCGGGTTTTCCGCCCATTCGCCGGTGATCGTTTGCAGAAAGATCGAGTTCGGCAGGAAGAATGTCGGCTGACGCGCGAATTTCGAGGCAGGCATTGCCTTGCCCCGCGCCACACCGGCGATGTCGCCGACAATACATTCGATCTCGTCGAGGCGACGCCCCGCTATATAATCACGCGCGGCTTCGGGTAGTTTTTGGGTCCAGTCGGACATGGTTTGGCCTTTCGGGCGCTGTCTCTCGGGATTTATGATTTGGGTCTGGGAAGTTTAAAGAACGCGGCAATCTGATCGGCTAGCGAGCCGCTGTCGAGCGGCGTGCCCAAGCGGGCGGCGGCCTGAGAGATCAGCGCGTCGGGCACCACACCCTTGCCGCGGGTTTCCATCAGGGCCTGCACATAATCGTCGGTCATCTCTGGGTGCGGCTGCACGGTGAAGGTGCGGTTATCGTAAAGGAACGCCGCGTTTTCGCAGAAATCAGAGGTCGCGATGCGCGTGGCGCTGGCCGGTTTTTCGGTGACCTGATCCTGATGCCATGCGTTGACGATCATCTTTTTGCCGTCAAAGTCGTATTCCTGCGGACCGACGGACCAGCCGCCGTGGTATTTCTCGACCTTGCCGCCCATCGCCTGCGCGATGATCTGGTGGCCAAAGCAGACGCCGACCATTGGCACATGCGCGTCGTAGGCGGCGCGGATGAAACGCTCCAGCGGTTTGATGAAGGGCAGGTCTTCGTAGGCACCATGCCGCGAGCCGGTGATAAGCCAGCCGTCGGCCTCGTTCACCGAGGCAGGCAGTTGGTTATCCAACGCGCGCCAGGTGCGGAAGGTGAAGCCGTAGCCCGAAAGCATGGTTTCGAACATGTCAGGATAGTCGCCAGAGCGCCCGCGAAGAACCTCGGGCGTCTCTCCGGTTTGTAGAATGCCGATCAGCATGGATGTCTCTTTGTGTAGGGTTTGGCCAAAAGCGTAGCCCCCGTGCCACGGCGCGGCAAGGGGGCATTGGCTTAGACGGTGTCGAGATAGACCGAGACCTGTTCCTCGGGCGAAAGTTCTTCCATGTAACGCTGTTCCTGCCGTTTGGTCAGGACGTAGTTGCGGATCAGCTCTGCCGGGAAGATGCGCGGCACGATGGTGCTGTTCTCGAATGCGGTGATGGCGGCGTCCCAAGTGTCTGGGATCATCGGCAGGTCAAGCGCGTAGGCGTTGCCGGTGATGGGCGGCGGCGGGGTCATGCCGTCCTCGATGCCGATCAGTGCCGCACCGAGGATGGCGGCGATCATCAGGTAAGGGTTCACGTCGCCGCCCGAGACGCGGTGCTCGATGCGGCGCGCGCTAACGCTGCCCGAGGGGACACGGATGGCAGAGGTGCGGTTCTCATACGCCCAGCAGACCTGATTGGGGGCATGAGCCTCTGGCACCAGACGGTCATAGCTGTTGGCGTGGGGCGCGAACAGCAGGGTGGAATCGTGCATCGCGGCAAGGCAACCCGCGATGGCCTGATGCAGCACGACCGATCCTTCGGGGCCACCGTTGGAAAACACATTCTCGCCTTCCTCATTGAGGACGGAGAAATGGGTGTGCAGACCGTTGCCGGAATAATCCGGGTAGGGTTTCGCCATGAAAGATGCGGCAAAGCCGTGGCGGCGGGCGAGCCCCTTGACCAGCATCTTGAAAAGCCAGGTATCGTCAGCCGCCTTCAGCGCGTCGTCGGTGTGCATCAGGTTGATTTCGAACTGGCCGAGGCCGGCCTCGGAAATGGCGGTGTCGGCGGGAATGTCCATCGCCTCGCACATGTCGTAAAGGTCGGTGAAGAACGTGTCGAAGGCGTCGAGCGCGCGCAGCGCCAGCGTTTCAGCCGCCTTGCGGCGTTTGCCAGAGCGCGGGCTGGCGGGTTCTTGCAGGGTCTTGCCAGAGTCGTCGATCAGGAAAAACTCCAGCTCGGTTGCCACCACAGGGGTCAGGCCGCGGGCCTTGTAGCGGTTGAGGATATTGGCCAGCGCGTGGCGCGGGTCGCCCTCATACGGTTGGCCGTTTTCGCGGAACATCCAGATCGGCAGCAGCGCGGTTGGCGCCTCCAACCACGGCATCGGCATGAAACCGCGCTCGGTTGGGCGCAGAACGCCGTCGGCGTCGCCGCTGTCGAAGATCAGCGGGCTGTCCTCAATATCCTCGCCCCAGATGTCGAGGTTGAGGACCGACATCGGGAAGCGGGTGCCGTCAGTGACGACCTTGTCCGCAAAGCGCGAGGGGATGCGTTTGCCACGGGCCTGACCGTTAAGGTCGGCGGCGGCAACCCGAATGGTTCGCACCTCGGGGTGTTTTCTAAGCCAGTTCTTCATAGTTTCACCTGTTCAATGACCCCGGCAAAGGCCGGGAGAAAGGCGCGGGCGCGCCTGTGTGGTCGTTGGATCAGGAGTATGGGGGGGGTTCCTCGGCCAGTTGCTGAGACCCCGTGCGGCCCGGAAAACAGGCTGGCAGGCAGGGGCATGGGCGGGCAGGCGGGATCACGAGGGTCACTTGGGCTTTGTTTATCCGAGCAGTCTAGCACGGATCGGGGGTCACAAAGCAACCCTTTTACGCCATGTCGGGTTCCGCGAGGATTTCGGGGCCGGGCGGCGTCGCGATTTCAAGGTGGGCGGCAAGCGGGATTTGCGTGAGCCCGAGGATGCCAAGCGTGGCGCGGTGTTGCGGCGCGAGGGTTGCCAGGGCGGTTCGAAGGGCGGCGCGGAGGGGGGCGGGATCGGCGCCTTTTCGGGTGATGAGCGCCTGACCGGGGGTGGCTGCGGTGAGGCCGATGATTTGCAGCGCGCGCGCGTCGTCGGGCTGCCAGCGGGTGATGGCGCGCCATGAGATGGCGTCGATCGCGGCGATATCGGCGCGGCCTGTGGCCACGGCTTGCGCCGAAAACCGGTGGGCGCCGGTGGCGTGGGTGTTGGTGAAGCGAAAGCCTAGCGCGTTAGCCGCGAGTTGCGCCGAGGCCCAGCCCGAGTGGCTGTCGTCACCGTTATAGGCAAAGCGCCGCGAGGCGTAGGTGGGCAGGTCGGTGGCGTCGCCGGCCCGCGTGACGAACAGGCTATGGTAATAACCGGGGATCAGGTCGGGCAGGCCATAATCGAAGGTCGCGACATAGGTCACGCGGTCGCGCAGGCTGGTGCGCATTGGCAGGTTGCAGGCTTGGCCAAGGATCAGGTCGGGCGCAGTCCCGCCCTCCAGCAACCCAATATCTCGGTTGAGGGTGGCGGGCGCGGGATGACCCGCCGCGTGGATCGCATCGCGGATCGCCGCCCACAGCGCATCGTGGGCGGCGGCGTTTTCCGGCCGGTCGTACATTGGCAGCGCGGCGATCATGCCAGACGGTTTTCCACGCGCAGGCGGGCGATGTTGCTGTCGCGGTCGCTGATGCCCAAGAGGTTGGCCAATAGGCGCATCTGGGCGTCTTCCTCGGATTCGCGGATGCCGTCGGCCAGCACCACCTCCCACATCGCCTCGATCACCGATTGGCGGTGCTCCAGATCAACGCAGTCCTTGATGGCGCGGGTAAAGCGCACGGTATCGGGGGCCTCGGCCTCCAGCGCCTCGGCCTGACGGCGCAGGTCAACTGCGGCGAAGGGCGAGAGCGCATAGCGCACCGTAAGGATGCGGTCGATGCGCGTGACTTCGATGTCGGTGTAGCCTGTGCCAGAGCGACCGACGCGCACCAGAAGCGCGGCCATCGCCACGCGCGCATCGGGGTCCGCCAGCGGGGCGGGATCGGAGGCCAGAAGGCCGCGGAGAAGATCGCCAAACATCGCCTGCATATAAGAGCGGCGAGGGCCGTGGCCAAGCAGGAAATCGCCTTATGACAGGGATATGATTTGGCAGGCTTAGCCCGCGTAGCCCTCAACGATGATGATGTCGCCGTCGGCGGCGTTCAGGCGCAACGCCTTGGCCGCCTGATAGCCGGGCGAGGCATAGCAGGCGCGCGCGGCCTCGATGGTGGGGAATTCAAGGATGACAGAGCGTTTGCGCGCCTGTCCTTCGACCACCTCTTGCGGGCCGCCTCGCGCGAGGAATCGCGCGCCGTATTCGGCAAAGGGCGCGGCATTGGCCTGCCGATAAAGATCGTAAGCGGCGGTGTCGTGGACGTCGACGAGGGCGATCCAGTATCCTTTGGGCATCAGGGAACCTTTCAAGTGGGCGGGTGAAGGCGGCCCTGGCTGATCGGGACCGCAGAGCCACGGATGCGGATCGCGGTGACAGTGTCGGTGGCGTCGATGGTCAGCGTCAGGTGGCTGGGGCGGCCCATCTCGGCACCTTGCAGCAGGCTGAAGCGGGTGGTGCCGGTGGGAATTTGGCCCGCGGCGTGGAGTTGGGCCGCAAGGATCGCCGTGGCCGACCCGGTGGCGGGATCTTCGGGGATGCCTGCGGTGGGCGAGAACATGCGGGCTTGGAAATCGAAGGTCTCGCCACGCGTATAGAGGTAGGCGCTGTCAACATTGGCGGTGGTCATCAGGGCGGACCAGTGCGGCTCGCGGGGTCGCGCGGCGGCGAGGTCGGCGGAGTTGCGCAGCGGGACGTAGAGGAAAGCGGGGCCGCCCTGCCAGATGCCGGGATGATGGGTGCCGAAGCCTACCGCAGCTATATCCACGCCAAGGGCGGCGGCGATCTGCGCCGGCTCAGCGGTGCCTTGATGCGGAACGGGCAGGCGCGGGGCGGTGAATTCGGCCTCTGTCACCGTGCCTGTGCGGGTGACGGTGACGGGAACAAGTCCCGCCTCTTCCTCCAGCACCAAATGGGCGGTGAAATCACCAGACGGGTGGCTTTGAGTCGCAAGAAGGATGGCGCAGCCGATGGTTGGGTGGCCGGCAAACGGGATTTCAGCCGTGGGGAAGAAGATGCGCACGCGGGCGGTGTGGTTGGGGCTTTGCGGCGCCTGCACGAAGATCGTCTCGGACAGGTTGAATTCGCGCGCAATGGTCTGCATCTGCGCGGTGGTCAGCGCGTCGGCGCCCAACACGACCGCCAGAGGGTTCCCCGCAAAGGGAGTGGTGGTGAAAACATCGAGTGTGTGAAAATCCAGCATAGCTCGCCCCCAAAGTCGGGATGAGGATAGGCGGAACCGGGCGCGGCACAAGGATCAATATTGTCAATATTTCTGTGGCACATACAGCTTTTGCGGCAGCACGGCGCGTTCATAGGCGGGGTTGAAAACGCGGTCGGGCAGCGTGACCTCTTCATGCGGGACCGGGCCATAGGGGACCAGCGACAGGAAATGGTCGATACAGTTGAGGCGTGCACGTTTCTTGTCGTTGCCCTCGACGATATACCACGGTGCCTCGGGGATATTGGTGCGGGCGAACATCTCTTCTTTCGCCTTGGTATATTGCTCCCACCGCACGCGGGATTGCAGGTCCATCGGCGACAGCTTCCACTGCTTCATCGGGTCGTGGATGCGCATGAGGAAGCGAAGCTGCTGTTCCTCATCGGTGATGGAAAACCAGTATTTGATGACGCGGATGCCAGAGCGGACCAGCATACGTTCGAATTCGGGGACGTCGTGAAAGAACTCCTCGACCTGCGGCTCAGAGGCGAAGCCCATCACGCGCTCGACGCCGGCGCGGTTATACCACGAGCGGTCGAACAGCACGATCTCGCCGCCCGCGGGCAGGTGGGGGACGTAGCGTTGGAAATACCACTGGGTTTTTTCGCGATCCGAAGGCGCGGGCAGCGCCACGGTGCGCACCACGCGGGGGTTGAGGCGTTGCGCGATGCGTTTGATTACGCCGCCCTTGCCCGCGCTGTCACGCCCCTCGAAGATCACCACGACCTTTTCGTTGTGATGCTGCACCCAATCCTGCAACTTGATAAGTTCGGATTGCAGGCGGATCAGCGCGTGAAAATAGCTGTTGCTGTCGATGGTGTCGGGATGTTGGGTTTTGTAGATCCGCGCGATTTCAAGCGAAAGGGCGGCGTCTTCAAGCTCCAGCTCGATGTCTTCATGGAAGGTGTCGGCGAGTTCGGCCTGAAGCCAATCGCGGCCGGGGTGGTCGTCAGGATCGGTCATGGGGCGCTCCGGCAGCAGGGATCGGCGGCGCTTAGAGCAGGAAGATGTGACGGTTCGGTAACGGATCGGAGGGGGAACGTTAGGTGTTGCACCCGTTCGACCTGCCGCGGTTTGTCGCGCTGACTGCGGACCCGCGGGTGCGTGCCCCGGCCTAGCGCATGCCGACCTGATCCAGCATGCCGCGGCGGCGGGCCTCGTAGTAATAGCCCTTGGCATACCACATAATCGCGGTGTCATAGTTGCCGTGTGACAAAAGCCAGGCGCCGCGCAGGTATTTCACGCCGTAGGTCAGGTTGGTGCCGGCGTCGAGCAGGCCACGGGCCGGGCCGCTATAGCCCATCGTATGCGCGGTGCCGGGCAGGATCTGCATCAGGCCATAATAGGGGCCGTTGCGGGCGGCGGGGTTATAGCCGCTTTCGCGCTGAATTACCTTGTGGATCAGGGCGGCAGGCACCCCGTAGTCGTGGGCGGCTTTATTGATGAGGGCGTGCAGTTCCGGGGTCTCGCCGCGATGGATCGCAGTCTGGCTCGCCTTGGCTTCTTCGACGTGCGGGCTGGCACAGGCGGCGAGGACGCTGAGCCCAAAAAGCAGGGCAGCGCGGCGCAGAACTAGAAACATCGGGTCACTCCGTTTGACGGCGCTGTGATAGCGGGTGATCGCCGTTTCGGGAAGCGAAATAAAGACGGTCGGCGGAGCGGCGCCGGAGCGACGTTGATCTGCTAGGCTGGCCTCCGCGCTACTCGTCGGCGCGACCGGATGTGGTGCGGTTGCGGTCGTAGCCTTTGACGTGGGGAAAGGGCGGCAGCCAGTGCTCTCGGCGGACCGTCCACAGCTCGTAGCTGGGAGTGAATTGGTCGGGGGCGTCAAGGGCGCCAAGGTTGACCTCGACCTCATCGCCCGAGCGGCCGAACACCGAGGAGCCGCAGCTAGGGCAGAAGTGGCGCCCGTTGTAGTCGCCGGTTTCGCCGGTGATCGTCACGGCGTCGGCCGGGAAAACGGCAGAGGCGTGGAACATCGCGCCGTGATGCTTGCGGCAGTCCATGCAGTGGCAGACGCCGACACGGTAGGGGCGGCCAGTGGCGATGAGGCGAACCTTGCCGCAGAGACAGCCGCCGGTGACTTGGGTCATGGGAGGGGGCCTTTGGTTGGGGGTGCGGGGAGGGGGGTAGCCTACGGCTAGTTATTGCAATATCTCACGCAAAATGAGCAACTCATTCCGTAAGCCATCTAGTGCGGTCTTTGCCAAATGGTCAGGGCTTCCACCTTCCACTTTTATGCCAAATACCGATGTAGGGACCGGAGTAATGGCTTTCTTTTCAGGGTTTTTTACAGGCTTAAGCTTAATGGAAGCGGGCACTTCTGAAATTTGCGTGTTGGGCCTTCCTGATATTCTGTTCACTCGGCCATTCTTAGTTTCAATTGAGAAATTTCCAATATTTACGCCATTAATATAGGTGTTGGAAAATGCTGCACTTGAATTTCCTGACATTAAAATAGCACCAGATATGTTGACGGATGGGTTTGTAAAGTCAGCAAAAGGTTCAAGCCCGTGTACCGCGACATTCCGCGCCTCACGCAAAAATACAAGTCCCTCGTCATCAAAGCGTGACGCGTTTTTAAGTTTGTGCCCAAACGGGCGGGACGTGACTTCCCGTTGGGCAAACGCAATCATTTTTCCAATTGCGCTGGAAAAATCAACAAGAAATGCTTCCCAACAGTCCCTTAACTCAGACCCGTCTGCGGCCAAAACCAACTTTTCCAAGCTTGTCTGAGCGTGTCGTAAATGTCTCTCAATCTCGTCATATTTACTTATCCCAACCACAGAAATGTCCTTTCACGCCCCACGTCACACCAACCGGCTCACCTCGACCGCCGCGCGGATGAAATCCGCGAAGAGGGGGTGCGGGGCGAAGGGTTTGGATTTAAGCTCGGGGTGGAATTGCACGCCGATGAACCACGGGTGGTCGGGGATCTCGACGATCTCTGGCAGGCGGCCGTCGGGGGACATGCCGGAAAAGATCAGGCCGCATTTTTCGAGCTTGTCGCGGTATTTCGTATCGACCTCGTAGCGGTGGCGGTGGCGTTCCTCGATGGTGGTCGCGCCATAGATTTGCGCGACGCGGGAGCCGGGGGTGAGGGTGGCGGTGTAGGCGCCAAGCCGCATGGTGCCGCCCTTGTCGTCGGAAACCTTGCGGGCGACGACGTGGTTGCCCTGAATCCATTCCTTCAGGTGGTAGACGACCGGCGTAAACCTTTTCTTTCCGAATTCGTGGTCAAACTCCTCTGATCCGGCGTCGGGGATGCCGGCCAGATCGCGTGCGCTTTCAATCACGGCCATCTGCATGCCCAGGCAGATGCCAAGGTAGGGAACGCCGCGGGTGCGGGCGAATTCGGCGGCCTTGATCTTGCCCTCGGTGCCGCGCTCGCCGAAGCCGCCGGGGACGAGGATGGCATGGAAGCCTTCAAGGTAGGGCGCGGGGTCTTCGCGTTCGAATATCTCGGCGTCGATCCATTCGGCGCGTACGCGGGTGCGATTGGCCATGCCGCCGTGGGTCAGCGCCTCGGCGATGGATTTGTAGGCGTCTTCAAGCTGGGTGTATTTGCCGACGATGGCGACGCGCACCTCGCCTTCGGCGTTGACCAGACGGTCCATCACGTCCTCCCACCGGGCGAGGTTGGGACGTGGCGCGGGGGAGATGCCGAAGGCGTCAAGGATGGCTTGGTCGAGCCCCTCGCGGTGATAGGCGAGCGGCGCGTCGTAGATGGTTTTGAGGTCGGGCGCGGCGATCACCGCGCTTTTGCGGACGTTGCAGAACAGGGCGATTTTCTCGCGCTCTTTGTCCGGGATCGGGTGTTCAGAGCGCAGAAGGAGGACGTCGGGCGCAAGGCCAATGGACTGCAACTCCTTGACGGAGTGTTGGGTCGGCTTGGTTTTCAGCTCGCCAGAGGCGGCGAGGTAGGGCAGCAGGGTTAGGTGCATCAGCAGGCATTCGCCGCGCGGGCGTTCGTGGATGAACTGGCGGATCGCCTCGAAGAACGGCAGGCCCTCGATATCGCCAACGGTGCCGCCGATTTCGCAAAGCATGAAATCGACCTCATCTTCACCGATGTGAAGGAAGTCTTTGATTTCATTGGTGACGTGCGGGATGACCTGAATGGTTTTGCCGAGGTAGTCGCCACGGCGCTCTTTTTCCAACACGTTAGAATAGATGCGACCAGAGGACACCGAGTCGGTCTTGCGGGCATGGACGCCAGTAAAGCGCTCGTAGTGGCCGAGGTCGAGGTCGGTTTCGGCGCCGTCGTCGGTGACGAACACCTCGCCATGCTCAAAGGGTGACATCGTGCCGGGATCGACGTTGAGATAGGGGTCGAGTTTGCGCAGGCGGACCGAGAAGCCGCGCGCCTGCAACAACGCACCGAGGGCGGCGGAGGCGAGACCCTTGCCCAGAGAGGAAACCACCCCGCCGGTGATAAAAACATAACGTGCCATGCGGATGGGCCCCCGTGATTGAACAAAGTCGATGTGGTGCGATTCGCCAAATGGCGTGCGCAGCATCACGGGATTTATGCTTTACCCGAGAAACTGCAAAATAGCAACCCGACCGCAACATGATGTTGCGGTGCGGGACAGGTTAACAAAAGCTGGTGGGTCTTAGTTTCCGGCGCGCGGCGGTGTGGTCGGCGCGTCCGGCGTGGCAGGCGCCGTCGGCGGCAGCAGCGACGAGGCGGCGGGCACTTTGTCTTGCGGCACGACGGGAACAGCCGGGGTCGGCGCCGGGGCGGAGGTGGTGCTTTGGTCGATGACCGAGCTGCCCGAGGCGTTGCGCGCCGCAATCACGGTCAGCGCGATCGACGTGCAGAAAAAACCAAACGCGAAGATCCAGGTCAGCTTGGCCAGCGCCGTTGCGGCCTGACGGCCCGTCATCACGCCGGTGCCACCGCCGCCGCCACCCATGCCAAGCCCGCCGCCTTCGGAGCGTTGCAACAGGACGACGCCGATCAGGCAAAGCGCCAGGATCAGGTGGATGACAAGAACGACGTTTTCCATGGATCGGCTTTCGAGTGACTTTTGGGGGGCCGGGGCGCGAGACCTCCGGGTTTTGACGGGTCTATCTAGGACGATGCGCCCCTTCCCGCAACCCCTTTACCGCAGTCGTTCAACCCTCGTGTTCGTCAACGTCGATTTGGCCGGTCAGCGCTTTGTGGACGATGCTCCACGACAGGCCGATGCCCAACACGAGCGAGAGCGCAAAGATGCCAAGCCAGAGGTTGAGGTTGTAGTTGGTCAGCAGCAAGATGCCCTGATCGTGCAGCACCCAGATCAGCGAAGCAAACACCGCGATAACCATCGCCACGCCGAAGGTGCCGATCGAACGCAGCGTGGCAGACAGGTAAATCACATAGCCGATGAACAGCAGCAGGCCGAAAAACACGGTAAGCGACAGGTTGGCGGTCTGGTTCTGTTGCACCCAGCGCACATAGTTGAACGAGGTCGGGTTAAAAGTTGCCGTCAGCAGCCCGAAAGCGAAGAGCCAACGC